>JBKHDR010000140.1:0-10609 GCA_046541235.1 Cyclobacteriaceae bacterium | reverse complement strand
TAACCTGCAACCTGTAACTACTGCCTACCTCGGCACTTCCACTTTATCAATCATCTGCTGCAGCACTTCCTTTACGCGGCGGCCTTCCATCTCGGCTTCGGGCGTGAGGATGACGCGGTGCACCAGCACGGGGATCGCCATGGATTTGATGTCTTCCGGCGTCACAAAGTCGCGGCCGTTGATGGCGGCATAGGCTTTGGCGGTGGTCAGGATGGCCAGGGAGGCGCGGGGAGAAGCACCCAGGTAAAGCGCCTGGCTCTGACGGGTTTCCTGCACCAGGGTAGCGATGTAGCCCAGCAAATGATCCTCCACATGGATTTCCCCAATCTTGGCCCGGTAAGCGATCAGTTCTTCGGCACTGATGACCGGCTTCACCTGCGAAATATCCTGGCGGTTACGGCGGCGGTGAAAGCGCTCCAGCATCATAGTTTCTTCCTGCAAGGAGGGATAATCTACTTCTATTTTAAAAAGGAAGCGGTCTAACTGGGCCTCGGGCAGGCGGTAGGTACCTTCCTGCTCAATGGGATTTTGCGTAGCCAGCACCAGGAAGGGCTCTTCCATCTGAAAAGTGTGGATATCGGCGGTGACCTGTCGCTCTTCCATCACCTCAAAAAGGGAGGCCTGCGTTTTTGCCGGGGCACGGTTGATCTCGTCTACCAGTACGATATTGGAGAAAACGGGCCCTTTGCGGTATTCAAAATCAGTGGTTTTGGCATTAAACACCGAAGTGCCCAGCACATCGGAGGGCATCAGGTCGGGCGTAAACTGTATGCGGGAAAAATCCACGGAAACGGTTTTGGCCACCAGCTTAGCGGTAAGGGTTTTGGCTACGCCGGGTACGCCCTCCAGTAGCACATGCCCATCGGCCAGCAGGGCGGTGATGATGAGATCCACCATGCGCTCCTGCCCCACTATCCATTCACCTATGTTTTTACGGATACGGGCGACACTTTCGGCCAGCTGGCTCAGGTCAATGCGGTTCTCAAACTGGGGTTGATCAAAAGAAGATGTTTCCATGAATCAGATAATAGCTTTTCGGGTATAAAATGTGTCAATGCATTGGTTCAGCCGGATGAGTTCTTCAGCCGAGATCTTCTTTTTTTCCTGCAAATTCAGGATGAGGTCAAAGATTTCGTCTACCTCCCTGCGGGTTTTACCGCTTTTGTGGGCCACCCGCTCACGGAAAGCCTCCTCCTGCCAGGCACCCTGCAGTCGGTAGTGGCTCAGCAGGTATTCGCGAAAATAGATAATTTTTTTCTTTGCCATCTCCCGGTGGCTGGCACCCCGCATAAAGAGGTTGCCGACCGTTTCCACAAACTCCAGCGTAGCGTTGGCCGGAGGCTGCACCACCGGAATGACCCGCTGTCGCCTTTTAGACTCAAAGACTATGAAAAGTAACAGCCCGGCCAGCGTCAGGTAAACCGCCCAACGCAGGGGTGCAACAGATAGTACAAAGCGTAGGGGTGTGGAAGACTCCATACGGCCCAGGTGGTAGTATTCGTTCCAGATCAGGTCGCGCTGCGGCAGAAGGTTAAGTGAGGCGGTCGCTTCCCCGGTGAGGCTTTCCTGCAGCATAAAATAATTGGTATAAACCTGGGGCGCGCTGCTCATTAGCAATGCTCCCTTGCCCTGCCGGTAGCGCAGCAGCACCGCCTGTCCGTCTTCGTTCTCCGCCAGCACCTCCGCCCGGCTGCTGTCGTAGTCTGAAAAATAGTAGAGGCTCTCCCGGATTTCCAGGGTATCATCTGCGTCGGTCACCGTTTCCAGCAGGTCGGCATCGGTTTCTAGCTGCAGGGTATCGGCCAGTTTGCCGCCAAACTCACGGGCAGCTGCCAGTACGTACGCCCCGCTGTCGAGCAGTTGTAGCAGGGCTTCAGTATCTTCTTTTCCGGCTCGTAAATCAGCGGACAGCAGGAGGATATTTTCGCCGGCATAAGCTTCCCTTATTTCATAGAGCGTTTTGTAGCTGGTACTTACTGACTGTTCAGGGAAGAGATAATTAAAGTTTTCATATAGGATAAAAGTACCGTAAGGGCTCTTATCTTCATGATGAAGCGTAAAGCGCCAGTCGGTAGGTTTGGGTGCGAAGATCTCCACCAGGATCAGGATGAGCAGGGCTGCTCCCAGGATGAGGTAGTATTTCAGTTCCTGCTTCATGCCTTTACCGAAAGTTTTGCGCTGATCTGCCGGTGCAACTGATTTACTTGTTCATACAGCCTGGCATCCACCGGAAACTCGCCGTACCAGGCATACTCATAGTAAATGCTCAGGCTGCGGAAATTGGGTAGGAGAGGGCTTGATCGCAGCTCCCGCTGATAGTCGGCATTGGTCTTGCCGGGATGCCAGTGGATGAGGTCCGCATCAGCAAGTCTTTTTAAGGTAAAAATATAGAGCAGACGGATTGCCTTGCGATAATCCTGTGCCTGCTGCGCCTTGCTGATCTCTTCTTCAAAGTTGATCTCATGGATCGGCTGCTCCGTCACCTGCTGCATGCCTATGTCTCCGGCCCTTTCGTCGCGGCGAAACAGGCCGCTGATGCTGACACCGGTGAGCTTGAGAATGGCAAAAATAATTATGGCTGCGCAGAAAATATACAGCAGCCAGTCAATGGGGAAGTCAATTTGCACACTGCCAAAAAGCCAGGAAAGCTTTTCGGACAGCCAGCGTTTGAACTGCTCCCACCAGCTGATGGTCTGCTCATAGCCAAAGCGGTAGTCAAAGTCGCTGTCGTTGCGGTAGCGCTCCATCACCTCTGCCGGGATGCTGCGCATGTTTTCCCGATCCGGAAGCTCTCTAAATTGATACACCCGATCAGGTGCGCGTTCCTGCGCCTGTAGTGGCATAAGGGGTAGCAGCAGCATACTAAAAAACAGGCTGTACGGTATCCCTGAAAATATCTTTGCTTGCCTCATAAAAGTGTTGAGGCTAATTTGTGCAAAATGAATGCTTATCACAACTAAACATTGGAAATAATGAGCCATCCTTTTTTTTTGAATAGAAAAGTAACGCTGCAACGTACAGAATTCAGCCAGGCATTGTGAAGAAGGATAAAAAGCCTTATTATCGGCATTTTGACGAAACAACCTGCCAAACACATGCAAAAAATCAACATTGGTGTAGCCGGGCTGGGATTTATCGGCCCCGCCCACATTGAAGCTTTACGAAGAATCCCTAACCTACATGTCGCAGCTGTCAGCGACTTCAACCTGGAGATTGCCCAGGCTAAAGCCGAAGCTCTGGGCATTGAGCACGCTTACGGCAGCTTTGACGAGCTGCTGCAGCACGAAGGGATACAGTGTGTACACATCTGTACGCCCAATTATCTTCATTACGAAATGGCCAAAAAGGCGCTGGAAGCCGGTAAGCATGTAGTCTGCGAAAAACCCCTGGCAACTACCGTAGCCGAGGCGGAAGAACTGGTAGCCCTGGCCAAACAAAAAGGCCTGGTGAATGCTGTACATTTTAACCTGCGCTTTTACCCCCTGGTAAGGGAGATGAAAAGCATGCGTGAGAGCGGTGCCCTGGGCGAGGTCTATTCCGTCATCGGTACTTACCTGCAGGACTGGCTCTACTACGCCACCGACTACAACTGGCGCCTGGAGCCAGACCAGTCAGGCGACTCACGGGCTATTGCCGACATCGGCTCTCACCTCATAGACCTGATTGAGTACATTTCAGGGCTGGAAATTACCGAGGTGATGGCTGATTTTAATACAGTTCACAAAACCCGAAAGAAGCCGCTGAAGCCGGTAGAAACCTATTCGGGCAAAATGCTGCGTCCGGAAGATTATGCGGATGTACCCATCAATACGGAAGATTATGCTACCGTACTGCTGCGCTTCAACAATGGCAACAAAGGCGTGGTGACAGTGAGCCAGGTGGCGGCCGGAAGAAAGAACCGCATCAACCTGGAGTTTTCCGGCTCGGAGCAGGCCATGCACTGGTGCTCGGAGTCGCCCAATGAGCTGTGGATTGGCAAGCGCGACGGTGCCAACCAGTCGCTGATGAGAGACCCAGCCCTGGTGCACAAGGAAGCTGGAGAAATTATCTCCTTCCCTGGCGGACATAATGAAGGCTTCCCCGACACTTCCAAGCAGATGTTCAGGAAGGTATATGCGGCTATCCGTGCCGGTAAGCATGAGGAGGAAGCTTACGCCACCTTTGAGCACGGCCTGCGCGAGCTGCGCCTTTGCGATGCCATTATAGAAAGTAATAAAAAACAGGCCTGGGTGAAGCTTTAATTCTGTATGCATTGTCTGTAAGAACGTGATGAATCACGTTCTTACTTTTTAATACAGTCGCTCGTGTCCCGCGAGCGACTTTTATTTGAAGGGCCTCTGGCCCGATTTTACCAGCTTAATGCTGCCTGATTTTGACTAAAAAGACCGCCTCCTTTCATCAATACATCTCCTCTTCAGAATTGTATTTCTTATCTTTTCCAATCATTTCCACCTCCTGCATCAGCCCGGCAGACTCTTTCTTTTCTACCAGATTGCCGTACTGAAAGGCGATAGCTACCAGCGTAATGGCATACAGAAACTGAGAGCCCAGCGTACTGATCACCTGGAGAATGATGAACAGGGCCTGTACCACTGCCGAGCTGTTTTCCATATCAAAATCACCGGACGCAGACAGAAAACCGCCTGCACCCATAAAAATCATTAGCGGCAGGTTGAAGACAGAAGTGATGATAGACTGCAGGATGAGCATCACCAGCAGCAGTCCCAGCGTGCTAAGGTAGTGGTCAGACACCAGTTTGAAACAGCGGGAGAAGGCCTCGCCAAAACTAAGTTTTTCCTGTACCTGTAGAATAAAGATAAAAGATAGCGCAGCCATCAGTAAAAAGCCTGGTATAATCAGGAAGACAAAACCGATGATAGTCAGCAGAGAAGTAACTATGACACTAAGCAGAAAAGGCAGATAATACTTTTTTACCTGTGTCCATACCTCATTTACGCTGATTTCCGGCTCATCCTCTCTTTCAAAATACAGGTTCAGATAAGCATACACTACACCGATTACCAGCGGAATAGACAAAATTGCGAGTAAATTTGCAAAACCGCTGCCTCCCAGGTTTGCCAACAGACCTTCTTCCGTCATCTCGCCATTGTTGAACAATATTCCCGAAAAGCTTATTGCTGATACAATCCCTACCAGCAGTATGGCCGGACCGGCAATGTAGAGCAGGCTTTTGCCCAGGGGCACGATGTTGTCCCTCAGAAAAGTGAAGGTTGCATTTATTTTCTCACCAAAGTCACGCTTTTGGTACAGCTTCATTTTCTCGCTTGTCATGCTGTTGTAATTTATGAGGGTAAATAATAAAGTAGTACAGTACAAAAAAGGCCGAAGCCATAATGATGCCCAGCCGCAATGCCCAGTGCCAGTCGGTAAGGCGGGTAACATAAGACTCCAGAAAACCGGCCATAACAAACAGGGGTACCAGGCCAACGACTATCTTGAGCCCGCTTTTGGCTCCCTTCCTGAAGGAATACATGCGCGGATAGGTGCCAGGGAAAAGGATACTGTTGCCGATCACCAGGCCCGCCGCCCCGGCGATGATGATGGAGGCAATTTCCATAGTGCCGTGTATCCAGATTGTCAGGAAAGAAGGTAGCAGGAATCCCTGCTGGTAAAAGAAATACTGGAAAGCACCGAGCATGATGCCGTTTTGCAGCAAAATGAAGCCTGTGCCTACTGACAATACCACACCCGCCGCAAAAGCCATCAGGGATACTTTGATGTTGTTGACCGTAATGGCAAAAAACATATCGCCCCGGCCCATACTTTTGTAAACAGCCATGGGGTCGCCCCGGTCAATATTTTCCAGCGTCATGTTGACGTAGCTGTCGCCCAGGATCAGGCGGACAAAGCTTTCGTCATGCGCTGCAGACACCGCTCCGATGAGGCAGGCTGCCAGGAAGATCAGGAAAGAATAGAGTAGCTGCTTTCGCGATTCATACATCACCTGCGGCAGTTCGTAGCGCCAGAAGCGCAGCAGTCGCCCCTTGTCTTCTTTTTTGTTGCGATAGATCGCCTGGTGCACCTTGGCGGTGAGGTTATTGAGATAAACCGTAGTGTTGCTGTTGGGGTAATGGGTCTTGGCATAGCCCAGGTCGTCGGTAAGCTGAATAAAATAGTCAGCAAGTGCATCAGGTTTAAGCAGGGCCTTTCCTGAAACAATGGCCTGTTCCAGGGCCTCCCATTTCTTTTCGTTTTGCCTTACAAAGGCCGCTTCTCTCATCTCAGGTTAATTTTCGGGGCAGTAAACAAAGTGTTTTTTCAGGATGAATGCCTAATTTAGCGAGATATCAGGATAAAAAAACAGGCGCCGACAGTTTTCAGGCGTTTCTTCACAGAAACTTCATTTTCAGCCATGCAGCGGATAAGCGTAGAAACAGCTCAGAACGTAAGTGTAGAATATCCCCTGGCCGGTATAGGCCTGCGCATACAGGCATTTTTCATTGATCTGCTGATCATCCTGGCCTACTATGGAGCCCTTTTGCTAATTTTTTCACAACTGGCGATTGAACCGTCCACTGCCCTGCTGGTGGTGCTGGGCCTGCCGCCCTTTCTCTACCACCTGCTTTGTGAGATTTTCATGGACGGCCAGAGTATCGGCAAGCGGCAGCTGCAGATCAAAGTAGTCAAACTGGACGGCTCGGCGCCCGGCATAGGGGAGTACCTGCTGCGCTGGCTGCTACGCCTGGTTGACATTACGCTGATGAGTGGCGCCATTGCGGTGCTGAGCATTGCCATCAGCCGCAACGACCAGCGCCTGGGCGATCTGGCTGCCGGCACCACGGTGGTAAAAATCAAAACCGGTGAGCCCCTGTCGGTATTTGCCGTTGAAGAAAACCATCAGGCTACTTTTCCTGAAGTGACCCGGCTTAAGGATACAGACATCGACATCATCATGCGGGTGATCCACACCTACCGGGAGAGCGGGCAACTCGCGCCGGTGCAGGCCACCGCCGGTAAGATTAAAGAACTGCTGCAGATTGACAGCGATCTTCGTCCTTTGCAGTTTCTCTATACGGTGGTGCGGGACTACAAGCATTTGACGGGGAGGTAAGTAAAAAATTGATTTATATGAGAAATCTCAAGGTTCTAAGTTTTTTCCTACTTCTGTGTTCAGCATGTAATTCTGAATATACATTTTATGACTTGGCTTTTGGAGGTTCGGATAACAATAAAGTTATTGGTAGATTTAACGATCAAATAGAAGAAGGGAATTTTGAGTTCTTTATCCAGAATGATCTTGTAAAAAAAGGTAAGTATGTAGTAGGACAAAAAATTGGCCTCTGGGATTACTTTATAGGCCCAGATATTTATCGAATTGAATGGATGGCGTTTAATAGCAACGAGGACTCTCTTTCTGTTAGTTTACCAGGTTTTTGGGAATATAAAGATGTTGATGAAGCTTTGTTTTTAGCTGATGTAACTCCAGATAAAAGAGAAGATAGAAAGAAGTTTTTTTTTGATTCAAAAGCATAGTGATACAAGTCCTGTACTTAATCTGGATGAAGTCGCTGGTAGCTTTTATAGTGTAACCAGTAAAACCTTTGTTATCAAAAAAAGTGTGATTTATAAAGTTATTGTTGGTGGTCATTCTTACTACTACTTTGATTTGCGGGCGACTTTTGAAGATGAAGAGTTTTTGATATTTACTTTGCTGACAGAAAGAAATAACGATTTTTATGAATTGTCTCTCATCCATGACAGTTTGAGGGCCCGCATTAAAGAAATTATATTTTTTGATATCGTTTACAATACATTTATTGGGGGAGAAAGGGTAATTTCTCCTTACCAGAAGCCTACATTGCAAAAAGTAAATTTTTCTTCTGCTCAGTAGCGCACGTTGTTTGTAAAGTCAATATCTCAGAATTCGTTATCTTATAAAAAAAGCTTAAGCTCCTATTATGATGGATAAAGCGATATTGAAAGACCATATTATTGAGTTAATCGGGAATATTGAAGACCAGCGTTTTCTGGAAAGCATGAGTGCCATGCTGGAAGCTTATGTGGGTAAGACAGCCCTAAGCTCAGAGGAAAAAGCGGCCATTGAAGAAGGCCTGAAGGACATGGAAGAGGGGAGAACGGTATCACACGAGCAGTTGAAAAAAGAGACGGCTTCCCGCTATCCCAATCTGCGCCTGAAGTAATGGGAGTAGTATGGACCAAAAAGGCAGAACAGGATTATTATCAGCAAATTGATTATCTCCTGGATCGCTGGAACCCTGAAATTGCTGAAAATTTTATCAAATCAGTTTTTCAAACCATAGATTATATTTCTGCGAACCCCCGGATATATGCTTCTACGGATGTACCCCAGGTGAGAAAAGCGGTTGTCAACCAACACATCAGTATATTTTACCACTTAGCCGATAACAAAATCACCTTATTGAGGCTATGGCCTAACCGTCAAAATCCTGAAAAGCTGGACCTTTAATTTATACCTATTATCTTCTTCTCAATACCCTAAAGCCGTAGCATCCCCGCTGCGGGTGACATCGGCGGCCCCTTCGTAAGATCCATCCGGACGTACCAGGATGGCTTCTACTCTGCCGAGTTGCGGAAAGAAACGCAGGGCGTGCCCCTTGTCCCGGAGTTGCTGCGCAGCCAGCGAATCAATGGTCCCTTCTTCTAGTACTATCTGATCAGGGAGCCACTGGGAGTGGGTTTTCTTAGCATCTACTGCCTGCTGCATCGTCATGCCGTGGTCAATGACGTTGAGGATATTCTGGTAAATGACGTTGATGATGGTAGAGCCTCCCGGCGTACCCAGTACCATATAGAGGTCACCGTTTTTCTCCACGATGGTGGGGCTCATGCTGGAAAGCATGCGCTTGCCCGGCGCTATGGCATTGGCCTCACCACCGATCAGTCCGAAGATGTTGGGAAAACCCGGCTTCAGGCTGAAGTTGTTCATCTCGTTATTGAGGAAGAATCCTGCCCCGTCTACCATCACCTTATTACCAAAATAAGCGACCAGCGTGGTGGTGATAGAGACCGCATTACCGTCTTTATCTACGATAGAAAAATGGGTCGTCTCCAGGCTTTCAATTTTATCCACACTGCCCGCCTTGATCTCCTGCGAAGGGGTCGCCTGCTCCATGCTGATGCTGGCGTTGCGGGAGGCGATGTAAGCATCATCCAGCAGCATGTCTATCGGTACATCGTAGTAGGCCAGGTCGCCCATGTGCTCGGCCCGGTCGGCGTAGGCCCGGCGCTGCAGTTCGGTCATCAGGTGGATAGATTCGGCGGTATTATGGCCGAGCGCCTGCATATCGTAAGCATTACTGCCCTTGAGCAATTGCACAATGATGAGGCCCCCGCTGCTGGAAGGCGGCATGGACACGATGTTGAAGCTATCGCGATAGGTGCCTTCAATGGTTTCCCGCCATACCGACTCGTAATTTTCCAGGTCTTCCTGCGTGATGATGCCTCCGCCTTCCTGCATTTCTTCCACAATCAACCGGGCAGTTTCCCCTTTATAAAAACCATCTTTCCCCTGGTCGCGGATGCGTTCCAGCGTAGCGGCCAGGTCTTTTTGCACCAGCGTATCGCCTGCCTGCCAGGCCGAATCCCGGATCAGTACCATCTCTTTATCATTCCATTGGCGGAAAGCCTCAATGGCATCATTGAAGGTGGAAGCATCGTATTCAGTCACCTCGAAGCCATTATTTGCCAGGTCTATGGCTGGCTGTATGAGTTGTTCAAAAGGAAGCGAAGCAAAATTCTGGTGTACCTGATCCATGCCGTCAACCGTACCTGGCGTACAGGCAGCCAGGTGACCGTAGAGCGCTTTCTGGTTCATCACCGAATCGTTCTCATCCAAAAACATATCCCGAAAAGCCGCAGCCGGGGCGGTTTCCCGAAAATCCAGCGCCCCTTTTTCGCCTTCAGCGGTGCGGTAGACCATATAGCCTCCGCCTCCCAGGTTGCCCGCTTTGGGCAGCACCACCGCCAGCGCGTACTTTACGGCAATAGCCGCATCAAAAGCATTGCCTCCTTTTTTCAGCACGTCCAGCCCGATCTGCGAGGCGAGCGGATGCGCCGTCACGACCATGCCATTGGCACCTACGACTCCCTCATTTTCTTGCCGGGACAGAGGTTCCTTTTCTGCCAGTTCATTGGATTGCGTGCTACAGGCGGCGATGGTGATGAAGATTATGAAAATAGCTAAGGAGGGAAATACATGCCGAAGGAGGAGAAAGGGTTGGTTCATGAGCTCAAGTGGTTTTCAGGCGAATATAAGCCAACCAAATGCTTTTGCCGAATTTCATATTGCTGATTTTAGATTTTTTAGCGGATTTTGTTCAAAGTTCTACCCATTTGCCCTCTATAATTTTTTGATATTTTTTTTCTGAAATCTTAGTGATGCACCAAAAAGAGTTTTTATATTAGCCAAATATTAACAAGTCATAATTTGACAGGCCATGCCATTTGGTGTACGTATCAAAGCATTACGCGAGCAAAAGGGACTTTTGCAGCGCCAGCTAGCCGCCAGTTTAGAGATAGACACACCTATGTTTAGTAAAATCGAACGTGGGGAGAGACGTGCAAAACGAGCACAGGTTGTTAAGCTTGCAGAGCTGTTGGAGGTTGA
>JBKHDR010000139.1:0-10625 GCA_046541235.1 Cyclobacteriaceae bacterium | reverse complement strand
TTTTTTCCCATTGTCCCTGCCATTGGTTCATTTTCGGTAGTTTTGAACTTCCATACAAACTAACATTAATTCCAGGTGAAGGCGAAATGAAAAGCAAAAAATTGGCTGGGACTGATAAAGCTGAAGTGAGGCGGCTTATTTTTATTTAATGCACTAATGTAGCATATTTGAATCTTATGTTACTCAATACTACCAAAAACCTTATTTTTGATCTTGGCGGTGTGATCATTGACCTGGATACTTCGCTTTCTTTTCAGGCTTTATCTTCTTTTTGTCTGGGAACTTCTTCTGGTGAGCAGCTGCTGAGCGAAAATGTTAAACTTTTTCTGGACTATGAAAAAGGACTGATCAGCAGTGATGATTTCAGGCAGGGGATCAGGCAGCTTACAACAAATGAAGCTCTAAGTGATGAAGAAATAGATGAGGCCTGGAACCGCATGCTGCTTCACATACCTGAAGAGAGATTTAAGCTGCTGGAGACGCTCAGGCAGAAGTACCGCCTTTTTGTGTTGAGTAATACCAATGCCATCCACGTTACTGCCTTTAACCATATTGTGGAAAAAACCTCAGGTAAGCCTGATCTTACGCATTTCTTTGACAAAGTATATTTTTCGCACGAAATCAGGTTGCGCAAACCCGAACCAGAAATTTATGAGTATGTACTACAGAATAGCGGGCTGAAAGCAGAAGAAAGCCTGTTTATAGATGACAGGTTTGAAAACATAGAAGCAGCCCGTGCGTTAGGAATGCAGGTTTTTCATGTGACTCCCGAACAGAATATCTTACACTTTTTTGCCGGAGAATGAGCTCAAAACCCAAAAGTCTTCTTTTACATATTTCCCTGTTTGTCATTACCTTCGTCACCACAACATTAGCTGGTGCTGAGTGGCAGTTTAGCCGTTTTCTTTTCTTAAAAGAGAGCCCTCTCACCTGGGAATATTTTCTCAAAGGCTTTGCCTTTTCTGTTCCTTTGCTGGGATTTCTGACCGTACATGAGTTCGGGCATTATTTTACTGCCAAATGGCACAAGGTAAGGGTAACGCTTCCTTATTATCTTCCGCTTTGGCTGGGTTTCCTTTTTCTTCCCTCCATCGGTACTGCCGGAGCCGTTATCAGGATTAAAGATCAGGTCAAAAGCAGGCAAAAGTATTTTGACATTGGCGTTGCCGGGCCGCTGGCCGGTTTTGTAGTGGCTTTGGGAATTCTTTACTATGGCTTTACCCATCTGCCTCCCCCTGAGTATATTTTTGAGATTCATCCGGAGTACCAGGAGTATGGCCTTGACTACGCCAAATATGTATATGAAGATGAATTCGGTAGCCCACCTCTGGGTACATCTCTGTTATTTGAATTTTTTAAAGAGTACGTGGCTACTGATCCTGAGCGGATTCCCAATCCTTATGAAATCATTCATTACCCCTGGCTTTTTGCCGGATTCCTGGCACTGTTTTTTACCGCCCTCAACCTCGTTCCCATCGGTCAGCTAGACGGCGGACATGTTCTTTACGGTTTGGTAGGCAACCGCTGGCACAGGTGGCTTTCTCCTGCCTTGTTCATTTTGTTCGTCTTTTATTCTGGAGTAGGGGTAATGAGTCCCTATGAATCAAGTGATGATCTGCTACTGGGCATACCGCTTTACCTGGGTTTTTTGTACCTGATTTTCTCCAGGATAACAGCCTCTTTCCAGACTAATTTTCTTATCGCTCTTTCCGTATTTAGTGTACAGTTTGTAATTGCGGCATTTGACCCCACGATTTTGGGGTATCCCGGCTGGCTCGTATTTGCTTTTCTTATCGGAAGAGTGTTGGGTATTTACCATCCACCGGTAGTGATTGATCAACCGCTTACCCCTTTCCGTAAAGTACTTGGTTGGTTAGCGCTCATCATATTTGTACTCTGTTTCAGCCCCCAGCCTTTCATCATAGAAGTGTAGCTTTTTTAGAATTAATTTAGGGCAACAGGTATATTTTCATTAAATTGAATCCTGCCATTTATTCTGTTTTATTCTGTTTTTGTTAATTTTTAAGCTGTATTTCTATGAGAATTGAAATTCCACGAGAAGTTGAGCGCTTCGGTCCGATTATGTTTCACGATGTGCAGAAGGTTTACGAACTGGATGCCGGTCTTAAGTCTGCTAAAAACGAAAGCCGTGAAAATTCAACGATCGTACGCCTGTCTTATGAATCTATCAATGAGATAGAAAAAGACATGGTCATCGTGGTGCCGGTCATGGAAGAGCGCATCAAACTTATTGAGGGAGTGCTTTGCGGTATTCCTAATGACTGCCTGACTGTCATCGTATCTAACAGCCCCAGAGAACCTATTGACAGGTTTTATATAGAAAAAGATGCCATTGAACATGCTGCCCGCTTTATGGGTAAAGATGTAATTGTCGTGCATCAGAAAGACCCGGTGCTGGCAAAAGCCTGCGAAAGTGCTGGCTACAAGTACATTCTTGATGAAAATGGCAACGTAAAAAGTGGCAAAGCCGAAGGCATGATCCTCAGTACGATCATCGGCTACCTGACCGGGCGTAAATATATTGGCTTTATTGATTCTGACAATTTCTTCCCAGGAGCAGTGCTGGAGTATGTTAAGGAATATTGTGCGGGCTTTTTGCTTTCTAAATCCCGCTACTCTATGGTAAGGATTTCCTGGCATAGCAAGCCAAAGATTGTGGAATCCAACCTGTTTTTTGCCAAAAGAGGGCGGGCTTCGGAGCATACCAACCGTATTCTTAACTCACTTATCAGCCATTATACAGGTTATGGTACAGAAATTATAAAAACCGGTAATGCCGGAGAGCATGCCATGAGCATGAGCCTGGCAGCCAAGCTGGATTTTTCATCCGGCTATTCTATTGAGCCCTACCACTACATCAATATGCTGGAGCGCTTCGGAGGTATCATTGGCAACTCTGAGAAAGACATACTCAAAAACCGGATAGAGATCTTCCAGATAGAATCCCGCAATCCTCACCTGCATGAGGTCAAAGGTGATGAACACGTGAAAGATATGAGCCGGGCAGCTATGGAAGTGATTTACCGCTCGCCCATCTGCCCGGAGCCTCTCAAGGAAGAAATCATGGATGATCTGTATAACCGCAGGCTGATCAAGAGAGGGGAGAAGCTACCAGAATCCTTATCTTACTATCCGGCCATCATTAATGCGGATTTGAAAAAAATTGCTCGTCTGCTGGAAAATGAACCTTATGCAGAATTCTTAAATGCTGACCTGAGCAAGCAGAAAATTAAAAACGCTCTGCCCGGCCTGATACGAGATAAAGTAAAGGACAAAGATGATCACCTGCCTGACCAGGGTAAGATGTTGGAAATGAAGTAGTTATTTTATGATGTGAGCTCTTTTTTTAAAATTGATTAGTTTAGCGTTCAGGGGTTCTCAGTGTGACCGTTTAAATTCGTTACATCGCGATTATTTAATCTTCCATTTGTAATTTCAACCCATCAACTCATTGAAGCAGATCATCTACACTGATCTTGACGGTACCCTGCTTGATTTTACCGATTATAGTTACCGAGCGATAGAAGAAAGCATAGCCCGCCTCAAAAGCCTGGAGATTCCTGTTATCTTCTGCTCATCTAAAACCCGGGCAGAGCAGGCTTATTACCTACAGGCACTGGATTTACAGTCGCCTTTTATCGTGGAAAACGGAAGTGCTATCTTCATTCCTGCTGGTTTTTTTGATTTTGAGCTCAGCACCGTCAGTTTTTTAAAACACGTCTCTTCCGGAAAGTCGGATGGTCATGACGTACTCGTATTGGGTACCGGCTATCATCAGATCCGGCAGGTATTGGAAAGGGCCAGGAAGGATACCGGTCTAAAAGCAAAAGGCTATGCGGATCTGTCAGTGTTACGCATTATGGCACTTACCGGGCTTGATCAAAAAGCCGCGGAACGGGCCGCACAACGCGAATTTTCTGAAACTTTGCTGGAAGGTGTCAGTGAATCAGAAGCCTGGGACAGCTTTCTGAACATACTGAATGGAGAGAAATTGCAGTGCGTTTCCGGAGGTAAATTTCATACCATTATGGGGGTGAATAGTGACAAAGGTAAAGCTGTTGCTTTGTTGAACGAATTGATGCGGCTCAAGTATGGCGAAATTCATACGATTGGCCTGGGAGATTCTGCCAATGACCTACCCCTGCTACATGCGGTAGATCAGCCCTTCCTGGTAAGGCGTAGAGATGGCTCATGGCTGGAAAACGCCCCTTCCCGGGTAGAAAAAGTAAGTGGCATAGGGCCAGCGGGTTGGAAAATGGCCATCAGCCAGCTTTTCAATCTCTAGTTCCCGTAAACTTCCAGCAGCGATTTGAGTTCTTCCAGCGTATTGGCTTCTTCCGCTTTTTTGTCATGCCTCCAGCGCAACATACGTGGAAAGCGTAGCGCCACACCCGACTTATGGCGGCTGGAATGCTGTATGCCCTCAAAAGCAATCTCAAACACCAGTTCCGGTTTGACCGACCTTACCGGGCCAAAGCGCTCGCGGGTATTCTGTTTTATAAATCTATCCACCTTTCTGAATTCCTCATCAGTCAGGCCGGAATAAGCTTTGGTAAAGGGAACCAGGTTGGCAGTGCCTTCTGACCTGTCCCATACGGCAAAAGTATAATCGGTGAAAAGGCCTGCTCTACGTCCGGAGCCTCTCATGGCATTGATCAGTACACCGTCTATGGTGAGCGGGTCTATCTTCCATTTCCACCAGTCGCCCCTTTTGCGGCCTGTCAGATAGGGTGAATCTTTCTTTTTTAGCATAAAGCCCTCTGCAAAAAACTCACGGGAGCGCTCTCTGAGGCTTTTCAATTCATCCCAGCTCAAGGCATCCACAACGGTAGAAAGTTGAAATGCAGGAAATTGATCCTTCGTAGTATGATGGAGCTTTTCAAGCACCTGTCTTCTAATTCGCATGGGCTGTTCACGGTAATCCTGCCCTTGCCATTCCAGCAGGTCATAAGCACGTATGATGACCGGTGATTGCTGTAAGATACTTTTGCTCAGGTTTTTGCGCCCAATGCGAGTCTGCAGGGCGCTGAAGGGCAGGATTTCTCCCTTTTTGAAAGGCAGGATTTCTCCATCTAAGACTGTACCGTCAGGTAAGAATTCAGACATTGGGTGAAGTTCAGGAAACTTCTCCGTAAGCAGTTCTTCCCCTCTTGACCAGATGTAAAATTTGCCCTGCCTTTGAATCAGCTGGGCTCGTATACCATCCCATTTCCACTCTACCTGCCAGTTTGAGAGATGCCCCAAATCTTCCAACTGACGGGTTTCCAGGGCGTAGGCCAGGTAAAAAGGGTAGGGGCGGGAGAGTTTATCTTCTTTATTCTCTTCCAGTATAAGCGATTCAAAGCTGCTTTCATCAGGATGCCAGTCTCCCATGATACGGTGTGCAACCACGGTTTTATCAAGCTTATATACTTCAGCTACCGCCCTGACAACCATTTGCTGGGACACACCAATGCGAAAACTGCTGGTCATCAGTTTGTTGAAAACAAATCTTTCGCTCTGGCTCATCTGCTGCCAGGCATGCGTAATTTTTTCTTTCTTTTCATCATCTTCCAGGCCGTGTAACTGCTGAAGAAAATTGATCCAGTAGGCAAGTGGCTGATCCTGCTCCTGTTCTGGGTCAGGTAGCAGCAGAGAGATGGTCTCGGCCAGGTCACCTACCACATGATAAGATTCTTCTACCAGCCAGGATGGTAAAGCAGTAAATGTACTGGTCCACTCTCTCAATTGTGTGCTGTTTACGGGCTTTTTGGGTTTTTTGTGGGTAAAGAGGGCCAGCGTCCAGAGCTTGTCCTTATCCGGTGCTGTTTGGAAATAAATCCTGAGAAGTGCTATTTTGTCGTTGGTCTTGTTAGTCTGATCAAGTGCGGTAAAGAGTTCAGCAAATTGTTTCAAGGCCTGTATACGTTGATTCTTTTTCACAACCTTTACTTTCAAAAATAGTTTATGCAAAGCCTTTTACCATTATCTGCTTTTGCTGGCATTATTTTTTTTCTAGCATCAATCCAGCCCCTGCAGGCCCAACAAAGGCCTAATATCATTGTGTTTATTGCGGACGATGCCGGCTGGCGAGACTTTGGCTGTTACGGAAATACAGCTATCCGCACACCTCATATAGACCAACTTGCCCGTGATGGGATGATTTTTGAAAATGCCTTCCTGACCACTCCTCAGTGCAGTCCCACCCGTACCAGTCTGCTCAGCGGGCAGTTTGCCCACACCGTCAGGACAGAAGACCTGCATGAGCCATTGGCAGCTGATATTAAAATATTGCCTTATTACCTGAAGGAAGGCGGCTATTATACTGCTCTACTGGGAAAGTCGCACATAGGTAAGCCTGCCCAGGAGCAGTTTGACGTATTTTATCCCGGTCAGGGCAACCCTAAAACATCTGATTTTGAGAAAGTCATGCAAAATAGTGGAGCGCGGCCTTTCTTTGCCTGGTACGCTTTTCAGGATCCCCACCGATCATATCAACCCAATACCATAGAAAACCCTCATGACCCTTCTTCGGTAGTAGTGCCACCCTACCTGGCCGATACACCTGAGACCAGGGCAGACCTGGCTCTCTACTATGACGAAATCAGCCGTATGGATGCACAGATAGGTGAGGTGGTGCGGCTGCTGGAAGAGGCTGGCAAGCAGGAAAATACAATCATTGTCTTTATGAGTGACAATGGCAAGCCCTTTACCCGGGCTAAAGGCACGCTCTATGACGAAGGAATCAAAACACCTTTTATTGTGAAATGGCCTGGTGTGGTATCAGCAGGAAGTAAAGAAACTGGGCTGTTGAGTATGATTCATCTTGCGCCTGGTATCCTGGATGCTGCTGGCGTAGGTAAACCCGAGCAGATGTACGGTCAGAGTTTTCTGCCCAGCCTGTTGGATGCCTACCTTGCCATAGATGAATATGTCTTTAGTGAAAGAAACTGGCATGATTGCGATGAGCATATCCGCTCGGTACGAAGTGATAGTTTTAAACTTATTTTCAATGCTTATATTGAATTACCTCATGGTACGGCAGCTGACCTGGCAGGCAGTCCTTCTCATCAGTCGCTATTGAAACTAAAGGAGCAGGGAAAGCTGAACAGGGAGCAATTATTAGTTTTTCAGGTACCTCGCCCGGTCATAGAGTTTTACAATCTGAAAGAAGACCCTTGGGAGTTTAATAACCTTGCTTATGACGAAGCTTATCGCCCGCTGATACAAAAACACTTCGATAAGCTCTCTGAGTGGATGGAAAAAACCGCTGATTTTGACCCGCATTACCGGCAAAGATACGATAATACCGACCGGGTGAGCGGTACTCTTTTTATGAAAGGCAGGCCGGGTGTTTACCATCCTCTACCAGCAGAAGAAGATAAGCTAAACCGCATTTTGAAGAGTGGTTTTGGTAACTGAAGCAGCCGCGATCGTACAGGTTTTGGCTTCATGTCAGCCAATAAGCCGACCTTCTTGTACGTTTTTCAGGTAGATTGGTATATCAAACCTATTCTTTTGTACCAAAAAAGATTGTGTGTAATATAAATAACAAAGAAAAGAAGTATAGTACCAATCATTTATTGAATATTTGTTCAGCTTAATAATTCAGGACAGTTAGGCTGATCCAGTTGCCGTATACTATTTTTGATGAAAACATTCGGCTCAACCATAAAGTACATCATTCTGGCTTCTTTCTTAGCTACTGCGTGCAACAGAGGCATGATATGCCCGGCTTTCCAGAGTAGCTTTATACTTGATGACAGTGTACGTTATGCGCATTTTTCTAATTTTGGTCCGGATTCTTTACCAAAAAATTATCTGACCGCCAAAAACAGGTACGGGATCATTGAGGGAATCAGCGATCTGAAGAAGCAAAAAACCTTCAAAACAGTTGAAATGGTAACTGTTTTTCCACCACCCGTCCCGGTAGACAGTTCACTACTCATACCGGAGTATCAGGAAGATTCACTTCGTTTTGTTGATCCTCAGCTGAGTCGGGCCGCAAAATAAGCAGAGGGATTTAGTAAACACCGTTCTCCGGATATTTAGCTACTTTTTTTCTGTAGAAATCCTTGATTTGTTCTGTATCTTTTTGCAGATCTCCGGTGGGATAAAAGACGGCCCCGATGCCTGCTTCTTTCTGGCTGTAATCAAGGTAACCAAGCAATATAGGAACACCTGCCCTTTGTGCGGTAAAGTAGTAGCCCGACTTCCACTTTTTGGCATATTTGCGGGTGCCTTCGGGTGTCACCAGGATAATAAGATGTTCTCTTTCATTAAAAATTTCTATCATCTTATCCACCATACTGGTTTTTCTGATTCCTTTAGGATTACGGTCAATAGGAATAGCACCCAGGTAATCCAGAAGCAGGTTGAGAGGAAAAAACATCCAGTCTTTTTTGATGGTAAATTTCACCGGTACCCTGAGTATATAGAGGGCTGCCCTGGCATAGATCAGGTCCCAGTTGCTGGTATGAGGTGCGGCCACCATCACCGCCTTTTTAATATCGGAGGGAACAGAACTTTTTGCCTTCCAGCCGCTAATCCTGAAAATAATGAGTGCAATGATTCTTAGCATGCCGAAATATAAAATGATTAAGCCGTCTTTTGTGCAGTGGCGGCAATTAATTTCATGATATCCTCCTCCCTGCTTTTTGCATACTCATATCCGGCCTGAAAGATGTAGCGGGCCTTATTCATATCAAACACCTTGATTTTTTTCAGCCCGGGGGGTTCCAGGAACAGGTCGCAGTCTTTGATATTGTTATAGGTGTTGGCATTGATGGCCAGCAGGAAAGTACGCTCAAACATGGTTTTAACGTTGCCCAGGCGGAAGGAGTCATCCACTGGATTGCAGTGTGAGCCGATGATGCAATCGCACTGACCAAGGAGTGGTTTACTGGGGAAGTTGTTCAGAATACCGCCATCTATGTAATCTTCTCCATCAATTTTGATCGGGTCAAAAATTACCGGGATACAGGCAGAAGCCATCAGGGCTTTGACGAGCTTTCCTTCGTGAAAATATACAGTGCGTCCTTTACACAGATCAGTAGCTGCAGCGTAGAGAGGTATTTTGAGGGCGCTGAAATCATCTTTCTTAAAATACTGCTTGAAAAGAAGCTCAGTAGCTTCCATTCTGAGCAAACCAGTTTTGCTGATTGCAGGTTTAAGCAATTTGAGGAAGCGGATTTCTTCTACAATTTCCAGGATTTCATCCGGTTGATAGCCATACGAAAATAGCGAACCTGCAATGGCTCCGGAACTGGCCCCGGAAATAAGGGAAATTTCAACATTTAATTCCTGCAACACTTTGAGTACGCCCAGGTGGGCAATTCCTCTGGACCCACCTCCCGAAAGCACTAATCCAACTCTCATGATAAATTACATCTGTCTGCTTATTTAACGACACCCATACTGGTAAATTTTTCAATGCGCTTTTCAATTCTCTTATCAGCTGACATTTTTGCAAGCTGTTTATGCGCATCCTTTATGTAAGCCTTGATAGTATTGGCTTGTTTTTTAAGATCCGTATGTGCACCTCCGAGAGGTTCTTCAATAATACCGTCTATGAGTTTAAACTTATGCATATCCTCGGCAGTAAGCTTAAGGGCTTCGGCAGCCTGTTCTTTATACTCCCAACTTCTCCAGAGGATGGAAGAGCAGGATTCAGGTGAAATCACTGAGTACCAGGTGTTTTCCAGCATAAAGACCCGGTCACCGATAGCGATACCGAGTGCTCCACCGGAAGCTCCTTCACCGATGATGATACAGATGACAGGTACTTTGAGCATAAACATTTCGCGCAGGTTACGGGCGATAGCCTCTCCCTGTCCGCGTTCTTCAGCCTCTACACCAGGAAAGGCACCGGGTGTATCAATAAATGTGATAATTGGTTTGTCAAATTTTTCTGCCAGCTTCATCAGTCGGAGGGCTTTGCGATAGCCTTCCGGGTTGGCCATGCCAAAGTTACGGGTCTGCCGCTGTTTGGTATTTCTGCCTTTCTGCTGCCCTATGAACATGTAAGTCTGGTCATCTATGGTGCCAAGGCCACCCACCATGGCTTTGTCGTCGTTTACTGATCGGTCGCCATGCAGTTCTATGAAATCGCTGCAAAGCTCATAAATATAGTCAAGGGTATAGGGACGGTCACCATGAC
This sequence comes from Cyclobacteriaceae bacterium, assembly GCA_046541235.1. Classification (GTDB taxonomy): domain Bacteria; phylum Bacteroidota; class Bacteroidia; order Cytophagales; family Cyclobacteriaceae; genus Catalinimonas. Next base: position 466 of record JBKHDR010000139.1, on the reverse strand, counting down.
GAGAGAGTTGGACTCTCTGCCAGCGGGTAAGGTTATGAAAAGTTTCTTTTTTCAGGGCAAATATTTTTTCTTCTAAGGTTTTGACTGCTTCAGAAACATCAACGCCGTTTGCTTGGGCCATTTGCTTCATATCAGCCAGCTTATTTTCAAGTTCTATGATAGGCTTTTCGAATTCCAGCAACATAATTGTATTTAGATTGTCTGACAAAACTAAGGGTAATTCTATTTTTTACCAAAAGGAAAAAAAGGCTTGAAGAGGGCTATATGAGATGTTGTTAAAAAAAATAACAAATATTTTAAGATATGTTATTGTAATTAAGATCATTGATTCTATCTTTGCAACACCAAAACGGAAAAGAGCTCTGGAAGAGAGTTTTTTACAAACAAAAAAGGTCTGGTAGTTCAGTTGGTTAGAATGCCTGCCTGTCACGCAGGAGGTCGCGGGTTCGAGTCCCGTCCAGACCGC
>JBKHDR010000138.1:0-10662 GCA_046541235.1 Cyclobacteriaceae bacterium | reverse complement strand
TACTACTCCGGCTGCAGTTCAAACTCCCGCAAATCTACCGGCACTACCTTGGAGACGCCCTGCTCTATCATGGTCACGCCGTAGATGACATCGGTGCTGGACATAGTGCGCTTATTGTGCGTCACAATGATGAATTGTGAATCCTTGCTGAAGGTCTTGATGATGTTGTTAAACTTATCAATGTTGGCATCATCCAGGGGAGCATCCACCTCGTCAAAAATACAGAAGGGGGCCGGCTTCAGCAGGTAGATAGCAAAGAGCAGTGAAGTAGCCGTCAGTGTCTTTTCTCCACCCGAAAGCTGGTTGATGGTCAGCGGACGCTTGCCTTTAGGACGAGCAATGATATCAATGCTTGATTCCAGCGGATCATCAGGATTGGTCAGTTTGAGATCGCAGTCGTCTTCCTCGGTGAAGAGGGAACGGAACACCTTGACGAAGTTCTCCTTGATCTTTTCATAAGCTTCCATAAAGGTCGTCCGGGCCACGGTATCAATCTCATCAATGGTGGTAATGAGTGAGTCCTTAGCCTGCAGCAGGTCGTTCTTCTCTTTAGTGATAAAGTCGTAGCGCTCCCTGATCTCCTCGTAGGCTTCCATCGCCATAGGGTTGATAGGCCCGATCTTCTGGATACGTTCCCTGATCTTGCTAAGTTTCTCACGCAGGGCGGCAGGGTCAATGGCTTCCTGAGGTGCTTCCTCCGGCTGCTGCATCAGTTCGTCCAGGTCCAGTTCAAACTCTACCGACAGTCTTTCTTTCACGCCGCTCAGTTCCAGCTTGGTAGCATTGACCTGGTTCTGTATCTCCAGTACCAGGGCATCGGAGTTTTCGCGCTGGTTGCGGATCTCGCGGGTAGCTTTTTCGTTTTTGTCAATCTCGCCGCGTACGGAGTAGTAGTCTTTCTCTGCTTCGTTAACGGCCGTTTCTATCTCCTCCTTCTCTTCATACATGGCCAGCAGTTCGTCTTCGCCAATTTCACTGCTTTCCAGCAGCTGTTTGATGCTGTTCTCGCATTCCTGTAGGGCCTGCTTGTTCTTGGTGATATTTTGCTCGCTGCTGGTAAAAGCTTCTTCCTTGAAGTTGATTTCCTGCGAAACGCTGCTCAGGCGGTTTTCCTGCTGGTAAAACTGGATATTCTCCTGGTTGTAGGCTGCAGATTTTTCGCTGAGGATCTCATTCTCTTCGGCCAGTTGCTCTTTCAGGTTTCTGATTTTTTCTTCAAAAGATGCCAGCGCCTGTTCTTTTTCGGCTACCTGCGGCTGCAATTCAGCACAGGCTTCGTGCAGTTCCTGGATATGCTCTTCAGTATCTTCGCGCTTGCGGGCGGTGCTGCTGAGCATTTCGCTGAGCTGCTCTTTGCGGGTTTTTACCGACACATACTCCTGGCTGGTCTGGCTGATTTCCTTTTGCAGGCTGGCAATCTTCTGTTTGGGCGATGACTGCTTCAGCCCAGAAAGCTGGAGTTGTTTTTCCTGAATCTGCTGCTGGTACTGTTCAACCTGCTGCTCCAGTTCTTTGAGCTGTTCGCTAAGCTTTTCCAGGTTTTTGGCCCTGCCGATGCGCTTGCCTTCAAACAGGCCTACCGAACCACCGGACAGGCTGAAAGGATGCTGCACGATGCGGCCATCTTTAGTAATGAAAGAAGTTTCTTTATCATCAGGCAGGGTAAAGTCACCATTGACGATGTAGGCATTGTCCAGCACATGGCGCACCAGGCTTTCGTATGTCGGATCGTACTCCACGATGTCTGCTGCGGCTACAGCATTGGGAAAATTCTTAGGGGAAGAAGGGGTAAAGTGACTAAACTCATCCAGGATGAAGAAGTTGGCCTTACCCTTGGAGGCATCACTCAACAGGTTGATAGCCTCTATGGCCTCGGCACGCTCCTGCACTACAAAGTAGTTCATGTACTGGCTGAGGTAGTTCTCAATGCTTACCCGGTATTCTTCACTACAGCTGATGATGTCGGAGAGGAGGGGTGCTTTTTTGGCCCATTCTACATTCTTTTTGATGAATTTGGTGGCCTCCGGGAAGCCTTCCAGGTTATCTACCAGCGACTTGGTAAGCTTGTACTCGTTTTGCAAAGCATCCCGGCTGCGGTTGACCTTGGCCAGGGATTCCTTATCGGCTTCTATACTTTCGGCCAGTGATTCCATGCGCTGCTGCAGATCCTGTTCGTCCTGCTCAGCCTGTGCCAGTTCGTCTTTCAGCGCATTGATTTCCTCTTCTAACTCTGCGGCCCGCTCATCGTAGCGGCCCAGGTCGGCCAGCCGGGCAGAGGTATCGGCTGAAGCCTGCTCCAGGTCCTGCCGTGAGGAGCTAAGCTGCATCTGCTTGATTTCCAGGGTCTTTTTGAGCTGGTAAACTTCGTCCTGCTTCTCGCGCAGGCTGCGCTCGGCCTGGCTTACCTCCTCCTTGAGAGCGTTGGTTTTGCTCTTAAACTGCTCGTATTCTTCTTTTAGTCGGGTGACTCTTTCTTTGGTAATTTCCAGGGCTTCAGCGGCTTCCGCTTTCTGGTCGCGCAGCACTTCCAGGCTCTCGCTGATCTGGTCAATGTTGAAGCGGTCGCGCTCAATCTGTTCGGTGAGCTGCATCTGACGGTCTTTGAGCAGGCGCATCTTTTCGTTCTTCACCTGCCTGCTGCTCTCGTAGTTCCGAATCTGCTCTACGTGTTCATTCAGCGCTTTTTGCCGGGAAGCAAGCAATTTTTCTTTGTTGACCAGGTCGGTTTTGAGCTGCTCAATGAGGGCATCCTTTTCGCTCATCTGCCGGTTGAGGCTCAGCTTGCGGTCGCTCTCGGCTTCCAGCTGCTTCTTGAGCTTCTGCAGCTTTTCCCGCTGGCTGCTCACGGTAATCTTGGCCAGCTGTATGCTGAGCGTCTTGTATTCTTCCTTGGCCTTGTAATATTTCTCTGCCTGCTTGGCCTGTTTTTCCAGCGATTTAAGGTTCTTCTCAATCTCAAAGAGCAGGTCTTCCACCCTTTCCAGGTCGGCATCGGTATCCTGCAGCTTGCGCAGGGTTTCCTTCTTGCGGGTGCGAAACTTGCTGATACCGGCAGCTTCTTCAAAGAGGTTGCGGCGGGAGTTGTCCTTATCGTTCAAAATCTCATCCACCATTTTCAGCTCAATGATGGCGTAGCTGTTGGAAGCGATACCCGTATCCATGAAGAGGTTGGTGATGTCCTTCAGACGGCAGGTAACGCCATTGAGCAGGTACTCGCTATCGCCCGAGCGGTAGTAGCGGCGGGTGATCGTAACCTGGGTGTATTCGGTAGGAATGAGGTTTTTGGTATTGTCAAAGGTCAGGGAGACCTCGGCCATCTGGGTGGCCTTACGCTTTTTGGTGCCGTTGAAGATGATGTTTTCCATCTTATCAGAGCGGAGCATACGGGTCTTCTGCTCGCCCAGCACCCAGCGGATGGAGTCAACGACATTGGACTTTCCACACCCGTTCGGACCCACGATGCCGGTAATCCCCTTGTCAAAGTTGATGATCACTTTGTCGGCAAAACTCTTAAAGCCTTTGATCTCAAGTCGTGTTAGCTGCATATCTTCTTTTGCGGAAAAGGGACAAACTTAGCAATTATATTGAGAATTGCTTGATTAAAATTGGCTTAAAAAAACTTCTTTTCCGCAGGATAAGGGTATTTTTTTTGGCTTCCCTAATGTCGCTAACATGATGTTATTATGCCGGGTAAAAATGATAATTCAGGTTATTGATTTTGTGAACGTAAGACCTAAATGATGTGGCAGATAGATCATTTTGAGTGAGTAGCCGTTTGTCAATTATCCGGACAAATGTAAATTGAAGAAAAATTACAGGGGAACATGCTGGACAAAATTATACTCAGGGGCGAACAGGTACAAATGACAGATGAGGAATTCTTCAGCTTCTGCCAGGCCAATGCCGATCTCAATATTGAAAGAAACGCCCAACGCGAAATTATCATTATGTCCCCAACAGGAAGTTCATCGGGGAGTTTAAGTTCTAAAGTAAATGCACAGCTTTATATCAGGAATGAGCAGTCAGGTACAGGTATCGTTTTTGACTCCTCCACCGGCTTTACTCTACCTGATGGCTCCGTCCTTCTGAATTTGAGCAAATTGCAGCTTCCCTGAATGTTAGACATTTTGCCAGATAATGCTATCTTTAAGCCCCGAACCCGACCACTATGGAAGATTTTTTTCAGATCATTCTCTTTATCATTTTTGCCCTCTTTTCGTTGATCTCCAGCCTGCTCAAGAAGCGTAAGAAGCAGCAGGCAGAGACCCGTAAACCTAAAGAAGAGACCGAGGCAGATACCCGTCGGCCCCGCAGAAGGCCCGAAGTAAGTCCGCTTGATGAACCGGAGCCTCGACGCAGACGAGAACAGCCGGCTACTTTTGAGGAAATACTGCGTGAACTGACCGGCGAGAGTCCGCTGGAGCGAAGAGCGCGGGAGGAGGAAGAGGAGGATGATTATGAAAATCCCTTCGCCGAGCGTAAAGCCAAAGAGGCGGCTGAAGAAGCTAAGCAGAAGATGGAAGAGAAGGCAAATTCCTTTGGCAAATCCGTACAGCAGGCCAGGGGTGCGCAAAAAATCAGCGACAAAATTGATTTTGAGCAGGACATTAGCAGCAGGCGGCTGGAGGTAAAGAAAGTAAAAGTGGGTAAAAAGAAGAGAGGCGCGGCCGCCGACATTGCCAAATCACTGAAAGATCCGCAGAGCGCCCGGAAGGCTATCATTTTGAGTGAGATCATCAAGCCAAAGTATTTTTAGATTATGTTGAATTGTTTAACTGCTACCGGTCAATGATTGAGCATTTTTTTTACTGTCCTTACTGCCTGGCGCAGATCTCTATGTTGCTGGATACCTCGGTAGCAGAGCAGGCTTATGTGGAGGATTGTGAAGTATGCTGCAATCCGATACAACTTAGTTTTGCCGTAGATGCAGCGGAAGGGGAAGTGTTGAGTTTTGATGCCCAGCAAATGGATTGAAGATGTTAGATTGTTCACTGTTCACTGTTGATTGAAAACTTGGCTTCAAAACGAAATAATAATCTACTCATCATTCTGGCAGCGCTGGCTGCTTATATAACCATTACCTACCTCCTCTACCTGGCAGAGCGTGGAGAAGAGGGTAGCAATATCAACAATTTACCCGATGCTTTCTGGTACACCATTGTCACACTTACTACTGTGGGCTATGGCGATTACTTTCCGGTATCACTCTTCGGGCGCATCGTGGGGCTGGTGTTTATTTTAGGAAGTGTGACCGTCATCGGATATATTATCAGTCAACTTACCAATCAGGTTTCGGCCTATTTAGAAAAAAAACGACTCGGACTCTTGGGAACAAATTTTGAAAATCACATCCTCGTCATTGGCTGGGATAAATTCGGCAAGCAGGTAGTAGACGAGGTAGCCGGTTCCGGCAAGCAGGTGGCCATTGTAGTCAACGACAAAGCCACGATAGATCTGATTTATGAGGCTTATTCCAACAAAGAGGTATTTGTACTCTACACCGACTACAGCAATATGGATGCCTTCTCCAAGGCCAATATTGAAGAGGCTGCCACCGTCTTTATCAACTTTCCGGATGATACTGAGGTGCTCATCTATCTGCTCAACCTCAAAAAGAGATACCCTGACCTCAACTATGTGGTTTCGCTTAACAACCCCAGCCTGAAGGAGACATTTGCCGCTGCGGGGGTACGCTACGTGGTTTCCAAAACGGAGATCGCTTCCCGCCTGGTGGCCAGTTACACCTTTGAGCCGGATGTGGCTATCGTGGCCGAATCTATCATGACCACCGCCCAGGAAGGCAAAGAGTACGACCTGCTGGAGTTTTGCGTCAAACCACAAAACCCCTATATCGGGAAAGACTACCTGGATTCTTATATAGACCTGAAAGTGGAGCACGACTGCGTACTGGTGGGTATCAACAAAAAAATCAATGGCAGGCGCGTGCTGATGAAAAACCCTTCCAAAGGTGTGACCATTGAAGAAGACGACTACCTGGTGATGATTTGCAGCGGCGAAGCCAAACAGAAGATCAAACAGCTCTTTGGCACCTCGGAAGGCCGTGTGCTGGAGAGAGGTAATACCGATGAGGTGAAGTAATCGCCTGCTCACCAAGACTTACTTAGCGTACCACACTCGACACTCCCACAGTTTCCAGCACCATCCAGGCAATGAAGATGACTTACATACCCGGCAGACCCCAGCATTCGGATTGGCGAAGCCGGAGCTGGTTCTCATCATGGTAAAAAGCATAATCGTAGCCAATGTCAGAAAGTCCATCATGAGAACGGCTACTGTGAAATCAATAGGAGAGGTACCGGCAATTAATATACCCAACAGCAGGTCAAAGATGTTGCTGCCCCGTACATTGGTCCGGCCCACCACGCCCTCATTCCTGCGAGCCACCATCACGCTCACGTAGGCATCAGGCAGGCTGGTACCGGCAGCGATTACCGTCAGGTCTCACAGAAAGCTGAGGGTATTGAAATGTTCATCAAAGCGGATGGCCCTTATCAGTCCTTCTGCTCCACCTACGATCAATACCAGGCTGAGCAGTAGCTTTAGCCAGTCTTCTTTGGGTGATACATCCTTAGGGAAAGAGGAGGCGTTTTCTTTCCGCACATCCTGAAAATCGCCGGCAGGTGGTCAGAAGAAGGCTCCGGCAAGTCGCCGCCATACCAGACAACCGCTGTACCACCTACCGCAGCAGGGATGTCAAAAGGGATTGAATCCAAATGAAGAATTTCGAGAAATCAGCTATATAAAATAACCGCTTTCTGCTATTGCTCTTTGGCGCATCAGGAAGAAAGTAATAACAGAATAATTCACCGTTAATTAAAAAAAATAACAATTATGAGGCTTATTTTTTATAATAATATAAAATTACGCTTCTGTAAAGCTGGTATATTTAAAATATGATGAATGACCTTAGCTGAGCAAGATCAGGTTATATGCTAACTTATATCATAGTTAGCTGGTTGATTTTAGACGAGTTTCATCCAAATCAAAGAAAACCACTTTTTTTAATCATAATGTAAAACTACAAACCCATGAAAAGAACCAATCCTGCCTCTGTACTCAACAGCCTGGATAAGTTGGGTATCCATAATGCCAAGGGCGTATTCTGGAACCTGCACCCGGCCGAACTGGTTGAAGAGGCCGTAAAAAGGGGAGAAGGTGTCATTGCCGACTCTGGGGCGCTGATGTGCGATACAGGTAAGTTTACCGGTCGCGCACCCAAAGACCGCTTTATTGTCAAAGATGACATTACCAAGGATAAGGTATGGTGGGGAGACGTCAATATTCCCTTTGATGCCGTTAAATTTGATAAGCTATTTGACAAAATGGTGAAGTTCCTGGATGGCAGAAAGATTTACATCCGTGATGCCGCTACGGGAGCTGACCCTAAGTACCGCTTTAATTTGCGTATTATTGATACACAGGCCTGGCACAATCTCTTTTGCTACAATATGTTTCTGAGGCTTGATGATGATGAAGCTGAAAAATTTGAACCCGACTTCACTATCCTGGCAGTACCAGAATTTAAAGCTGATCCTGAAGTAGATGGCACCCGCAGTCCTAATTTTGCCATCATCAATTTTAGCCGACGTATTATTCTGGTTGGCGGGACTGGCTATGCCGGTGAGACCAAAAAGGGGGTGTTCAGCGTACTGAATTTTCTGTTGCCGGAGCGTGAGCATGTGCTATCTATGCACTGTAGTGCCAACATGGGCAAAAATGGCGATACAGCTATCTTTTTTGGCCTTTCCGGAACGGGTAAAACCACCTTGTCTGCTGATCCTAAGCGCTACCTGATCGGAGACGATGAGCACGGCTGGACCGAAGACAGCGTCTTCAACTTTGAGGGAGGCTGCTACGCCAAAGTGATTGACCTGAGCCCCGAGTCAGAGCCGGAAATCTGGAATGCCGTTAAGTTTGGGGCTATCCTGGAAAATACCCGTTTCAAGCCTGGCACGCGTACGGTAGATTTTGCCAACAAGGAAGTAACCGAGAATACCCGGGTTTCTTACCCTATTTATCATATAGAAAATGCCAGGGAACCTTCCGTTGGAGGTACGCCCAGCAACATTTTCTTCCTGACAGCCGATGCTTATGGGGTGTTGCCGCCTATCTCAAGGCTCACTACCGCACAGGCAATGTACCACTTTATTTCTGGCTATACGGCTAAGGTAGCAGGCACCGAAGCAGGCGTGACTGAGCCCAGAGCTACCTTCTCTGCCTGTTTTGGCTCACCTTTCATGCCGCTGCATCCTACCAAGTATGCGGAGATTCTGGGTGAAAAAATGGAGCAGCACAAGGTAAATGTCTGGCTAATTAATACCGGCTGGTCAGGTGGGCCATATGGTGTAGGCAGTCGTATCAAACTAAAATATACACGGGCCATGATCACCGCCGCACTGGAGGGAAAACTGGATGGGGTGGATTTTGAAGAACATCCCGTCTTTGGGGTGAGCATGCCTAAAAGTTGTTTTGAAGTCCCTTCAGAAATCCTCAACCCGCGTAACACCTGGAAAGATAAAGAGGCCTATGACGATAAAGCCGCTTACCTGGCAGAGCAGTTTAATAAAAACTTTGAAAAGTTTGCTGATAATGCCAGCGATGAGATCAAAGGAGGCGCTCCCAGGGTAGCTTCAAATGCCTGATTCTCAAAATTATTTAGTAAGAAAAGCGTGTCTGGCTGCGGATGCGCTTTTTTTTTTGATAATCATATCAAAAGCCTATATCTTCTGGGCTTATTTTGTAAGCCTAACCATCATTATCATGAAAAATTATACTGTACTATCTCTCCTTGTCCTGCTTCTTTTTCCTGCCTGGGTTTCGGCACAAAATATGAAAAGCCGGGTAGACCGGAAGGCAGAGGAGATCAATGAAAAAGTCATTGCCTGGAGGCGGGATATCCACCAGTATCCTGAGCTCTCCAACCGCGAATTTAAAACCGCTGAAAAAGTAGCCAGTCACCTGAGATCTTTGGGCATAGAGGTGCAGACCGAAGTGGCCCATACCGGTGTGGTAGGAGTGCTGAAGGGAGGAAAACCCGGCCCGGTAGTGGCCCTCCGTGCCGACATGGACGCTCTGCCCGTAGTGGAAAGGGTAGATGTGCCCTACGCTTCCAAAGTGACTTCAGAATACAATGGCGAAGAAGTTGGCGTGATGCATGCCTGTGGTCATGATACCCACGTGGCCATACTGATGGGCGTAGCCGAAGTACTGAGCGGTATGCGTAAGGACCTGAAAGGCACCGTCAAATTCATCTTCCAGCCGGCCGAAGAGGGTGCTCCCGAAGGAGAAGAAGGCGGAGCCGACCTGATGGTGAGGGAAGGTGTACTGAAAAACCCGGATGTGGATGTGATTTTCGGCCTGCATATCAATTCGCAGACGGAGGTCAATACCATTGGCTATCGTCCGGAAGGCACTATGGCAGCAGTAGACGGGCTGGAAATTATCGTGAGAGGTTCTCAAACACATGGTGCTTATCCCTGGGCAGGCGTAGACCCTATCGTGACCGCCTCCCAGATCGTCATGGGCCTGCAGACCATCGTGAGTCGTAACCTTGAACTGATCAAAGCCCCGGCGGTGGTCACCATTGGTAAGATTGAAGGGGGTGTACGAAGCAACATCATTCCGGAAGAAGTAAAGATGATAGGTACCATTCGTTCGCTGGATACCGAGATGCAGGACAAAATCCATGAGCGCATCCGTGAAATTGCTACCAACATCGGTGAGAGTGCCGGTGCCGAGGTGACGGTCAATATCTCAAGAGGTTACCCGGTGACTTATAACGATCCTGAGCTTACCGCCCAGGCGGTAGAGGTACTTCATGAGACTGCCGGTAAGGAAAATGTCTTACTGCGTAATGCTGTTACCGGCGCCGAGGATTTCTCCTACTTTGCGCAGGAAGTGCCCGGCTTTTTCTTCTTCCTGGGTGGGATGCCTGCCGGTATGCAGCCAGAAGAAGCAGCACCTCATCACACTCCTGACTTTTTCATTGACGACAGCGGCCTCAGACTGGGGGTAAGAGCTCTCAGTAATCTGACCATAGATTATATGGATAAGCATGCTAATGCTATGGGCAAATAGACTGGGTTGTGTCTGATAAAAGAGTTTTGAAGTAGTATCTCTTTAATTCTATTTGGTCCATGCCAGAAAGTTTACGGCCAGTTTATCATGTAGCAATACGACGGTACTCTTTTGTAAATCCTATGATTTGCTCCACATGAGCTCTTTCTTTGTAGGTTTCCTTATTAAAGAGATGATGTTTCACCCTGGCCGGGGGCTCTTCTTCCTACGTTTTTTTCCTTCAGGAACGACCTTTTCGGGGATCATTGCTTTGATGCCTCTTTTCCTTAAGTATTTCCTGATATGATATGGGTGGCGTCATGTCCGTTCTGTCAGCAATTACTTTATGCATTGCTTCTTTAAAAAAGTGTAAATCATGTGCCCCTCCTTCACTTACAGTAGTAGCTAGTCATCACTTTGGCGAATTCAAGCTTATTTATTATTTTTCTGATAATCTTTATGATCAAATACAGTCACAGAGGATTATAACCTAGAAGTGTGATCAGAATGTCAAATTCAAAGAAATGGAAAATTTAGTAGAATTGAATGAAAGAGAACTGGGTGTGATTGAAGGGGGCTGGTGGT
>JBKHDR010000137.1:0-10677 GCA_046541235.1 Cyclobacteriaceae bacterium | reverse complement strand
ATCTATGGTTTTGAATGTTTTATAGCATAATGCGAAATGATATTTTTGAACAAGCGCTCAGGAGTGAATAAACAAACAAGGTTAGCGGCCCTGACTAAGCACTCAGCGCCCTTCTACTTGCAGTAGGTTAGTCTTCTTCTTAAGTGTTCGCAGCACGATGAGAGCAAGCAGGCCCACACCAAGGGCGTACAGCCACACAGGATGTACAGTCAATTCATTCTCCTTCAAAAAATGGTGAAGCAGGCTCAGCAGTGTAAAGGAGAGCACCAGGTTGAATAGACCATTGTACTCCCGCTTCAACACATTTTTCATGGAAAATTCCAGATCTGCCTTTTTATATTTGCTGAAATCAGGCAGGAAAGCTGCCGTCCGGTTGGCCCATTCATCGTAGGAAGGGCCAAATTTCTTGCGGAGAAAAGCTTCTTCGGCAAACATGATACGCTCATAGTACAGCCAGAAAATAAGCGACGCAATGATCACAAAGTAGATATTACCTACATATAGAAATAGTCCGAGCCACATCAGGTAGTTACCCAGGTAAAGCGGATGCCTGACCATTGAATAAATACCTTTGGAATTGAGCACTTCAGCTACCTGTCCTTCTTTGGTATTTCTGCCTGAAGTACCCTTGGGAGTATGCCCGATGGTATAGGCTCGAACAAAGAGACCTGATAAGCCTACCAGCAGGCAAAAGATGATCCAGGTAACATTGTCATAAAGCCCTTCAAGCAGGTTCGGGCCGAGACTATCCAGGTAAATGAACAAAACCGCGAGTGGGTAATAAAGCAGGGGAAGATAGCTTCTGTTGACGAACAACCAGTTGCCCTGGTCCTCAAATTCTTTAACTAATGACATAGATTTAGCGCAAATGGCCGGAACAAAATTTTGTACAGGTATTTTTAGCAAACAACACTTCAAACTACCCGTTCAGAGGATTAGTTCAAAGCAGTAAGCTGCCTGTCGTAAGCAGGTCAGCTATTTACTGCAAGATTATGTATAATTATTGATAATTTAAGACAAACCAACCTTTCTTATGAAAATCAAAGCCCTCACATTGCTCTGTTTTATCGGATTTATCGCCTGCGAAGGGCCCATTGGCCCTTCCGGTCCGGAGGGACCACGCGGCCCCGAAGGCCCTGCCGGAGGCGTAGAATTTTCTGCCGTACTGGAGCTTTTTGAGGTAAATTTTAACCCGGACAACAACTACTCCATTCTGTTTGAATTTCCGCCCGACGAGGTGGAATTCTTTGATGCCGTACTGGTGTATGTGCTCTGGGAAACCCTTGAAAGTCCGGACGGAGATATCCCTGTCTGGAGGCTGATGCCGCAGACGTTTTTCCTGGAAGATGGCATTTACCAGTACAATTTTGATCATACCTTTACCGATGTGACCATCTTTCTGGAAGGAAATCAATCACTTGACCTGCTGCCCCCTGATTATACTGATAACCAGATCTTTCGCATCGTAGTGGTACCCGGTGAGTTTATTGAACCTAACGGCCGCTATGATTTCAGTGATTATGAAGCTACGATCAGGCTGTTTGGCCTGGAAAACGAACCCATCAAAAGGATTAGGGCTGACGAAATATAAAAAAATCCGGAAGCGGCTACTGTCTAAAAATCAGTATCTGCTTCCTGCAGATCCAATTCCTCTATCCAGATGTTGCGGTAGAGCACCTCATGCCCTTCGGCCTGTAACTTAATACCTCCTGGAGTATCGGTAATGCCTTTACCTCCATCATTTCCGCCATCCAGGCCTGAGTTAGGGCCACCCCATACCTGGTTAATGGCAACGTTTTCATGTACCTTTTCGCCGTTAAAATACACTGTAGCCAGGGGCTTTTCGGTAAGTTCTCCATTCTCAAAACGTGCAGCCCTGAATTTTACGTCATAAGCATTCCATTTCCCCAAACCCTCATAAAGCTCATAGGGCGAAGGTGTTTCGTTGATGATAGCTGCCATGCCATGTTCAGTAGAATCTCCATCCAGTATCTGTATCTCGTAGCGGTTCTGCAGGTAAACGCCACTATTACCGCCTTCATTCTGAATTAAAAACTCAACGTGCAGCCTGAAGTCTCTGAATTTTTCTTTCGTTACGATATCGGCGGCACCATACTTCCCTCCTGCTGCTGCCGGATCATTGGCACTTACTGCTGTCCCTATTCCGGTAGGATCATTAACAATTTCCCATTTAATAGGCATTTCCGCTGACAGGCGAGGCCCTTCCCAATAGGTCCATTTCTGGTCCAGCATTTCGCGGGAGCCGTCAAAAAGCACTTCGGCATCGGCGGGAGGCTCCACTCCTACGCCAACACTTGATTCTTCGGAGCAACTGAAGCAGATCAGGCTGAATGCGATTGAAAGAAGAGTATTAGAAAATAGACTTTGCTTGCTCATATTGATAAGGTAATTAAGCTGACAAATTAAGCAAGCGCGGTTAATTTTTCGGAATTTTGAAATAGAATTTACCGCCAGTCTGAAATATGCTGCTGATCTTTCAAGCAGAAGCATTGTTTGCATAGATTAAAAACAGCGGAACAAAGGCTGGTCTGGTTCACTGATGAGCTCATACGGTAGAAAACATTTCCTCTGATAAGCCAAAAAAATATTTTTATATTTCTACAGTGACCCGCTTACTTTCCTGCGTCTAAAGTTAAAATTTATCCCTTAATCATTGTATGATCAGAAATTTTGTAATGGCGCTTAGTTTAGGTGCCTTTCTCGTCAGTTGTCAGCAGGACAAAGAAGCACAATTGCAGATGCAAGCCAAACTTGATAGCCTGCAGATGGAATTACTACAAAGCCAGAAGGTAGCCTTTACTCTGGAAGAGGTAGGCGTGCTGATGGATTCCATTGACGCAGCCCGCAACAATATTACTATCAATCTGGAAAATGGCCCGGATGAAAACTATGCGGACCGCATGAAAAACCTGCACGAATACATTTTGCAGAGCGAAGCCAGGATTGCAGAAATGGAAAAATCATTGGAAACTTCAAAATCGGTCAACCAGACCTATGCAGCTACGATCAAGAAACTGAAAAAGGAGATCAGCTCTAAAAGTGAAGAACTGGCGGTACTGCAACAAAAAGTAGAGGGACTGCAGGCAGAAAACGTTCAACTGGTTTCTACTGTAGCTAATCAGAATGAAGCCATTGCCCTGAAAACCGCTGAGATCATGGCGCAGGATGAAGAACTGAAAAAGGGAGAGGCAAAAATCCAGGAAATGATCATCAATCAGCAGATCAGCGAGGCAGATGCCTATTTTGCCAGGGCTGAGGCAGTTGAGGAGGTAGCCAAACGCACCCAGTTTGCCCGTAAAAAGAAGCAGGCCTCTTACCAGGAAGCCCTGCAGCTGTTTGAAAAGTCTTATGCACTGGGACGCACAGACGCTAAGTCCCGTATTGATCTGCTCAAAGAAAAAATCAGATAAATTTAATGTATGCTACTGAGCATCTTTTTAGTTGGTGCGTTGCTCTGAATATTTTGCACTAACTCAATAGAGGTGTCTTACTAGTTTTGGCTAGGTTGAAAAAGAGCGGAGAGGTTTCTCCGCTTTTTTGTTACAGCACTGCTATGGATGTGCCCTGTCTGAAAGAAATTTCACTCTTCATTGCCCGCAGGAAGCCGCTCGGTAATCGGTTTTTAAATAAAAAACCTGGGAAAGCCAATGGAAAAGATCCTCAAAAAAGAAGTAACTAAATTTGATGGGCGGAATACTTGGGTGGGGTGATAAAGATTTTTTTTTCAAAAGAAACATCCACCGGACCAAAATACTTTTTTCAATATATAAAAGTGCCTATAGAATTATCGCATGCCTCAAGCCAGCTTTCAATTCATTGATCAGCATTCTGCCAAAGCCGTGGCTGACCTCCGACAACAATACTATGCCTCACTTAGTGCTCCTATGGATGGAATGTGGGACGATATTATCCACAGATCCGATTTGTTTTGTATCATGCAGGCAGGTGAGAACATCGGCTACGGGGCTACGGATACCAATGCCACCCTGGTACACTTTTTTATCCTTGATCCGTATCTCAACCAGGCAGCTGCTGTGCTGGCAGAGTTGAGCAAAACAAAAAAAATTCGCCAGGCTTATGTTCCTACCTGCAGCCCATCTTTTCTGAATGCTGCACTCCAGCTGGCACAGGATACTTCTGTTTTCTATTATTTCTTTGATGACGAAGCCCAACGGAAGACCCATTGCAAGCCCGCCACTCCCTTTGATACTCTGGCCCTGGAACTGGCCCGCCAGGAAGAGATTTCGGCACTCGTCAGGTTTTGCCACCGGCTTTCCGGCGCCGACAGCAACTGGCTCGGTAAATACCTTGGCTACTGGATAGACAGAGAAGGCATCTATTTTATGCAGAAACAAGGACGCATTATTGCAACCTGCGAGCTCAGGCCAAGTGAATCACAGGCTGGCTATGCCGATATTGGGGCTATCGTGGATGAAGATTGCCGGAATAAAGGTTTGGGAGCTTATCTCATGCAGGAAGGCAAAAAAATGAGTTACCAGCGCAATTTAAAGCCCATCTGCTCCTGCCGCTTTGATAACCCTGCTTCCCGGCGAATGATAGAAAAAGCAGGTTATGTCAATCGCCACCTGATGATCAAGGTAAGATTTCGTAAGCCCCTGTTCTGGTAAAGCAATAAGCTGCTGGTGTTTTTGCAACATAATGGCATTTTTTCTTAGTTTTGCCGGATATTATGAGACTACTGAAGTGCTTCCTGCCCCTTTTGGCTTTGTTTTTTTCGTTCAGTGCTCTGGCACAGGAGTCCAGCGGGCAAAAAGCTGATGCTGCTCTGGACAGTTGTATCTATTCTGTAGAGGGTTATGTGTTTGACATTACCAGCCTTGAACCCCTCCCCTTTGCCACTGTACAACTCAAAAATTCATCCCGGGGAACAATCGCCGATGAAAACGGAGCCTTCAGTATCCAAAACATTTGCCAGAAGGAGTTTGACCTGATCGTATCACATGTAGGTTACAAAAAGGTCACTCATCATCATGATCCCTACCATAAATTTCCTCAGATTTTCCTTGCTCCGGAAGAAGTGACTTTGCAGAGCATCATCATTGAATCGGAGATCAAGGCAGGTGAGCTATCCTCGGCCACGGTGGAACAGCTGGGAAGACGCGAATTAGAACAAAACAGGTCGGCTTCTTTGGGAGAACTGGCCAGCCGCATCAGCGGCGTGTCCATGCTCAAAACCGGGCAAAATGTAGTCAAACCTATTATCCATGGCCTGCATAGCAACCGGGTCTTAACTATCAACAATGGCGTAAGGCATGAGTTCCAGAACTGGGGAGCCGATCATGCCCCTGAGATAGACCCTTCACTGGCAGAAAATATCAGTGTGATCAAAGGAGCGGCTACCGTACGCTATGGTCCTGATGCCCTGGGAGGCGTACTGCTCATTAATCCTCCTAAGCTTGAATTCTACACAGCATTGCAGGGCGAGGCGGCAGTAACGGCCCGCTCCAATGGCAGGGCTGGAGAAGCCAGCCTGCAACTCAGCAAGGGTTTTCACAAAGTAGCCCTGCAGGCACAGGCATCTGTCCTCAGGCAGGGTGACCTGCATACGCCCGATTACCAGCTGACCAATACCGGCAAAAGAGAGGAAAGCTTTACCCTGGGCGGACGCTTCCACTGGAAGAGTCTTGATTTTTTTACCTACTACAGCCATTTCCAGCAGCAGTTGGGGCTACTGCGTGCTTCAGTAGGTGGTAATCTGGAGGATATAGCCACTGCCCTGGCTCAGGAGCCGCCCCCGCAAACACGTCCCTTCTCTTATGAGATCAATAATCCGCAGCAGGCCGTTCAACACGATATGCTGAAACTGAAGACCATCTGGAATGGTCAGGAACAAAGTGTCGAGCTTCAGTATGCCCTTCAGCTCAACCAGCGGCAGGAATTTGATGTACGTCGTGGTACCAACAATCAGCGGCCTGCCATTGACCTGCAACTCCTGAGCCACACAGTAGATGGTAGCTGGTATCATCCTGAGCTGCTTGGCTGGGAAGGAAGCCTGGGTGTACAGGCGGTATACCAGGACAACAACAACCTGCCCGGCACCAATACAGTCCCTTTTGTACCTAATTTTAACACCTCTCGTCTGGGTTTTTACCTGATAGAAGCCCGGGAAATTCAGAACAGCCGGCTGGAGTTTGGACTGAGGTACGATATACAACACACCTCAATCCGCGGCAGAGAACCTGATAATGATGTCTATCGCCATGAGCTCAATTTCCGGAACATGACAGCCACTTTGGGCATAGTCAAAGAACTCCGGGAAGGCCATACGCTTCGTTCCAACCTGGGTACTGCCTGGCGGCCTCCCAATGTGTCAGAACTTTATAGCTTTGGCACCCATCAGGCTTCCATTGAATATGGTCTCTGGCGGTATCGTACTTTGGAAAACCAGCAGATCAGCACCAATGATATACTAAGTGATGAAGAAAGGCCTGTGCCATCTGAAGTCGGGATCAAGTGGATTAACAGTTACGAGATCAGCCAAGAAAAGATGAGCACTGAGATCACTGCTTATGCCAACTATATACAGAATTTTATCTACAACAAACCGGCCGGACTAACCCAGACCGTCAGGGGAGCCTTTCCTTACTTTATTTATGACCAGGATAATGCCCTCTTTGCCGGTGTAGACGTGAGTACGAGGTTTGCCCATACCCCACAAATTACTTCTGAGCTAAGGGGAAGTTTTCTGTGGGCCCGAAATGTAACTAATGCTGGAAATTTTGTAGGCCTGCCCCCACCTAACCTTCAGTATGAGTTTACCTACCGGCCGGGCGATTTTGCCTTGCTTAAAGATATTTACTGGCACTTTGAGCTGGATTATACCTTCAGACAGTATCAGTCGCCCAGGGTAGTCGGTATACCCGAATTACTACAGGCTGCCCGGGAAGGCGAGAATCTTTTTGCCACAAATCCTTCGGATTTTGACATCCTGCCTCCCCCGGCGGGCTACCTGCTTGCCCGTATGGGAATTGCCGGGCAGATAAAAAGGTTACGTCTCGGCATACAGGTACATAACCTGCTGAATAAGTCGTACCGCAACTATACTGACCGGTTGCGCTACTTTGCCGATGATACCGGCAGAAATTTCATCCTCTCCCTTTCTTACCAAATCTGATTTTTTCTGCCTTCATGTTTGGATAAATAAGTAAGTAATGCTATTATTGCAACATTGTTGCATAAATTATATCATACCAATCATGAAAAAATATTCCTTTTTTCTCCTGATGAGCCTCGGTATCCTATTGACTACCGCCTGTGAAGATGATGATCTTCCGCCTGAAGAAAATGAAGAAGAGGTTGTTACCGATGTCATCCTTACCTTTACACCGGAAGGAGGAGGAACAGCGGTAGAAGCCACTGCACAAGACCCTGACGGAGAAGGCGTGCAACCACTTGCTGTAGTAAATGATATTGTTCTGGCGCCCAACACTACTTATACTTTGACTATGGAGCTGGAAAATAGCATTGCTGATGAAAGTATTACTGAAGAAATTGATGAAGAGGATGAAGAGCATATGTTCTTCTTTGGCTGGACTGACGGCCTCTTTACTGATCCCAGCGGTGATGGAAACATAGGAGATGGTAACCGCTCTGAACCGGTCAACTATAATGATTTTGATGATAATAATTTACCACTGGGCCTGAGCACAGACTGGACCACCGGCGATGCTGCTACCGGCACATTCAGGGTCATTCTAAAACACCAGCCTGATATCAAAACGGCAACTTCTGATTCACAGGATGGTGAGTCTGATGTAGACCTTACGTGGGATCTTATCATTGAATAGTTTGTAATTTCCTTTTTAATCACCTTAAAAAGCGGCCTGGATGTGCCGCTTTTTTTCTTTCATCCCTGTTCACACCCTTATCATGCCTGTTCAGGCACCATTTTATCAGCTTCGTCCTTTTTTCCAGGCAAAGCCCACCGAACTTTCTTACCTTTGGTTTATGAAAACTTTTCCGGAAGACAAACTGCTCAAGCGTATGCTGCTCCTGAGTCTGGTTGGTACCCTTCTCCTGGTCACTTTTGTACTGATTACTGACTACCGTATGCTTCCGGATGTGCAAACGCCTACGCCTGATGAAATGGCCCTTATCCAACAGAAGGATTCATTGGACAAGCCTAACCACTGGCACCTGCTGGAGTGGCTCAATGCGCAGGAGATCCCTTCTATTTTTGAGTGGAAATAAATTCAGCTTCCGCCGCTCTTTCTATCCTTACCTGCCATAAGCCTATTTTTTGACTTGATAAATGAATCTTGTTAATATTGGCTCTTCGTCAAACCTAAGAACATGAAAAAGATATTATTCCTGGATCGTGATGGCACCATCATTATAGAACCTGAAGACAAACAGATTGACTCGCTGGAAAAACTGGCCTTTCTGCCCAGGGCAATTTCCAATCTGCGCAAATTAGCCGAAGAAACGGACTACGAACTGATCATGGTTACTAATCAGGATGGACTGGGTACTGACTCTTTTCCTGAAGACACCTTCTGGCCGGCACATCATAAGATGATGCAGATACTGGAAGCCGAGGGCATTCATTTTACCAAAGTACATATTGACCGTAGCTTTGAACATGAAAAAGCCCCTACACGCAAACCCGGTACAGCCATGCTGGGCGAGTACTTACAGGGAGACTACGACCTGAAAAATTCCTACGTATTGGGTGATCGCCTGACGGACGTACAATTGGCCAAAAACCTGGGTTGTAAGGCGATTTATATCTCAGACGAGCAGGCAGAAGACGCTGCATTGAGCACAACCAACTGGGATCTTATTTATCAATACCTGAAGTTGCCAGCACGCGTGGCCCAGGTAAGAAGGACCACTAAAGAAACGGATATAGAAATAGAGCTGAACCTGGACGGACAGGGCAAAACGGAGATCAGCACCGGCCTGGGTTTTTTTGACCATATGCTCGACCAGTTGGGCCGTCATTCGGGAGCCGACCTGAAGATAAAGGTGAAAGGTGACCTGCATATAGATGAGCATCATACCATAGAAGATACGGCGCTGGCCCTGGGAGAAGCTTACCGCAAAGCCATAGGCGACAAAAAAGGTATCATGCGTTACGGTTTTCTCCTGCCCATGGATGAATCCCTGGCTCAGGTAGCCATAGATTTCGGAGGTCGCCCCTGGCTGATCTGGCAGGCTGAGTACAAGCGGGAAAAAATCGGCGATATGCCTACCGAGATGTTCTACCATTTTTTTAAATCCTTCTCAGACACTTCATTGAGCAACATCAATATCAAAGTGGAAGGTGAGAACGAACATCATAAAATAGAAGCGACCTTTAAAGCATTAGCCAAGGCGATCAAAATGGCGGTAAGCCGTGACCTGACCAACCCTGACAGCCTGCCCAGCACCAAAGGGGTCCTATAAATGGAAAAAAGACGCCTTCTGGGCGTCTTTTGCTTTAAAATTTACTCTTTGGTTTATTTACCAAAAGCCTCTCTGCCATAGTCCAGATTGGTACTGTAAACCGGCAGGCTGATCTTAACCAGCGCAAAAAACCCTCTGCCGCTGACACTGGGGCGGGAGCCGATTTCAGCACCGTATGCCCAACCCAGTTCGCGATTGTATTTTCCCTCCAAACCCAGCCTGAAGCCGAGCGCCCTGGTCTGCAGCTCAGCGGTAGAAAACTCTCTCATGATGGCCGGGTTATTTGTATCGCGCATCATGATATCGTCTATGATGATGCTGGGTGCATACATCACATCCAGAAAGGTCGTCAAAATCAGGTCGTCGGAGAGTATGCCATAGCCTTTGTCGGGCTTGATTGCCAGGTTTTTGATCCATGACATAGAACCTCCCAAAAACAGACCACGCACGCTCTGGTTAGTGTGAAAGAAGTCGGTAGTTGGAAAAGGTCCCGTAGCATCTTCAAGTACTATTTCCTGTTCGGCAGCTATTCTTTTGAGATCAATGGCCGTATTATAGGCAAAGCCCCCCAGACGGGCGCCGATGATCTTTCTTACTTTGGAAGGGATGATGGTATGCTCAGGAACATGGGCTGCCCAGCGGTTACCTTTTTGATACCGCTTGGAGTAGAGGATCATCTTGGTTTCGGTATCCGTCTCCTCATCCTTGATGTGGTAAGTCCCTCCCATTTCCATATAAGTGAAACTGAAGGGCTTATTGTCTACAGTAGAATTTTTCTCTGCATTACTCCTCACAAAATCAGTAGAAGCGGCATAAGCGTGCCGGAAATTACCCCAGAAGTCAGCCTTATTTTTATGCAGATAATTGGCAGCCAGACCAAAGCCCGCACTTGAATTGGTAGCAAACAGTTCGGTATAGATAGGCTGCAGGTGTACGAATAGCTTATTGATGGCATAAGGATCGTCATAGAGTTCCTCATAGGTGATGGCTTCCTTCATCAGCCCATCCTGTGCCTGGGCTAACTGCACGGAAAACATCAGGGATGCCAAGAAGCAGAGGGTATTTAGTAGTTTCACTTTGCTGGCGTTTTGTAAAAACATTTTCACACCTGCGAAACTAGAGACATTTACGCAAAAAAATTCTCTTATAAGATGAAGACATTGCACGGGTAAGCCGCCATGCAATTTTTCACCTTAGTGATCTACCTGGCTGCATAATAATTGACTGCGCAGCAAAACCGCTACTTTA
>JBKHDR010000136.1:0-10773 GCA_046541235.1 Cyclobacteriaceae bacterium | reverse complement strand
CCAATAGGTACTTTATAAAAAAACATAACCTCAAAACCCTCACTAAACCTCTTATAGAGGAGAAGGAGAAGAATTGCTACTCAATAGTTCTCCCTCTGCCATTATGTATAAATATATTAAGCAAATTGAGCTTCTATTCATTAAGGGTATCCGATATATTGCTTCAAGCCGCTTTTTTCGGCGGCAACTGCTCCCGTTCTTTCTCAGTATCGTTTTTTCGGAATATGTTTAATAAATGAGTTAGCCTTGATGATTCGGACTCTTGCTTGGATTCTGACTTAGAGGCAAAAAATATGAACAGCAATAAATAAAAAAGTGAAATCAAGCTCAATCCTAAAGCAAAGAATTCCATAGTGACCTCCTTTCTCTTGCTTTTATTGTACGCTTATTGTCTGAACTGTCCTATCCTTAATTTTTCCGATCTTGATTTTGAGCACACCGTGTTTCATTTTCGCCTCAATTTGCTCAGGATCAGCATTGGAAGGCAACTGAAATATCCGCTGAAAAGAGGCATAACCGTACTCCCGACGCATCCAGCGCCCTTCTCCTTCTTCTTTGGTAAACTGTTTCTGAGAAGAAATGACGAGGCAATCACCCTCTACTTCTATCTGTACATCTTTTTTTTCCATCCCAGGCAGGGCAACCGACACCTCAAAGGCTTTATTTTTATCAGCAATATTAACCGAAGGTACAGTAGCAATGACCTCTGCTTCATCAGTATGATCGTCTATCCTGCTACCTAAGAATTTTTCCACCAGCTTAGGAAATGTAGGCTTTAAGTTTTTGGTCCATTTTAACAATTCCATCTCAGTAGTTGATTAAAGGTTAAACATGTATCCAAAATTTTCAATGACACTGAAATTACTTCAAATCATATTCCAGGGCATTAAATGCACATTTTCTAATCAATTTTATTAAGCCAAACCGTCATTTTGTCAGGCTTAGCTGTCTTCATTTTACAGGAAATTACCTCTTCCAAAAAGCAGCCTGATGCTGGTTATTTTACTACCAGCCAGGCCAAAAATTAATTCCGAAATTAGCTGCCTGCAACCCACCAGCGCTAATGGGCAGTGCGTAGTAAGGCTCAATAATGAGCTGCCCAAACAGGTTGACACGAGCAGAAATCCCCGTGCTGACCACCGGTCTGTGTACCAGGCTGATACGCTGCTGCTCCCCCGGCTCCATGATCAGCGGGAAGTTAGTATCATAAGCCAGGCCTGCATCGGCAAAGAGGTTGAGTTCGCTAAAGAACAAGCTTGATCCAATCAGGGCCAGGCGGGCCGGACCTGTCAGCGGGAAACGTACTTCCAGGTTAGCCAACAGCATATTGGTACCTGACAGACCGCCGAACGACCTACCGTTGGTCGCTAGCTTTCCCAGTACAGACTGATGGTCATATCCTCTGATAAAGAAAGGATTGCCCAGGAAATATGGAAAGAGCAGATTGTTCTGCGCATCCCTGCCGTAGCGGCCCAGGTGCATCAAACGGGCAGCCAGGGTTACCGGCTTGATAAACTGGTAATGCCGGTAATCAGCCGTAAGGTTAAAAAAATTCAGTGCCCCGTATAAGCCCTGCACCTCCAGACGATAGCGACCTCCCGCAGCGGGGGATGCCATGCCAAAATGCGACCAGTCACCCACCAAAGCAGCATTGAACTGATGCAGAAAGTAACCTTCCGGCACAGCTAGCTTATCTCTGTCTTCTCCCAGCTGTATGCCATTGTAAAAGTAGTTGCTGAAGCGGTCACGCCGGAAACTGTAGTAGGAGCTGGCCGCGCCAAACTCCAGGCGCTGGGTCTGCGAAAATGGCAGGAAGGTAAAAGCAGAAAGCTGATCTTCAAAGGTGCGCTGAAGCGTAAGCGCCACATTGGTCACCGGAAGCTGCTCCTCACCGTAGGTGATACTGTCGGCAGAAACTGTCTGCCAGCCAAAACGATAAGGGATGTGCGAAAGCATCACGCCCCAGCCCAGGCGATGCTTCTGGTTGAGGTAAGCAAACTGTCCCCCGAAGTCATAAATTTCTCCGTTGAGGGCCAGGCTGGCAAAAAGCTGGTTATTACCGAGGATGTCGCTGAAGATACTGCTCACACCTCCCGCTATCCCGGTTCCAAAGCGACCAGCCGCTACACCTACCCCTGAGTTACTGATATAATCCAGTTTAAACTTAGGTTCATAGGGCTTATTTCTGATTGAATCAGCGGCGGTTTCGTCTATAGTATAGAATAGACGAAGGTAGTTATTAACCAGTTGTGGTTTTGGGCCAGTCTGAAGAGGAGGCAAGGTGGCTGCCTTCATATCTACGCTCAGCGCATCTACTATAACTCCATCAAAATCCGAAGCCTGAGCGTAGTAGAGTTCATAAGCTCCCTTGTGGTAATGAGAATAAACGATAGCATCGCCTTGGGTAGCTACACTAAATGCCGGTGAATACTTGGTAATGCCACTGATGCCGGTATAAAGATCGGTGAGCTGCACCACCTCTTCCTGTTCCAAGTCATAGCGGTAGAGATTGCGGAAACCATTCCGATTTGAAAGGAAATAGATCAGTCGTCCGTTAGCACCGAACTGCGGGTGTAGATTTTCTGCTCCCGGAAACACTTCCAAGGTTTCAATATTTCGGCTGGCAATATCCATCAGGGCTAAACGATACTGCGGCACAACAGTATAAGGCTCTGCCGGACATCGGTCTGTACTGAATACAATATAGCTACCATCCGGTGACCAGGAAGGCTGAAGTTCAGCAAAATGATCATCGGTGAGCTGCTCCAGCTTTCTGCTTTGAAGGTGATAGAGAAAAAGGTCTGGCTTACCCCCTTTCAGGCCATTGAGCAGGATGGTTTTTCCGTCAGGCGACCAGACAGGGCTGCTAAAAGCTTTCAGACTTTCAATGCTAAACTGCTCTTGTCGTTTTGGACGGTCTACATCCAGCAGCACTAATTCATTCCTGCCTTTGTCAAAGACAACATAAGCAAAGCGACGACCATCAGGCGACCAGCAACCTCTGGTTTGCATAAAATCCAGGTGATCAGCCTTACTTTGCTGCACCTGGCTGCTTAACCTCCTGATAACTTCTCCACTGGCAGCATCGGCCAGGTAGAGCTCCATGCCAAAGATGTTCTTTTCAGAAAAATAAGCAAGGAATCTTCCATCCGGACTCAAGGCAGGTGAAACATTCATCCTTTCTGCTTCATCACCCCCAGCCATACGTTTGCCGGGCAGAGGTTTTTCTGCTTTGCTGAGGTAGGAAGAGAAATGATCTTTGATTGACTGCTGCCAGAGCGTAGAGAGTGAATCTGCGCTGAGGTGCAGCACTGAATCTATGGCCTTTTCGTAGCCCCACTTAGCGGTTTCTACAAATAGCGGCCGGATGACCTCATCACCCCAGGTGCCGGTAACGAAAGCCCAGAAAGCCTGCCCGTATCTGTAGGGAAAATAAATATGCTGCTTGCGAGTCAGGTCTTCCAGTGTCGGCAGGCGGTCCTGCTTGAGGGCATCCCGCATCCACATGGCAGTATGGGCATCCGTTTTACCGATAGACATGTATTCGGCCAGACCCTCCACCATCCAGAGTGGCAGGTTCCTGATTGAGCTAAGGTTGGTAGAATCTCCACTGCGCATCAGGTTATACTGAAAGGCGTGGACCAACTCATGACCCAACACATGGTTGGTCTGAGCGTAGCTTTCTGTCAGCGGCATAACTACCCGGTTCTTCAACCCTTCGGTAACACCTCCCGTGCCCGGGTTGATGCTGCCGCTGATGGCATTGGTCTGCTGGAAATCCGCATGATGGTTATAAAAGATTAGTGGGTTCTTGAAACGAATAGTATCCCGGAGAATGTACTGATGCATACTATACCAGCGTTCGCTATCGCTTAGCAGCCTGCTAACCAGTGAATCATCCTCCAGGTAATGATACATCTCAAAATGAGGCGACTCTACCACCCTGAAATCAAAAGTGCGGTAGCGGGGCTTGTTGCGGCCAAACATCTGAGCTTGAACGGAAGAAGAAAATATCAGTAGCATCAGTGCCGCCGCAGCCCAAAGAAAAAACCTTCTTTTCATGGCTTTGGACTTTTTACAGTGACACGATTACATTTACCAAGTTGGTAGCATCAGTCGATGTAGTACTGCCTTACAGATTACTTGCGATATTTTAAGCCATTCATGCTCGTCCAAAAGGCAATTCTCATCAATAATTTATAAAAGCCTGCTCTCTTCTAAAGCAGGCTCATCAGCTGTGACACACCTGGTATCTAAGCCTCCATACCCAAGCCATAGTAGTGGACGCCTTCCTGTTCTGGGTAAATTCCCTGTAGCAGCACCCCTCCTCTGGCTCGGGCCAGTGCCTCTGACAGTTCTTCCACGCTGCTTACAGGCTGCTTGTCCACGTGAGTTATGACAAAACCTTCCTTCATGCGGGTATAGCGGCGTAGCTTGCCAGCATAGATCTCGCTAACTTCCACCCCTCCCTCAATATCCAGTTTCCTTGCCTCTTCTTTATCGAGTGTCCTAAAGCTGGCCCCCAGGCCCTGCAGTAATTCGTCTGCATATTTGTTACTTATTGTCAGCAGCCCCTCACGGCTTTTGAGCAGTACCTTAATCTCTTTTTCTTTGCCAAAACGATTCACCAGCAACACTACTTCATCACCAGGCCTGCGTCGGGCAACCTGCTCCTGCAATTGAGGAGCGGTGTTGACAACTACCTCATCTATCTTAAGAATTACATCACCTACTTCCAAGTCTGAAGCCTCGGCAGAGCCACCGGCCATCACACTATCAACATACACACCTCGTGTTACTTCCAGGTCTTTATCTTCAGCCAGACGGCTGTTCACATCCCTGATCATCACGCCTAATACGGCTCGCTGTACGCTGCCATACTCCAGCAGGTCTTCCACTACCTTGCTGACGATGTTAGCAGGTACGGCAAAGCCATAACCAGCATAAGCCCCGGTGGGAGAAGCAATGGCTGTATTAATACCTATCAATCCTCCCTGCATGTTGACCAGCGCACCCCCGCTATTGCCGGGATTGATAGCTGCATCGGTCTGAATAAATGACTCTACTGCATACTCATCCTGCAAGATGTTGATATTTCGACCTTTGGCGCTGATAATACCTGCTGTTACAGTTGAATTCAGATTCATAGGGTTACCTACCGCCAGTACCCATTCGCCTACTTTTACCTGGTCTGAATTTACCATGGGAAGGCTGCTAAGGCCTTCTGCATCTATGCGCAGCAATGCCAGGTCGGTGGTAGGATCTGCTCCTATGACAGTCGCTTCAAAACTACGATTGTCTAACAGGGTCACCTCCACTTCTTCAGCCTGGTCGATTACGTGGTTGTTGGTCACAATGTAGCCCTCTTCGTTGATGATTACCCCGGAGCCGGTACTCTGCCGGTAGCGTTCCGGCTGCCCTTCGGGCTGACGGTAGGGATAAAAGAAACGGTCAAAGAAATCATCGTTGAAAAAATCCCTGAAAGGATCAGGCATGCCGCGGTATTCATATCTTCTGATTGATGGGCCTGAAACAGGCATCAAGGAACGGATATGAACTACCGAAGGCATTACTTCCTCGGCAGTGCGACTAAAATCAATTACGCCTTCTTCAGCTGATGCGAGAGGATTATTGATGTGTTGCACACTGGGCTTTTCAATCTCTTTGATCCTCACTTCTTTGGTATCAGGTAAAAGGTCTGTCCAGACCAGTAGCACGACAGTGAGTAAGCTGGCAGCCACTGCAGCAATGATCGTATTTGCATACTTTTTCATTTGCTTTTTAATTTGTTGTTATAGAAATATTTTCTGAGTTTATTTCTCGGGCCTTTTTTAAGGTCTTCACCTGTTTCTTTTTCCTTACCGGAAGTCTATCGGTATGCCTAGACTTTAGCTCTGGGATCGCTTTTCTTGGCCGATGAGATGCATCTTCTGGTTTAGAAAATAAGGCAGATGAATAAAGCGTAACAACAGCGGCTATTATCAAAACTACATTAAAAATAAAGAGTGTGCTCACGAACGTATCCATAAGAACCTCCTTTCATACTTAGAATGTAAATTTTTAAACTTTATCTAACTTCATATCAAATTTTATACAAAGCAAACTCTTGGAATTCTTACTTAAGCATTACTTGACATTTTTTCATTAATTATGTCAATTTGTCTTATTCTTTTCCCAAAAAAAACTTCCTTTTTTGCACTCTCCTCTCCTACACTGGCTACCCCTTTCTATTTCATTTGAGTGTGTTACAAAAAGTCGGGTGATCCGTTATGCGGACATTTTTCGGAGGCCGAATTTGCTCTATGACTTATCGTCAGTTATTCTGATAATCTATGTAAAGTACTATTCAAGACTAAGCTGCATTAATCAAGCGGTTTCTATCTTCAAAAGTAATGATATGCGGATGCTTGCCCATAAAGCTGTAGGCTAGCAGAGCAGCGAAGACGTTACATAAGTAGTTGATGGGGGAACGGCGACGCGAATGTTCTAGATCAATAAGTCCTACTCATTGTCCAATGACTGTTTCAATCAGCCCTCTATGACGATGATAATAAGCATCTTTTTCTAGCACTAAGGCATCTTTCTTACTACTACTGCGCATCTTGGCCACCAGGTCTACGCCTTTCTCTAAAAGGGCTTCTTTTAGCTTACTCAAATAGCCCTTGTCCCCGTAGAATTTGCCTCCTATGCCTTTGAGCAGATAATTCAGCACATTGTAATTGTTATCGGCAATGTTGCCAGCGGTGAGCAGGAAGTTGACCAGTTGAGCCTCCCGGTTGATTACCGCGTGCAGTTTAAAGCCATAGAACCAGCCCATTGAGCCTTTGCCCTTGGCAGCCCATTCAACCATGACCTTGTGCTGATGTTCTCGTTTGATGTGGCAGACTTTCAAAGGCTTACTGTCTATGTAATTCTCTTGTAAAGCGGGTTGGCAACGATATTTGCCTAGCAGGCAAAGCTCTATGACTACATGGGGAATCAAGGCTACAAATCGTGCATAGCAAGGTGCATCAGGAAAACAGCTATGATAGCGGCCTGGAATGTACTGAGGTAGAAGTACTTGAAGCACTGCTGTCCCGAAAGATGAAAGGCAGTCAGGACAGTCATCACCTCGCTACGGGAAAACAGCAATGCCACTTAGCTTCAGGTAAGCCCTCTGCCTTGATGAGAAGGTGTAGTTCCAAAAGAAAGTCATCGGTTTTCACAAAAAATTGAACTAGTTTTGTTGATGTCAAGATTTGCATGAATCTTTGTTTTATACAAAAAATAATTTACACACTTTGCAAATCTTGACTTTTTGGCCTTCCAGGCAAGCTAAAACCTGTAAGATCAACTCTTTACAAAATAATTGACGTTTGTTTTTACTATGAAAAAAATAATTGTATTGTTTTTAAGTGTTTTGTTGAGTTATTCAGCCCATGCCCAATCTGGCCCGGACGAAGATCAGTTAGGCGCCTGGTATATGTATTTTTTTCAGAAGCGTTTCAAAGAAAGCCAGTGGGGCGTGCAGGGTGACTATCAATTCCGATACTGGAATATTGGGACTGATCTGGAACAATTGCTCCTGAGAACGGGCTTAACTTATCGTCCCAAGTCAGAAGATATTTTGTTTACCCTGGGCTATGCCTATATCGGCAGTGGTACCTTCGGTGAAAGTGATGAAATGACAAATGAAAGCAGGATCTACCAGGAGGCACTTTTTTCGCAAAAAGTAGCTTCCCGTTTCTATTTAACTCACCGCATCCGCTACGAACAGCGCTGGATAGAAAGCCAGGACATCCGTACCCGATATCGCTACAATCTTTTTCTGAATGTTCCGCTTAATAAAGTAGAACTCACCAAAAATGCCATTTACCTGGCTCTTTACAACGAGATATTTATCAATGGTGAGACTGAAATAGGAGATGGAAGGTATGTACAGTTTTTTGACAGAAACCGTACTTATCTGGGAATGGGATATGGCCTTTCAAAATCTTCCAGGGTTCAGCTGGGATGGATGAAACAGACCACTGCTGCCTGGGCCAAAGGGCAGCTTCAGCTCAGCCTGCACCAAAGCTTTTGATAGGATTTGAAAATAGCGTAATACATAGGGGAAGTAAGTCATATCATTGACCCTCTCTAATATGTAGGATGTTTTCCACTGTCCTTGTCGGTTGTATCTCATACCAAGCAGGGGCAGCACTTCCGTTCAGTCACCAATGCATCTGTTAGTTTCCGCTTTTC
Organism: Cyclobacteriaceae bacterium; assembly: GCA_046541235.1. Lineage (GTDB taxonomy): Bacteria > Bacteroidota > Bacteroidia > Cytophagales > Cyclobacteriaceae > Catalinimonas. The sequence continues at coordinate 2,550 of JBKHDR010000136.1, read as the reverse complement.
TTGCGACCTTTACCGTATTGGCTTCAGTTATACTCAGGATGAAGGGGAGCTGGTTTTTTGTAGTGTAGTAACCACAAAAATACGGCTCCCATCTTTTCACAAATTATGCCTTGCAGAATTATATGTAATCTGCGCAGCATCTTTTTTCATAGTGATAGATTATATCCTATCATCAACTTTTCTTCGTTAGCAAAAGAGTAAATTCAAATAAAATTCTTCGCTTAATTTTATATTCTTACCCTAGAGCCTGCTTAGTTTGGATAAATCAATAACAAGGTCCACAAACATTCGTCGGGATCAATGGCTTATATCTCTTTACCTGGAAATCCTATGACATATGGCAAAACCCAGAAAAAAGAACAACAAGCAACAAGACCTTCTCAGTAAGGAAAATCCTACCACCTCTTACTGCTCACTGCCTTTAGTGCCACCTCGTGTTTTTGATCCGGTAATAAGTCCCGCCAGAGCTGCCGCCATTGTCATTACTGAAAACAAGTGGGTGAATGGCACCATCATTCACTACTATTTCTTTGATCAGGAAGAGGATGGTGAGTATGGTTTTACTCCCGATGGTGAAAGAGTTTGGAGAACTTGGGTGGGCAGTGAAGAACAGCAAAATATTGTAAGGGAAGCTTTCAATATATGGAAAGAAATTGGCATTGGTTTGGAATTTAAAGAAGTAAACCAGCGGGAAGATGCTGAAGTCAAGATAGGGTTTATGCAGGGAGATGGGGCCTGGTCATACCTGGGTACTTATGTGCTAAATATCGGTGCCGGACAGCGTACTATGAATTTTGGCTGGGAGTTGGTCGGACAAAGCGGAATGGACACTGCCTTGCATGAGGTGGGTCATACACTGGGCTTGCCCCATGAACATCAGAATCCAAATGCAGGCATTGTTTGGGATGAAGAAGCAGTTTATAAAGCGCTGGCTCAGCCGCCTAATAACTGGTCCAGACAAACCACTTACTACAACATCATACGCAAGCTTGATCCGGAAACGGTGCAGGGCTCCAACTGGGATCCTGATTCTATCATGCACTACCCATTTGGCCCCGGGCTCATCTTGAAGCCGGAAGAGTTTGGTAAAAAAGGTATTTATCCGGCACCGGGCCTTTCAAAGCGGGACATACAGTGGGTGAAAACTTTTTATCCTCCTTTGGTAGAGGAAATGGAGGAACTGGAACCTTTCCAATCCAGACAACTTTATATCAAACCTACTGAACAGGTAAATTTTATCATTAAGCCGAAGGCCACCCGAACCTACCATATCCGCACTTTTGGCGAATCAGATACTGTACTGGTGCTATTTGAAGAGGAGGCCAGCGAATGGCGTTACCGCAGTGGAGATGATGACAGTGGTACAGACTACAATGCCCATATTAGTTATAAGCTTATCAAAGGTCATCGTTATGTACTGAGAGCCAGGCTGTATCATCAGCAAATGAAAGGAAATATTGCCATCATGATGTGGTAAGTATAGTACAATTGAGGCTTATGTCCCGGCGCAATAGTGGCTCTTAGATGACAATCCCATTTAGAAGAAGTCATTAATAATTAGTTTAAACTCAATATCAGCGGAAAAGTACTGCACTAAATTTCTCTGATTTTTGAAATCATTTGCTAAGTGGTTAATATATTCTGAAGAAAATTTACAATGTGTTGCACGAAGCGGTTGGGCCTGTCTGTATGGCGCTGCTGCCACTCACATGGCTTTAATGAAAATACTAGTTGAGCCTTCTGAGGGGATCAAAACATTGATGATCAGTGACTTATGTTACCTCAACTGATCTTTTTTTCATTCCTTCTGTCCCTGATATTGAGCATCACAGAAATAATGGTCACGATACCAAAACCCACGGCTGTTATGATGTTGATCCAGAAAGGATCACTCGACACACCTAATGTTTCATCTACGGCAAATTTTATAAAAGAAGAAGGAAGGTCGGTTTTACCCAGTTTTCTTTTTACCTGCCAATGCCAGTCGGTCAAAAAACAGTAGCCCCAACCATACCAGATACCCAGTAGTAACCAGGAAAAGGCAGTAAGCATGACAGACAATAGATGTAGCCTGCGTGTTTTTCGCCAGATCCAGGCTGTCAGATTAAAACCTATGATTAGAAGGTGAGCTAAAGTAAGAAGGACATCTAAAAATTTATACACAAAAGGGGATGTTATTTATTTTACTTGCATTTCTCTACTTTTGTCCAGTAGTATGTTCCGGCTAAATAAGATTTATCAGAGTCTTTATACGCGGCTAACCGACTTCAAGATGACTTCCATCTCCATAATCTTCTTGAGAATTCCGTCCGGGGTCCCCACCCAGTCGGGCAGACCCTTTATGTAGACTGAGCTGTTGTTGGCCAAAACCAATATGAGATGGAAAATCAATCCTTGCAGCAGAGCAGCGATTAAATCTTATCAAACATAAACAATTCAAACTCATATCAGTCTTTTAGTTTGTCTTAAGTCCTAATTTTTTTAAACTAAAAAATCAAACCATGAATCATGATAATTTGTGTTTTGGAAACCCGTTGCCTTCAGGCACTG
>JBKHDR010000135.1:0-10790 GCA_046541235.1 Cyclobacteriaceae bacterium | reverse complement strand
AGCCCGTCCAGCGTCTGCATGTCCTCTTCGTCCAGTGAAATTTCTGCAGCTGCCACATTCTCTTCCAGGTGCTCTACGCTGGAAGTGCCGGGGATCAGCAGAATGTTGGGCGAATGATGCAGGAGCCAACTCAGGGCAATCTGGGGTACGGTAGCATCATGCTTTTTGGCAATGGGCTTCATCTTTTCTACGGTGCTCATATTACCTGCATTGAGCGGGTACCAGGGAATGAAAGCAATGCCTTCTTCTTCGCAGTACTTCAGCACATTTTCCCACTTGCGACTGTCAATGCTGTACTTATTTTGCACCGATACCACTTCAAAATACTCCCTGGCCTGTTTGATCTGGTCCACACTCACCTCCGAAAGTCCCAGGTGCCTGATCAGTCCTTCTTCCTGCTTCTTCTGCAAAAATTTCAGGGTATCTTCAGCAGGTACATCTGGGTCAAACCTGTGTAGCTGATACAGGTCAATTTTGTCTGCTTTAAGCCGTTTCAGGCTGCCCTCCAGGGCGCCAGCCAGGTGGTCAGGGTGGGCATTGATCGGCCACTCGTTGGGTCCGGTACGGGTCAGGCCACCTTTGGTAGCGATGACCAATCCTTTCTTGTAAGGATGCAAGGCCTCGGCAATCAGTTCTTCCGACACATTAGGGCCATAGCTGTCGGCTGTGTCAATAAAGTTGATGCCCAGCTCTACTGTCTTTTTCAGCACACGGATGGCTTTGTCATGGTCTTTGGGAGGTCCCCAGATGCCGTCGCCGGTGATGCGCATAGCGCCGTAGCCCATACGTTTGATTTTGAGGTCACCACCCAAGGTAAAGGTCGGATTGTAAGAAGTTTGTTTTATTTGAGCCATAGTTTGTAGTTCAAAAAATGAAAAATTAAGTTGATTATGTTAAGTTAATCAATAGTACTCAAAATTAATCCGATTGTTTGATAGCTCACCTTCTGAAAATTCTGGGTAGGTAGGGAGATTTATCAGCTATTTTGATAAATTATCAGTTCGTTGAACTTCTAGCACTACTACAACCTGATTTGACTTATGAAAACAAAAAATGTGATGCTTGCTGCGCTGCTTTTGCTCTCCATCGGACTGGCACCGGTGCAGGCCCAGGATGGAGACTGGATCAGTCTTTTTGACGGCAAATCTTTGGAAGGCTGGAAAGCCAGCGAAAACCCGGCGACTTTTTCAGTAGAAGACGGTAAGCTCAAGGTAGCCGGACCACGGGCTCATCTGTTTTATGTGGGGCCGGTAAGCAGCCATAACTTCAAAAATTTTGAGTTTAAAGCCCTCGTCATGACTAAACCCAAAGCTAATTCCGGCATGTACATTCATACAGAATATCAGGAAAAAGGCTGGCCGGACAAAGGTTACGAGATACAGGTAAACAACTCTCACAGCGATTGGCGGCGTACCGGAAGCCTCTATGCTATAGACGATGTGCGGGAGGTGTATGTCAAAGATGATGAGTGGTATACCGAACATATCATCGTCAAGGATAATCGTATCACCGTTAAAATTAATGAGCAGACAGTAGTAGATTATTACGAACCCGAAAATGTGGAGCGTGATAAAAGTATGGCCGGACGCAAACTCTCCAGTGGCACAGTAGCCCTGCAGGGTCACGACCCGGAAAGCGTGGTTTACTACAAAGACATCATGATCAGGCTCCTGGATTAAACCACAGCCTCCCCATCTTCAGCTCTCATGATACCATGAGAGCTTTTTTGTTTGGGTAAGGTCGGGTAGATAGATTTTCATAAAATATCAACCAACCTTGATACCCGTTTTCTTCCTCTGAAGGCGACCCGACAGCAACATACCATCCCTGACAAAAAGTAACATCAGACTGATATTGATGGCCTTCTTATAAATCAAGCTTTGGGCTTACGGGCAACAAAACGAACCACCTCGGCTTTACCAGCATGATGATCTCCTTCCTGTAGCTCAACTTCAATTTCCTGGGACAGTACCTTGTTGAGAGACAAAAAATCATCGGCCAGCATAGCAGCATCGTAGAGCATGGCCTTGTTTTTTGGTCCGCCTGATGTTCTGCCCAACTGCTCCGGGCGAAAAGCCTCCAGGATGAGTGTTCCTCCCGGCCTGAGCCATTCTATCATCCTGCGGTGGGCCTGCTGCCTGATTTCGGGAGGAAAGTGCGCATAGATCAGGGCAATGGCGTCAAAGCTGGCCGGTTCCGCTTCAAATGTACTGGCTTCGGCGATATGGTAATCAATCTGTACGCCGGTTTCCTGCGCCAGCGCTTCAGCTTTTTTCTTCCCCTCTTCACTGAAATCAAAAGCAGTGACTTCCCAGCCCAAAGCCGCAGCATAGATAGCATTACGCCCTTCTCCCTCGGCAGGCAGAAGTAAGCTGCCGGGATTAAGCTGAGAAAGTTGCTGGGCAAAAAACTCATTGGGTTGCCTGCCGTAAATAAATTCCTTTCTGCCATAGCGTTCGTTCCAGAAATCTTTCATTAAATGATATTCTAAAATGGATGATCAAAGTTTATTGGTTAGCAAACGATATTGTAGAGTAGGTGTTTCCTTCTACTTTTAACTTTATAGAAGTAAAACGCCCCAGCCCCTTTTCGGATCTTACGGGTTGCTGAGGCCATGACAGTCACTATACTTTAGCTTATGCTTATGGACCTCTTAACGGGAGCCCTCCTCATGCCCAGCCAGCTCAGCAGGCTGATGAAAAGGATTGCAATGATGAAAATGAGCAGGAAAATTGAGTTATTTTGCTCCAGGCCAAAGCCTACCACCACTGGCCTAAGAGCGGTAGAAAGTACCATTGGAAGAAAAAAATAGTGCAGCATGCCGCAGCCGATGTAGTTAGGATAGCTGAGGACCAGGCGGATATAATTCATGCCGTAAATTGAAAAATTACAAATTGCAGACTGAAAAATTATAAATCAAAAAACGCAGAACGCCAAACTAAATAACGCTAATCACCCGGTAAGTTCGTTGCTGAAAGGCAAAAGTACCTCCTTCCTGCTTTCCCAAAGCTAATTGCCCCAGGGGTGTCTGGGCGGAGAGGGCAAAATATTCAACTCCGTCAATGAGCAGCTTTCCGGCACTGATAGAAAAGTACAGCCTGAGGGTATCAGTAATCACCAGCGCACCCGGTTCAACGATATGGCATTTTTTATCGGGATTGATCTGCTGCAGCTTTTCCTGTTCCTGCAACACTTCCCTGAATTGGCCACTGAGTTTTTCGGTTTCCAACTGCATCATGGCCCGGCCGGTTTCGTGCTTGTCGCCGGCGGAGCTTTTGGTTTCTTCATTGGCCGACTCCTGCGCTTCTCTCAAAGCCTCACGGATGGCAGCTTCGCGCTTCAGGAGGCTGTCGCGGCAGGCCTGATGCAGCTTTTTCTTGATGTCAATCGTCATATTATTTTCAGGGAAGGTCGTTTTTCAGGCTGTTCCAGAAGGCAGCTTCCATTTGCTCCGGCTCTATGGAGGTATAGACATTGATAATCCGCCCGCCATTTTCGGGAGGGGCAGCCCTCTCTTCCAGCGTTGCCATGTCGGGATGGATCATGGCTTCTATGAGGGCCAGGTCCCACATCGTCCATTTTTCGCCGGCACTCACCTCGGCCCAGCGCCGGGCCAGGATTTTACTTACCGGATGATCCATCTGTGATAGCTTATGCAGGGAAGCCTGGTGGTCAAAACGAAATACGCTGGCCGTACTGGCCGGCATCACGTAGAGCTCTAACTCCTGGTTATTAAGCAATCGGTCAAAAGCGTTGAGGTCATTACGGATATTAAATTCACTTTTGTTCCAGACACCCCTGGCCGGATCGTACTGAGCGCCCAGCATATAAACTTTCAGTTTGGAGACCAATTCCGGACGAGTTTCCAGTGCGGCCGCTACATTGGTGACCGCTCCCAGGCAGGCAACGGGCAGTTTTTCTCCTTCGGGCATCTGCTCCGCCTGTTTAATGATGAAGTCAATGGCCGGTGCCGAAGGAATCGGTGCTCCCTCATAATAGCCCCAGGCATAGCCCAGCATACGATTGGCACCCAGCGGGTGAATGATTTCTTCCATGTCCAAAGCCTGCAGCAGTTCTTCGTTCAGCTGCTGGCTGATGGCTACGGTATTGATATTTTTGGTAGGATAGATATGCCAGAGCGAATCGGCAAGTAACTGAGCATTGTTGAAGTGGGCGGAAGAAAGTCCTTTGACCTCAAAATCATCAGCCAGCAAAGCCCGTACGATAGCATAGAGGTCATCCATCTCATTGCCGGTATCCGCATCTATGATAAGCGGCCGGGGCTGCGCCTGCAGGAACAGGCTGCTGCAGAGTAAAAAGCTTGTCAAAAAAAAGGAGCTCAGATGATGCATAGCTTGTAGGTCAGGTTGATAAGTGAATGCGCTAAAGATTCAGGTTTTGCCTGAGATTAGCAAATCCTTAGCGCAATCAAAATCCTGCCCGGGGAGTGAACTGCCTACCTCCCAAACCAGCCCTCCCGGTCCAGGCTGCGGTATTGGATGGCTTCGGCCAGGTGCTCTATCTGTATATTTTCCGAAGCGGAAATGTCGGCAATTGTGCGGGCTACTTTCAGGATGCGGTCGTAGGCGCGGGAGGAAAGGTTAAGCCTTTCCATGGCTGTTTTGAGCAGGGTCTTTCCTGCCTGGTTGATCTGGCAGACTTCCTTCACCAGTTGGGAGGGCATCATGGCATTGGAATAGACCGGTTCTTTCAGGCGGCCGCTCTCCCGCAGGGCGTCAAAGCGCTGCTGCTGAATCTGCCTGGCGGCTACCACCCGCTCCCGTATGCTGGCGCTGCTCTCCTGCCTGCGCTGAGAGGTCATCTCATCAAAAGAAACCGGGTTGACCTCCACATGCAGGTCAATGCGGTCCAGCAGCGGCCCGCTGATCTTGGCCAGGTAGCGCTGCACGGCTGAAGCCGAATCGGGATGCCCCGCATTCGGATCATAAAAATCACCCGAAGGGCTGGGATTCATACTGGCGATGAGCATAAAATTGGCCGGAAAATTCACTGTACCCCTGGCTCGTGAAATCGTCACGGCTCTTTCTTCCAGCGGTTGCCGCATCACTTCCAGCACCGAGCGCTTGAACTCGGGCAACTCATCCAGGAAGAGGATGCCGTTATGCGCCAGGGATATCTGCCCGGGCTGCGGAATGTTGCCCCCGCCTACCAGGGCCGCGTCGCTGATGGTGTGGTGAGGGGCACAGAAGGGCCGCTGCGCGATCAGCGAAGAACCGGGCGGCAGTTTGCCAGCCACCGAGTGTATCTTGGTGGTTTCCAGGGCTTCCTGCAGGCTGAGGGGCGGTAGTATGGTAGGCAGGCGACGCGCCAGCATAGTTTTGCCCGAACCGGGAGGGCCTACCATGATCACATTGTGACCACCGGCCGCGGCTACTTCCAGCGATCGTTTGATGCTTTCCTGTCCCTGCACGTCGGCAAAGTCCACATCAAAATTATCCATCTCCTGGAAGAAGATATCCCGCGTCTCATGCCAGTGGGGCTCAATCTGCTTTTTACCTTCCAGGAAGTCAATGGCCTGGCGCAGGGTTTCTACGCCTATCACATCCAGTTTGTTGACGATAGCTGCTTCGGTGGCATTCTCTTTGGGCAGGATGATACCTTTGAACTCATGTTTGCGGGCTTCTATCGCCATCGGCAGTGCCCCTCTCACCGGCCGGAGGATACCGTCTAGCGACAGTTCTCCCATGATCATGTAGCGGCCTAATTCAGGTGCATCTATCTGTCCTGAGGCTGAAAGTATGCCCAGGGCGATGGGCAGGTCGTAGGCGGAGCCTTCCTTGCGAATGTCGGCCGGGGCCAGGTTGACCACCGTTTTGATGCGGGGCATCTCAAAACCTACATGTTTGATGGCCGAATCTACCCGCTGCTCACTTTCCTTGACGGCACTGTCGGGCAGGCCGACCATAAAGAATTTGATACCCTGACCAATGCTGACTTCTATGGTGATAAGGTGGGCATCTACGCCATATACGGCGCTACCGTAGGTTTTTGCTAGCATTTTTTAAGTATTTTCTCCTGAAATAAATGGAATCATGCCTGCCTTTCAAAGCAGATTGACGGTAGAATCAGCAGATGTAGTATATGTGATACTTTTACAGCACCTGCTTTTCAATGAGCATGATCAGGATATGGATGACCTTGATGTGGATTTCCTGTATGCGATCGGCATAGCCGTGGTGAGGTACCCGTATTTCCACATCAGCCAGCGGGCCCAGCTTACCACCGTCTTTGCCGGTGAGGGCGACTACTTTGATCTCTTGCTTACGTGCTGTCTCTAGCGCATGCAGCACATTGGCAGAGTTGCCACTGGTGCTGATGGCCAGCAGGCAGTCTCCCTTACGGCCCAAGCCCTCCAGGTAGCGGGAGAAAATATGCTCATAACCAAAGTCATTGCCAACACAGGAGATGTGGCTGGGATCGGATATGGCAAGTGCAGGCAGGGCGCGGCGGTTCTCCCGGTAGCGGCCGCTGAGTTCTTCGGCAAAGTGCATGGCATCACAGTGGGAGCCGCCGTTGCCACAGGAGAAAATCTTGTTTCCCTGCTGTATACATTCGGCAAAAAGACGGGACGCCTTTTCTATGGTTTCTAAATTCTTGTTGTCTGCCAGGAAATGATCCAGTAGCTGACGGGCTTCTTCCAGTTCTTTGCGGATGGCTTGCTGCACTATTCCTGGTTTTTATCTTTGTTTTTCTTTTCCAGAGAGCTTTCAAAAGACCTGATGTTTTCTTCAATTTCATCATTGCGTCTCTGCATATCAAAGACCTGGGCTTTGATATTGTCTTTTTCGGCCTGCAGGCGGGCAATTTTCTTCTGGTAATGACGACGGTCATACAGCGCCAGCAGAAAGATGGTGATGAAAAGAAGCATTCCAACCAGGGTGATGATCGTCACAGTTTCTTTGTTGTTGACGATCCAGTTCCATTCATTGCTCAGGGCTACGCCCATGAAGATGGCGTGATAAAAAAGTAGCAGTACAAAAAGGGTGAGTCTGAAAGGTTTCATATAAAGAGATGTTTAATGCTGTTAAAATAGGCATTTTCCATAAGAACAAGCAACAAGGGGGCGCATGTTTAGTCTTATGAAACGGTTTGCATCTCGCTCAGCTTACGGTAAAGCCCGCCCATCTCTACCAGTTCATCATGTCGGCCTCTTTCTACGATGCTGCCTTTCTGTATTACAATGATCTCATCGGCATGCTGAATAGTACTCAGGCGATGGGCAATTACAATGGAGGTGCGGTTTTTCATCAGGTTGGTCAGGGCTTCCTGCACCAGCCTCTCCGACTCAGAATCCAGGGCAGAGGTAGCTTCATCCAGTATCAGGATAGGCGGGTTTTTCAGCACGGCCCGGGCAATGCTGATGCGCTGCCGTTGCCCGCCCGAAAGCTTGCTGCCCCGCTCACCAATGATGGTCTGGTACTGCTGGGGAGTATCCATAATGAAATCATGGGCATTGGCAATTCTGGCTGCCTGCCTCACCTCTTCCTCGGTTGCCTGGGGCATGCCAAAGGCGATATTGTTAAAAATGGTGTCGTTGAACAAAATAGACTCCTGGGTGACGATGCCCATCAGGCGGCGTACCGAGTCGGTTTGTGCCTCGGTCAGGGCAATGCCGTCAATGTAAATGCATCCCTCGCTGGGGTCGTAGAAGCGGGGAATCAGGTCAGCTATGGTAGATTTTCCCCCTCCGGAAGGGCCGACGATGGCTACAGTTTTGCCTTTTTCAATAGTAAAGCTGATGTTTTTCAGCACGTGCTCCTGCTCGTAGGCAAAGCTGACGTTCTCAAATACGATATCTCTGCTGAAACCTTCCAGTGCCACCGCACCGGGCTTGTCATTGATCTGCCTTGGGGTGTCAATGGTTTTGAAGATACGTTCGCCCGAAGCCAGGCCACGCTGTATGCTGCTCAGGGCATTGCTGATAGACTTGGCTGGAGGTAAAATCTGCGAAAAGAGAATGATATAGGTGATAAACTCGCTGGCGCTCAGTTCCGAATTGTCAGTAAGTACCAGTATGCCACCGTACACCAATATACCCGTAACTACAAATACTCCCATAAATTCGGATAGGGGAGAAGCCAGTTCCTGCTTGCGTGCCATGGATACATTAATCCGGGCGTAGCGGTTGACCTCTTTGCCGAACTTGTCGCTCACAAAATCAAGGGCATTAAAGGCCTTGACAATGCGCATGCCCGACAGAGTTTCATCCAGGATGTTGACCAGCCGGCCCAGCGACTCCTGGCTCTGCATGGCCCGGCGCTTGAGGCGTTTGGTGATCTCCGAAATGATGGTACCCGAAATGGGCATCACGATCAGGGTAAACAGGGTGAGCTTGGCCGACATAGCAAAAAGCACCGCAAAAAAGCCGATGATGGTGGCCGGATCACGAAAGACAACTTTAAGAGTGCTCACCACAGAGCTTTCCACTTCCTGCACATCGTTAGTGATACGCGACATAATATCCCCCTTACGCTCATTGGTAAAGAAGCCCAGGTGCATGCGGCTTACCTGGTCAAAGATGTTCATCCTCAGTTTGCGAATGACTTTGGCCCTGATCTTGGCCAGTGTAAGCCCGGAAATGAAGCGGAAAAGGTTGGTAAGAAAGACTGAAATGATGATGATGGTACAGACGAAGATGAGGGCGCCCGTCTTCCCTCTTTCTTCTATCATCTGCTGGAAATAGTAGTTGAAGAGGTCCAGCACATAGTCTACATTCAGTTCAAATTCTGGTTTGCTGAACTGCTGCTGCAGGTCGTCGTCTACCTGGTTGAAAAGGATTTCCAGCAGGGGAATGAGCATGGAAAAATTGATCAGCCCGAAGACAATGGAGAGGACAGTAAAGAGCAGATACAGGGGAATATATTCGCTATAAGGACGGGCAAAGCGAAGAATGCGTAAATAAGTTTTCATTCCTGTTAATCAGAGACTTATGGCTTGTACATTACGGTAATCGTAACAAAAGGGCGCAAAGTTACGGTAGTATTTGCATTGATCATAACTTTGCTTACGGATTCAGATAAAGCCACCAGCAGTTGAGTACCAAAAAAGTGGCTATTGCGTTGCCAATCTTAGTTTTATTGGGTAAAATTGCGCCCGTTAAATGAATCTCCCAGGAGGTTTCATCGTTATTTTTCTGAAATCAAATCACCAATCACCCTAAAAAACATGTTTGAAGCACACGGTACTGATGGATTAGAAATATTTACCTGGGTTGTTGCTGGCCTGATCGGGCTGGTAGCAGCTCTGGTTTTGACGCATAACCTTCTTGTTTTTCAGAAGGATAAGGAAGATGAACTGGGTGAAGAACTCAGTGATGATGAAAAATTAATTCACTGACACTTAAATTTCATTTGCCATGAAAGATCTGATGCGAGTTATTGCCGATGGTCCTGCCACCATCCTTATGACGATCTTACTCATCCTTACGATTGTGCTGATTTTGTTCACAGGGGTATTTGATCCTGTTTAAAGGAACTTTCAGGGCGCTATCCAGCGCCTTTTCCATTTTTCTCCCTCCCAGAAAAAATGTGTCCTGAGATGGCCTCCTTTCATCAGTTTGAGAAAATATAATTCTTCCACCTCACTTAGCAGCACACAGAAGTTTTCAATGCCCTGGGCGGTATTCTCTTCCGTAGGTGCTTCCAGAAAATCATCTGGTAAATTAGAAATATAATTGTCTGAAGGGGTTCCGGGCTTCACGGGTCCTATGTAGTCGCCTCTGCCTTTGGGCGGGATTTTCTCCCAAAGTTCATGCGCCAGCTCATCTTTGTGGTGTATCCTGGTGCTGCTCTTGGCCCTGATCTGCTCCTTGCTGCCATGATCATAAAAGAGCCAGTTGCTGCGGCCATTCTGCCTGATATCCCGGATCTTCTGAGAGCGAATGTCAGAATAAGTGATAAGCAGACGCTCGCTGCGCCTGGTATCTCTCATAACCACCGTTCGCTGCTGTACATCCTCCGTGTTAAAAGTAGCCAGTACCGGAAAATGAAAGGGGTGTTTGGCATCTGCGCCTCCCCGGCCCAGCAGGCCCCATACGTGTTCCAGGATTTCTTCAAGTGAGCTGTTCTTATCTATCATGGTTTATGACTATTTTCTTGCTAATACAGCGTGAGCGATCCTCCCTGCCTGAAAAAATAACTAGTGGAAATACCAGGTACGGATTCTTCTCAGCGCTGGGATGGAATGGTCATCATTCTCTTTTAATAAAAGCCTGAGAAGAACAAATGTTTAGATAAATGCTAGCCGACCAGGCTAAGGCTTCTGATGAGTCATGTTGGCAAGAAGCGGTAGAGAATTTTACTCCCACTTTAATACTTAAGTAGTTTATTTTTTTAAACCTGTCAAGCTACATACACTACTTATGAGGAGCTAAGTAAAACGTATTATTTTACTTTTTTGTATAAACTTTTATTTGTAAACCTTACACAAGATTAGAGAATCTTGAAAACTTGTCTTATGTTTTGAAAAATTTAACAAAAATTATATGATTAACAGGCACTATTCATTTTCATACATTTTCCACCAAAATACCCCTTTAGAAGATCGTCTGAAAATGTATCATCATTATGCAAAGAATTATATTGTCAGGCTGTATCGTCTATCTGAGGGTTTTGCCTTTCCGGAACTCATCTGTAAGGAGCAGTATGATGTGGCAGATTTCAAGTCGGCCAATGGTATTGTGGTGGGCGACAGGCGCAGAGTTCAGGCTTACGAAGAAAAGCCGGTAGCCGTTCGTAAAACTGTCAATCACTGAACACAGTACTGCTGCC
>JBKHDR010000134.1:0-10803 GCA_046541235.1 Cyclobacteriaceae bacterium | reverse complement strand
CCGGGGCTGCCTTGGATGCGCTTACGCCAAAGCTCATGGAGAAATACCCCCAGGCGCGTACTATGGAATTTCAATATCCTCCTACAGATTCTTCGAGCATTTATGTGGAGATAGCTTACAAAGAAGGCGTTTACTATAGTTCTGATTATCGCTTTTATGACCAGCATACGTTGGAGGAAGTGGAAACATCCAGCCTGTATGATGCTTATGAAAAGGCCAGCTTTTCAGACATGGTGATTCGTATGAACTATGATATTCACATGGGCGCTATTGGCGGGTTGTTCGGAAAAATACTTGCTTTCTTTGTAAGCCTGACAGTAGCCAGTTTGCCTGTAAGTGGCCTGATGATTTGGTTGGATCGCAAAAATAAGAAAAAGCCTGCTACCCGAGAGTTAAAAAAGAGGAAATTAGATGAATTGGCTTAAGCGGTCCATCAGGCCAAATATTCTCAGCAGCAGTCCACTATTGGTATGCCTTTCGGGACCTTGAGGATCAAACCACCAAAAATCTAATCTTGATGCTTTTGCCTAAACCCCGTCCCTGGCAACTGCTCGACGGACAGATTCCTGAACGGAAAAGTAGTCAATACCGGAATTCAATAGAGCCTTAAATCGTATTATGGTAAGGCAGCAAAGAATGATCGGGTGATTCTGGAAGGCAACCTAAAGTCGGTAAATAGCCGCGAAGGCCCTTAAAATGTCCGCTGAACAATTGAAAAGCTGGAACTGGTCCTCGCCCTGGCCTATAAGGATATTCTGACTGAAGTTTAATGCGGAGGAACAGGCCTGTTTATGCGATAAGAAACCGTAGAAATAGATTCCAGGAAAGCAATGATCGCATCCCTCTCTTTTAGGCTTAGGTCAAGCTTCCGGATGAGCGGACTGGTTTTCGGAAACAATGGATCCTGCTCCTGGCCTTCTTTTGGTTTGGGCTGTGGCATGCCTGCGTTGTACATGTTCAGCACCCCCTCAATATTGTCGAAAAGACCGTTGTGCATCCAGGGGCGGGTACGCATTACGTCACGAAGGCCCGGAGTTTTAAACTTGCCTACGTCTTCAGGCTTTTTACTGATATTATATAGTCCCAGGTCTTCGTATTTTCTTCCATAATAAGTCAAACCCAGGTTATGAAACTGCTGATCGGTAAAGAGGGGGCCATTGTGACAGTTCATGCAACGGCCTTTGGTTCGGAAGAGGTGCAGTCCCCAAAGTGCTTGGTCACTTAGTGCTGTATACTGTCCCTCAATAAACCTATCGAATTTACTTCTACGACTGGTAATGGTCTGTTGAAAGATACCAAGTGCATGCAGGATCTCCTCTTTGGTAATAGAAGGCTTGCCATAGACCTCCTGAAAAAGCTGCCTATAGCCTTCAAGCCTGTTCAGCTCCTCTGGCAGCAGTTCCAGATCCTGGTGCATTTCCAGGGGGTTTACAATCGCAGACAGGGCCTGCTCCTCCAGACTGCCGGCTCTCCCGTCCCAGAAAAGACTTTTCTGGGTCCACACATTCAGCAGAGAAGGGGTATTGCGTTTACCCTGCTGGTGATCATGGCCTATAGGCACAGAACGGCCATCGGTCCAGTTAAGCTCCGGATCGTGGCAACTGGAACAGGAGATTTGATTTGAGCCAGAGAGACGTGGATCGAAAAACAGCACCTTCCCCAATGCCGCTATGGGCTGAAGCATTGTGTCACGGGCAACAGGAGAAGAAGGCACTACTCCCAGTTCCTCCCATTCCACTCCGGGGTCAATGCTGGGCCTGGGCCATTCACTGATGGGCCTGCTGTAAAGCTTCCGTAACTCCAAAAAAAAATCCTCTCCGGGTCCGGAACCGGCCAGCCTCCAGGCCGTTGATAGCAGGAAAACCAAAAGAGCAAATATTAAAATTAGTTTCTTCGTCATCATTACATGTGGATATTTAAGCTGAAGCTAAATATGATTCTGTTGTCGCCTGTCAAAAATTCCGCTTCAGGCTCATCCTGAGCATTTATAGGCTTGACAAGGTTAAAGGAGAAAGAAGGCATCAGCACTACTTCATTTGTTTTAAATCCATAACCAAAGGAAACATACTGGGAGAATTGCTCTGAACTATAAAAGGTGAAATCAGGCAGTACCACTCCTTTCATGAATTCATTATACTGGCTTTCAATCAGCAGACGGGATCCGGCATCCGTCCTGTAAGAGGTTTCCACATCCAGCTTAAGATATGAATTTTTCAGGCTGAAGAGTTTACCTCCCCCTATTGCCAAAGAAGCTGTCTGTACCAGGTAATCAACCGCGGCAGTACCGTCTTTCCTGTTCTCCCGCTCAAAGCCGGATCCAATGTGGTATTCCCAATTGCCTTTTTTAATTTGATAAGCCGGTCTGACAGAAAGGATATTTCCCCTGTAGTTATTTCCTTTCAGGATCAGGTGATTGAAATCTCGGGTATTTTCAATGCAAACATCCAGCCCTAACAGTCGCTTAATCTGCTGGTTTCCCCAAAAGTAGGTGGCCTTAAGTGAATGGCTTTTCTGGAAAACATCACCCACAGAAAGCACATCATTTTCCTGACCGGAAACCGAAGCTCTTCGGAAATACTCTCTTTCAGATTGTTCAGTCACATAAGAAAAATTAAACCTGCCGACCCTAACAGCCATCTCCAGTCCCTTTTTCCTGTTTTCCTCGTTCAGGCTTAGGTTTGATCCTACCCTCCTGTAGTAGCCGTATCCCATAATATCCTGCAATATGTATTCTTGCCTGCCGATGGTTCTGTTTATCTCACTTGCATAGCCAACATGGTTCTGTTCATCTCCATAGCCATAGACAGCTGAAATCGCTAATGCCAGCTTCTGGTACCTGTATCCTAACCCCCCGCTCAGCCGGAGCCGGTATCGACTTATCTCTGGCCTGGGATCAGTAAACCTACCATATGTACCGAGATTCAGCCGTGCTCCTGCGGTAAAATACATCGGACCTGCAACAGGAAGGCTACCTGCCCCACTTACCAAATAGGTATGGGCATCCCAGTTTCCTGCCTTTTTGTTGGCCAGGTAATAAGGGCTTCGGTCGTGCTGGTCTGGCTTTAACATCCAGCCAAGACTGTCATCCTGCCTGCGCTGATAGCCAAACTCTCCAATCAGACGAACCTTATTGAGTCTGTAGGCCCCCTTGGAAGAAACCTGATAATGCCTGCTGCTTCCGGGCATCTGAAATGTACGCCAGTCACCTGAGGCCCTGGAGAAAGCGGCACTGCTTAAGCCATACCTTTCTGAAGGATGAAACAGCACCTGCCCTGTTGAATGCTCATAAGCCTGGTAGAGATACCTGTAGAAAGAAAAGAAAGTGGGGAACTGTACAGAATCCCCCTGAGCCTGCAAAGAAGGCCCGGGATCTGCCAGTACCCCCACATTCAAAATAAAAAACAGTACAGCTGTAACAAATATCTTCATTAGAAGCCGCCGGGATTTGCCTTATCCAACACTTTAAAATCGGCCGTGGAATTATTGGTGTCTTTCAGAATGTCGCGACCGTTAAAAGTTTTGGCTATTTCTCTGATTACAGACTGAGATGAATAGCTCCCCAGGGTTACATAAGTATAGCCGGCATCCACTGCATTCCCCAACTTTTTCGGGCGAAGGGTCTGAGGGTCAGCCTGGGTTTCTACAGCATCTATCAGGGCATCAACAGGGATCTGGTAATGCATCGGGGTGGAAGAGGTTACTTCGGCTTTATCCGGGCTGGGATAAGACGCCCAACTGCTGAACTCTTCCTCTAGTCTGAAAATGGCATAGGCATCTCTGCCGAGGGGATCGAGGATCATGTCTTTACCAAAAGGCTGGTGCACGAGAATATTTGGTACCGATGGATTATCGATATCGGAATTAAAACCAAGGTCATAAAAAGCTTCGAAATCGGCATTGCTCAGGTCTACTGTCAGCTCCGGATCATTGGGTGTTACGGTGTTTCCATTCTGGTCCTGGTAAGGTGCCTGGTGGTTCAGGGCGTTTTGGGCAATCACGATACTTTCACCCGGCTGTACGGGATACTCCTCGCCCGATCCGGGAATCTGGAAGACCGACTTGGTATACACATAATCCTTGTTAGCGTTAATACCGGAAGGCATTCCTATGGATTTGCTCCAGTCATATTGCCCGTCTTCCTGAAGGTAAGAAGGCCTTGGATCCGGGATCGATGATGAGTTATTGCCAATTAGTTGTGAAAAATACAAGCCATCGGCATAGATCACCTCATCTGAATTATTATGGATCTCTATAAACTGGTCCCTGAACACAGCGCCATCCAGGATGTGGGAACCGGCATAATAAATCTGCTTTATCACTAGGTCGCCCACCCGGGCAGAGGCCAGTTCGAGCACAAATTTCTTTTTTGAGGAACTGTTGATAAGCTGATTGGTGACAGAAGCATTAAACACCACTTCGCTGCTAACCGTATTGCCTGCAAAGGCCTCAAACTCTTCCGGGCTGAAAGTAAGGGTGGCAGTAATATCGTAAAAACCCACAGGCAGTCCTTCAAAATAAGCAATACCCTGCTCATTGGTCAGTATCTCTGTTTCGAGCTGATTATCTACATTCAATGCTTTGACCTTCACGTTAGGTGCAGGTATCTCTCCGTAAGCCTCCCCGTATTTCAGGCTTACTTCAAAATCTACAGGCTGTACTGCAGGGACCTCTTCGTCCTCGCATGATATTCCCAGGAGGCAAATAATAAACAGAAAGAAAGAAAGTTTAAGTTTTGTCATGTGTTTTTTATTATTTAATAGTTAGTCTAAATTCTATGCCGAAAGATGGCGCCTCATTCAGTTCGCCAACAACGTTGCGTGAACTACTGAAAACCCTGGGCCGGTGATTGAGGAAATTGTTCACGTAAATGGAAAGCCTGGCCAGCCGGTGTATTTCCTTGCTTAGCTTTAAGTGATAATTGGTATACACTATGGGCTGAAAGGTGGAAGTTCTGCCTGTTCCCCGGATCAGGTGAGCGTAATCAGCATTATTCTGCTCTTCTTCCGCTATGGATTTAAACTCTCCGGAAGAAGTGTAAAATCCCAGAGGGTAAGCAGAGCTTAAACTTTGTTTGCTCCACTCATCCCAGAAAAACTGCGTTCTGAAATTAATCAGGAGGCCCAATTTTGAAATATGATGGCTGGTAGAGAGCGTGGAAATAGCCTTTAGGTTTTCAGAGTGCGCATCCCGATACACCCCTATCAATGCATATTTATCCAGATGCTCATCCTTGGGGGCTTTGGCCTCTGTATCGCTGTTGTAGGATCTGGAAAAGTAAAGTGTGCTGCTCAGGTTAAAAGAAGTCTGAATTGCTTTTATCTTTATTGTGCTGAGAAGCAGTTCCAGCCCGTAATTTTCAGTAATCAGCGAATTGCTGTATTGTACATAAAAGCTAAACTCTCTGTTATATTCCCCTGTAGGAGCATATAGGGGCTTTTGGCCGGTACGCTCTTCAGTAATGGTATAAACGGGCACATCTGTAATGTTGAAGATACCTTTGCCGTAAAACCCCCCGCTTACATTTTTGGAAAAAGCCGTCAGGTTTACATTAAAAAGCCGTTTTCGGTAACTGATCCCCAGTTCCAGGTTCTGGCTGCGCATAGGCTGGAGCTGACTGTTATCCGGGGTAATGATTTCGGTATAGTAAAGCACCAGATTCTCCTCATAATTATTAGGATAGTAACTCATTAACCGGTAGTCAAAATAAACAGGTTTAGGCTGGAGGTGCACTAGGCCAGGCGATTTAGTGGCAATGCCATAAGCAGCATTTATGGTCATATGCTCATTTAACTCCAGAGATGAGCTGAGCCTGGGCGAAAAAGACCACCTCCGGAACTGCCTGTCCAGCCTGATGCCCGCAGAAGCTTTTAACACCTTGCCAAACAACTGACCTGAGTAGATATCCTCTATGTAGAGCCCCAGGTTAGCCAAAGGAGGGACCACTTCAAAATTAAAGTCCCTGCTCTGACTCCTGAGGCTCCCTGTGCTCCAGCGCGGAGTGTACGGATCCACTTCATAGCCCTGACCGCGGTTACGCTCATGGCTAAAGTTTGCCCCAAAGGATATTTCGTGTACGTTCTCAGCTCGCAGGATCTCTTGGCTACCACTCAGGCTAAAACTTAGCCGCTCGGGCCTGCCATACACCTTAGTTTCTGCCTGGTAGTTTGGATGCGTGAAAATGCCCTCCGAAACCCCTTCCTTAGTACTGATAGCCATGGATCTAACTCCCAGGTTAAGATACCTGGATTGATAAGAAAACTGCCTGGTCACACTGTAGGAAGCCCTGTAGTTAAGTTGATCAAGAAAAGGAAGGGCAACTTTCCAACTGCCCCTGTAATTGAGGCGCAGCTGTGTATGATCATTTTTCACCTTCTCATTATCCCGTTCGGTATCTGCCTTATAATCATCAAGGTTACTGGAAAAGTCGAACCCCAGGTTACTGCTGATATTCTTTTCCTTGTCCGGATAAAAGGTCCACAGCAAAGAGGTCGAAATACGCTTGTAAGACTTCAGCCTATTAGTGGTACTGGGAGCAGCGTTCAAGTAATCCAGGGACGTACTTATGGAACCCAGTCTGGGGCTGAGTTTAAATCCTTTGCTTAGGCCAAAGTTACTGGTACCATTCTGGATTCGGGCCGATACATTCCAGGGCGAAACACCTGCTTTCCGGTCAATCAGGATGGCTCCGTCGGTCATGTCGCCGTATTTGGCAGAAGCAACCCCCTGTATCACTTCTATCTTCTCTATGTTATTGGCAGGAATTTGCCTGAGATCAGTCGAACTGAAAGTAAAATCACTGCTGCCGTAATTCCCCGCATTAAATTGCTCGTTCAGGCCAAACCCGTTACCGCTACCCTGAAGGTTCATATTGTTGGAAAGTGCCTCGCCATCCACTATAATGGCTGTACCGAACTGGCTGTTCTGCGCATGCTTACCCGTAGCAACAGACCGGAGGTTAATGGATTGAGCGGACTGGAGCATGGGATTCGTAATGGTCTGGCCCGGTAAAAGGTTAGATAAGATATCCGCAAGACTGTAAGGCTGTATTTGTTCAATTGCCGACTGCTCAATTACAATAGAGGAATTAGAATTGGTAGTATGAATCCTCTGGGCATCTATTTCCACCTCGCTGAGGTACAGATTGTTTTCAGCCAGGATGAGCTCAACGGAATTCACTTTGTTCGGTCGGATTTTCACGCTTTGTTCCAGCTTTCTTTTCCCCACATAAGAAACTGCAAAGCTGAGGCTGTCCGGAGCGGAAGCTGGAAGTGAAACAGAAAACAGGCCGTTCTCATTTGAAGGTACCCCGGTTCGCAACTCCTGTATCCGCACATTGGCGAAAGGTAAGGGTTCGCGATCTTCATCCAACACTACTCCCTCTATTCTGGTTTGCCCATAGCCAAAGAGCCAGCTCAGTAGCAAGAAACACAGAAAGAAAAGACGCATACCGCTAGTTATTATTATTTAGACCAGGCTTAAAAAGAGCTGCAAGTATATGCTCAGTTTAGAAACAATCCAAATAAGCGTATTGAATAAATTTCAAATTTTCAAAATTGAGAATAGTTAAAAAATGCGGATAGTGCTTCTAGTTGGTGCCCCAAGATTTAAATGCATAACGGTAATGTCTCCCTCAATTTTTCCAGTATGGTCTGGTTCAGAGGCAGGTAGCTATATCTCTTGGAGGCGCGGTGCTCATCGCCTTCAGAGTAGTGGCGAATGTCTTTTCATCCTTCAATAACACAATGGCTACTATGTGATAGATGCTATATGGTCGATAATTGTAACAGGATTGGCTGCAGCTACTTTCTCCGGGCATTTGCTGATCAGGCAGCCCAGTAATCGTGACTCAGGAGATTCGGGTACATCATGTTGCAGTGGTTTATCGCAGGAAGAGGGAGCATGGGCATCCATCTGCAAAAAGTCGGTGGGTCCGAAGAAATCAGCTACTGCATGTACGCTGCTGGAGACATGGCTATTGCCCAGGTGTGCTCCTTCCAGGGCGATTTCACCTGCTGAAGTGCCCAGCAATGCCACCAGGTGCCCTCCGGCAGAAGTACCGGTCACGCCTATGTGGCTGGTGTCAACCAGAAATCTTTCGGCATTTGCCTTCAGAAATCTGATAGCTGCCTTACAGTCGTGGATCTGTGCCGGAAATAAACTGTCCTGGCTGAGGCGCTAGTTGATACCTGCCACCACATAACCAGCTTCATATAGTTCACGGCAGTGGTTCATTATTCCTTTCTTAGAGCCTTTCAACCAGCCTCCTCCGTGGATGAAGACTACAGTTTTGTTAGCTTTTGCAGCTCCCGGTGGGATATACACATCCAACAGGTGGCGGGGGTGCCCGTCTCCTACATAGTCTACATTTTCAAAAGTGGGTACCTGAGCGAAACTTTGGCCTCCGAGGAAAAGAATCAGGATGACAAAAGCTAACTTTTTCATAAGCGCTGGATAGGTAGCTTAACCAAATGTAAGCTTTTTCCGGCAGCAGCTT
The DNA here is from genome assembly GCA_046541235.1 of Cyclobacteriaceae bacterium. Taxonomy (GTDB): domain Bacteria; phylum Bacteroidota; class Bacteroidia; order Cytophagales; family Cyclobacteriaceae; genus Catalinimonas. The sequence continues at coordinate 2,309 of JBKHDR010000134.1, read as the reverse complement.
ACCATCATTTGACAGAAATCAGATTTACCTTTAGACTGGTTTTTCATACTGCTGCCCTAGCCCGGGTGCTCGGGCGGTACCTGCCGGGGCGGATGCTCGGGTGCACCGGGCTGTCGCGGTTCTTCCTGGGGAACAGGCTGCCGGGGTTTTTCGGGAGCTGGCGGGCGAATAGGTTCTTCCGGGGGAACCGGCTGCCGGGGAGTTTCCGGAGGTACGGTAGGTCCGGGAGGATCCTGCAGCAGGGGAGAACGTACGCCTGTCGTCACAAAACCGAACGGGTCATGCCAGCTATTCAGGTGCTCCTTCCGATATGCAGAATTCATTAGCTCAGAAAATGTCTCTCTGTCAGTGGCAGCCGAGCCGAAAAATGTTTCTCTTTCATTACCTTGCCTTATCATATCACGCTACTTTTGGTCAAAGTTGTCTTTTGTATTCTAATTACTATTTGTCCCTGAAGGTTTTGACAAATTTCTTTGAAAGATGGAAACCCAAAGATGTAAACTACGCAGGTGTACCGAGGCAATGCTGGATGATTACCACCTGCTGATGTCAGATATGAGGATTGTGCGCTTCATCACCGGCCGAGGCCTGGGCAGGGAAGAAGCCCGGCAAAGGTTGAAGAAACTGGCAGGAAGTGATCCCAGGCAGGGTATTTTTCTTGTCTATGGTCAGGAAAAAGGCGATTTGCTGGGCATGGCCAAATTTCTGATGAACAATGAAGGCGAAATGGAAATAGGTTATCTGCTGGCTGTAGAACACTGGGGCAAAGGCCTGGCTACCGAAATTGCGAAGTTGCTGGTCAGAGAGGCAAAGCTGCTGCCTGATGTTAAGGTTATTTTTGGCCTGGTAGATGCCCGCAATCTTGCTTCTATCAGGGTGCTGGAAAAATGCGGTATGAAGCTAATCAGCAGCCATAGCCAGAATGGGGCTGAAATTCAGAAATATGCATTGCAGATGAATTACTAAACTGCTCTTCCCTGGATCTTACTTCTTCTTTGCAAAGCATTCATTTTCACCCTAACTTTCCCTAAAACCTGAAACTCTAACCCCCAAATCCTAAAAAATGCCCCTCCAAATCATCGGCCTGGGAATGGGCCGCACCGGTACACTTTCGCTCAAAATAGCCCTGGAAAAACTGGGCTATGGCCCCTGCTACCACATGGAAGACCTGCTGCGCCAGCCAAAAGACGTCATCTACTGGGAGGAGATCAAAAAGCGGGGCGCTACCGATTGGGAAAAACTCTTTGGCAACTACCGCTCGGCAGTGGATTTTCCGGTGGTCGCCTGCTACCAGCCCCTGCTGGAAAAATATCCGGATGCTAAGATCATTCTGACTATCAGGGATGAAAATGAGTGGTACGAAAGCGCCAGCCGAACCATTTTTAACACGGAGCCCGGACTGGGAGGAAAGATCAAAATGGCTTTACAGATGCCTTTTTCTCCTCGTCTGCGCATGCTGATGCGGGTGTTTCGTATGTCGGGGCAGTTCTGGCAGGAGCATGTGGGTAAAAATTTCCGGGAAAAAGAAGCGGCCATCGCCTTTTATCGCCGCTGGAACGAGCAGATAAAAAACGAGCTGCCTGCTGAACGCTTGCTAGTGTACGAGATAAAAGAAGGCTGGCAGCCGCTCTGCGATTTCCTGGGAGTAGAAGTGCCGGCAGAGGAATTTCCCCTGGCAAATACCCGTCAGCAATTTCAGGAAGGAAAAAATAAAATCAATTAAAACGGATGAATCCACACGAACTGGGTATCAGATACGACAAAATCGCCGGCTGGTGGCAAAACCAGATGCAGGCTTCCTCCTACGGTCTATCCCAGCTGGAGCGGGCCGTTAGCTATTGCGAAAACAAAAGAACCGCCCTGGACGTAGGCTGCGCCAGCGGTGGGCGGATGATTCATAAGCTTAGCGAAGCGGGCTTCGCTGTGACCGGCCTGGATGTGTCAGCAGAAATGCTCAGACTGGCCCGACAGAATCATCCTGAGGTAAATTTTCATCAGGCAGACATCTGTGACTGGCAGGCAGATCAGCCCTACGACCTGATCCTGGCCTGGGACAGTATCTTTCATCTGCCGCTGGCGAAGCAGGCAGAGGTAGTCGGCCGGCTCTGCGACATGCTGGCCGAAGGTGGCATACTGCTTTACACTTTCGGCGACGCACAGGGCGATCACCAGAGCCGCTGGCACGAAGATGACTTCTACTACAGCAGCATCGGCATCAGCGAGAACCTGCGGGTGATCATGAGCAGCGGCTGCGAATGCCGCCACCTGGAGCTGGATCAGTACCCGCAGAAGCATGTGTATGTGATTGT
>JBKHDR010000133.1:0-10854 GCA_046541235.1 Cyclobacteriaceae bacterium | reverse complement strand
TGCTGAACCTGTTTAAATCAGTTTTTGCATGTATTTATCTTGAGGCAGAGCTTCTGCTGCACCGGATTTAAGCTTAAGCAACAGTATGCTCAGCTTGTATAGTCTTTTGATCAACTGATCAACTAATTTGCAGTTGCGGCATGATCCCTGCATCGGTATTTATTTCCATTTACATAGCTTTGCGACACCATAAAATTTAGCCAGAAAGGCGGCGTTTCTCTTGTGATTATGAACATACTCATCACTTATATTCGCAATTTCTTCTACAATCTTTCTTATTGGTTTGAGCAGGCCTCCTGGCGGGAGCGGGGCATTGCCGGTGGGATAAGCCTGTTGGTGGTTGTGCTCCTGGTATGGGGGCTCAGTGCACTTTTTTCTGAAGATTTTAAAGGCAGTACCGAAGTAGATGAAGCTTATAACGCCTACATTTCTGCTTATACGGCAGGGGTCATCTCTACCCAGTCGTCCTTTCAGATTAAGTTCACCCGACCTCTGGCAGATTCCAGCATGATGGGTAAAGCTACCGAAGAAAGTTATTTTTCACTTAACCCCAGCGTCAAAGGAAAATCCTACTGGCTTGATACCCAAACACTGGAATTTATTCCTGACAATACCCTGATCTCGGGACAGCAATACCAGGTCAAATTCAGGCTGGGAGAATTAATGGAAGTGCCTGAGCCGCTTTCCGTTTTTGAATATGCCCTGCAAACCATTGAGCAAAATTACCAGCTAAATATAAATGGCCTTAGCTATGAAGACCGCGATGAGCTGAGTAAGCCTGTACTGAGAGGGCAGCTCATCACGGCAGATTTTGCCGAAGCTTCCGCCATAGAAAAGATGCTGCAGGCTTCGCAGGATGGAAATGCCCTGCCTGTAGAATGGATCCATAGCCTCGGCGAAAAATCCCATCAGTTTATCATCCGTGATATTGTTCGGCGTTCAGGACTGGCCAATGTACAGCTTCTCAGCCAGGGAGAACCCCTGGGCATAGACAGGGAAGCAAGCTACGAACTGGAGGTGCCTTCGCTGGACCAATTTGTCTTACTGGAAAGCCGTGTGGTAGAGGAGCCTGAACAGTACGTTGAACTGCGCTTTTCTGACCCACTGCAGGAGAACCAGGACCTGCAGGGCCTGCTGCAGCTGCGTGGAGCCGGTGAAGAACTGCGCTATGTGGTGGATAATAACTTACTCAAAATTTACCCTGCCGAAGGGCTGAGTGGCCGCAGAACTGTAGTGATCAATGAAGGTATCAAAAACAGCCAGGGCGAGCGGCTCAGGCAGCGTACCGAAACGGATGTGCTCTTTGAGCCTATCAAACCTGCAGTACGCTTTGTCAGCAAGGGGGTGATACTCCCCACTACCGACGGTATGATGCTGCCCTTTGAAGCAGTCAACCTGAAGACGGTGGATGTCACCGTGGTTAAAATATTTGAAGAAAACCTCAGCCAGTTCTTTCAGGTCAATCAGTACGAGGGGCAGCAGGAAATCCGGCGGGTGGCCCGCCCGGTGGCCCAGCAGAGAGTGCCTCTCAATGCCTCGGGCGTAGCTGACCTGGGCCGTTGGAACCGCTTCACCCTTGACCTGGGCAAAATTATAGAGGCTGACCCCGGGGCTATTTACCAGGTGGTGCTGAGCTTCCGCCGCAGCCAGTCGCTGTATGCCTGTGGAGAGCAAACTTTTGGAGAAGCGGATGACGTGACCGCCTACGATGTGGCAGAAGGCTGGGACGACCCTTCAAAAGTCTACTGGGATGCCTACAACCAGTACTATTATGCGCCCGATTACAACTGGGAAGAAAGAGATAACCCCTGTTCGTCTTCCTATTATGGCTTCCGCCGCAGCGCACAGACCAATCTGCTGGTATCCGACCTCGGACTGATCGCCAAAAAAGGAGAAAATAACGAGCTTTTTGTCGTCACCACCAATCTACAGACCGCCGAGCCAGTATCAGCCGACATCAGGGTATATGATTTTCAGCAGCAACTGATCGCCGAAGGATCTACTGATGATGAAGACGGCTTGCGCCTGCAACTACAGGATCGTACACCTTACCTGCTGGTGGCTTCTGATGGCGATCAGCGCACCTACCTCAGGGTAGATGATGGCAGCTCTCTCTCCCTGAGCAGTTTTGATGTAGCCGGGCAGGAGGTGAAGGAAGGCTTGAAAGGCTTTATTTACGGCGATAGGGGCGTATGGCGTCCGGGAGATTCTCTGCATATCAATTTTATACTGGAGGATGAAGCGCGTGCTCTGCCAGCCAACCATCCGGTCATTTTTCAGCTGGAGAATGCCCGGGGGCAGTTGGTACAGCGCATAGTAAAGAATAAGTCTGTCGGCGGCATCTACAATTTCAGCACGGCTACTTCGGCCGATGCACCTACCGGCAACTGGACGGCCCGTGTAAGCGTGGGAGGTGCCAGCTTCAGCAAACAGTTACGTATTGAGACGGTGCGACCCAACCGCCTCAAGATAGACCTTGACTTCCGCACCGATCGCTTTACAGCACGTAATACCACTCCCGCAGGGCAACTCAGGGTAGCATGGCTTAGCGGGGCCACCGCCCGCGGGCTGAGAGCCGAATACGAGCTGCTCCTCAGCCGGGGCACAAGCAGTTTTGAAGATTTTTCCGCTTACACCTTTGAAGATAAGGCCCGGGAATTTAGCAGTGATAGGAGGCAGATCTTTGACGGACAGATCAGTCAGGAGGGTAAAGCTGAAATAGAAGCCGACCTGAGCCTGGCGCAGGAGGTACCGGGGGTACTTAATGCCACTTTTATTGGTAAAGTATATGAAGAAGGGGGGAATTTTAGCATTGACCGCTTCAGTCTGCCTTATTATCCCTATGAGGCTTTTGTGGGAATCAAAGTGCCTGAAGGGGAAGGTTATGGAGGAGCCCTGTCAACTACTGACAATCACCAGGTGAGCGTGGTGAGTGTCAATGAGCGGGGGCAGGCACAAGACCGCCGTCAGGTAAAAATGTCGCTCTACAAGCTGGACTGGCGCTGGTGGTGGGAGCAGTCGGAAGATTATATCGCCAACTATGTCGGCAGGGAATACCGGGAGCCGGTGCTGGAAGAGACCATCACCGTAAGCGAGAAGAACAGCCAGTGGGCATTTAGGGTGGAGGATGAGGCCTGGGGCCGATACTACCTGCGGGCCTGCGATACCGAATCTGGGCACTGTAGCGGCGAAGTGATCTACCTTGATAACCCTGCCTATGCGGGCCGCGACAGAAGAGAGAATCCTAAAACCGCCGCCATGCTCAGCTTCTCCGCTGAGAAAGAAACTTATCAGGTAGGAGAAGAAGCTACTCTCCTGATACCGGGCAAAGGTGACAGCCAGGCGCTGATCAGCATTGAAAACGGCAGCCAGGTACTGGAAACTTTTTGGATAGAGATGGAAGAGGAGGGAGAAACTTCTTTCAGCTTTGATATCACAGAGGCCATGACTCCTAATGTATATGTGCATGTAACACTGCTGCAGCCTCATGCGCAGACGGTCAATGACCTGCCTATCCGCATGTACGGCATCGTACCCCTGGAAATCACCGACCCGGCGACTCATCTGCAGCCGGTGATCAGCCTGCCGGAACAGTTGGAGCCTGAGGCGGAAGCTATACTTACCATCGCAGAAGCCGAGGGCAAGCCCATGTCTTACACTATAGCTATGGTAGATGAGGGGCTGCTGGATCTGACCAATTTCCAGACCCCTGCACCGCATGATTATTTCTATGCACGCGAAGCCCTGGGTGTTAAAACCTGGGATATGTTTGATGCGGTGATCGGCGCCTACGGAGGCAAGCTGGAGCACATCCTGGCGATAGGCGGGGATGAAGCGGCATCAGCACAAGGCAACCGCCGGGCCAATCGATTCAAACCTATGGTGAAGTTCCTGGGCCCCTTCTACCTGGAAGAGGGTGAAAAAAATACGCATACCATCAGCATCCCCAATTACGTAGGATCGGTACGTACTATGGTAGTAGCCGCTCAGGATGGCGCCTACGGACATACTGAGGAGACTACGGAAGTCAGCCAGTCACTGATGGTGCTAGGCACTCTGCCCCGGGTACTGGGGCCTGGGGAGGAGCTCAAGCTGCCGGTGGATATTTTTGCTATGGATAATTCAGTAAAAAGCGTAAGGGTGAATGTGAGTACTAATGAGCTGCTGAGTCTGCAGAGCAAACGTAGTGAAGAAATGTTCTTCGCCGCGCCCGGCGACCGGGTAGTAGACTTTGACCTCAAAGTAGCGGAACGTATCGGCATAGGTAGTGTGGAAATTAACGCTGCCTCCGGGCCGGTTCGGAATGATTACAAGGTCGAAATTGATGTTCGTAACCCCAACCCAGCTATGACAGATGTCATCAGCACCCTGCTGGCAGGAGGGGGGATCTGGGATGCTTCTTTTGAAGCCATAGGAATGACAGGTACACAACAGGCCATACTGGAGCTATCGGATATCCCACCGCTTAACCTGGGCCATAGGCTCAGTTATCTCATCAGTTATCCACACGGCTGCATTGAACAAACTATTTCCGCTGCTTTTCCCCAACTGTATTTATCGGCGGTGGAAGAACTAAATGAAGAAGAACAGCGCAGAGTAGAAACAAATGTGGAAGAAGCTATCAGCCGGCTGGCCACCTTCCGCACCAATGAGGGGGCCTTTTCTTACTGGCCTGGAGCCTCTGATGCTGATGAATGGAGTACTAGTTATGCCGGGCATTTCATGCTGGAAGCTCAGCAGCAGGGTTATTTCATCCCCGCCGGACTGCTGCAGGGCTGGATCAGTTATCAGAAAAGAAGAGCTGTGCAGTGGGGGCGAGGTCAACAGTATGCCCGCGAGGACTTGCTGCAGGCTTACCGCCTCTACACCCTCGCCCTGGCCGGACAGGCCGAGCAAGGTGCCATGAACAGGATGAGAGAGCAAAGTGGGCTGAGCCTGGCAGCCAAATGGAGACTGGCAGCTGCCTATGCCCTCTTGGAACAGAGAGAAGTGGCTGAATCGCTGACCTCCGGATTGGGTACGGAAGTAGAAGCCTACCGTGAGAATTACGGTACCTATGGTTCTGATTTACGTGATGAAGCTATGATACTGGAGACTTTATCCATCCTTGGCAAAAGGGAAGAGGGACTGAGGCTTTTCCGCAGGATATCATCGGCTCTTAGTAATGAAGATATTTGGATGAGCACCCAGACTACGGCCTATGCCCTGATCGCCGCCACGCAATTTGTACAGGACAGCCAGCTAAGTACGGGCGTAGATGCTATTGTGAGCATAGACGGTCAGCCTCCCATCAGTCTGCAGTCGGGGCTGTCACTGATGCAGCGGGAAATACCCCTGGGTAGCAAAGAACAGCATACTATTAAAGTGACTAACCAGGGAGGTGGCGAACTGCATGCCCGTATTGTTCTTAGAGGGCAGCCCGCTCCGGGTAGCGAGTCCACCGTGCTTAACGGGTTGCGAATGAGCGTTGTATATAAAGGCAAAGAAGGTGAGCCAATCAATATTGAAGAGTTAACGCAGGGTACCGATTTTGTGGCAGAGGTGGTTCTTTACAATCCCGGCACCGCTGGCGACCTGCGGCAGCTGGCGCTTACGCACATCATGCCTTCAGGCTGGGAGATTCTCAATACCCGCCTGCTGGATATGGAGCAGTTCAACGAGCAAAGCAGCTTTGATTACCAGGATATCCGGGATGACAGGGTGCTGACCTATTTTGATTTGCCTGCCGGGGAGCGCAAGACCTTCCGGGTGATGCTGAATGCCAGTTTTGCCGGACGTTTTTATCAACCTGCTATCTATTGCGAAGCGATGTACGACAACAGCATCAATGCCAGCCTGGGTGGTCAGTGGGTGGAAGTGATTCAGCCTTAAGGCGTTTATGCGTTTATTGGTTCAGGGTTTAAAGTTCCTCGTTCAGCGTTAGACGTTTGCAGCTCACAGTTGAATGTCCGAAATGAAGGGCGCATGGTATTGCTTTATGAGCTAGGGGGAGTAGAAGGACGGCAGGAAAGCGGTAAATGAGCTCATCGGGGAAATAAGCTACTAAGACGACAGGTAGATATCCAGCAGTCCTTCGGGCAAACGGGTGTAGACTGTCTGCTGAGCCTTATCTACTTTGGTAACGATTTCATCGGTGAGGGGGATGAGAACTTCCTGCTGCTGATAGTCCATGGCCAGCAGGGTCTGAGGTCCGGCTTCGTAAACATCTTTCACACTGCCCAGAGTGCCAAGTAGTTCATCTTCTATGCGAAAGCCAATAATCTCATGAAAATAAAACTGCCCTTCATCCAGCTGGGGGAGTTGGTCCAGGGGCAGGTACAGCTGCGCTTTAAGCAACTCTTCAGCCTGCTCTATGCTGTCAATTTCTTCAAACTTGACAATGACTGAATCTTTCTGCAATCGGAAATTTTCAATAAAAAAAGGAATCAGCGTTCCTGAACCTTGCAGTTGCAGAAATACTGATTCCATTTCTTCATATGCTTCGGGAAAGTCCACATCCAGTACGGCATGTACTTCCCCTTGCAATCCGTGCGTCTTGCTGATGTATCCTAGCTGAAAACAATCATCAATACGCATGGTAAATCCTATTCTTCTTTCTTCTCTTCAGAAGAATCTTCCTTCTTCTCCTCAGCTTTGGAAGTTTCTTCTTTAGTATCTTCCTTAGGCATTTCAATTGTAGCCTCACCAGATACTACGACCTCATCTTTTCCCTTTTCTTCGGTTTTAGCTTCTTTTTTCTCCTCAGCCTTAGGTGTTTCCTTAGCAGGTGCTTCAGCCTGTGTTTCCTCGGCAGCGGCAGCCTGGGCGGCAGCTTCAGAGGCATCAGCAGGGGCCTGTTCTGTGGCTTCTTCCGAAGTGGCTTCTTCCGAAGCAGTTTCCTCTTCGGCAGGGGCCTGAGCAGCAGCTAATTCTTTAGCACGCGCTTCGCTGATTTTTCTTTCAGCTTCCAGGCGGGCTTTTCTTTCATCCTCTCTTTTCTGGGCCAATGATTCTTTCTTGCCACTCACCTGAGCCTCTTTAGACCCTATCCAGTCATCAAAACGCTTGTCGGCTTCTTCCTGCGTAATAGCTCCTTTGTTTACCCCTATCTGCAGATGCTTCTTAAGCATAATGCCACGATAAGATAAAATAGCTCTTACGGTATCGGTAGGCTTGGCACCTTTGAGGAGCCAGTCCAGGGCCTTGTCTTCCCTGAGATCAATAGATGCAGGGTTGGTGTTGGGGTTATAAATACCCAGTTTTTCAATAAAGCGACCATCTCGTGGTGCTCTGGAATCGGCTACGACTACGTCGTAAATCGCCAGTTTTTTGCGTCCGCGACGCGCCAGTCTGATTTTTACTGCCATAATAAATGTTTGTTAAACTTATGGAACTCGTCCATTTGTCGTAAAAGACTGCAAAGATAGCAGATTTTGTTTTAAATCGTATAATTGCTTACTTTTTAACGCTTATTATTTTAAGCAGTTCACTATTGACACTTTTTTCAGCAAAAAGCTATGAATCAAGCTGATACACCTGGTCGCAGGAAGTTTCTCCGACACAGTATAGCGGCCGCGGCAGCCGCTCCTGCCCTGATACAAACCGCCTGTTCCCCCGTCCAAAAAAAGGAAGTACAGGCTCCTTACCTCAACTTTAACGAAACCTACCGCTGGAAAATGGTGACCACCTGGCCGCCCAATTTTCCTATTCTGGGCGAGGGCTGCAACAAATTTGCCCAATGGGTAAAGGAGGCTTCTGGCGGACGTATGGAGATCACTGTTTACGGCGGTGGCGAACTGGTACCCGCCCTGGAGGTATTTGATGCGGTGAGTAACGGCGCCATAGAACTTGGGCACGGAGCAGCTTATTACTGGGCCGGAAAGATCCCGGCGGCGCAGTTCTTTGCCACCGTACCCTTCGGTATGAATGCCCAGCAGATGAATGCCTGGCTGGTGAGCGCCGGGGGTACAGAACTCTGGCAGGAGACCTATGCGCCTTTTAACCTGCTGCCCTTTCCGGGTGGAAATACCGGTATGCAGATGGGTGGCTGGTTCAATCGGCAGATCAATTCCGTAGAAGACATACAGGGGCTCAAGATGCGTATTCCGGGCATAGGAGGTAAAGTATTTGACCAGGCAGGAGGCACCTCGGTACTGGTGGCGGGTGGAGAGATTTACACCAACCTGGAGCGGGGTGTTATTGATGCCACTGAATGGATAGGACCTTACCACGATTACCAGATGGGCTTCCACAACGTGGCGCAGTATTATTACTACCCGGGCTGGCATGAGCCGGGCACGGCCCTGGAGCTTTTTGCGAATAAGAATAAGTTTTCAGAACTACCTACCGACCTGCAGGCGATACTCACTTCCTGCGCACAGCGGCTCAATATGTGGTCGCTTTCTGAGGCTGAGGTGAAGAACAGTGAATATACCCGTAAGCTCAGGGATGAGGAAAACGTGGATTTTCGTAAGTTTCCGGACGAGGTGCTATCGGTTTTCCAGCGCTACAGTGAAGAGGTGGTCAACGATATGATCAGCGGCGATCCTCTCAGCCGCAGGGCCTATGAATCTTACAGGAAGTTCCAGGACCAGATCACCGACTACGCCCAGTACAACGAAAAGATCTACCATGCCAGTTTTCATCCGAATGTGTAATGGCGGAACTACTATTATTTTGATAACACCATGACTCTCAATAATATCAAAATATCGCGGATACACGAGGAGATAAGCTCTAAGCAGGAAGAGGATGCTTATGCCGTTTGCTGGATTAAAAACGAAGTAGAGGGAATAGAGATCGACGGCATACTTTATAAGAATATAGCCAACGCGATTTTCTTTCTGAACCCGGTTTTTGACTGGAAGATTATAAAAAGTGATGATGCTACTTCCTCAGGTTACGTTCTTTTTCTTCCTCAGCAGATACTGGATCACCCTATTTTTAAGAATCTCCATATCAATGAAATACGGCTTTTTAACACTGGTGAGATACCCAAAATTAACCTTACTCCGGGCATTGAAGTACGGGTACAATCCATCCTGGAAATGCTGGATGAGCTCCTCAGCACTAACCTGAAACACCGGGAAGAGGCCATTCTTTCGTTGCTAAACACCTTCTTTGTCTACTGTGATGGCAAATGCAATATCAGGTCGGCGATCAGCCATAACAATTCAAAATCCAGCCTAGTCTATAAGCTCAAAAAAATGGTTGACCAGCACATTGCCGAGTACCACGAAGTGGGGGATTATGCCAGGCTGCTGAATGTCTCGGACAAGTATCTGAACGAATGCGTTAAAAACGTTTTGGGAGTCAACACCAAAAATCTGATAGACGAGCAACTGACCATGCGGGCCCGCTACCAGTTAAAGTTTACTGATGATTCCATCAAAGAAATAAGTTATTCCCTGGGTTTTTCTTCACCTGATTATTTTAGCTTTTTCTTTAAAAAGCAGACCGGTAATACCCCCACCCAGGTAAGAAAAGGGTAGTTTTTCTAATATTCTAAGGAAATACCGTATTATTCGCAAGTCGAGAAGCTTTTGATGTCTATATCTTACCAGTACTTATCAAAAAAACTACTTTACTATGGACAGAAAAGAATTTATCAGAACCTCGGGACTCGGAATTGGACTTGCGCTGACCTCACAAACTGCTATTGCCAATGGTATGTCCCCAGCCAAAGCTGCTACACTTCAGTCAAAACCCAAAATCATCAAAGACGGTCAGGGCAAGGTCCTTAACGTCATAGGCGATATTCAAACCCACAAACTTATGGGTACTGAGACCGGGAACCAGATTGTGGAATGGGTAGATGATGTAGAGCCGGGTACAGGCATTCCTCCCCACATTCACACCAAAGAGGATGAAATATTCAGGGTAGTCAAAGGAGAAATTGAGATCATGGTGGATGGCAAAACGACCGTTTTGAAGGAAGGCGACATTGCTTTTGCGCCTAAAAATATCGCCCATGCCTGGACAGTAGTAGGAACGGAGAAGGCCAAAATGATTACCAGTGCCTTTCCCGCAGGTATCGAAGCCATGTTTTCAAAGTTGGCCGAATTACCAGCCGGCCCGCCCGATTTTGAAAAAGTTGCCAAGATCTGTGGTGAACACGGAATTACATTTGTATGAAAAGTTTCCTCAGCAAACAGGCCGGAGCCCAGCACAGGTGTTTTCAGAAATGATCCATCAGCCAGTGACCGGCATCCGACACGGCCAGCCCGGCAGAAAAGATACCTATGGGAAGCAGATGTGCCTGCAGCCAGAGCAGCAGTTGTCCGTCAACATCCATACTTTGCCGCAGCACTTCCTGCACCAGAAATGCCCAGCCCAGCAGATAGAGCAGGCGGGTACAGGTGCCTACCAGCAGGCAATGGCTGATGCCCCGGTGTTTGAACAGAATAGCATAAGGATACCAGAGTGCGATCCAGAGATAGCCAATACCCCATGACCAGCGCAGCAGGGTAGACTCAGAAATGGTACGGGTGGGCATGTCCAGGTCAGGACTGATGAAAATACCGCTGAAGCAGCCAGCCGTAGCCAGGGTGGTGGTGGTATAGTCGCCTCCCGACCAGTGCCACGCCAGGAAGCCTACCACTGGAGTGAGTAATAGGGTAGCTGAAGTATGTTCTTTACCTGATGCCATAGCCTGAAAATAAAGAGGGTGACAAAATAACGTGCTCGTCGGCGGTAAATTGTAAAAGACAAGTTTAGCTCTTCAGCAAGAGAGTTTCTGTGCAACCGACTATAAAATCTGTGCTGGCTGCTTTTTCTTATCATTTAAAATCTTATTCGGACTGGTTTATTCCGGAAGGAAAACCCGCACCATCTCCGGGAAAGCAATAACCAATCCCAGGAAGATCAGCTGTATGA
>JBKHDR010000132.1:0-10923 GCA_046541235.1 Cyclobacteriaceae bacterium | reverse complement strand
TCGCCGGAGGCGAGCGTTTGGAAAATATAAACGAACTCCTTAAGAGCGACCGGAATATGTTATTTGCAGAAATTAAAGTTGGGATATCCCTCAGGACAAGCCGACTGATCGCTATCTACAACCAGGTTGATCTGTCGCTTTTCTCCCATCAGCACGTCATGGTAAAGGAAATCGGTGATCTCATCCACATTGTTGGTCATCGGCTTACCGGCCCATTCGTGGCGTCCGGTACAGGCGGTGTATAGGTAAAAACCTTTACCCAGAGCTGCCAACTTATCAGCAATGGCTTTGCCTCCGTAGAGTGTCATATAGCCGGGATCCGAAGGGTTGCAGTAATGGTGAGGTGCCGTACCATAAGGCACCAGGTTATCGCAGGTGCCATGAAAAAACTGGCTGGGAATGGCGGATGAAATATTTACCCAATCCAGGTTGAGCAATGCACCTGCCATGCTGATGAGCCCTGCGTACTGAAAGTCTTCAGGAAAAATGGGCGTACCCTCATCTTCATTCCGGGTTTCTTCCCAGTAAGCGGCATGCAGTATGGCTTCGGCACCGGCACTGCTGCCTGCCAATACAATCTGCTGAGGATCAATACCAAAAGTATCGGCTCTCTGCAGGAAAAAAGCCGCTGCCCGGTTAGCATCCTGAGCTGCCCGACGAAAGGTTTCTACTTTGTTAGGCGCAGGCTGATCACAACCGAAAGACTGGCCTTTCATCGTCAGGGTATAGCTCATACTGGCTGCTGCGTAGCCACGGGCAGCCATGGAGCGGCAAAACTTTACCACATTATCTGCCTGACGGCTGCCTCCGGAAAAGCCTCCTCCGTGCACATAAAGAATAAGCGGCCTGTTCTTCAGGCTATCAGCTTCTGCCGCATACACATCTAACTGAAGCGCTTCACCAGGCTTTTCAAAATAAGTATAGGTTGACACCCTGATGTCGCTGTACACTGAGTCCAGGTATAGCTGCTGCGGCCAGGCGGGTAAACTAAGAAACAGGAAAACGACAAAGAAAGAGACAGCTTGTAGAGGCATGAAATTAACTTGGCTGTATTAGTATTTTAAAAAGATGCTAGCAAAAGAGGGTCAGTCTCTCTCCGTAATCATGTCAAACAGGGCGCCCAGTACTGACAGGACCAGGCTGAAGAGCAGGGCATACCAGAAGCCTGATACATAAAAATCAGCAATGATGGCATCCGTCATCAGCACAATGATGGCATTGATCACCAGCAGGAATAAACCCAATGTGAGTATGGTTACCGGAATGGTGAGGATGACCAGAATGGGACGCAGAATGGCATTGAAAATAGCCAGGATCGCTGCTACGACCAGCGCCGTCCAGAAACTTTCTACGCTTACCCCGGGAAGCAGGTAGGCAGCGATCAGTACCGAAACGGCTGACAGCAGCCACTTGAGTAGTAATGACATAATCGTTTGGTTTGGTTGACTGCCGAAATATGCTGATTTTATTTCTATTCTTCAACCAGGTGTTCGGTATAACCCAGGCTGACTAATTTCTCATACGCCAGCATTACCTGTGCTGGTATCTCCTGGGGTATCTGGAAACCTTTTTCGGCATAAATCCACAGCCGCTGCAGGTCGCCTACCATGAGGTGAATGACCCGCTCATGGCTGATTTCCGGATCATCAGCAATGCAGTAATCTTCAAAAGAAAGGGGCGGTGATGAAATCAGGCATTCCTTGTCAGGAAAGTGCTTTTTGAAGGTAGCATAGGCCCTGCGTTCCATATAAGGCTTCTGTACGACGATAAATTTCTGAAAATCAACCCCTTCCTCCTGCATGAGCTTTGCAGTCAGCCTCAGGTTTTCGCCGGTATTGGTAGAGCGGTTTTCTTTCCAGATCTTTTTTTCAGGTACCCCTTTTTGGATAGCTACTTCAGCAAATATATCCGCCTCAGGCTTTTCCCACCTACCCTCGGTAAGCCTGCCAAGGCCCCCGGAAAAAATGATACGATCTGCCCAGCCCTGAAGGTAAAGCTCAGCGGCATGTTCGGCTACCCTCAGGTCGTGGCTCCCCAGCACCAGGATACAGTCAGCTTTCTCCAGCGGATGGTGCATCAGGTGGTAATTCCAAAGGGTATGTACCTGTTCGTCTTTGCTCATAGCCTGCAATTTTGTATTTTAACAATTCCTTAAACCTCTTGCTAAGGAATCCTCTCCTTTAAAGTTTAAGTTTGGATCAGCACTCACTATCTATTACCATGGACAACAAAAATAACAGACGCAATTTTCTCAAATCTGCCGGTATCGTCAGCCTAGGTTTCCTGGGGCTCAATAACTATCTACAGGCATGTACAGCCATGAAACCCACCTCCAACAATGCCGGCTATGGCTCCCTCCTTCCTGACCCTGAGGGTATTCTCAACCTGCCCAAAGGCTTTTCCTACAAAATCATCTCCCGACAGGGTGAAAAGATGAGCGACGGCTTCTTTAGCCCAGACAAACCGGACGGCATGGCCACTTTTGCGGGTAAGAACGCTAAGATTATTCTCATACGCAACCATGAGACAAATCCGGGTGACAAAAAAGGCCCTTATGGCAAAAACCTGGAACTTCTGAGCAGGCTCAAACCAGAGCAGGTCTATGACTACGGTCGCGGCAAGAAACCCGGCACCGGTGGTACTTCTACCCTAATCATTGATGAAAAGACTGGCAAAGTAGAAAAATCATACCTCAGCCTTGCCGGTACTGTACGCAACTGTGCCGGTGGCATGACGCCCTGGAACTCCTGGATCACCTGCGAAGAAAATACCGACCGTGCCGGAGACGAACTGGAAAAAGACCACGGCTATAACTTTGAAGTGCCTGCTTCTGAAAAAATCAGCCTGACCGAACCCATTCCGCTTAAAGCTATGGGACGCTTCAACCATGAGGCTGTGTGTGTAGACCCTCGCAACAGCATCGTCTACCAAACCGAAGACCGGGCAGATGGCTTGATCTACCGCTACCTTCCTTTTAAAGAAGGCCAACTGGCCAAAGGCGGTAAGTTGCAGGTACTGGCGATCAAAGACCAGAAAAGCTTTGATACCCGCAATTGGAAAAACCAGGAAACTCCTAAAATGCCCAAAAATGAACCTGTACAGGTAAAATGG
Source organism: Cyclobacteriaceae bacterium (assembly GCA_046541235.1). Lineage (GTDB taxonomy): Bacteria > Bacteroidota > Bacteroidia > Cytophagales > Cyclobacteriaceae > Catalinimonas. The sequence continues at coordinate 7,812 of JBKHDR010000132.1, read as the reverse complement.
CTGGATATTGATCAGGTAGAAGCACCCGAAGACGACCTGCGCCATCGTGGTTTTGCCAAAGGTGCGGCTCGCTTTGCCCGGGGCGAGGGCATGTGGTTTGGCAATAACGAAGTTTATTTTGCCTGTACCAATGGTGGAGAGATCGGCAGCGGGCAGGTGTTCCGCTACGTGCCCAGCCCTTACGAAGGAACCGCCCGTGAAAAGGAAGCTCCTGGTAAGTTGGAACTCTTCCTGGAACCCAATGATAAGGATATTCTCAAAAACTGTGACAACCTGACCGTGGCTCCCTGGGGCGACCTGGTGCTCTGCGAAGACCATCCGACACCTTTTGTAGTAGGTGTTACCCAAAAGGGAGAGTTTTACAAACTGGCCGAAAACGTAGGCTATCGGTCTGAATTTGCAGGAGGAGTGTTCTCCCCATCCGGTGACACATTTTTTGTCAACATACAGGGTCCGGGCCTCACGCTGGCGATCAACGGACCTTGGAAGAAGGCTTGATACAGCTTCGCGATTCCAAGGAATTTTCACCTGCCAGAGATCATTCCGACAGGTCTTTCTATCAGATCATATGAAAACATCTTTCAAGCTAAGCTCCCTGCGCTTTTCCGGTGCAGGATTCAGCTTTTTACTGCTGACGATTAGCTTTCTGAGTCCGGCTCAGGCACAGGTGGTACCCCTACCTAATGCCCATGCGCACAATGACTACATGCAACCACGACCGCTGCTAGATGCGCTTTCCCACGGCTTTACCAGCTTAGAGGCTGACGTACTGCTGATTGACGGAGAATTGTACGTGGGCCATGATATGCCGGAAGGAGAGCATAATTTACCTACACTGAAGAAGGCTTACCTGGACCCGCTGGCTCGAGTTATAGACAATAACCGCGGAGAGGTATATCCTGATTTTGATGGAGAGTTTTTCCTGATGATTGACCTCAAGACCGAAGCTGAGGCTAGCTATGCAGTACTGAGAAAGCAACTGACTGATTATGCCCATATCCTGAGTCAGTTTAAAGACGGGCAATATTATCCCGGTGCCCTGACGATTTTTCTCTCAGGTAATCGCCCCATCGGCACGGTATCTCAGGAAAAAACCAGATACGCCGGGCTTGACGGAAGACCTGAAGACCTGGGTAAAGGTCACAGTGCTGATCTAATGCCGGTAATCAGTGAAAATTACTTTAAAGTGATACGCTGGAATGGTGAAGGTGAAATTCCTGCCGCCGATTTTCTGAAGCTGAAACAGCTGGCGATCCGCGCCCATAACGAAGATAAGAAGGTACGGCTCTGGGCCGCACCAGATCAGGAAAATGTGTGGGCTATGCTTCAGCGCGCTGGCATTGACCTGATCAATACGGACAGGCTGCCGGAGTTAAAGGAATATTTACTAAAAGGTCACGCCGAGCATTAGGCTTTAAGATAACTTAACATTGGCTTAATAATAAGAACATACGCGTATTGTACCTTTATAATGTAGATTTGATTTTCATAATGGACGGTCGCAAAGGGCTGGGAGATACTCTCAGCTTTTTGTATTTTCTGCCACCGGCGCTTCCTTTCGCTTCAGTGGATACTTTTGTCCTACGTCCAGCACCCAGGCTTCTCCCCTGATATTGCCGCTTTCTTCTATACCCCGAAGTATGCGCAGGGGCTCTCCCAGGGGCTCATCAGACAAGTCGTAAGTTCCATAGTGCATGGGAATCATAACTTTACCACCCAGGTCATGAAAGGCCTGTACCGCCTCGGTGGGGTTCATGTGCGCCTCACTCATGATGTAGGAGGGCTTGAAAGTACCTATGGGCAGCAGACAGATATCAGGGCTACCTACTATCTCTCTGATTTCTTTAAAATGACCTGCGTAGGCGGAGTCAGCACCAAAATAGATGCTTTTGTCTTTGGTTTTGATCATAAAGCTTCCCCAGAGCTGCTTGTTAATATCTCTGAGGTAGCGCCGGTTCCAGTGCTTGGAAGGTAAGAGAATCACCTCAACATCTTCGTTCAGGCTATATTGCTGCCACCAGGCGGCTTCCTGGTAGCGTACCTTTTCTTTTCTTTTGCCTAGCAGTTCACTCAGATTCAGCGGCATCAGCATCTGCATACGGGGGTTCTGGTCAAGCAGCTGATTAACTGAATCTTCGTCATAATGGTCACGGTGCCCGTGCGACATCAGCAGGTAGTCAATGCCATAAAGATCGTACATGGAGCAGGGCAGCGGCACCTGGCGCTTGATGAGCGGCAGGTCTTTGAGGCAGGGATCAGTGATAAAGCTGACACCATTGATGCGGATAAAGAAAGAGGCATGTCCCAGCCATACGATCAGGTCGTCATTGCTGGTGATGAAGGATGAATTACGATGAACACTTAGATGAAAAGGATCTTTTTCCTTCTCCTCTTTCTGAGGATTAGGACTGAGCTGCCACTTGGCTATTTTGGAGATGGGGGCCTGGTCAGATCCATATTCGCCGCCCACAAACTGGCCGTTCTGATAAAGGTTGCCTTTGAATGATGGATTGACTAGGGGTAAATCAGGGTTAAGCAGGTACATAGACAAAAAAGTAGTATGTTTGTAATTTTGATATATGCAAAATAATTTATGCCTGCGCATCTCGCACGCCTTTCAGTATTAACTGCTTTTATGAATAAACGTTTCCTCCGCAATAAGCTAATCCTGCTCATTATATTGATCTTAGGTGCCTGTCAGGCGGAGGAAAAGACTTGGGTAGGCAACTATGAGGCTTTTTATCAGGCTGAAGATGACAGCAGGCATCTGCTCAGGCTGGAACTCATGGAAGACCAGCGGGCCAGCTTTTCCAGCGATCCGCTGGAAGGTGGTGAGTCTATTTTGCAGAGAGGTTCGTGGGAGAAAAAAGGAAATCAGGTACTCATGGTTTACCTGGTAGAAAAGGACAGTTATTTCTTTCTCGACACCCTACAGCTCTCTCCCATAAACAATCGCCTGCTGCTGATCCGGCAGGCTTCTTCGGATATTTCTCAGACAGAATTACTTAAGAGTAAATAAGCGATTTGCGCTGATATCCGCTTACTACTGCTTTCTGATATCTACTTTAAGTATTTTATCTTAGTTTTGTAATCATAAATATTCATTTAAATTACAAACCATCACTAATGAATGAATTCGATATCACAGCGGTAGTATCTTCAGTAGAAGCACTGCTGCTTCCCTATCTGTTCAAGATTGCACTGGCCGTTGTCACGCTTATTATCGGGCTATGGATTATCAGAAAGCTCATCAAAACGCTCAAAAAAACACTCTACACGCGTAATGTAGATCCTTCACTCATACCTTTCCTGAGCGGCGTTCTCAATGCGGTACTTATCGTGATGCTGCTGATCAGCATTGCCGGCATGGTGGGCATCAATACTACTTCTTTTATAGCGGTTCTAGGTGCGGCCGGTCTGGCCATAGGCCTGGCCCTGCAAGGAAGCCTTTCCAACTTTGCCGGAGGGATTCTCATCCTGGTGCTTAAGCCCTTCAAAGTAGGAGATGTGATAGAAGCCCAGGGCGTGACCGCCGGGGTTACTGAAATACAGATTTTTCATACCGTGCTTAAGACTTTTGATAACAAGACCATCATTCTGCCCAACGGACCGCTTTACAACAACACAATCATCAACTACTCTACCGAGCCCACTCGCAAGGTAGAGTGGATCTTTGGGGTAAGCTATGATGATGATATTGACAAGGTGAAAAACATCATCATGGAAGTGATTTTTACAGATGAAAGGATACTGGACCGGGATACGCCTTTTCTGAAAATGTCGGAGATGGCTGCCAGTTCCATCAATTTTAAGGTAAGAGCCCTGGTCAACCAGGCCGACTTCTGGGATCTGTATTTTGACAAGCTGGAAGCCATCAAAAAAGCTTTTGACGCCAACGGCATTACTATTCCCTATCCCCAGATGGATGCGCATATTTACCAGCAAAACGGTAAAACGGATCTTAGCTAATAAGCTGGTCTTTATAACTCTCCATTTATGAAAAAAACGACTTTTTTTCTCCTCTTTCTCTCTTCATACCTGTACAGCTTGGCTCAGGAAAATGCAGTCAGTGAAAAAGATACCACCTGGACAAACTCTGTAAAATTTGGATTTAACTTTAACCAGGCCTCTTTCAGTGATAACTGGACGGGCGGTGGCATCAACTCTATTGCTTTTGCCTCCCTCTTTAACGCACAGGCAGACTACCAGCAGGGAAAGTGGTCGTGGGATAATGAGTTGGAACTGATCTATGGCGTGATCAGGAATGCCGGACAGGATTACCGCAAGAGCCAGGACCGTATCTTTCTGGATTCCAAGCTGGGATATGCCATTGCCGAAAACTGGAACGGCTTTTATTCGCTCAATTTTCTTACGCAGCTTGCGCCTGGCTATCGTTATGTGGATAACCCCACTGACCCGGATGGGATAGATGCGCTCACCATCTCGCGCATTTTTGCCCCTGCCTTTATTACTAATGCGCTGGGCTTTGAGTATACGCCCAATGACTGGTTTCTGCTCAGGCTGAGCCCTTTTTCGCCCCGTATCACCATCGTCGCCGATACGGATCTTTACCTGAATACCCAGGGAAACACCAACTATGGCGTAGAAATCGGAGAAAAGGTGCGCTACGAATGGCTGGCGGCACAGATGCAGGCCGAGATTAACAAAGATCTGACAGAGACGATCAACCTGCAATCACGCTATATCCTCTTTGCCAACTACGAAACCCTGGCCCTGGAAACCATAGACCATCGCCTGGACCTGACAGTGACTGCTAAACTGACCCGCTACATCAACGTAAACCTCTCGGCCATTATGCTCTATGATGTAGATCAGGACCCGGGCATACAGCTCAGCCAGTTGCTGGGCGTAGGCGTGCTGCTGCAAAAATAGGTTCAGGCATGCCCTTTACGACTCTGTAGCAGGCGTGCCTCCCCTATCCAGTCGTAGCGACTGGCAAGTCCTGGTGAGATACCGGCAGCCTCTCTCAGTTTTTCCAGTTCATTTTCGTTCATCGAAGCCAGCTGCGCTATGCTCAGGATGCCCTGGCTATTGAGTTTCTGCTCAGTATCCGGACCTATGCCGCTGATCTTTCGCAGGGAATCCTGTCTCAGGGAATCCTGTTGGAGAGAACTCTCTCGCAGGGAATCCTGTCGCGGGATACCCGGTTGATCCCTGCTTTTGTCAGTTGACAGAGCTGAATCATCCTTTTCAGCGCTCCGGAACATCTTCATATTTTCTATTTCCCAGTCGGTAAAGAGGCGTTTGATGACCATCCCAAGCACACCCAGGCACAGGAAAAGAAGCACGACTTTAAAGACTTTCATAAGCATCATTAAAGGTTAGTAAGCATCCAAAAGATACTAAATACTATGATGAAAGCCTATCTACCGCTAAAAATCAGGCGTACAGCGTTCAGGATTGTACAATTTTGGGTATGAAAGCTATTCTTTAACGGATTACCAACACAATTATGCCTGAAAATAGTATTTTCATGTACACACATGTTTCACCAAATCTTTAAATCATGGGAGCGATCTCAATTCCTTTACCCAAATCGTCAGCCCACCAGGCTATTGAAGTGGATATCCGGGTGAATGGCGTACTCCGCCAGGAAAACTACCGGGTGGAAGTCTTTTACTGGAAAGACTGCCTGTCCCCGCACAACCGGGCTGAGTGCATACGCGAAATCCTGAACAGCTATGACAAAAGATGGCAGCTTTACTACATCGGCATGCCCACCGAGGATTTTGTGCCAATTACTTTTGTAAAAAGGTCTTCCTGAGAGGCAAGCTACTTACCAATAAACTTCTGCTTTATTTTTCTAATATCAATAAATACGTTTAGCCTGCCAGCATTATTTTTATTATAAAAAATATTGTAAAATGTGCGCTAAATTGACTTACTGTTTTTTAGCGCTTCATCCATGTTACCTACTAGCTTACGCACCTCCCTGCCTGCCTGCCTCAGGAATACCGGCATGCTCTATTTGTTTCTCCTAAGCCTCCTGCTTAGCTCCTGCGGCCCCGATAGCCTGCAGTTTGCCGTAACCATACCCGAAACCCTCAGCGAAGAGACGCTGGATGGACGCATGCTGCTGCTTATTTCTGACAATAATGAGGCTGAACCTCGCTTCCAGATCAGCGATGGCCCCAATACCCAAATGGTGTACGGGGTAGATGTGGAAGGACTGAAACCCGGCGAGGAGGTCATCATCGCAGATACGGTATTTGGCTATCCTCTGCGCAGCATCAAAGACATTCCACCCGGAGACTATTACGTACAGGCGCTTTTTCATAAGTACGAGACTTTCAATTTATCCAACGGGCATACGGTAAAACTTCCCATGGACCAGGGTGAAGGGCAGCAGTGGAACCGCTCTCCCGGTAACCTCTATAGCGCCCCTAAAAAGGTCCGTATTGATACTGACAGCAAAGAAAAAATCAGCATCCGTCTCGATAATGAAATCCCCCCGATAGAATTGCCTGAGGACACTAAGTATATCAAGCACATCCGAATACAGAGCGAATTGCTTACCAAATTCTGGGGGCGGCCCATGTACCTGGGGGCCAACGTTCTGCTGCCCGAGGGCTTTGAAACCCATTCCAACGCACGCTATCCCCTGGCGGTATTCCACGGGCATTTTCCTTATACCTTTGAGGGTTTCCGTACCGAGCCACCCGACCCTAACCTGGAGCCTGATTACAGCGAGCGCTTCCAGCTGGCGGGCTACAACAAGATACAGCAGGAGGAGGCCTATAACTTTTATAAAACCTGGACCGGCCCCGATTTTCCCCGCATGCTGATCATTGAGATACAGCACCCAAACCCTTACTACGATGATAGCTATGCGGTCAATTCTGCCAACCTGGGGCCTTACGGGGATGCCATCACCTATGAGTTGATCCCTTACATTGAAAAACAATTCAGGGGTATAGGCGAAGGCTGGGCGCGCTTTCTTTACGGCGGCTCTACCGGTGGCTGGGAGGCCCTGGCTGCGCAGGTGATGTACCCTGATGAATACAATGGGTGCTTTGCTGCCTGTCCTGACCCGATTGACTTTAGCGCTTATACCCTGGTGGATATCTACCAGGACACCAACGCCTACTACCTGCCCAGCAAATACAAAAAAACGCTGCGGCCCGGCCACCGCGATTACCTGGGGAGAGTAAGTGCTACTTTGCAGGATATGAACCACAAAGAACTGGCACTGGGCACCAAAAGCCGCTCAGGACAGCAGTTTGATATCTGGCAGGCCGTGTACTCCCCTGCCGGCCCCGATGGTTATCCGAAACCTATATGGGACAAACTGACGGGCACCATTGATCCTGAAGTGGCAGAACACTGGCGGGAGAACTATGACCTGCGCCACATCCTGGCACGTGACTGGGATAAGCTAGGCCCCAAGCTACAGGGCAAGATTCATATTTACTGCGGGGATATGGACAATTATTACCTCAACAATGCCGTTTACCTGATGGAAGAATTTCTGGAAAGCACCGAGAATCCTTATTACGAGGGAGAAGTTGCCTACGGCGACCGGGCTGAGCACTGCTGGAACGGCGACCCCGAACTGCCCAATGCCATCTCAAGGCTGCGTTATAATACCATGTACGTGCCTAAAATCTTGGAAAGAATAGCAGAAAGCGCCCCTGCCGGGGCTGATTTGAAGAGCTGGAGATACTAAATGCAAACAGGGGCTGCCAGACATAGGTCAGGCAGCCTTTTTTTATCATCCTTCATGTCCAGTTTCGGGCATAAGAGCTTGTTCAAATTTCAGAAGTTGTAAAAAAAGAGCTATCGGTGTATCTT
>JBKHDR010000131.1:0-10942 GCA_046541235.1 Cyclobacteriaceae bacterium | reverse complement strand
ATGCCGAAAAGCTGCTTACACAAGCACTGAAGGCTACTTCTTCTTACCAGGGGCACCTGCACCAGACGTATGGTTATGCGGAAGAGAACCTGCAGAGAGCGCTGAAAGCAGGCATCCGCCATTTTGATGCGGCTACTGCCGGGCTGGGCGGCTGTCCTTTTGCACCCGGTGCCAAAGGCAACATCGCCTCTGAGCGGCTGGTAGCCATCTGCGAAGAAGCGGGCTATGCTACCGGCATTGACCGGCAGAAACTCAGTGATTTTTCCGGCTGGCTCAAAGACCTGAAACAGCGCAGACTGGCCGAGCAGGAAGCTTAGGCAAGTGGCTGCATGAGGTAGCACATTTCAGTAGCGAGCTGGCGGCAGCGTTCATCATAACGCTGCGCCTCTTCCGGTGTGCCATCAGCCTCTTTCGGGTCGTAAGTTATTTGGTAAATCAGCTTTGCATTCTCAAGGGCTTCACGGTAGCGGAAATGCGCATGGTTGTCAGGATGACTGGCAGTAAGGTTGAACTGTGTGAACCTGTTCGTGAGTTCAGAGAAATCAGCTTCAACGATTTCTATTTGTATATTAAAGATGACCTGTGAAAATTTTAATACAAATGGGCTTAATACCCAGGTATTGATAGTGAAAAATATCAAATTTAATTAGGAATGTAATACCCCCCTTTTATATTTAGGTACCAACAACCTAAAATTAATCTATCATACTACAAAAACTTAAATTCTCTCATATTTATTTTCTGGCGATAGTAGGTCTGCTGTTTGCCTGTTCCGAAGAAATAGTTGAAAAGTCTGACACAGCTAACTCCCTATTGGGGTTTCTACTTTAATTTCAGATCAAGTTTCACTAGAGGATGGCTATCTGAGATTTGCCACCGTAGATGCGTTTGAAGGCTTCTTAGGAGAAGAAAATTTTGAAAAGAAAATGAATTTGATTAGCAGTGTGGAAGAAACTAATTTTACCTCTTGGCGAGAAAATTCTTTGAAAAAAAGGTCATTTTCCTCAAATGAGCGTACAGAAGCAGAAGATATCTTAATTGAGGATGAATACATATCCAGTTTGATGAATCAGGATGGTATATTGCAAATTGGTGAATATTTGTTTAAAATAAATGTAAATCAGGAATTAGTGTATGCCCTTCATGAATCGAACAAGAGACATTATAATGATTTAGTAGGAGAGAATGAAGAGAGCAAAAAAATAATGATTTTTAGCACAAACGACGACGTATTGCCTCTGTTATCAGAAGGTTCTACCGGTACCATCAAAAATGCTAGAGAAACTGGACTAACGTGTAAACAAAGTCAGGCTGCTGCAGAAAATGAATCCTATGATTTTTATTTTGGACAAGGTGATGGATACAGGATTCGCACGGTGGTAAGATATGTAAAACTTGGTGTTTACTTTAAACTAATGGCTAAAATGCGCAACCAAATGAAAGCTGGACCGATATGGGTAACACAGGAATCTGTCTTAAGAATTTATACAGATGCAGGTTGGAAGCCTCGGTGCCGAAGTACTTCATACAGAAATGATGAAACAAGTGCAATAGATCATTCTCATAAAAGGGTGGTTTATGAGAAAATTAAAGGACTGAATAAATATTACTATAAAGCTCAGTTTAATAATGCAACAGCAGGAATTATTACCGATGTCATAGAGATAAGAGACAATTGGTAACTTTTATGCGAATTTTTTTTGTTAGTATTACTTTTATTCTGACTGTGTACTCTTTGAGAGCACAGTCATTGTCTATTACCCCCCATTTTAACTTATTGTTTCCTACATGTCGGCTAGCTGACAACACACAGGGATATGATACCTTTGGAGCTCAAACCTTCTCAGTATTTAGCGGTGACCTGGGTGTATTTTTAGAGTACAAAAGTAAAACCCGATGGGGATTGATGTCTGGATTGAGCATAGGATCAGCAGGACTTGGATATAAAATTTCTTATCAAAAACCGGGAGCGCTGGTATCACGTTTTGATATAGGTATTTCTAAATCAAATAGCCTTCACAGAATACCCCTCCTTTTTACTTACACCTGGAAAAATATTCATTTGTTTCAGTTGCGTAATTTCCGAAAACTATCTCAAAAAAAATCTATTAAAGTCATTGATGAAAGTATATTGTATGCCATAGTTTTTAAACTTCAGCCTATCATCGGAGGGAGTATCAACTATATAGGCCAGTTGAACCGTTGGGATGATCCGGAAGATACATTAAATACACGTCGTACAGTTATGTACTATGACATTCATTTTTCGTCTAAACAACTTTCCACTGTTAATGTATCTGCTATCATTGGTCTACGTTTGCAATTCTATAGTTTTGGAAAAGATAAGCTGGCTTTAACTGTTCTCTACCACCAAGGATTTAGTGATTTAGTAGAAATGGAAGTCAACTATACCATTGACGGTAGCGATCCTTACAAAAGTTATGTACGTACCAGGGGCTCTGGCTTATCAGTTACGCTTTCTTACCCTATCCAAATTTATAATTTTAATAAACAGCAGCGGAAGCTTCGCAGACAAAATAATTAATTTTTTCAACCAGTTTTGAGATGTCTGTAACACAGCACGTCCCAAAAACAATCCATAAGCATTGCAATGCTTTTTTATCTTGTTGTACTGTTTTTATCAACTGACGAAAACTTCTATCGCATAGTGTAGGTAAATTGCCGTTACCATTTCCGAGGTATATATGAAGTGTATCTATTAGCTGCAATAATTTGTGTGTGCTGGGCTCAATTGTATGGCCAACATGACGATATGGCTTATCTTTATGTGAGGCTTTATGATGAAAAGGGGGAAAAAATAGGGCAGGGGGTAGTTGAGTCCATTAGTAACGATACCCTTTATTTGATTCAGAAAGGTCAAATAAATGCTTTTCAGGCAGGCAGGCTGGGAAGCATCAAAACCAAAAAGGGTTTAGGCGGTAACTTAGTAGTAGGTGGAATAACAGGCACCGCTTTAGGACTTGGTTTAATCGCGGGGGATGATTTTGCCGGCCCCTCCGTTTACAGTGGTCCTGAAAGGCTTGCTGCTGTTTCAGGAGGGTTGATAGTGGGTTTATTAGGAGGCATAGTTTATAACATTTTTAAGGGAAGTCAAACTTTTATAATAGCGGGACAAACACAAAATTTTAATGTGTTCACTGAATGGGCATATAACCGTTGACTAGCAGTTTTTAAGTCGAGCAATGCGTATACATGCTAAGATACCAGCAATAGATATCAGCCTGATAAAGTGAAAACCGTGTAGGGCAAGATTACAGCCTGTGGGAACTCGCCCCAGAAATGCGGTATCAGCCCTACCCGCCTGAACCGGCTTTTTAATGAGCAAACCGGGATGGGGCTGGCATAGTACAAAAACCAGCTCAAACTGGAGCTTTTTATTGAACACGTGCAAAAGCATCATTGCGGCATGCTGGAAGTCTGCTATATGGCCGGTCTCGGGAGCTACTCACAGTTTTATAAGATATTCAGGCAAACCTACGGCATCTCCCCAAGGCTTTTTTCAAAGCGGAAAAATAAGCAGTAGTCATCATCAGGTAATACGCTGCAAACCAGGGTTAGGTGTCTGATGCCCGGTCTGGAGAGTCATGACCTGGATCTTTATGTTATACATTTTTTGCTAATGCTGATGATTTTTTGACTTTTATTTCTACCTGATTTAATCAGAAATAAAAATGTATTAGCTTCTGTTTTGTATACAATTATTATTTTAAACAAAATGATCACGCTATGCCTAAGACTCGAGTTGGTGTGGATGTAGGTGGTACCTTTACCGACGTACTGCTGATCAACCTGGAAACAGGGGAAACACACCGGGCCAAAACGCCCAGCACGCCCGAAGACCAATCCATCGGCATCCTCAACGGTATCCTGCAGGCTTGCCAGAAAGCAGGCGTAGAAACTTCTGATATCGTGGAAGTGATGCACGGCACCACCGTGGCTACTAATGCCATCCTGGAGCGCAAAGGCGCTAAAGTAGGCCTGGTCACTACCGAAGGCTACGGACAGGTACTGCAGATTGCCCGCTCTTTTGTACCCGGGGGCCTGGCCGGGTGGATCATCTGGAACAAGCCCGAACCCCTGGCTGACCTGGAAAATACTGTTGAAGTCAAAGAAAGAATAGGTGCGGATGGAAGTGTGGTGCGTGAACTTCAGCTCGAGTCAGTTAAGGAAGCTATTGCCACGCTAAAAGCCAGAGGCGTGGAAGCCATCACGGTTTCGCTCACCAATGCCTACGCCAACGACCGCCATGAGCGGCAGATCGCCGAGGTGATCAAGGGCGAGTGGCCGGAGGTGCCGGTATCCCTCTCTAGCGACGTATTGCCCGAAATGCGGGAATATGAGCGTGCCGTGACCACCGTGGCCAACTCTTACGTGCGCCCTACCCTCTCGCGTTACCTCAGCTCCCTCACCAACACCCTGAAAGACAATGACATCAAAGCGCAGAAAAAGGTGCTGCGCTCCGATGGCGGACTCATGACCTTTGATGTGGCTGCCGAAAAGCCGGTCAACCTGATGATGTCGGGCCCGGCCGGTGGCGTGAAAGGGGCCCTTTGGATCGCCAAAAAAGCCGGCTTTACCAACCTGCTCACCTACGACATGGGCGGCACCTCTACCGATGTGGCCCTGATCGAGAATGGCAAACCGGTTATCCGCCGCGAAACGTCGGTGGGTGATGTGACGGTGCGGGCCTCTTCACTGGACGTGCGTACCGTAGGTGCCGGAGGCGGCTCTATCGCTAAAGTACCTGAACTGACCAAAGCCCTGCGGGTAGGCCCCGAAAGCGCGGGTGCCGTGCCCGGACCGGCCTGCTACAAAAAAGGGGGTGAAGAACCTACCGTGACCGATGCCAATGTGGTGCTGGGCTACCTGCCGGTAGACCTGCTGGGCGGTGAGATGCAGCTGGACCGAGCTGCTTCCGAAAAAGCCGTACAGAAAATTGCCGATGCCCTGAAAGTAAGCCTCGAGGAAGCGGCAGCGGGTATCCTGAGCATTGCCAACGAAAATATGTTTGGTGCCCTGCGCCTGGTATCCATTGAGCAGGGCTACGACCCCCGCGAATTTGCCCTCATCGCTTTTGGTGGGGCTGGTCCGCTACATGCCAACTCCCTGGGCAAGCTGATGGGCTCCTTTCCAGTCATCATCCCTCCCAGCCCGGGCGTGCTTTGCGCCTATGGAGACGCTACCACCCAGATTCGTAACGAGGCTGCCAAAACCCTGATCTCCCGCCTGGATGAGCTGAAGCCTGAGCAGGTAGCAGCGCATCTGGAAGAACTGCAGAAAACTGCCGCCGACCTGCTGGAAGCTGAGGGCATCGCCAAAGCTGACCGCCGCACGGTATTTCAGGCTGACCTGCGCTACTCCGGGCAGGGCTTTGAGGTGCCAGTGACCATTAACCTGGATAAGCTGAAGCAAAACGGTTTTGGTGAAGCAACAAGTACATTTGACGAGATCCATGAGCAGCTCTTTACTTTCAAGCTGGACCTGCCGCATGAGCTGGTAAACCTGCGGGCCATCGTAGAAGAGGTAGAAGAGGATGTCAACATTGTAGAAATGCCCAAGGGCGGCAAAGATCCTGAAGAGGCGCTGGTAAAAAGCGACAGCCCCTTCTGGTTTGAGGGCAAAACCCTGCAGGCTGGTATCTACGACCGCCTGAAGCTGAAGCATGGTAATGTGATCTCCGGTCCGGCCATCGTTTCAGAAATGGACTCTACCACTGTCATACTGCCCGGCTATGCCGGAGAAGTGGACAAGTATGGTAACATTCTCATCAATCCTGTAAACTAAAAGAAGACATGAAAGCACAGATCATAGAACAAAACCCGGACGCGGTAGAGATCGGCGAAGTGGATCCTATCACACTCAATATCATAGAAAGTGCACTGCGCAACACCCGCTACGAAATGGATGCGGTACTTTTCCGTACGGCCATGTCGCCGGGCATACGCGAGCAGCACGATGAATTTCCGCTTATAGCCGACCGCAAGGGACGCATGGTCGTGGGGCAGTTCGGCTCTTTCGTAGACGGTTTTATCAAGAGCTGGAACGGTACTATAGAAGAAGGCGATATATTTCTCACTAACGATCCCTATAGCTGTGACGGTGCAGTAAGCCACCTCAACGACTGGCTGGTGCTGCTGCCCATCTTCTATGAGGGTTCGCTGGTAGGCTGGGGTGCCATGTTCGGCCACATGACCGATGTAGGTGGTAAAGTGCCGGGAAGCCTGCCCACTGATGCCACCACCATTTTTGAAGAAGGGGTGCGCATACCACCCATGAAGATCTACCGTAAGGGCGAGCTGAACAGCGAGATGCTGGAAATGATCCTGAAGCAGTGCCGCCTGCCGCACTGGAATCGCTCCGACTTCAACGCCATCGTGGCGGCCTGCCGTACTGCTGAGCGAAGGGTGAAGGAGATGTGCGCCCGCTTTGGCAAAAATACCTACTGCTCTGCCCTGGAAGCCGCCCTGGCCCGCAATCGCGAAGCCATGCGGCAGCTCTTCCACATGTCAGTATCGGAAGAAACCATCAGCTTTGAAGACTACATCTGCGACGATGGGCGCGGCTACGGACCTTACAAGCTCAAGTGCTCCATGCGCCGCGAGGGAGATAAGGTAATCCTGGACTGGACCGGCACAGATCCTCAGGCCACTGGCTCCATCAACTACTACCTCAATGAGAACCTCTTCAAGATGTTCTTTGGGGTGTACATGATCATGGTGTTTGATCCGCAGATACTCTTCAACGACGGCTTCTATGACCTGGTAGAGGTAAAAATGCCAGAAGGCTCCCTGGTCAAACCTAAATATCCGGCGGCCCTCTCCTGCCGTACCCACGGACTGGGACGTATGTTCGATGTACTGGGCGGTCTGCTGGGGCAGCGTCAGCCTGAGTTTCTCAATGCGGCCGGCTTCTCCTCCTCGCCTCACCTGATGTATTCCGGTACAGACAAGAAAGGCGAGTGGTACCAGCTCTTCCAGATTGGTTTTGGCGGTATTCCCGGCAAGCCCTTTGGCGATGGCCCCGACGGACATTCGCTCTGGCCCTCTTTTACCAATGTGCCCAATGAGTTTCTGGAAGCATATTTCCCCCTGCGTATTGAAAAGTACCGTACAGTTACTGATAGCGGTGGCGCAGGTAAGCACAGAGGGGGCAATGGGGTAGAAATAGAGTACTGCTTTTTGGAACCTGGCGAAATCTCCATCCACGATGATCGCTGGTTCCTGCCGCCCTGGGGCGTGAACGGCGGGCAACCTGCCAAGCGCAGCACCAAACTACTGATGCGTACCGATGGCACGGAAGAAGTACTGCCTGCCAAGTGCGACCGCATACAGGTAAAGCCCGGCGACCGCCTGAGCTACATCACCTGGGGTGGGGGTGGCTGGGGCGATCCGCTGGAGCGAGATCCCGCCCTGGTAGCCCGGGATGTGCGCCGTCAACTGGTGAGCAAAGAAGCCGCCAAAGAAAATTACGGCGTAGTGCTGAGCGATGCCATAGAAGTGGACGGAGCGGCTACCATCCAGCTTCGGGAAGAGATGAAGGCTAACCGTGGAGAGTTGCCGGTGTTTAACTACGGTAGGACCCTGGAAGAACTGAGGGCAAGCTGTAAGGAAGAAACCGGTCTTGATGCTCCCAAACCTCCCGTTTTTGCCTGATAAAATGTAAGTCGCCGGTTTTTTTGGCGGCTTAAACATACACCTGATCCAGATACCAACTTGAAACTTTCAGCGACCGCCCAAAAAGCCTATGAGGCCATCCGTCAGCAAATTGAGCAGGGTGTGCTTGGACCTAACGATCGTATTATTGAAATTGATCTCAGTGATGCGTTGCAGATGAGCCGTACACCTGTAAGAGAAGCCCTTCGTAAGCTGGTCGACGAGCGCTGGCTGGAGTACCTGCCTAATCGCGGTATGCGCGTGCGAGTATGGGAAAGTAAAGATGTGCAGGATAATTTCCAGGTGCGCCTGTTGCTGGAAACCGAAGCTGCTGCGCTGGCCGCTCGCTACATCTTACCTGCTGATATTGAAATGCTGGCGATGGTCAACGGACAATTGCGCTCCATGGCCGGTTTCCGTATGCGGGAAGATGCCATTGAAAAAATGACCGAGCTGAACCTGGATTTTCACCAGGGCGTCTGGCGTGCCTCAGGCAATCGCATCCTGGCCGAGATACTACAGCGGAATATTAATATCCCGACCATGTTCAGCACCTACCGGCATTATGATGAGCGTAAATTTTACGACAGCCTGGATGAACATGACCAGATGCTGCAGTCTTTTAAAGAAAGGAACGAAGCGCTAGCCAGGGAACTCATGCGGAGCCACCTGCAACGAGCTTCAAATATATTTGTAGAAGAAAAATGAAAGGAATAGTGAGTATTATAGCGGAAACCTCGGCCAGAGAAAAGGTATTGACGATGATCAATCCCAGGTTATGGTCTTTACTGTTTTAGTTTGAGTGTAAAGATGCAGCAAAGTCGCAGACTTTGTCCTGTTCAGGCTTTCAGTCTCAGACTGAAACCAGTTTGATACCATTAGTTCCAATGAAGATGATTAAGAACCTGAAACTTTCAACATTTAACCTTTAATAAGTAAAATGCCATTCCGCAAAGAGAAAGGTTTTTCTGAAAGTCTACCCTTTGGCCGCAGGCCTGCACTAATCGTGATCGACATGCTCAAGGCGTACACGCTGGAACATTCTTACCTGTATTCGGCCTCTTATGCTCCGGTATTTGAAAAAGGAAGGGAAATGCTGGCGCTGGCCAGGGAAAAAGGGCTTTCGGTATGCTTTACTAATCTGCATTACGATGAAAATCACTACACCGGCGGCTGGTTTCTGGAGAAGATACCCGCCCTTAAGCTACTCACAAAGTACCCTGAGTTTGCCGAAATGGCCGAAGGCTTTGAGCCGAGGCCGGAAGAGCCGGTCTTTACCAAGCAGTATGCTTCCTCTTTTTTCGGTACTTCCCTGCTAGCCTTTCTCAATTTTAAAGGCTGCGACAGCCTGCTGATTACCGGAGTAAGTACCAGCGGCTGCGTCAGGGCTACGGCTACCGATGCCATACAGCATGGGCTGATCCCCATGCTGGTCTCCGATGCGGTGGGTGATCGTGATCCCAAAGTACATGAGGCTAACCTTTTTGACCTGCAGGCCAAGTATGCAGATATTTACACGCTGGACGAGGTGAAAGAAAATTTAGATAAATTGTAAGCAAACAACAACTGCCGCGGAATAAGTACCCGGCAACATTTTCAACTTCAAACGCAAACGACTCTAATGAACAAATCACTACCCAACGGCCCCCTGACGGGAATAAGAGTTATTGAACTGGGCGTGCTGCTGGCCGGGCCATTTGTAGGACAGCTTATGGGCGACATGGGCGCCGAAGTAATCAAGGTAGAACTGCCGGGACAGGGCGATCCCATCCGTACATGGGGGCGCGAGCTGGTCAACGATCAGTCATTATGGTGGCCGGTGGTGGCCCGCAACAAGAAATCCATCACCCTCAACCTGCGGGTGGAGGAAGGACAGGAAATCCTGAAAAAGCTGATCGCCGAAGCTGATATTCTGGTAGAAAACTTCCGCCCCGGCACCATGGAGAAATGGGGCATGGGCTACGAGGAGCTGAAAAAAATCAATAAAAAGCTCATCATGGTGCGGGTCAGCGGCTACGGGCAGTACGGGCCTTATTCGCAGCGGGCCGGCTACGGCTCTATCGGTGAGGCTATGGGAGGCTTACGCTACATTGTAGGCGAGCCGGATCGTCCGCCCTCGCGAGTAGGAATTTCTATAGGTGATAGCCTGGCGGCCAGCCATGCCACCATAGGTGCCCTGGCGGCCCTACGTGCCCGGGATATCACCGGCGAAGGACAGGTAATTGATTGCGCTATCTACGAAGCGGTGCTCACCATGATGGAAAGCCTGGTGACAGAATACGCGAAAATTGGTTTTGTCCGTGAAAGAAGCGGCTCACGCCTGCCCAATATTGCCCCCAGCAATGCTTATCCCACCAAGACCGGCGATGTACTGATTGGAGCCAACCAGGATACCGTATTTCGTCGCCTGGCCGAGGTGATGGAAATGCCGGAACTCAAGGAAGACCCTAAATATAAAGACCATGTTTCGCGCGGCAAAAATGAACTGGAACTGGACGAACTGATCGGCAAATGGAGCAGCCAGTACGAAGCAGAAGAACTGCTGGAGAAGCTACATGAGGCCGGCATTCCTGCTGGAAAAGTTTATACGGCGGCCGATATGCTCAAAGACCCGCATTTTGAAGCCCGCAATGCCATTGTGGATCATGAACATCCGGGAGTGGGCCATTTAAAGATGCAGAACGTAGTGCCTAAGCTCTCAGCTACCCCCGGCAGCATACGAACGCCTGCTCCCGGACTGGGACAACATAATGAGGAAGTCTATAAAAACCTCCTGGGCCTGAGCGATGCACAAGTGGCCGAAATGAAGGAGAAAGGTATTTTCTAATGATAAAAAAGACTTTATTACAGTGCCCTGGTACAGAATTGATATAAAATCAAATTTGCCATGTCTACGATGAGGTCGAGTATGAACGGGATGGGCGTTTAAAACGTCCTGACTTGGTAACGGCGGCGATACAATCGGCTTTCCCATCCATCTTCTTCACAGAGGAGGATGATCATCAGCTTTCAAACTCAACAGTAATATCCCTCAAAGAATGAAGGCTTACTTCGGAAATACCGTTTCTCAAAAGTTTGAAGGTGCGAAAGTGGGCCAGAGACCCACTAGATAGTAGTCACTGGCAAGACACCAGCGACTGCATTAACAAATAAATTATTCTGGAACAGTCACCAGCCAGAGGCCGCCGACTGCCTTGCAGGGTATCAAAAACATAAAAAATGAAAGAACAACTACATATCATGGAAGTAACGCCTCGTGATGGGCTGCA
>JBKHDR010000130.1:0-11206 GCA_046541235.1 Cyclobacteriaceae bacterium | reverse complement strand
TCCCGGCGAGAATGATCATTAGTCTTTAAAATAATCCGTAACATCCTTATAAATTTAATTAATCAAAAGATGCATAGACTTACCAAAACAGCCTTTACGATGCTTGGATCACTGGTGCTGGCCCTGATCCTTTTTAGCTGTGAAGAGGACGAAAAACTAACAGGATCTAACCCCGAAGGAAATGCAGTGGATGTCAGTGGAAGAATCACCGGGCTCAGTTCATCCACCGTCGGGGGTGGCGGCACGATTGCCATCAATGGTTCAGGCCTCTCCCATGTTGATAAAATACTTTTGAATGAATCCACCTGGATACTGGACTTTACGGCTTCTGAATCATCTGTAGAATTTGTGGTTCCTTCCTTTGCCCCTGTAGGTATGAATGACGTCACCATCATTTTTACGGGAAATGAACGTGCCTATAGCCAGTTTGAGGTGGTTCCCAATCCCTCAATCACATACTATACCCCTAAGGCAGCCGCTGAAGGAGAAACGGTTACGCTGATCGGTAATAATTTGGATTTTGTAGACGGCGTAAATGTAGGTGGTGCTGCAGGAACCATTACTGAATCAACAGGATCTATGCTTTCCTTTACCATGCCTGGGGGAGCTAGCACTGGCTCTATCGTTTTGACTACTTCCAGCGGGGGTACTGTTGAAACTTCTAATGAGATCGTAGTCTGTTCTGAAGGTTCTGCCAGCACCCTCTGTTTGTCGCCAATTAACGTCAATGGCAGCTTTGAAAACAGCTCAATAGGCCCTGCGGATGGTATTGAGGGTTGGTCAGGCCTCAATGGCACACTTGCTTCCGGAGAGATCACCGACGAAGAAGCTTATGATGGTTTCCAGAGTGTTAAACTGACCATCAATGATGTGGGTGCCAACCCCTGGAACATCCAGCCTTTTGTCAATGTACCGATTGATCCCAGCGGCACCTACCAGGTCAAACTATGGGTCAAAGGTACGGGCATAGTAGAAGTTGATTTCGCAGTAGATGAAGGCGGCTCCCCCGGTTTTGGCAGATATGACTCTGCAGGTCCGGGTGTCACTTCAGTGGATTCTGATGAGTGGATTGAGCTTACCTGGGAATTTTCTCCCTCTACCGAAGCTCCCCCGACAGGTGATGGAACCTCCCGCTGGGCGGCTAGCCTCAGCTATGCGGATAACATCGGTGGTGTGATTTACATGGATAACCTCCGCATCGTAAGAATAGACTAAACGCTCGCGGTTTTACAAAAGCCACTTTGTATACAAGGTGGCTTTTTCTATGGATCAGGCCATAGTAAAGGCAGTATGAATGATAACGTTCACAGTAAGTAAAGGAGCTATTCAGGCATGAAAGTATTACAGATTGCTCTCTGCACCTACATGTACTTTCTTGCTTTTCCAGTGACAGGACAGGAGTTGTTTACCGAAGTTTCCGAAAAGTTGGGCTTCAGGATTACCCACCTGGCTGATGAAACGACCGTGCATGGAACACAAGCCGCCTGGTTTGACCGGGATATGGTGACCTTGACCTCTACGTCACCAACCAGCACAGAAGCAAGAAACTGTGCGAGAACATGCAGGTTGTAGGCGGCAAAGTCTCGTTTACAGACACCAGCAGCGGCGTGCTGTGTGGTAAAGACCGTAGGAGCTCAGGCGTATCCGTGGCAGATTATAACAATGACGGCCTTCCTGTTCTCTACCTCTGCAATCTTAATGAAGATGTGTTGCTACAAAACCAGGAGGACGGTAGCTTCACAGATGTGACGCTGTAAGCCTTCGGCAAGAGTGACGACTTACAGCCCGTTGGGGGGCAGACACTATTTAATGTCAGGTCCGAAAAAATTGAGCATCAAAAAGCCCGTATTGAAGGTCAGTTTGCGCGATGGAGAAGAATACTTTCAACAAAACAAAGCTTACAGAATCAGCTGGATATCAGCCTTTGACGATGTCATAAGTATCATATTAAAATGCGAAGGCCGGGAAGATATACTCATTGAGGAAAATATTGCCAATAATGGCGAATACCTCTGGAAGGTAAGCGAGGACATACCTGCCGGGCAGGAATATCGCATAGAGATCAGGCAGACACGCCTGACCGCTATGGCATTTCAAACATCACTTTTTCTGTTTCCGATACCAATTCGTATCTGCAGCTCCTGACTCCTGTGGGAGGTAAACTGCTGAAACAGCTTGTCACGCCGGATGTGAAGTGGGAGACCAATCTTGATTCCGGGCAGAAATATTGGGAGAAAAGTGGGGCTTGCCGCAATCTACAAAGCCATCGGTTTTTTTGGTGGACAACTGCTGGATGTAACCGATAGACATAGTGGTCTTTCCTGACCCTGTAGAGGAATACTCTTTCTCGGCTGTAGCTGATTCAAGTTCTTAAAGATGCCTACCTGCTGAGGATCAAAACTGGTAAATCCGTACTCACAAAAAAATTATCAGGAAAGAAAGACAAGAGAAACCTGCACATGATCAGGAATACAAATCTTTAACTGAAAAGGACAAAAATGAATAGTTTGTTATGAAATTTTGAAAATCAATCCACTCTTAAATACACCTTTTTTGTGTACACCTTTAAACAGTTCAGAAAAATTTGATATTATTAAGCAACCGATTGCGTAAATTAAATTTTCTTTCTATTTTCATTTCTGAATCGTCAACCTTCTTTTCTCACTCAGAGATGCTCTTAACCTATTTGTAAAACTGATGAAACGGGGGAATTATTAAACAGACCAATCACATGAACAGCCATTTTCAAACCTTAACACTATGTTACTTATGAAGCAGGAATACCATGCGTATCAGGAGCGAAAACCAGATAAGGGGTTTTTACCAACTCTCTTATTTCTAGTTCTCTTTTTAGCTTTCGGCGGTACAGCTTACGCCCAATCCAGGACAGTCACCGGACAGGTAGTAGATGACACGGATTCGCCTCTTCCCGGCGTAGCCATCCAGGTAAAGGGTACCACCAAGGGAACGATCACCGACATCGACGGAAATTATTCTATCCGTGTGGATGATGGAGCCACGTTGATTTTCAGCTATGTCGGATACGCATCTGAAGAAGTTGAAGTAGGTTCTCAGTCCGAAATCAACATGACTTTGATGACGGATATCAACCAGCTGTCAGAGATAGTCGTCGTGGGATACGGAACCAAAAAGCGAAGTGACGTGACTGGTGCCATCACCTCTGTCGGGTCAAAAGAGATCGCTGAAGTACCGGCACCTAACGTTACCCAGGCGCTTCAGGGCCGTCTTGCCGGTGTGCAGATAGAAAGTACCAGTTCAAGGCCCGGCGGCGAACCCAGGATCAGGGTGCGCGGTAACAGGTCGCTGGGAGGAAATGCAGCCAACGAACCTTTGATCGTATTGGATGGTATACCCTACCTGGGCAGTATCAATAGTATCAACCAGGGAGATATTCAGTCAATAGATGTACTTAAAGATGCCTCAGCAACGGCTATTTATGGGTCAAGAGGTGCCAATGGGGTCATACTCATCACTACCAAAAGAGGCCGCGCAGGTGAGGGCAGAGTATCTTATAACGGCTATTACGGCTTTTCAGAAGCCCTTGATAATTACGAGGTTTTTAACGGTAGTGAGTTCGCTGACCTTGTACTGAATTCCGGCTTTGGCCCCCTCACCAGCACCGAAATTGATAACCTGATTGAGGGCAGCGAGGTAAACTGGCAGGACCTGATGCTGAAAAGTGGCTACATCACCAACCACGAACTCGGCTTTTCCGGTGGCACTGAGAAAACACAGTACCTTTTCTCCGGCAACTTTTTCAAGGAGACGAATGCTTTACCCGGCCAGTCTTTCAACCGTAATTCACTCAGGATTACCATAGACCACAAAATCTCGGAGCGGGTTAAAATTGGTATCAGCAACCAGACTTCTTACAATATTTCCCAGGGAGAAAGCCAGAATCCCTTCTTTGACCTACTCACTTTGAGTCCTCTGTACGATCCTTACACCGAAACAGGCGATGTCAACAGGCTTCCTGCCATAGGTCATATAGACGATCAGAGAGTGAACCCTCTTTTACTTTACAATGAGGAACTCTGGGAATCCGACAGACGTCAACTGAGAAGCTTCAACAGTATGTATGGCGAAGTTGAAATCATTGATGGCTTAAAGTACCGATTAAACGTGGGTCTGGATGCTTCTTTTACCAGGCGAGGCAACTTCATCAGCCAAAGACTGAGGGCTAATGCACCGAGTGAAGCCAATATGCTAAACAATCATGGCTTCAACTATACCATTGAAAACATACTGCTTTACAACAAGACGTTTGCCGAGAAGCACAACTTTGATTTCACAGGATTATTCAGTGTTCAGGAAGACCAGTTTGCTCAACAGGCCTTCAACGCAACCGGTATCGCTAATGACCAGCAGCAGTTTTATGATTTTAACGAAGCAGGAACCGTGATCGCTAATAATCCTGCATACAGCGAGTGGGGCATAGTGTCCTATATGGGTAGGATCAACTACAGCTTTGATGACAGATATCTTTTTACCCTGACCGGTAGAATAGACGGATCTTCACGACTTGCTGATGGAAACAAATACTTTGCTTACCCGGCAGCAGCCGTCGGCTGGAACCTTAGTAATGAGTCATTCATGCAGGATGTAAACTTCGTTTCTAACCTGAAGCTGAGGGCCGGTTATGGACAGACCTCCAACCAGGCTATTCAACCCTTTCAGTCCTTAGGTTTACTCGGCACTATTCCCTATAGCTTTGGTGAGGGGGATAGCGGTTTGAATGGCTACGAAGTTACCAATGTTCCTAACGCCAACCTTTCCTGGGAGTTTACTACGACCGCAAACGTGGGAGTGGATTTTGGCTTCCTGACAAACAGAATTACCGGTAGCGTTGAGGTATATCAGTCTGATACAGAAGAT
The DNA here is from genome assembly GCA_046541235.1 of Cyclobacteriaceae bacterium. Lineage (GTDB taxonomy): Bacteria > Bacteroidota > Bacteroidia > Cytophagales > Cyclobacteriaceae > Catalinimonas. Next base: position 6,310 of record JBKHDR010000130.1, on the reverse strand, counting down.
ATTCTACAGGACCAGGTAGTGCCCGCTCCGGTAGGAATTGGCTCTGGAAGATACCGTACCAACATTGGTGAAACCAGAAACCGAGGTTTGGAAGTTGCCCTGAATGCACTGGTCGTAGAACCAAGCTCTACCAACGGCTTCAGCTTTGAAATAGACGCCAATTTTACCACCTGGAGAGAAGAAATTACGCAACTGGTAGATACCCTGACCAGGGATATAGGCAATGCCTGGTTTGTGGGAGAACCCATCAATGTTATTTTTGACTACCAGAAACAGGGTATCTGGCAACTCGGTGAAGAGGAACAAGCCCTTGAATTTGACGGCAGGGTACCCGGCGACATCAGGGTAGCTGACCTGAACGGTAATGGCATCAGAGATGCAGAAGACAGAACCGTACTGGGTACTACCAACCCTGACTGGTTAGCCGGCCTTACTGCCCGCTTTGGCTATAAGGGGTTTGATCTCTCCGTAGTCAGTTTTGCCCGGGTAGGTGGACTGGCAGTGAGCCGCTTCCACCAGGCAAATATAGGCTTCCCCATCGCCACCATGGAAGGAAGAAGGAATCAGGCCCGGGTAGATTACTGGACTCCTGACAACCCTACAAATGATTACCCTCGTGCAGGTCTGCAGAGCCCGGCCTACGGCTCAACGCTGGGTTATTTTGATGCATCTTTTATGAAAATAAGGAGTATCAACATGGGCTACACCATTCCTAATTCTGTATTGGAAAACATTGGGCTCAAATCCGGCAGGGTGTACTTCGTGGCAAATAATCCTTTTAAGGCCTTCTTCTCCGACCTGGTGGAGGCGGGTGTGCCTGACCCTGAACCCAATGGCACTGGTGATTCTCCCACTGCAGGCTTCGGAGCAGGTAGCCAGCGACTGGTGGTCACGCCTGACTCCCCTATCATGAGAAGTTTTATTTTCGGTATTAATGCACAATTTTAATTAGCTATGAACCTGAAGAATATTTTAAAAGTAGTATCACTTTGTGTGATTATATCTACTGCCCATACCGGTTGTGATGAAGTACTGGAAGAGACGCCCAGAACCATACTTACGCCTGAGGCTTTTTCAACTGCCGATGGTTTGGTCAGAGGACTGACGGGAGCTTATGCCAGATTCAGAACCTACTATGGTTTCCAGGGAGGGGCCTTTGCGACCGTATTCAGTGATGAATTTATGGAGGCCCAGCAGATCAATAATACCGATCTTGCTATTTATACCAACATGACTCCAGAAACGGGTGGTCCACCCTGGGGAGATGCTTATGTGGCCATCAGTAACTGTAACTGTATCATAGAAATAGGCCCCACTGCAACAGGGCTTACCGAAGAGGAAAGAAATCAATTGATTGCAGAAGCAAAATTCCTGCGGGCTGCCTGGTATTTTGTGCTGCTCAGGCATTATGGTGGAGTTACCCTTGACCAGGGTTCAGGTCCTCTGGCCTGTAACAGAACTCCTACCAATAGTGTTACCAGGGCTTCTGAGGAAGAAACCATGGCCGTCATTATCCAGGATTTAGAAGAAGCCGTGGATGCCCTGCCTGAAACTCGTCCTGCTGACAGAGGAAGAATATGGAAAGCATCTGCGCTTCATCTGCTGGCTAAGGCTTACTTATACCGTGGCTGGCAACAGGCCCAGTATAATGAGGGTATAAATGCCGATATTCTAGGCACTTACGGCTCAGATGCTGACTTTACAGCTGCACTGGAAACCGCCAGGGATTTGATTGAAAACCAGGGCAGGTATGAGGTGGCTCTTGAGCCTAACTTCGCAGATATCTGGGACGAAGACAATGCCTGGCCTTCCGAAGTCCTTTGGTCAATTGAATGGAATTTTAGCCAGCAGTTCAATCCGGGAATCGGCGACGCCGGCTCTGTCAATGGGAATTTGAATAATTTCTTCTTCCGAGAATTTTATGTGCAGGATGTGCCTGGTGTGGTCAGAGATGTGCAGAATGGCCGTCCCTGGATTCGCTTCAGCCCTACCGCCTGGATGATTGATGTGGCTTTTGCCGATAAAGAAAACGACGAAAGATACGATGGGTCATTCCAGACCGTCTGGTACGCCAATGATGCCGCCAGTATTCCTGTATGGTCAGAGGCTGATGCCCAGGCCGGTTATGTAGATGCTTCACTGGTAGGCCAGCCCAAGTTCAGTGTAGGTGACACAGCACAGTTTCATGCCGACCTTGACTTCCAGAACTCTTTTGCTTCAGAGCAGGAGCGCAATGATTGGGTCAATAGCCGGGGTTATGTGGTATGGTTCCCTACTGCCTCCAGCCCGACTTCTCTTGAAAATGCCCCCAGGAATTTGCAAAACAAGCATTTTCCCAGCTTAAGTAAATTTGATCGCGTAGCCAGGCCGGCTGACTTTGCAGATGATCCCAATATTGCTTCTACCCGTCCCTTTTATGTACACCGTTTGGCTGAAACCTACCTGGTAGCCGCTGAGGCAGCCATTATGCTGGGAGACCGTGCTACGGCAGTACAATACATCAATGTGATCAGAGACCGCGCTAATGCTGAACAAATCAGTGAGAGTGACCTGGTGGGCGTTCATGGCGATGAGATTGATTTCATCCTGGATGAAAGAACGAGGGAGCTTGCCGGCGAGCGCCTGAGATGGTTTGACCTCAAGCGTACCAGAAGACTGCTGAGCAGGGTGCACTATCAGGGAGACGGATTCCCGGCAGTCTACAACCGGCAGTTTAACGGAGGAGCACCAGCTCCGGGTTATCCTTTCCCGGAACCTCGGGATTTCCACTACCGCAGACCTATCCCTCAAGGTACTATTGATGCCGTAGTGGGTGATTATCCGCAAAACACAGGTTATAACTAAAATATTGTTTTCATACCATCTTAACAAACAAAGCCATTCAGAAGAAATGGCTTTGTTTGTTAAATACCAGCGGTTTCAAACAGCTCAAAGTGACATATTTTCCGTATGTTTAATCCCTGGTATATTTTCATTTCATAGCATGGATTGCGGTTGATAAGATAAATTGGTTCATCAGATAAAAGTAAAAGTGAGAGCACATGATTTCAAGAAGAGCAACGTACCCCATCAGTTTATTAGCCTTAGCAGGATCTCTTTTCATGATCAATGGCTGTACTTCAGAGATTGAGCAGGAGGAGGCACCTGCACAAACTTTCAGATTACGCAGTGATACAGGAATAGATTTTGTCAATAAGATTGATGAATCCTACAGCACCTTTTTTGAGTTCTTTTCCTACGTGTACAACGGTGGCGGCGTGGCTGCCGGTGACATCAACAATGATGGCCTGGTAGACCTTTTTTTTACTGGAAACCAGGTGCAGGATAAATTATACCTCAACAAAGGAGGTTTAAAATTTGAGGATATCAGTCAGCAAGCCGGCATCGGGCAGGCTGGTGGATGGAGCAATGGCGTGACGATGTCTGATGTCAACCAGGATGGCTTTCTGGACATATACATTTCCAGGGGCGGATGGCAGGAAGGACCGGAAGAAAGAGCCAACATTTTATACATCAATAACCAGGATGGCACTTTTAGCGAGAGAGCTGCCGAATACGGTCTTGATGATACAGGCTACTCCGTCCAGGCTACCTTTTTTGATGCCGATAATGACAATGACCTGGATATGTACCTGATCAACCGGCCGCCATCTTTTAATCTCCCCCTTTCAGTCATGGAAGAACGTGCGGCAAACCCACCCGATTTCAGCAGGGATAAATTGTACATCAACGATGGTTCTAATCGCTTTACCGAACTTGCTCTTGAGAGAGGCATCAAAAATTTTGGCTACTCCCTGGGTGTGGTGGCCGGGGATGTCAATAATGATAACCTCATAGATATCTTTGTCTCTAATGACTATTCCACACCTGATCACCTATACATCAATCAAGGCAACGGGTATTTTATTGATGAACTGCAGAACGCTATGAATCACACTTCGCTCTATTCCATGGGCGTAGATTTAGCGGACTTCAACAATGATGCTATGGAAGACTTTATCGTCATGGAGATGAGGCCTACCGACTACAAAAGATCAAAAGTTTCCATGCCTTCCATGAATGTAGAAGGGTTCAAAGCGATTGTGGATGCGGGTATGCATAAACAGTACATGCATAATATGCTTCACCTGAACCAGGGCAAAGGGAAGTTTTCAGATGTGTCTCAACTTGCCGGACTTGCCAAAACCGACTGGAGTTGGTCACCGCTCTGGTATGATATCAACAACGACGGGAAGAAGGACCTCTTCGTAACCAACGGCATGAGACGTGACTCATTTGACGGGGATTCAAAAGCAAGACTTACCAGTTTTTTACAGGAAAATAAAGACAAGTATAACTCACCCCAGGACCTCTTCGGCAGAGGCTTCAAAGATGTCATTGAAGTATTTAAGCCGATCAAAATTCCTAATTATTACTATGTGAATAAGGGAAATTATGAGTTTGACGTTGTCTCTGACTCAGCCCTCAGCATCACCAGCTTCTCCAATGGATCTATCATTGCTGACCTGGACAACGATGGAGACCTTGATGTGGTAACCAACAATATTGAAGACCCGGCATTTGTGCTGGAAAATGTCAGTGCGACAGGCAACTGGCTTAAGGTCAGGCTGAGCGGTCCGCAGGGCAATCTCTTTGGTATAGGTGCCAAAGTCTTCGCCTACTCCGATCTGGGTAAACAGTACTTTCAGCAAAAGCTGACCCGGGGTTACTTATCCTCCCAGGACCCGATGATACACTTTGGCTTTGGCCCGTTGAGCAGCATTGATAGCCTGGTGGTAATCTGGCCTGATAACAAAAAATCTACGCTGAAAGACCTGGGCGTCAACAGCCAGGTAGAAATAAAATATTCGGAAGCTAAGAGCTGGACACCCGGAAAACCAGCCCCTCCCCTCTTCCAGGACATTTCCTCAACGGCACTTGCTCAAGCATGGCAGCATAAAGATAATGAAGTAGACGAATTTAAAGAACAGGTTTTGCTACCGCACCAGTTTTCTACTTCCGGTCCCAAAATGGCCACGGCCGATGTGAATGGGGATGGCATAGAGGATTTTTATGTCAGCGGCAGCCGCGGCTTTGCCGGGAAGCTATTCCTTTCAAGCCAGACCTACCAATGGTCAGAGGCTCAGGTAGAAGCGTTTGAGCTTGATAAAAATCACGAAGATGCCGATGCCGTATTTTTAGATTATGACGGCGATGGCGACCTGGATCTCTTTGTAGCCAGCGGGGGGAGTGACCTGCCCGACGGAGACCCGCTTTACAGAAACAGGCTCTACCAAAATAATGGGGGTACCTTCTCAAAAGCCGGTTTTGCGCCCACAGCATCTAATTCCTCCGCTGTAGTAGCGGCCGATTTTGATCAAGACGGAGACCTGGATCTTTTTGTAGGAGGGTATGTAAAAACCAATCACTACCCCAATGCCGACCCAAGCAGCTTTTTCAGAAATGACCAGGGTTCTTTTGTGGATGTTACCGATGAGTGGGCCTCTGTGGATTTAGGAATCGTATTTGACGCCACGATGGCTGATCTTGACAACGATCTGAAAGAAGAGCTTGTCGTGGTCGGAGAATGGATGCCCGTGAAGGTGCTTGCTTTTAATAATGGTACGATTGAAGACATGACTGAAACATTTGGCCTGTCTTCCACTGTCGGTTGGTGGCATGCCATATCGGCAACTGATATGGATGGCGATGGCGACCTGGACCTGGTGGCGGGCAACCTGGGGGAAAACTACAAATTTAAAGTAAGTGAAGACAACGAGTTCCTGGTGTATGCCAACGACTTTGATGGAAACGGAACCTACGATGTCTTCCTTGCCAATAAGAAATCTGATAAGCTTTTGCCGGTAAGGGGAAAGGAATGCTCATCGCAGCAGATGCCATCCATCAATACCAAGTTTCCCACTTATAATTCCTTTGCCGAAGCACAACTCAATGACATACTGGGTGAGGAGATAGAATCTAGTAAGGAGTTGAAAGTTGATATGTTCTCTACGGTCATTTTTGAAAACAAAAATGGCTCATTGCAAGCCGTTGAGCTGCCCAAGGAAGCCCAGTTTTCAACGGTCAACAGTATTGTTACTGAAGATATCAACAAGGATGGGAAGGTCGATCTCATACTCGCGGGAAACAGGTTCAACACAGAAGTAGAGACCACCCCATCGGATGCTTCCCTGGGGCAATTGCTTATCAACAAAGGCAATATGAACTTTGAAGCCGTTCCTGCGGTAAGTAGCGGCCTGTATCTCTCGGGAGACATCAAGGATGCGCATTTGATTGATGGCAAATACCTGGTTTCTACTGAAAACCAGGG
>JBKHDR010000129.1:0-11359 GCA_046541235.1 Cyclobacteriaceae bacterium | reverse complement strand
GTGTAACCGGACGATACAGGGGAAAAATTGAAAGAGACCCCGCCGAACTCAGAATCAAGGCAAAGGACCCACTCCTGAAGCTGCTCAGCCACCGCTCACAGCCTATTCGCATACAGGCAGCCCAAGCTGTAGGAAAAATAGAAATACCAGAAGCAGCCCCCAACCTCCTGGCTGCCCTTAAGTCTGATCGGGATGCTGAAGTGCGCAAAACTGCCTTGCAGGCTCTGGCGCAGATGCAGGCCTCTAACATAGATCAGGCCATAGAACAGGCTCTGTCTGACGCTGACAAAAGTGTTCGCGTAGCCGGGCTGGAAATGATGGAAGAACTACCCATTGCTGACGATCTGAAAGTAACACTGCTTACTGAAGTAATTGATAATCAAACGGTAGAAGAAAAACAGGCCGCACTGCTCACCCTGGGCAGCTTACCGGCAGCTGCTTCTGAGCCGGCTTTGGAACGGCTGCTTAGCCAGTATGAAAATGGCAACCTAACGCCCGGAATTCAACTAGAGCTGACTGAAGCAATTGAAAGCAGCAACTCGTCGGCACTGGCTGCGCGGTTGGCAGAGATACGATCTGGTATGTCGGATGATGAGCTGGCGGTCAATTACCAGGACTGCCTGGTAGGTGGCGACCCGGAAAGAGGCAGAAGAATCGTTTTTCGTAACCAATCGGCACAGTGTACCCAGTGCCATGCCTTTGATGACTTTGGCGGAAACGCAGGACCTCGCCTGAATGGCATTGCTGCTAAGCTCAGCCGGGAACAGCTGTTGGAGGCCCTTATTAATCCCAGTGCACGCATTGCCCCCGGCTATGGCACGGTAACGGTGGAAACCTCATCCGGCAAAACCATCAGCGGTACTTTGAAGGGTGAAAATGAGGAGGAATTGCTGCTCAAGGTCGGCAGCCGCCCCGATACCGTCATCATGAAATCTGACATTGTGCAACGTACCAATGCGCCCTCCAGCATGCCAAACATGACCCACTTCCTGACCAAGCGCGAAATTCGTGACCTGGTCAGCTGGCTGGCCACGCTGAAGGAGGATCATATGATCGGGAAGTAAAGTGATTTTTATGAAGAAATGGGTGTCTCAGGATTTATTAGTAAGGGTAATCCTTGTCAGATAAATCCTGAGAAAATCTCATCTACTCCTTCACCTGAGAACCATACCAGCCTTAAGTGTCAGATACTTATTCATTTTCTTCTCCATCATGGCAGCCACTTCTTTTTCTACCTCGTAAAGGTTTTGCTTCTGACTGATATCCTCAGAGAGATTGTAAAGCTGGGGCGGCCCCTCAAGAGGGTCTGTTTCCGGACGGGGAAAGCCCTGAGAAAAACCTCCTGAGCCCTCACCATTGATATACACCCAATCGCCTACCCGCAATGCGTGCAGACCATAAACAGATTCAACCAGCAGCTCTTTTCTTAACTCATGAGGTGCATACTCAGCCAGCAGTGCAGGAAGAAAGCTGTGGCTGTCTTCCGCATAGGTTTTCTGATTCAGTTCAACATTGAGCAGATCGGCGAAAGTAGCCATCATATCCGTAAAGCAGATCAGCTGCTCGCTCTGGCTGCCGGCAGGGATACGGCCCTTCCAGCGAGCGATAAAGGGCATACGATGACCTCCCTCGTAGGCGTCGCCCTTCATGCCAGCAAACGAACTTACCGAACTATGCCGATAGCGCTCCACATCCTCAGGATACCACACAGGGCCATTATCACTGCTAAAGAAAACGAGAGTCTCTTCCTCCATACCCGCCTCTTTTAGGTAATCTAGTACCTTACCCACCGACTGGTCTACTTGATAGACAAAATCGCCGTACATACCTGCCTTACTTTTTCCCTGGTAAGCCTGTAGCGGTAGCCAGGGTGTGTGAGGCGCAGGTAGAGCGAGGTACATGAAAAAAGGCTTGTCGGCGTTTTTCTGTTTCTCCAGGAAATCAAGGCTCTTTTGGGTAAGTCCGGGTAACACCTGCTCGTGGGCAAAGCCAGGAGACATTTTGCCGCCCCGCCAAAAGGCACCCTGAATAGGATTCATATTTGGCGTATTGCTGTCGGCTATACTGTCGGTAGGCAAGGTAACCACTCGGTCATTTTCAACGAAGTAATAAGGAGGAATGTCGAGCGAGGCCGGTATGCCATAGAAATAATCAAATCCTCGATGCACCGGCCCGGAGGTAAGCATGCCTTCAGGACCGGGATCTTTCTCATTTTCGCCCATCCCAAGGTGCCATTTACCGATACAGGCAGTATGGTAACCCTGTGCACTGAGCAGTGAGGCGATGGTCATGCGATCAGGCTCTATCCACGAACCGGCAAAAGTGCCGCTGCGGCGGATGGGATAGCGCCCCGTCATCAGGCCGTAACGGGAGGGTACACAAACTGCGGCAGGAGCATGTGCATCGGTAAAGATCATACCTTCATCTGCCAGTTGGTTTAAGGCGGGAGTGGAAATGGCAGTAGCTGGATTGAAAGCCCCGATATCGCCGTAGCCCATATCATCAGCCAGGATGAAAATGATGTTGGGCGGAAACTGGTTTTCTTCTCGCATATCTGGCTGGCAGGCAGACAGGACCAGCAACAGGAAAAAATAAGACAGGCGCATAGCAATTATTTTAAAAAGGAAGAGTCTATACCTAATTAAAGCATTTGCCTTCACTTGTGCCAATATGTTAACTAATGATTGATCATGTTAAATAATCGGTGACGGATTTACCAGTCATTAGTCATCATTCATCCTTCAATACCTGGGCGGGGTTCATATTGGCTGCCTTTAGTATGGTAAGCGAGGTAGTCAGTAAGGCTATGCCGACGATAATAATACCCGAGATGATCGAGGGTGAAGCACCAATACTCACATGATAGGCGTAAAAATTTGACAGAAAAGCCAAATTAAAGAAATAGCCCGCCACACCACCCAGCAGGGCCGATATGGAAAGGATCCAGACGAACTCCCTGTTGAGGGTATTGACAACCCTGGACAAAGAGGCCCCTAGTACTTTACGAATGCCTATTTCTTTGTTGCGGCGAGCTACGTTGATCTGGGCGAGTGAGAAGATACCCGCGGTGGCCAGTATGCCTCCCAGCATGGCCAGGAAGAAAAATACTTTTTTCATATTTCTCATCTCGCGCAGCGGGTAATGCATGGTGCTATCTGCCTCAAAGTTTGCTGTATAGGGTTTGAATGGAACCACTTCTTTCCATTCCCCTTCCATAAAGGCATGTATTTCGGGCAAATCTTCTTTTTCAGCTCTGATCACCAACCTGTTGTACTGCTCAGGCCCGATTTGGGTATAAACGGCAGGCATTTGCTCTTCCAGGTAAAGGTTGCTGATGATGTTTTTGACCACCCCTATCACATAGCGGGCGGTGTCTTTGTAGATAATTCGCTGGTCAAGAGGATTTTTCCAACCCATTTTATCGGCAAAACCCTGGTTGATCAGTATAGCTTCAGAAAAATCGGAAGCACGTTCACTTTCAAAGTTTCTTCCCTGCAGGAGTTCCATACCCATGGTGTTCAGAAAGCTGGCATCCACCCGGTAAACCCGGCTATCAACCTCAGTGGTATCTACCCTGACTATATCTGAGCCTGCACCACCTACTGCACTGCCCGCTATCCCAGCTACTTCTTTTACCTTCGGGTGCTGCTTTACTTTAAGTAAGAGGGCCTGTGCTTCCTGAGGTTCCAGGCTGCTCAGGCTAAATAGCTGATGGATGTCATAGCCCATATCTAAGCCCTGCAGGTAATCGGCATTTTTCACAGAAACAAACCCGCCTATCATAAACACAATAGACAGGGTGAACTGCAGGCAAAGCAGCAGCCTCGTGAACCAGTTAGAGCCTTTAAGCTTGAGGTTACCTTTCAATATCTCAGCAGGATGAAAGCGGGTACTGTACAAGGAAGGATAAAGTCCTGCCAGTACAGCTACCAGTACAAGTAAGAATAAGAGGGCGACAGAGGTATTCCAGAGGCTGGCGTCTTCCAGGCGGTAGGCCGATTCCCAAAGGTCGGTAAAAGCAGGCGCCAGGTACTGGTTGATCAGCCAGCCAGCCCCTAAAGCCAGCACACATATCAGCAGGATCTCGGTCATGGCCTGCAGGATCAGCTGGTAACGTAATCCGCCCATTACCTTACGAACACCCATCTCTTTGATGCGGCGGGCCGCCAGCGCAATGGTAGTATTGGTCAGGTTGAAACAGGCCAGCAATAAAATGAGCAGGGCCATGGTACCAAATATTTTGCTTGCCACCGGATTGATACGGCGGTTAGTGTAGGTATATTTCAGCTCTTCCTCATTGACAGAAGCGTCCATGAAGGGGATAATCCGGAAACTCTCATATTTGTAGGTCACATCACTGGCATTTGCGACAGACACATATTTTTCAAGCTGCTGGCTCACCTGGGGCACTACTTCAGGACTGCTCAGCCTGAGAAAAGTTGAAGGACGTATCTTTTCATTCCAGTTATCTGTATCAGACTCGCCGGCAGCCAGCACCTGTGAAAGAGAGACAAAGGAATCATAGAAAAAACTGATGTTTTCGGGGAAGTTGATGATGGCACTTACCGTCAGGGCTACCTCTTTGCCGTTCTTAAAACGTATGATGAGGGTCTTACCCACCGGGTTTTCTTCCTTAAAAAGTTTTGCTGCCAGCTTATCCCGCAGGATGATCTTATCGGTTCCCCGGAAAGAGGAGGTCTCTCCATACAGCGTTTTGAAGCCAAACAGCTCAAAAAAGTTAGGGTCTACAAAACCTATGTACTCACTGAAAACCTCATCCTCATATCTTAGCAGTTCTCTGCTGCCGTAGAGACGGGTAGCGTCTTCTACGCCGGAGATATCCTGTACGGCGGCGGTAGCCAGGGGCAGGGGAATCAGTTCGGCTACGCCGTCCGCCGCTCTCTCGCCAGCCAGCGTACGCTGTACCCGGTAAACAGGGTCGGTGTTCTCAAAATAGGTGTCAAACTCATTATTAAAAGCCACAAAGACATAGGCCGTCAGGCAGCAAGCCAAGCCCAGGCCCAGGCCAAAGATGTTGAGCAGTAGATAAAATTTATTGCGCCTGGCATGGCGTAGGGCGATGAGTATGTAGTTTTTAAGCATAGCTGTGACATTGAACTGGCCTAGGCAGACGAATATTGTGCCACTGCGTTCCTGCCGTGTTTTGCTACTTTTTGTTCGTTCAGATGCTCATTACCGGACAAAATATGTTCATAACTGGACAGGCATCTTATCCTGCTGCATCTCCCAAAATTCAATTTCCCTGCTGCAACTGCTGAATGGTACGGGTGGTGGAGTAACCCTCCACAAAATTAATCAGCACTACCTCATCGGCAAATTCCCGCCCGATGACCTGCTCCAGCCGGTAGTCGCCTCCCTTCACCAGCACATCCGGCCTGAGTTGCGAGAGCAGTTCGTAGGGAGTATCTTCGGCAAATTTGACTACATAATCTACTGCTTCCAGGCTTTCCAGCAGGTAGGCCCGGTCATCTTCATGGTTGATAGGGCGGCTTTCTCCCTTGAGACGTTTGACCGAAGCATCGGTATTGAGACCGATCACCAGGCGGTCGCCGAGTCGGCGGGCCTCCCGCAGGTAGGTAGCGTGTCCGCGGTGGAGAATATCAAAGCAACCGTTGGTAAAGACGATTTTTTTTCCTGCCTGCCGGTCTGTTTCCAGCCTTTGGAGCAAGGCGGGCAGGCTCATAATTTTACTTTCCTGCATCTGTGCTTGTTTCTGGTGGTTGAACATGCTTTCTGCTCATGACAGTATTGCGTATCTGGCTGTAGGGCGGAAAACCTTAAAAAGATAAAATCCTCTCAATGCTGCAGAGCCATGCGCAGCAGAAGTAAGAGCACTATCCTTATAGGCTGACATTGAATCTTTGCAGTGTTTCCTTCAGATCATCTACCTTGCGTTTTTTCAGAGAAATTAGTACCAGCGGCGCCTGGTACTTCTCCACATACATAGGCGGCATATCTTTTTCGGTGTACAACTTTAGCTCATCTATCCAGCGAGGGTTAATCATGTCTCTTTCCCGGTAATCCAGTTCATACTGCTTTTCATCTAACTGCAGGAGATAGACAGGCTGGGCCTTGTATTCCCTGACCAGTTTATGATCAATCTCGTTGAGGCTGGGCAGGGCGCGGGGTACCAGTACGATAGCGAGCAAAAGGGCAATCAGGAAATGATGTATCATAGCTGCTAGTTTTCTCTGGCTGCTATTTACTAAAAAAAAGAGCAGGAAGCACGATAGTATCTGCCTGCTCATTACATCATTTTTCTGATGCAGAATCTATTTCTACAGGTTGATCATCTCTACGATATTATCCAGTTCCTTATCAAATATGGAGGCGTTTTCTTCTCCATCTTTTTTCAGGTTCTAATGGTTTTCTTCAGTAGCACAATCCATTGCCAAACTGGCATGCTGCAGGCGCGGCTCCAGCCTGACATACTGATCGGGCTTTTCTACCGCTTTGAAAAGCTGCTTTAACTGAAAGTCTACCGTCTGAGATACGCCGTTCATCATGATATTGATCAGCGGCCTGATCCACTGTATGGAGCCCCAGTTTTTCACATCATCATGGGTATAAGAGTCGGAAGAACTGCCGGTTCCCAGCGATACCAGCACCATGTCTTTGGCAGTGGGGCAGTTGATCCTGCCTCTTCCATAACGCTCAAACTGAATCTGACGGGCTTCGGCATAGGCGCTTAGTGCAGGATTATTGATAAAAACACCCCCATCCAATAGGGGAAAACTTTCATTTGACAATGACCTGATATGCGCAGCCTCAAAATAAGTAGGAGCAGCGGTGGTAGCCCTTGCTACATCTCTGACCAGGAAATCGGTATCCCGGTTGATTTCTCCGTATTTATTAGCTTTATGCTGCTTAAAGAAATAAGGAACAGAGCGCTGTACATCATAAGAGCTGACCAGCAGCGGCCGCATCAGTTCTGAAAGACGACAATCTCCGAAATACTCTTCCAGGATTCTCTCAAAAGGCCTTTCCGGGTATTTTTCTTCACTTATACCACCCAGAGAGGAGATTTTTTTCCAAAGCGGTACATCAAATATCTCACCGCCCCGCTCCAGGTAAAGGTTACACAGGCCTTCGGCGGTAAATTTAGGGCGAGCGGGCTGCTGCGGGTCAGGCAGGATAAGCCCACAGGCGAGCATGCCCCCGGTACTGGTACCTGCTATGAAATCATAGAAATCCAGCAGGCGGGCATTTTCATTGCCTGTTTTGAGCTACAGCTTTTTTTCAGGTGCGCACAGCAGGGAGGCAGCGCTTCCCCCTGATGCCGCCGCCATACAGCGAAAATATTCTGACAGTTTTGTTCATTTTATTGCGTAGTGTTTTTGCTAGATTTCTGGAAAACTAAGACTCCACCTGTAGCCCTCTGCGACGACGGCGCTCCTCGCCTCTTCTTCGGCGAGCCCGCAAGCGCTCTTCACGCCTGCTGAGCTTTTCATCAAGCAGGTCATGCGCTGGATAAGATGGAGCTTTAGGCTGGGCAGGAGGTGGCACGTTCAGACTGGAAAGTGGTGGAGTAACTGACATGGACTGTATCGGAGAAGCATGCTCTGTAGTAGCTTTCTTCCTGCCTTTTATCGCTTCAGCCAGGTTGGGCGAAATTTTTTCCAGGGAACGGCCAATGACATATCCGCCCACGCCTATTTCCAGCAGCGCCCAGAAGCCCTGAGGCAAATCCACAATAGGCAAACGAAGCGCGTGCAAAATAAAATACTGGTAAATAATAATAAAGCCAAACGAAAGCATAAGAATAGGTCGCCAGCTGCGCTGTAGCCAGGTGTCAGATCCCTTGCCCTGTATAACTGAAGCTTTGCTATGCATCAGTTGCTGTTCATAGGTGAGCATTTGCGCAATGACTTCCCGCTGCATACGCGCCAGTTCATTGCGTAGTACCAGCTTTTCCTCTTTAGAAGTAACTACCTCATCTATCAGATCGGCGGCAGGCTTGAAGATTTTCTCAATGAATTGAAAGATAGCGGGCATGGTGAATAGTTTTAGTTGACAGATAGAAAATCAGTATTTGATGTATTCTACTTTGCCGTTGACACGACGAGCCCTGAGGATGATCCCCCGGTTAATGTCACGGCTGTAACTGACGTGTACCCAGGCAGGCTTAAAGTCATCGCCAAACTCCCAAATGAGTTGGTCAAATTCCAACTCCTCCTCTATAAGGTAAAAAAGATCGGCATTATCAAAATCATCATACCAACCGTCAATATCCAGATCAATGGCCTGACCCAGGCAGTGTTGCGATTTAGCGCTGCCGCCGATGGCCCGGTTGAGGTCAGGACAACGGTAAAAGCTGGAAATGTAGAGGGGCGTGCTTTTACCTCTCTCTTCGGAAACCAGGGCGCGGAGAGGTTCAAAAAGCTTTTCGGCAGTCAGCCGGATGTTTTCCAAATGCTCTGAAGAGGGCAGGTTGTCAATACCCAGGCGGGTAGCAGTCTGACTCCTGACCACCTCCGCATACGACAGATGCGGTGTGATCCTGTGGTTGAGGACAGCCATAAGATGTATAGTTTAGGATGTGAAAAATCATCATGACACGGCTTTTACTTAGCTGCTGCGGATGGCTCCTCTCTGTCAGAATTTAAACTTTGTTTTTCCTATACTTCAAGAGCAAAATAAGCAAAGCAGTTAAATCTATTGTTTTCTGCACATTTACACAAGTATTTGCCAGCAAAAAAGCCTGTCTCCAAACAGAAACAGGCTTTTTACTAGTATGCGTGTTCTAAAAATTCTTTCAGGCAGCCAATTCCTCACCCTGAATTTTGAAAACCCAGGCATGCTGTACGTTATTTCCGGCACCAGACGGCACCTCTATACTTAACCCGCTGCCTTCGTGGTAGCTCCATTTGAGGGGCTCCTCATGGCCCAGCATAAATACCTCTGAGCCCTCGGCAGGCTTGAGGCTGGCGAAATTTACTTTTCCGGAGGGCTTTTTCAGTAGTATGCCGTAGTAGAGAGGCTCACCTTCCTTCTTGGTAAAGCGGATGTCTTCTCCCTGCTTATAGTCGCTCTGCAGGCGCTCGGTATCGTAGATAGCCTCTCCGTTTACATCCAGCCAGTCGCCCATAGCTTTGAGGCGCTCTACACTAGCTTCGGGAATGAGGCCTTCGGCAGTAGGGCCTACATTGAGCAGGTAGTTGCCTCCTTTGGCAGCCACATCTACCAGCTGATGGATGAGCAGTTCAGCAGATTTCCAGTTGTCGTCATTCTTTTTGTAGCCCCAGGAGTCGTTCATGGTCATGCAGGCTTCCCAGTCGTAGTCGCTGGTACCTTCAAGGATTTCCTGCTCGGGGGTACCGAAGTCGCCCATAAATTCACCATCGGCATTCATGCCCTGCATACCCTGCCGGCCTTTATCAACCCGGTTGTTGATGATCAGGTCCGGGTTCAGCTTACGCAGGTGGGTGTACATGCGTACGCCATGCTCGTGTGTCCACTCAGGAATCCATTCTCCATCAAACCAGATCACATGAGGATCATACTTTTCCACCAGTTCGGTCACCTGTGGAAAGAGGTAGTTATCTACATAAGCCTGGAAATTAGGATTCTGCTTATCAGGGGTATTGTAGTCAGGATAATGTGGTGCCTGTGCATCCGGATGGTGCCAGTCCATGATAGAATGGTAGAAGCAGAGCTTAACATCATATTTTTCGCAGGCTTCTTTCAGTTCGGCCAGCAGGTCGCGCTTGATGGGAGCAAAGTCCATCACATCGTACTCGCTTACTTCCGAATCCCAGAGGGCAAAGCCATCGTGATGCTTGGAGGTGATCACGATATACTTCATACCGGCATCTTTGGCAATCCGCACCCATTCATCGGCATCATACTGCGTCGGGTTAAACTGGCGGGAAAATTCTTCATATTCGGCTACCGGTATCTCTCCCCTGTCCATGACCCACTCGCTGATACCACTGACTTCTTTTCCCTTATACATACCGGCAGGAATGGCATAAGGTCCCCAGTGGATAAACATACCAAACTTGGCATCCCGCCACCACTCCATACGACGGTCAAAGTCTTCTTTTGATTCGTTGAGGATTTGTTCATCGGTCAGGGTAGCCTGTACTGTTGGCGTCTCCTCAGCGGCAGCGCTCTCTCCCGTCTCTGTGCCTGACTGGCAGCGGGCCAGGAGCAGCAGTGCGGTGGCTGCCATCAATATTTTCGCTGAACTGCTATTCATCTTCATGGATTTAGATAGTTTAAACACTTCATCCAAAATACATTTAGTTTTACAACTTTGCCAATAGCCGCTGTTTATTACAGTTCATTCTTCGTGTCGGCAAATTAATGCGTCTCTTCTGCAAAGATTATGTAGGGGCAAACCGCATATTTCGGTTTGCGGGAAAGCGCTGGCATAGGCATTTCATGCGGAAAATCAACTGATATGGGAGACATGCCGGACTAGGTCAGCTGATCAGAGTTCCAGGTGCAGGGAGCGCACCTCATGTCCCAGGAAAATAGCCGCCTTATTGTCAAAATCATCCGTAGACTCGGTAGTAAAGAAGGTGAAATTCCCGCCCCGGCTGCACTGCTGCTCCAGCGCGGGATGGTGCTGCAGGTAGAACTGCAGGCTTTGAGTCACAAATTCTCCCTGGGTCAGGACCCGGATATGTTCAGGTAAAAACTGCCGTATCTTGCTGAGCAGCAGGGGGTAATGCGTACAGGCCAGGGCCACCGCATCTATCTGCGGAGACTGAGCCAGCAGCTGCTCCAGGTGCTGACGGATGAAATAGTCAGCTCCGGCCGACGCATGCTCATTATTTTCTACCAGGGGCACCCACATCGGGCAGGCTTCCTGGAACACTTTGAGGTGGGGAAACAGCTTGCCAATCTCTATCACATAAGAGTCTGACCTCACCGTTCCGGCCGTAGCCAGTATGCCTACATGACCACTGCTGGTATAATTGCCGATCACCTCGGTAGTAGGTCGGATCACCCCCAGCACCCGCCGGGAAGGGTCAATGCGGGGCAGGTCGCGCTGCTGTATGGTACGCAGGGCTTTGGCTGAGGCGGTATTGCAGGCCAGGATCACCAGGCGGCAGCCCATGCGGAAAAGGTGCTGCACACACTCCAGCGTATAGCGGTAGACCGTCTCATAAGAGCGGATGCCGTAGGGTACGCGGGCATTGTCGCCCAGGTAGATATAGTCGTACTGCGGCAGGGCTTTGACGATCTCCCGGAAGATGGTGAGCCCGCCGTAGCCGGAGTCAAAGATGCCGATGGGGCCGGCGCTGTGTACGTCGTGCAGGGGCGAAACCTCTTTCATATTGCCATCTAGCCATTTAAATCCACAGGCCAGCGAGCAAGAATCGGGCGA
>JBKHDR010000128.1:0-11648 GCA_046541235.1 Cyclobacteriaceae bacterium | reverse complement strand
TTGCGTTTTGCGTTTTGCGTTTTGCGTTTTGCAAAGTTCTATTTTCAATATTCTAATTTTAAATTTTCAATTTCAATATCTCCAGCCAGTGCTGGTAGGCTTCCTGGTAGGCGGTCATCTTAGCTGCTTCAGGCTCAGCGAAACCAAGCTGCTTTAAGCCAGCAAAGGCCGCTTCAAAATCCTGGTAAATCCCGGCACCTACACCAGCACCGCGAGCAGCACCAGCCGCGCCATCGGTATTATAAAGCTCTACCTTAGCTCCGGTGGTATTGGCAAAAGCCTCCCGGAAAACAGGGCTCAGAAACATATTGGCCATGCCGGCTTTTACCGTATTGATTTGCAGACCCATACCTTTCATAATGTCAAAACTGTATTTGAGCGCAAAAACGATCCCCTCCTGGGCTGCTCTAAGCAGATGAGCCTGACCATGCCTGTTAAACTGTAGTCCATGGATATGGGCATCAATTTCAGCATTGCCCAGGGTACGCTCAGCGCCATTGCCAAAAGGCAATATGCTTACTCCCTCTGCTCCTATAGGGACTTCGGCAGCCAGCAGATTCATTGCTTCATAATTCAGCTTTCCGCCTGTCAGGTTGTGCTTCAGCCAGCTGTTGAGGATTCCTGTACCGTTCACACAGGCCAGGATACCGTATTTTGGCTTTTCTTTGCTGTAGTTGACATGGGCAAAGGTATTGACCCGTGACTGCGGATCGTATTCAAGCTGCTCGCTTACGCCGTAAATTACACCAGAAGTACCGGCGGTAGTAGCTACCTCGCCGGGCCTGAGCACGTTGAGCGCCAGCGCATTGTTAGGCTGGTCACCCGCCCGGTAGGCAATAGGAATACCAGCAGGTAAGCCCAGTATATCAGCCGCTTCAGCTGTTAGCTGAGCCTGTTCAGAGAAGGTAGGTACAATTTTGGGAATAAAATCTTCGCTGATACCGTAATACTCCAGCAAGCGGCGGGCTATTGATTTTTCTTTAAAATCCCACATAATGCCCTCCGACAAGCCAGAGACGGTAGTACAAATCTCTCCGCTCATTTTCATAGCCGCATAGTCGCCGGGCAGCATCATTTTATGAACTTTGCTATATATGTCCGGCTCATGATCCTTGACCCACTTAAGCTTGGAGGCAGTAAAGTTGCCAGGGCTATTTAGCAGGTGACCCAGGCTGTAATCCTGGCCAAGTGCCTCAGAAGCCTGACGCCCGATGTTTACCGCCCGGCTGTCACACCAGATAATGGAAGGACGAAGTACCTGGTGGTTTTGATCTACCAGCACCAGGCCGTGCATCTGGTAGGAGATACCGATGGCCCTGGTCCGGGTCAACGCCTCGCCATATTTATTTTTTAATTTACGACTGGCATTTACGATGTGCTCCCACCACATTTCCGGGTCCTGTTCGGCCCATCCCTCTTTTATGGCGGCCATAGGCATTTCAGTGTCGGGAGAGGTGGCACTGCCTATAACTTTTCCATCTGCAATGCTCACCAGGCTGGCTTTGATGGAAGAACTGCCCAGGTCGTAACCTATTAAAAATCCTGCGGAAGAGTCGCTCATAGCTGACAAAAAGTATGGTCGGTTGTCTAAATTACAATCTTTACAAGATTATTAAAAAAATCTGAGAATTAAGTAACTTTTGTATGATCAGATATTGATGAAATAGTATACAAAGCAGCAAACAACGGCCGAGCATGAGTGTATGGGTGCTCCTACGAAGGCAGCTATTATGGGTATATATGTAATTTTATGCTCCCTGATGACCCAAGCTGCGTTTCTCGCTCAACACACTTTCTTCATCCTATCCGATTTTTGCAGCAGTTTTTCTGTATAGAAACTATGCCAATTTTTTGCTCACGTAAAATGGGATTGAAATCCGCATATAAGCAAATTGATACAGGGTAAAATCCTATTTTAAATCTATATGAAAGCAAACCTTACAGAGGCGTAAATGCCGGTAAATAGCATGGCTACAAAGAGAAATGCATGCTAATATGCAGTCATTTTCTGAAACGTATGCATCCCATGTCAAACTCTATAGATAAGCAGAAAAATACAGGCCGTCCGCTGGCTGATGAAAGTAAAGAGAAAATCCTTTTTACCGCCATGCAACTGTTTGCGCGCCACGGTTTTCATAAAACGCCTGCTGCCCTCATCGCCCGAGAAGCGGGCATCTCTCACGGACTCATGTTTTATCATTTTGGCAGCAAGGAAGGGCTGCTCAAAGAAATTATTGAATATTGCATCCAAAAAATCAACAATATCATTGATGTAAGTCCCCAGGATCAGCCCATCCGTCAACTGGAGCAGATCAGCCAGCGTTTCAGGGAGTCACTGGAGGAAGAAACTCATTTCTGGGAGCTTTATCATTCTCTTGTGTTTCAGCCTGATATGAAGAATACGCTGGCCAGGGAACTGATCACCGCCTTTGACCCTTACCGTAATCAACTGGTACATATTTTTGAACAGTTGGGTTACCTCAACGCACGCGATACCATGCAGCAGTTTGAAACCATGAGGCAGGGCATTACCGTTTCCTATCTTTTTTATGGCAAGTCATACCCTCTCAAGAAGCTTTTCCAGCACCTCATGGATCGCTTTTCCTGATCAGGCACCTTCTTTTATCAGCGGAATCCGCATCAGGTACATATCAGCCGTCATATAAAGGGCGCTTTCATCTTCATTAAAGGTACAGTTAGCCGTAGCCTCACCGGTTTTGATGGTGCCGATATGCTCTCCTTCGGGCGTAAAAATCCATACTCCCCCCGGGCCGGTGGCAAATATGTGCCCGCTGCTGTGTATCGCCAGTCCGTCAGGCAGTCCCTTGGCTCCCTCACGCTTGTCTGTGGCATCGTAAAAGAGGCGTTCGTTGGCTACACCATCTTCCGTTACCTCATAAGCCATCCAGATAGCCCGTTGCGGGTCAGAATTAGCTACGTACATGGTTTTTCCATCAGGAGAGAAGCCGATTCCATTGGGCCTGCTTAGTTCTTTGGTAAGCAGCGTTAGTTTATCACTTTCTTCAGCATAGCGGTACACTCCCTGGAAGTCTAGCTCTTTAGCTTCGCTGTCAGCCCCTCCGGGTAGGCCATAGGGAGGATCAGTAAAGTAGAGATCGCCATTGGCATGATAAGCCAGGTCGTTGGGGCTGTTCAGCCGCTTGCCCTCGTAAGTGGCGACGATAGTTTCAAATTCAGGCGCAGGCGCATCCAGGGGGGCAGTCATGCGGGCAAGACGTCGGTCGCCATGCTGACAGAGTACCAGTCGGCCCTTGTTGTCGAGCACTAGTCCATTAGAGCCAGGTTCACGGCCTTCAAAATTCTCGCCTGTGTAGCCGGCAGGCTGCAGGTACACAGAAGCACTGTCGCCTTCTTTCCATTTCACAATGAGATTGTTGGGGATGTCCGAGAACAGCAGGTAGTCTCCTTCCGGTACCCAGACCGGACCTTCTGACCATTCAAAACCTTCGGCCAGTATCTGTATCTCCGCATCGGGTGATATCAGCTGATTTATTTTATCTGACACCCGTTCTACTGATCCGGTAACCGGATAAGCTACAGGCTGGGTTGCCACCTCGGGCGACTGTTCAGAAGCTTGCTGAGAGGGCTCATTGCAGGCTACTGCTGCTATCAGTAGCGACAAGAGAAGGAGAAAAGCTTTATTGTGAGTCATAATTGGAATAAATGTGCTTTAAATCTACATTTTTTGGCATAAAGATGAAGCCTGCCGCTGTACCTTTTTCTTTGAAAGAGGTAAACCACTGAAAATCAGACTCTTATAACATATAGTTTGGATAAAAAGGCATTTTACACTAATATCGGATTTCGAAGATGGTAAGGAAGGAGGTTGAAAATTGATTCTTTTTTACAAAAACCGCAGAACAGCCCGTGGAAAATTTCCAGATCAGTACGCTAGACATTATTATCATTGTAGGCTATTTTACCATTGTTTTTCTTATCGGATTGCTGGTGGCCCGTCGCACCAAAGGCGGAGATGACCTCTTTCTGGCCGGCCGCAGCCTGGGCTGGGGCGCGATTGGCTTTTCACTTTTTGCCTCCAATATCTCCAGTACTACTCTCATTGGTTTATCAGGGCAGGCCTATGCTACGGGCATTTCCGTTTCCAACTACGAGTGGATCACCACGCTGCTGCTGGTTTTTATGGCAATCTACTTTATTCCCTTCTACATCAAATCCCGGATTTCTACTATTCCGGAATTTTTGGAAAAAAGATTTAATGCGGCCTGCCGCAAATACTTTTCAGTGATTACTATCTTTCTCAGTATCCTGGTAGATACTGCCGGGGGGCTATTCGCCGGAGCACTGGTGCTTAAGGTGTTCATTCCTGACCTGGTCATCTGGCAGACCTGCCTGGTGCTGGCTGTATTTGCGGGCCTCTACACAGCAGCAGGCGGATTGGCTGCGGTTGTGTATACCGATATTCTGCAGGCGGTAGTGCTCATCATTGGTACCAGCATTCTGTCTTACATCGTCTTCAGCCGTTTTGACTTTTCCTGGGCAGAAGCCACAGCATCTATTCCAGAGGAAAATCTTTCGGTCATCCGCCCGCTAGACGACCCGACTCTGCCCTGGCTAGGCACCCTGATAGGGGCGCCGGTGCTTGGTTTTTACTACTGGTGTACCAATCAGTACATCGTGCAGCGGGTGCTGGGCGCACGCAACCTGCAGCATGCGCGCTGGGGAACTATGCTGGGCGGGCTGCTCAAACTGCCGGTGCTGTTCATTATGGTGCTGCCTGGAGCTTTTGCGCTAAATATTTTTCCTGAGTTGGAGAACCCCGACCTGGTATTTCCTACCATGGTGGCTAACCTGCTGCCTACCGGGGTTACGGGTTTGGTACTGGCCGGCCTGGTAGCAGCTATCATGTCCAGTATAGATTCTGCCCTTAATTCGGGCTCTACCCTTGTGGTACTTGATTTTATCAAGCCCAAAAAGCCCAACCTTACGGATAAAGAGGCGGCTAAATATGGCAGGATGGCTACCCTGACCTTTATGATCATCGCCGCTGTGATGGCTCCACTGATCGCCTATGCTGGCGGCTTGTTTAAATATATTCAGGAAGCATTCTCTTACATCGTACCACCAGTTGTTGCTATTTTCATCGTTGGGCTTTTCTGGGCCAGGGGAAATGGTAAGGGAGCCTTGCGGACACTCATCGTAGGTCATTCTGTTTCGGCGGTGATTTTCCTCCTCACCAAATTGGAATTTATCACCCTGCATTATACCATTGTGGCCGGACTTAATACTATTTTTTGTGCTTTTCTTTTTTATGCCTTCAGTATGGCAACGTCTCCCCCACCGGAGGAAAAAGTAAAGGATCTGACCTGGAAGCACCGTCCGGTGGGCGCCAGTACAGGTACTGCTCTGCCCTGGTACAAAGACTACCGGGTGCATTCTGCCATTCTTATTGGGTTGACTGTATGGTTAGTCATTTCTTTTTGGTAGCTTTTCTACTTACTGTTCTTTCTGCGTGCACGATATCACGGGTATGGAGAGTTTGATGTCGGGCGAACAATTATTTTCAACACCCATGAAAACTTATATCATTCTGCTGATCCTCCTGCTTACCTCTCGTCAGTGGTGCGTGGGGAGATCAAGGTTAAGCCCACTGACCTTTCTTCACTGGGAAATAACCTGGTCGTAATGGAAATTCTTGACGCGGCCAAGCGATCTGCCTCTTCGGATACCACCATTTTCCTAAAATGATCTTCGTTTACCTGATACGAAAAGTGAAGGCCGCCTCAGCTTTTGAGACGGCCTGTTGTTTTTACAAGGCTAAGCCAAATATTTCCAAGTCGGCTGTCAGGCAGAAACAGTACCTCTGGGCTTTCTGCGCACAGGTTTTTTCTTTTCACCTGGCTGTACCTCTTCCTTATCGCGCTGCTTTTTAAATTCTTCGTAGCGTCGATTAGTGGCGATACCAAAGCCGATCATTAGCAAAAGGGTGCCTGCCCAAAGTACATTGATCAGCGGCTTCTCCATGGCTTTCAACACAATGTAATCTTTCTGCGTAGTCTCTATCCCCAGTTGGAAAGAGTTCTGTTCCGGCATGATGTTGAGCATCGTCAGGCGAATACCCAGTTCATTAGAAGTATAGGGAATACGTCCTACCAAGCGGTCGCGTATCAGGTAGTAAGGCTGCAGCATGTATTCGGCATTTTCACCAAACACTTTGATATTAGCCCTTACGGCCAGGTCGCCTTCTTCAAGCGGGGAACCTTCTACCTCGTCAACACGCTCAATGCTTTCCAGTACGGCAACATAATCATTGATAAAGAACTGCTTACCTATCTGAACCTCCTGCTCCTGCTGCTCGCTCCAGTCTTTTTCATCTTCCTCGTTGGGTATAGCCGATACGTGGGTATACAAATCCTTACCCAAAGTACGACGGATGTCAGGAGAGGCAATCAGGCCCATATTTGGGTTGACCTGAGAACGGGGATAGAGCTTGAACTCTTCACCGGTTTCTCTGTGTGTATAAAGTACTTCGTGGTAAGTGTTTTCGGCATAAACCCTCACTGTATCACCTTTGCTGAAATATTTTTTACCATTCTCAGCGACCAGGTCTTCACGGGCGATGCCGACATAATCATCCGTAGTACGAATGACGAGATTCTTATCCACATAGCCGGGCATATCCTCTAGCTCCAGCCTCGAACCCTGGTATGTAAGTTCATATTCGTCCATCTCTCTCGGCTCATTGTACCAAAGTAGTACGTTCTCTACATTGGCTTCATCCGGGGCATCTTTGAAAAGCAGCAGGCCGGTGTTGTTGATAGATACTACTTCAGAATAGCCGGAAGAAAAGAGGACGCCGATTAGTATCATGGCTACACCGATGTGTGATACCGAACCTCCGGAGAGTCGGTAATTTTTGCTGGCGATGAATTTGATCAGGATTTTACTGTTGGCTACCAGTGAGTAAACCGCAGCAGTCAGCAGGAGGATATATACCGGGTCAGTTACATCCGCAATCAGCAGAATAGCCATGCTGGCAAAGAGGGCAACAACCACCGGCATGGTCAGTTCTGACATCAGTTTATTCTTATCCATCTTCTTCCAGAAGAAGAACTGCCCGGTACCGGAAAGCACCGCTACAGCCACCGCAAACCACAGTTGGAACTTAGTGTAAAATTCTACCTGATCAGCCGGGGGTGCCATATTGGAGATACCTCCGAAAAGTTCCACTATCGCATTCCACACTGGAATAGAAGTCGGAATCAGCACCTGGAAACTCATCAGGCAGAGCGTAGTGGCACCAATGAAGATCCAGAACTCACGGCTGTAGGCCGAAGCTTCTTTTTCTGAAGTTGGAATTTCCTTCCAGCGAATGGCAGCCAGTACAATCGCGCCCAGCATAAAGAACAGTAAATACAGCAGCAACTGACCTGAAAGCCCGAGGTCGGTAAAGCTGTGGACTGAGGCTTCTCCCAGTATACCACTCCGGGTCAGGAAGGTACTGTAGAGAATCAGGATAAAGGAAGCGATGATCAGCACGATAGAAGTCTTTAGTGCCGTACCATTGTTTTTAAAGATAATCAGCGTGTGTATACTGGCTACCATAATCAGCCAGGGAATATACACAGCATTTTCTACAGGGTCCCAGTTCCAGTAACCACCGAAGTTCAGGGTTTCATAAGCCCAGTAGGCTCCCATCATAATGCCGATACCCAATACAGCCGTAGCAAAGATGGTCCAGGGCAACGCCGGCTTAACCCAGTTTTCATACTCCTTCTTCCACATACCGGCGATACAGTAAGCAAAAGGGATCAGGGTAATGGCAAAACCCAGGAAAAGGGTAGGTGGATGAATCACCATCCAGTAATTCTGCAACAGAGGGTTGAGGCCAGTACCATCTTCAGGCACAAATTCAGGATCAGAGGCAAACACCGGGGCATCCATGGCATCGCGGAGCAAAATGAAAGGCGAGCTACCGATTCTGACATCCCCGATAACCACCCCTAATATCATAGATGCCAGGAAAGCCTGCACCAGGGCGAAAATGGCCATTACAGGTGCTTCCCATTTTTTGTTGGTATTGATGACCACTATACCCAGCAGCACGTGCCAGAAGATCCAGAGCAGGAAACTGCCTTCCTGACCCTCCCAGAAGCTGGAGATCATGTAATGACCAGGCAGGTTACGCGAAGAGTGACTCCATGCGTAGTGGTATTCGTAATGATTGGTGTAGATAATATAAAAAAGCATACCTACCACGCCCAGCACGGAAACACCATGCACATAAAAGGCGTTACGGGCATACTTCTTCCACTGCTGTTGCTCCAACTCGTGGGCATTGGCGGCCCGGATATAGGCGTAGGCTGCTACTAGTGAGGTTACAAAGGAGATGATGACAAATAAATGTCCTGCATCACCCAGGAAGGGATTAAACATAAACAACAGTTTACTGATTGTTACTAATTTCTTGCTGAATCGCTACAACTTCATCTATACTCACCCTGGCATAAGAGGCGATCTTCTGCAGGGACAAAGAGCCATCTTTGAGCATCTCAATAATCATGGCTCTTTTGGCTTTGAATTCACCCTCATATAAACCTTCAGATTTACCCTCAGATTTACCTTTCTGGTAAACTACATCCTTGTTGATATCAAATTCTATGGGCATGGCTTCTGTCTGTTTTAGCGTTTCTGCCTCCAAGTTACGAAGTTTTGAAAGAACCAGGAGTTGCTGAATGTAGCGTTGCAGCTTTTTCTTATCCGGAATTACCTGTACAAGCCGGTTAAGTATGTTGCTAACAATGTTTTCAAGCTGCTCGTTCTTGAAGTCGCCTAAAATAGCGAAAATTACCTCTTCCGGGACCTGCGAATGCA
This sequence comes from Cyclobacteriaceae bacterium, assembly GCA_046541235.1. Lineage (GTDB taxonomy): Bacteria > Bacteroidota > Bacteroidia > Cytophagales > Cyclobacteriaceae > Catalinimonas. The sequence continues at coordinate 2,795 of JBKHDR010000128.1, read as the reverse complement.
GCAGTACCTCGTAATCATACGATTGCGTGTTGATTAGTGTAAAGGCAAAGTTATTATCATCATCCGGTATGAAATCAGCGATACGGCAGGCCATTCTGGTAGGCTTCTGCCCCAGGTAGAACACAAACTGCTTTACAGGCAACTGGTGTATCTCCTGAAGGAGAGCCCGGTAAGTCTGCATCCTCAATACCATCCTGGGATCATCCGTTACCTGAAACTCAATATGCAGGATATATTTACTACCATTAAGAGCGGTAGCCAGCCTGCTAAAATCCGGCTTGCGCTCCAGAGTCAACTGAAGCTCATCGGGGATGTTCTCCAGCCTGCCGGGTCTTTCAAGGCCCATAAGCTTTTCCATCAGCGGCAGAATTACCGCTTCTATGTTCTCCTTAATGATCCGGTCATAATCGTTACCCACGAACTGAAAAAGCGCTTAGCTGATTTCGGTTTCCTGATATTTGGACGGACACTTCATCAGTATCTGATCTGCCACAAAAACCTCATTGTGGTAAGAGCCGATGACTACGACCTGCTCTGAGCGGACAAAGTCGGCTGGCATAGGCTCATTATAAAATACCCGCTGCTCTTCCTGGTTATCATCCACCATGACAAAGGAGAATGACAGCTTATCTTCCGAAGCCTGTATACCCAGAATTTCACCATGAGGGCTTTTCTTGAGCTGGCCAACTACATGTATCTTTTTGTCCTGTCCATCCATCGCCAGTTCCTTAGCCTCTTTAAAAGAAACATAAGAGCTTGCATCACCAGCGGTAGACATAATGATCGTCACGCAGATGGCGATGACGATGATACCGAATATATGAGATTTCTTCATGATGAACGAAGTGTGTTGAGGTTGAATTACTCTATGTAAAGTAACAGCGACACAGGCTTTTTAATTTCCTGCTTTTGAAGATTACAGATTGAAAATTTCAAATTAAAAACGGCTAAGCCAGAAGTTATAAAATTGAAGCTGTTTTGAATAGGTTGTATTGTTAAATGGTAAGGCGGTGCAAAAAACCTTTAACCTCCAACACTTACCTATCCATATCCAGTTCTTTCTCCAGGCGTGTCACCTTACGGTCAATTCTGACCACATAGGCGATAAAACCGGCAAAGATCAGCAGGATGACGGCGATCACCACATAGATTTTACCCTCGGCCCGGAAAGCATCCGCCATCTCTATTTCAGAAGCGGCAGACTGCGCCATCGCCGGCAGACTAGCGATCAGCAGTAGTAGCATGCTTAGTAGTCGGAATGTATTTTTCTTCAGTTGTGTCATCTATTTTTTGGTTAATCGTTTTGATGCGAATTCTCAGGCTGGCTACCCACACTCCCAGCAGGGTCCAACCCAATACGGCCGGGTAAAATACCAGTCGTAGATCGCTATCCAGGTCATAGGCATTGAAGCCGGGATTGCCGCCGTTGCCGGGATGCAGCGAGTCGGTCAGGCGAGGCAGGATAAAAAGCAGGGGAATAAGCGTGGCATAAGCGAAAATATTATAGATCGCGCTGATCCTGGCCCGCTGCTGCTCATCCTCCAGCGAATTTCTCAGAATCAGGTAAGCAAAGTAAATCAGCATGGCAATGGCTGCGGCATTCTGCTTGGGGTCACTGCTCCAGGGAGAACCCCAGGTATAATTGGCCCAAAGCGCACCGGAAAGCAATCCCAGCACACCGAAAGCCACACCTATGTTGGCAAACTCCAGGGCATAATTGTCAAATTTTGCCGAAGGCCTGCCCAGGTACCTGACAGAATAAATTACCGACACGGTCAGCAGGATCAACATACCAAACCACATGGGCACGTGGAAGTAGAGCACACGGATAGTTTCATTTAATATTGCCAGGCGGGGCACATCAAACAGCAGTCCCCCAACAATGGTATAAACCATCAGCACCACTGCCAATATCTTCCACCAGCTTTTTCTCAGTTGAGATTGCATAAGGATCGCATTAATCTGATTTTATTTAGCAACGCAAATGCTAGCAAATTAGTTAGCTACGCCACAAATAAGGAAACAAAATATAAGAAACCGTTCCTACGATCACATTGATGGCTACCAGTATCATCAGTTCATCGTAGCTGACGGAGAGGGCCAGTCCGTCTATGGCGTTTTTAGACACCCTGATCACCATCAGCAGCATGGGAATAATTACCGGAAAGCCCAGGATGGCCATCAACGTGCTGCTGTTGCTGGTCTTGGAGGCAATGCCCGAAACCATGGTCAGGGTGGTAGAAAAACCCGCCGCGCCCAGCAGGAGGTTGGCAGCAAATAGTCCTAAGTCATTGATGGGATTTCCCAGCACCAGCGCATACACCAGCAGGCAGGTAAACGCCAGTATGATCATCAGGATAACATTATACAATATCTTGGATAAAATAATTCCTTGCGGACTGGTGATGCTGTAGTAGTAAATCTGCCGCCCGTAGCGCTCCTGCATGAAGCTCTTGGCAATGGCATTGATAGCCACAAAAAGCAGGATAATCCAGAAGAGCGCATTCCAGGTGACCACGCCTAGCTGGCCTCTTTGTAAATTAAAACTAAGATAGCAGACAAAGACTGCACTGATCACGTATAGTATGATGCCGTTCAGTGCATACCGCTGCCGCCATTCCAAAATAATTTCTTTCCTGATCAGTAATTTAACCTCTTTCCAGAGCATGTTTACCATTTAAATTTCGCAGGCAAAGATATTGATAAATTGCTCCCTTACTGTTTTTTAATACAACTTTAGCGTGACAGACCCCAGCCCTAAAGGGCAAGGGTCGCCGTGACGCGGCTTCATGCCC
>JBKHDR010000127.1:0-11854 GCA_046541235.1 Cyclobacteriaceae bacterium | reverse complement strand
TTTCAGTAGTAAAGTTGAGTTTAGCAGGTGTCCATAATTACTGCCTATTTTCCAACCACAGCTTTTACGATGGGCAGCCTGACCTGAGAAGGGTAGCTGGCAGAGTGATGGACTTTGTTATGTGCGACCTTCGCTTCGGTTTCGTCAAAATTATTCCCACCGGTATTCAGGTTCCTGGTAAAGCGAGGGAAGTTACTGCTTGATACCTCAATCCGGATGCGGTGACCCTTTTTGAAATAATTACTGGTAGACATAGGCGTCAGGGCTACCTCATATACTTTACCTTCCTCCATCATCACCTCTTTGTCATAACCTTCGCGGTAACGCACCCGCTGTATGGTTTCATCCAGGTTATAGGCACGTCCGTCGGGGTACACATCTATCAGTTTTACGGTGAAGTCAGTATCCTTCACGTCAGATGATACATAAAGGGTGGTTTCTATGAAGCCGCTTACCTCAACTCCTTCTTCCAGAGGCTCAGAGGTATAAACGAGTATGTCGTTGCGAGTCTCCATTTCCTGCTGGTCAAAGGAGCCGCCCTGTATGGCATTACCGGTACAGCATACATTACCCCCGTAGCTGGGCACAGGGTTCATAGGGTCGTAGGTAAAGGCATCGGGCTGGTTGGTTCTGCCCGGCTTCTCTTTGCTGAGCTTGCCATCTCCAAAGAGGCTATTGGCGTTTCCGCCACTATTCAGGAAGAAGGTGGTCATTTCAGCTGCTTCAGGAGGCCAGCTCTCTGCAGTCTGCCATTCATTGCTGCCCATGGTATAATAGCGTACTCTGGGCATGGAAGAGGGATCTTTACTTTCGTCTCCTTTCAGCCAGTAGTCAAACCAGCCGTAGATCAGTTCGTCATAGTTGAGGCGTGCATCTCCTACGCTGCGCTCGCCTACAACAGTGTTTTCAGTAGCGCGAGTGTAAGCGCAGTGCAGCACCGGGGCAATCACCAGGTACTGATTATCCCTGATCTCCGGGTCTTCAGCATTCTCCCGTACATGATTGAACAGGGCCAGGTTAGGGCTGATAGATACATCGTACCAGGAAGTAAACCAGAAACTGGGCACGCCAAAGGGCATGTCGTCATGGTAGAGGCCTCCCTCATACCAGGCCGGGTCATTGGGTTTGCGTTTGATCATATCCTGATAGATACCTACCGGGCCATCTACGTTTTCAATGATGTCTTCTACCGGCAGGTGCTTAAAGGCTTCTGTCCAGTCAACGGGAGGGGCTTCAGCCGCCAGGTCAAAGAAGCGGGATACGCGAATAAGTTCTTCCTGTGTAGCCTCCTTGGGAAAGCTCGGGCGGACGCTTCCGTTTTGCACGCTGTAGAGCCAGGACGTAAAAAGCATCTGCTGTGCCCCGCCCCGGTACCAGTTACCCTGCTCGTAGTAGTCGCCGATGCGGCCCACGCCTGCACCAAATCCCTGAGGCACCATAGCGGCATGCGAAGGGTGATCCAGGGCGGCCACGGCCATCTGCCACTCGGCCGTAGAAGAGCAGCCCAGGGTGCCTATTTTGCCATTGCTCCAGGCTTGCTCAGCCATCCAGCTGAAAGCATCATAGCCATCGGTAAGAGGCGTACCCAGAATATCCCACTCACCCTCAGAGAAGAAGCGCCCTCTTTCATTCTGTACCACATAGGCATAGCCATGTTTTACGGCTTCCATAGCCCGCTGCAGTTGTCGCTCGTTTAACTTCCCATCTATCCAGAGGTTAAAATTATAAGGTGTGCGGGAGAAAATAACCGGTACCTTTTTATCAGTGCGGGGGCGGTAAATATCAGTAGCCAGCCTGACACCATCGCGCATAGGCATCATGACCTTTTGTTCTACAATGGCAATTTTTTGCATCTCTTCCCAAAGCGCCTCTGCCTGTTGAGCGCTGAGGTGCTGGCAGATCAGCAATAGCCCGACCATAAGAATGGGTTTTAGCTTGTGTATCATATAAGTTATAGATTAGGTGGGTTTAATATAAGGACAAGCTGTTCATTTTTCCCAGATTCTGAGAAATTTTCTAAAGCTTTATCTACATCATTTTACTTTTGGGCTTCATATGATGTCTGGAACGTTTGTCTCCACTTCTTTTTGTTGAATACAGGCTGATATCCGTCAGTTTTTAGCTTTCTTTCCATAAGGTTGTAATTGACTTCTGAAGCAATTCCTACAGGAAAAAGCAGAGGAGCGTCAACTGATATTTTTTTAATAAATCCTGATAATTATTGCCAGCTGTTACTCTAAATGAGAAAAAATAGATGAAAAATAAAAGGGATTAGTTTTGTGTTGCACAACGCGTGGTGTTCAACTTCACTTACTAACCCCTTTGAAGAATGAACTTCAGCGAAAAGATAATAGGACGGCACCCGGTAGAATATTTGAAAAATAGATGTACTAATGCCTTTAAAGCCGATCAACTTAGCCCGTAAGAAATTCATAGTTCTCTTTATAGAAGGCTGGATTAAGGGGCACAGCGTACAGTTCATAGAGATTGCTGGTCATATGTCTACACAGGTAAAACTGAATCTAAATCTACGCCGTATTCAAGACTTTATCGCTACCTATGCGCTGAATTACGAGCAGATAGTACAGCTACTGTGCTGTTTTTTGCTTACCAAAGGCCAAATCACCTCAGCTATTGACCGTACCAATCGCCGGGCGACCCGTGGCAATTTGGAGTCTGCGACATCAACTTTCTGGTGATCAGTGCTTACTGTCAAGAGGCCGCTATCCCCTGTGGTTTGAACTGCTAGAAGAGAAGTAAGAGGGCAATAGTAACGAAACTGAAGGCATTGCCGTGCTGAAATCCTATTTGAAAATACTCTCTCACCGATTAGTAGCACTGACGGCTGACCGGGAATTTATCGGAACTGCCTGGGTCAGGTTTCTTTTTACCAGTCAGATAGACTTTTACATTCCCTTACGTAGAAACATGCTGGTAGAGAAAGATGGTCAAACCCGTCATGCTATTAACTTTTTGGTTGAGTGCAAAAATCTGTTTGTTGTATGGTGTAAGGATGCATAATCATGGGCGCCCACCGCCGGGTGTGTCTGGCTATCAAGGGGCAAACGAACCCCAACGATGAGTATCTGATCGTGATGACCAATACGTTTGCTCACCGTGCTTTATCGCACTACCAGCGTCGCTGGTCTATTGAGACGTTTTCCCAAAGTGTCAAGCAAAGAGGTTTTCGCTTGGAAGATACTCATTTAAATGATGTAGAATGGCTACGTAAGCTTTTTGCCCTGGTAGCTATCGCATTTGCCGTTTGTCTACATATTGGGCGGTGGAGTGACCAGCATCAAAAACCTATTGAGATGAAAAACCATGGCTATAAAGCAAACAGCTTCTTTCGGCATGGGCTAGAATGCTGGCGCAACGTATTAAGAACCCTAACTGATGAACTTGAGCTATTTATTGAAGCCATTTTATAAGTCCTAAAGCCGCCTGTTTGTAACATAGAAAAAAATCTCATGTAGAGTGAAGGCATCCCTATCTTTACAAATTGTGCTTATTTTTTATGAAATCTCCGGTTAGCCCAGGCTGCTTATATTGAAGGAAGTAAGTAAGCAGGAGTAAAGTTTGGTTAAAGTCTATGGACAAACTTCAAGTAAATGGTAAAATAACGACATAAGTTAAGCTATCAGCTGATTCTGACAGAAGGCTTATCCTGGTAGAAGACCCGGATACTTTTTACGCCATAATTGTTCATCAGATTGCGGGCACGTTTTAGCGCCGCCTCAAAATTTTGATGCTCAGAAAACCTCACGGCCTGCGGTTGTATATGATAAGCCAGGATGGCTACATATTTGTCAGGCTTGGGATTATCTTCAATAACAAGCCATTTCATAAAGCTGCTTATTAGTGGTTTCTTAATAATAGTAATACTATTACGAATAGATTGATTTTAAAGTTAGCTTTATGTTATCCTATCGGATAAAAAAAATTCTATATTTGGCCCAACTACATTTGCTAAAAAAACACTTATTAATAAGAGCAAGCTTTATTGTAACATAATGGTATCCCTAAGTCTGAGCAATAAATTTTATTTAAGAGATCCGCAGTATACCGAACTAGGTATCAAGATCATCAGCCAGAGTATCAAAATGATAGATCAATTGGGGTTTGAGCAATTTACCTTCAAAAAACTGGCTGCCGAGATCAACTCTACTGAGGCTTCCGTCTATCGATATTTTGAGAACAAGCACAAGCTACTTATGTACCTGATAGCCTGGTACTGGAAATGGCTGGAGTACCTGATAGATTACCGTACCAACAACATAGACGATCCGGTCAAGCGATTAGAAATCGGTATTCGTACGCTCTGCGATGAAATTACGTTTGACCCTACCTTTGCTTATATTGATGAAGCTGCGCTCCACCGTATTGTAGTTGCCGAATCAAACAAAACCTATCTTACCAAACATGTAGATAAAGATAATAAGCAGGGGCTTTTCAGGGGATACAAAGATCTGTGTGCCCATATTGCCAGAAATATCAAAGAGGTGGCTCCTGATTATCCTTTCCCACATGCCATCATAAGCACCGTACTGGAGGCTTCTCATCAGCAGGCTTTTTTTGCACAGCACCTTCCTTCTCTTACAGAAGTGAAAAAGGATGATCCTGATATGCACAACAGAATTTACGATTTTCTTATTGGCCTGATACTCAATACCCTACAGCTGAACACTAAGTAAAGTCCGAATTTTTTTTCAAAATACTTGACATAAGTGTGGTGATTTACTAGCTTAGTTAAGAGTAATGCTATCCAAATAGATAGTAAAGTTCTTTAACTAAAAAGCAATGCCTATGGAAGCGTCAGTCATCATGCCCAAAGAACAGCTAACCAGCTCCAACTTTATTAAAAATGATGTGCTTTCATCTCCTGATGATAGAGCTTATAGAAAGTTCCAGCTTCAAAGAGCGCTCACCTTAGGTAATCTTTATCGGGCTAAAGTCAGTATTAAGTTCAGAAATGAATATGGGGAAAGCCGCAAGGTAGAGACTACTATCTGGTCAGTCTTTGAAAACTACGTTGGCCTGAAGGGCGGGCGACTGATTCCCATACATGCCATAGAAGAAATAGAGTTTTAGTTGTACAGAGCGATACACGGCTTAATAGAAAAATGCAGCATTTTCTGAGTGCTGCTTTTTTTTTGTGGATGTCTCATCCCTTCGTGGCAAATCACAGTTGCCTTAGCCTGCCAATCAGCCAGGGCTGAAAAAATTTATTTCAGACAACCAGCCGCGGAATTGTGCAGACGCATAGTAGTTTACTATTGATATTTAAAGCTTTACAATCGTAGCTGCATTAACCGAAATAAACACACAAGATACATCAGGTGCAAAATGTCTCTGCTACCCTACAGCGCTATCAGATAAAATGGACTTTAGCAGAACTGAAAGAAGGCTAAGAAGTTGGAGGATTCCCTTTCGTCGTTCGTTTACCTTGTAATACTTAAGCTGCCGTAAACCGGCAGCTTTTTATTCCAGTTCTATCACCAGGTCATCCTGCTCTACCATTTCGCCGGCATCAAGGTGAATTTTCTTCACCTTACCCGACCGGGGTGCTGAGATAGTTGACTCCATTTTCATGGCTTCTATCACGAACAAAGGCGTGCCCTCCTCTACCTCCTGCCCAGGTTTGGTCATGATGGCCGAAAGCTTGCCCTGCAGAGGTGCTCCGATCTCAGAGTCACTGTCTTTGGTGGCTTTGGTATGAGCAATTACCTGCACCTGGAACTGCTTATCTTTGACTTTTACCCTTCTTGACTGACCATTCAGTTCAAAGGTAACCTGCCTGTATCCCTCCTGATCAGGTTCAGAAATAAACAGCAGCTTGATCATAATCACTTTACCCTCGGCGATTTTTACCAGTACTTCCTCTCCGTATTTCATTCCGTAGAAAAAGGCAGGCGTAGGCAGGGAAGACATATCACCGTAAACCTTCAGGTGTGTATAAAAATCATCGTACACCTTAGGGTACAGTTTGTAGGAGATAAAATCCAGCAAACTGCGGTCTTCGTCAAATCGTTGCCTGAATTCGGCAAGCTCTTTGTCAAAATCAATGGGATTCAGGTGCTCATTAGGTCTTTCAGTAAAAGGTTTTTCTCCCTTCAGTATGATCTTCTGTACCTTCTCAGGAAACCCACCGTGGGGCTGCCCCAGTTCTCCCTTAAACAGGCTGATCACCGACTCAGGAAAAGAAAGATTCTTACCCTCCTTCATGATATCTTCTACCGTCAGGTTATTGGAAGCCATAAATATGGCCATGTCGCCTACCACTTTGGAGGAAGGAGTTACTTTTACAATATCACCAAATAGCTTATTGACCGCCGCGTAGTTTTTCTTGATAGTCTCAAACTTATGCTCCAGGCCCATGGCAGTAGCCTGCGGCCGCAGGTTAGAATACTGCCCGCCGGGTATCTCATGCTCGTATACCTCGGCAGTACCGGCTTTGAGTCCAGACTCAAAAGGATAATAATATTCTCTGACCGCCTCCCAATAGACAGAATACTCATTGAGGCAGGGCAGGTCCATGGGTAGTTCGCGCTCATGCCCCTGCATCATAGCCACTACTGAGTTGAAGTTGGGCTGTGAAGTCAGACCGGACATGGCACCTATGGCTACGTCAATTACATCCACATTGGCTTCTACTGCCTTCACATAAGTAGCAGGCTGTATGGAGGAAGTATCGTGGGTGTGCAGGTGTATGGGCAGGTCTACTGCTTTTTTCAGTTCGCTCACCAGCAGCTCGGCGGCATAGGGTTTGAGCAGGCCCGCCATGTCTTTGATAGCCAGGATGTGCGCCCCTTCATCCTCCAGCTGCCGTGCCATATCCAGGTAATACTGTAGGGTGTATTTTTTATTATTGGGGTCCATCAGGTCGCCGGTGTAGCAGATGGCTGCTTCTGCCAGGGCGCCGGTTCTTTCCCGTACGGCTTTGATGCTGGTCTTCATGGCCGTTACCCAGTTGAGAGAATCAAAGATGCGGAAGATATCAATGCCATTTTCCCAGGCTTTTTCGATAAAGGTGATGATCAGGTTATCAGGATAGGCCTTGTAACCCACCGCATTGGAACCTCTCAGCAGCATCTGCAGCAGGATATTGGGCACGGCCTCCCTGATCTGCTGCAGGCGTACCCAGGGATCTTCGTAGAGGAATCGCATCGTCACATCAAAGGTGGCACCACCCCACACTTCCATAGAAAATACCTGGGGATGATGTTTGGCAAAGCTTTCAGCCACTCTCAGCATATCTATGCTGCGCATGCGTGTCGCCAGCAGTGACTGATGGGCATCCCGGAAGGTGGTATCAGTGTACTGTATTTTCTTCTCATTTTTAAGCCAGTCTACAAATTTTTCCCGGCCTAGTCGGGTAAGTTTGTCTTTGGTGCCTTCCGGGTAAGGCACATACTGGTAATTGACTTTAGCTCCCGTTTCGGGGTCGGTCATCAGCTGAGAAGGCAGAATGGGTGCCCTGAACTCCTTGTCAGGATCCATGAAACGAACGTTGGGATTGCCGTTGACCGTCACATCTGCCAGGTACATGAGGGTACGGGTGGCGCGGTCCAGCCCTTCCCTGATGTCAAAAAGCTCCGGGTTACTTTCTATAAAATTGACCGTAGCCTCACCCCGGTAAAAGGTGGGGTGAGAGATGACGTTGATCAGAAAGCCGATATTGGTCTTAACGCCCCTGATCCTGAACTCGCGCAGGGTACGCTGTAAGCGTTGAGAAGTACCCTTCAGAGTGCGGCCGGTGGCGGATATCTTGACCAGCATGGAATCGAAAAAGGGAGAGATGGTAACACCTGGGTAAGAACTGCCCTCATCTAGCCGAATACCGAAGCCGCCAGCATTGCGGTAGGCGATGATGGTACCGTAGTCGGGCCGAAAGTTATTTTTGGGGTCTTCGGTGGTCACGCGGCACTGTATGGCAAAACCCTGTATCCTGACATCTTCCTGCTTACGGATAAAGATGTGAGGATCGGCTAACTCTCTGCCCTGGGCAATCAGGATCTGAGAGCGAACGATGTCAATACCCGTGATCTCCTCGGTAATTGTATGCTCTACCTGTATACGGGGGTTGACTTCTATAAAGTAGATTTGCTCGTTTTTATCCACCAGGAATTCTACCGTACCTACATTATTGTAGTTCACAGCACGGGCGATCTTGAGAGCGTACTCGTAGAGCTTATCCTTAGTCTCCTGCTGCAGGTTAGAGGCCGGGGCTACTTCTACCACCTTCTGAAAGCGCCGCTGTACTGAGCAGTCTCTCTCGTAGAGGTGGACGATGTTGCCATAGTTATCCCCCATGATCTGCACTTCGATGTGCTTAGGCTGTTCAATGAATTTTTCCAGGAAGACAGTGTCGTCGCCGAAGGCCTTCATGGCTTCGCCTCTTGCTTCTGCATAGGCATTTTTAAGGCTTTTTGCGTCCCTGATGACTCGCATACCCCGGCCGCCACCGCCGGCAGCAGCCTTCAGCATGACTGGGAAACCAATGTGTTCCGCTTCTTTTAAGGCAATCTCCTCGGATAGCAGGTCCTGTTGGCTATCCTCAATCACCGGTACCTGTGCGGCTAAGGCAATCTTTTTGGCAGACACCTTATCGCCCAACTGCTCCATCACCTGCGGCTCCGGGCCTATAAAAATAATCCCTTCTTCCTGGCAGCGGCGGGCAAATCTGACATTCTCAGACAGGAAGCCATAGCCCGGGTGAATGGCATCCACTTTTTGCCGTTTGGCCAGTTTGATGATTTCTTCTATATCGAGATAGGGTTTCAGAGGCTCACTGTCTGCTCCTATCTGGTAGGCTTCATCTGCTTTGTAACGATGCAGCGAGTAGCGGTCTTCGTAGGTGTAAATAGCGACCGTCCTGATCCTGAGTTCAGAGGCTGCACGCAGTATCCTGATGGCAATTTCGCCACGATTGGCAACCAGTATTTTATCCAGTTTCTTGAGGTTTTCGGGCATGTGATTGAATGGTTAGCAAAAAACAAATACTGCTTTAAATTAAATAATTTATTATGAAAATGGAGGAAGAGTAAGCAGGATACAGCCAGGATTAGAAAGAAATGATATCAGGTAAAGGATCGGATATGTGCAATATTCTTAAAAATACCGAAAAACATGACTTTTGTCATTTATGTTTTGGCTTGTATAGTGTTGATTTGCAGGTATATTGGTTAGTTCGAAGTTTAGCCTTTAGCTGTGAACCATCATCAGGTAACCCGCTGTTATAGATGCGGAAGCAAAAGAGAGGGTTCAGAACTTTAAAATGATTCTAAATTAGATATTTTACTGAGAGTCATTTTATCCTTCGAAAAACCAAAATTATCTTTGCCCGTTGAGTTTCAGAGATTATGCGTAACAACTTCAGATTAGTCAGCTTAACGTACAGAAACAGCCCCATTCAGATCCGTGAAAGAGTAGCGCTCAGCACGCGAGAGTCTGGTGATTTGCTCAGAAAGATCAGAGAAGTTATTTCTATTGAAGAAGCCCTGGTACTCTCTACCTGTAACCGGACGGAAGTATACTATACGGCAGAAGATGACCTGAGCGATGAGATTATCAAGCTAATCAGTATTGAAAAAACATTAAGTGATATCAGCGAACTGGAAAACTATTTTGTTCGCTACAATGACGAGAAGGAAGCCATGCGCCACCTTTTTCATGTGGCCATTGGCCTCGACTCGCAGGTGGTAGGTGACATGCAGATCACCAGCCAGGTGAAGCGTGCCTACCAGGCTTCAGCTGATGCCAATATGGCGGGGCCCTTTTTGCATCGCCTGATGCACACCATTTTCTTCACTAACAAGCGTGTTGTTCAGGAAACCCCCTTCCGGGATGGTGCGGCTTCCGTTTCTTATGCCGCTTCCGAACTGGTGTACGATCTGGCCAATGAAATTATCAAACCCCGTGTGCTGCTGATCGGCCTGGGAGAAATCGGAGCAGACGTATGCAAGAATATCGGAGACTCTGACAGTATAGATAAGCTTTTCAAGGTAACGCTGATCAACCGTACACAGTCTAAAGCTGCAGATATGGCGGCAAAGTATGGATTTACTCACCGTCCTTTTGCGGAGGTAAAGGATGCCATTCAGGAAGCTGATGTAGTCATTTCTGCCGTCAGTCTTGATGAACCCCTCATCACCCGTTCCCTCTTCTCTACTGATAAATTCCTGAGTTACAAATACCTGATAGATCTTTCCGTTCCCCGCAGCATTGCGCCAGAGGTAGAAGACTTACCAGGTATACTGGTTTACAACATTGACGATATACGAAACAAGGCAGATGAAGCCATGCGCCAGCGGATCAATGCTGTGCCACAGGTGAAGCAGATCATCGAGGAAGCTCTTAGCGACATTGAAGGCTGGGCACAGGAGATGGAAGTTTCTCCCACCATTCACCGCCTGAAAAATGCCCTTGAGCAGATTCGCCAGGAAGAAATTGCCCGTTACCTGAAAGGACTGGATGAAAAAGAGGCCGAAACGGTAGAAAAGATCACCAGGGGCATGATGCAGAAGATTATCAAGCTGCCGGTGCTGCAGCTCAAGGCCGCCTGCAAGCGTGGTGAGGCCGAAACCCTGATTGATGTGCTCAATGATCTTTTTGACCTGGAAAAACAGGCTACCCCGAAAATTAAAGAATAATCAAAGTACTAATAGTTGTTAAGGCTCCTTCCGAGGAGCTTTTTTGTTTATAAGCCCCTTATCATTTCCATGGGATCAGGATAAGCCAGGCTTACACCCAGCTGTTTTTTGATCTTACTGCTGTCAATTTTTTTGTATGAAGGCGCGGCATCCGGGTTAAAACGAGGGGCCTCCAGGCCCAGCTTCTGTGCAGCCAGGGTATAAAAAGCTTCTTTCTCAGGGTGTACATCCGAACAGGCATTAAACACTTCGCCCCAGGCTTCCTGTTCAATGACGGCCATTACGGCTTGTATGCAATCTTCACGGTGGATCAGGTTAACACATTCGCTACCGCTGCTATTGAGCTGACGCCCCGCCAGGAAACGGCCGGGATTACGCTCTTCATCGTACAGGCCGCAGAGCCGCAGGATACTCACCGCAAATTGATCCTGGGCCTGTAGCACCTGCTCAGCTGCCAATACGGCCTGCCCAGAGGCTGTAATCTCCCCGCCGGCATCCTTCTCTGTCACGGCCCTGTTCAGGTTGGGGTAAACAGAAGTAGAACTGATAAAAAGGATATGCCTCAGTGCAGAGCCCTGGGCAGCTTTGAGAACGGAGCTTACCTGCTCAGGATAAAACCGTATAATACCTTCCTGCCTGCGGGAAGGTGGTATGTTGAGGACAAGCGTAGTGCAGTCAAAAAAGTCTGGGTCATAATCTTGGTTGATTTGCGGATCAAGTTTGATGAGGTAAGGCATGATGCCTTTGTCCTGCATTGTATGCAATTTGGAGGGGGTAGTAGTCGCTCCCCTGACTTGGTATTTGCGGGCGATGAGGTGTTCTGCCAGGGGGAGCCCCAGCCAGCCACAGCCCAGTATGCTGATAGTTTTTTGCTGATTACTCATACTCAATTAAGTTCTGTTGCCTGCTTTTGGAAAAAATGGCGACTTCCTTTTTTGATTTTTAAAATAGGGTAAAGGACAAGCTACTTTTGGATAAATTTATGAATATTTTTCCAGCCCCGGCAAATATTGCCGTAAAGTCTGATGATTATCAAGGGTTACAAGCTAAACAAACTTGTTTAAGGGCTTGTCAACATAAAGTAGCGATTGTAAAAAAAGAGGTGGGCGAAGGATAAGGGCATTTTTCCGCAATTAGATTAGTTTATAAGCTAGTGTGCCGATTGCAAAGATAACTAACTATTTTTTGTCTTTGCCCCGTGG
>JBKHDR010000126.1:0-11882 GCA_046541235.1 Cyclobacteriaceae bacterium | reverse complement strand
ATCCGGCATTGGAGCAGAATCCAGGCTATGAATGATAACGTCCAGGCAGATCCTCGGAAAGCTGGTGTTTCATACCGGCTTTCCCTGATATTTAATGGCTCAACTAAGTCATATTTTGTCTATGATCAAACTTACACTTCCAAAGCAAATTGATTTGAAGGATCCAACTCAGCAGGCTACCTCGGCTGACGTCAATCTACGCTATGTTGTTCTGATTTGTTGTATTGCTTCATTAGGCGGTTTGTTGTTTGGCTTCGATACCGCAGTCATTTCTGGTGCACTCAGTTCTTTAAGCTTGCAGTTTGGACTCAATGAACAGCCGGTGTTACAGGGCTGGACAGTAAGCTCTGTCCTGCTGGGCAGTATCGTCGGGGCAGGTATGGCTGGCTTCTTAGCTGACCGGTGGGGAAGAAGATTTTCTATGAAGCTGACTGCTGTACTTTACCTCATTTCAGCCATCGGCTCAACCCTTGCGCCTGATCTGACCACTTTTATTTTGGCCCGTCTGGTGGGCGGGTTCGGCGTAGGTATAGCCGCCATGGTGATTCCTTTGTATATCTCTGAGGTCTCACCCCCTTCCATCCGGGGTAGCATGGTGAGCCTGTATCAGCTTTCTGTGGCCCTGGGGATTTTGCTCGCCTATTTTTCCAACCAATGGATCGGTGGGCTTCAAGTTACCAACTCAGGAGATGTAATAGACTACATGCTCAGCGAAAACTGGAGAGGCATGCTGGGGATGGAGGTCATACCGGCAACGCTCTTCTTCTTATGTCTCTACCTGGTACCTGCCAGTCCGCGCTTCCTGATGATGCGGGACCAGGAGGAAAAAGCTTTCAGTATCCTTGAAAAACTCAGCAACCGGGCTACTGCCAGGATAGAAACTGATGAAATCAGGCTGGCCCTTAGAGAAGAAAATGGTTCTTTCAGGGAGCTTTTCAGCAGCAGGCTGCGCGTGCCTGTTTTTATCGCAGTCTTTTTGGCTATTATTTCACAGTTTAGCGGCATAGACATCATTTTGCATTATGGACCGGTAATCCTTGAAAATGCCGGATTTTCTTTTGATGACTCGCTGAACGGACAAATTATTTTCGGGGTCATTCTGGTGCTGTTTACTTTGCTGGCCCTTTGGAAAGTAGACACACTGGGCAGAAGGCGTCTATTGCTCTACGGCAATATCGGGGTAGTAGTATCTCTGCTCTCTATCAGTTATTTGTTTCACACCGAAGGTAACCAAACCAGTCTGATCATGGCTATTTCCTGCTTCATCGCCTGTTTTTCTTTTTCGCTCGGACCTCTGCCCTGGATCATCATGTCAGAGATTTTTCCAACCAAAGTGAGGGGTAGAGCCATGTCGCTGGGCACTGTCATCCTTTTTGGTGCCAACTGGCTACTGGCGCAGCTCTTCCCCTGGCTGAGCGATACTTTAGGAGAAGCGCTTACTTTCCTTATCTTAGCTTTGCTGATGATGCCTACCTTTTGGTTTGTAGCCAGGGTGCTGCCTGAAACCAAAGGCCGCAGTCTGGAAGAAATAGAAAGCAGCTGGCAAAAATGACATCGGGATATGACAGATTTAATCACAATTGAAAATCCAGTTTATTCAGTTTTATTTAAAGAGCAGAAAGATTCATGATGCAGGTATTGTTATGTTGTTTGCTTACCCTATTTGTTTTTAATTCAAGAGGAATAGCCCAGGAAACACCTGTTTCCATCAAGGGGGTCTATCCTAGTGTATTCTTCAAAGAGAAAGATGATCAGCTGCTGCAACAGGTGGATATGGTTTTTGAAAGTAAATCAAACTACAAAAACCTGACGTTGCAGATCAGCAGCCCAAGAGTTAGTTTCAAAATTCCCATCCAGGAGGTTAGCAGTGGAGAAGATACCATCCGATTGCTGATACCAGACATCAGAGATTCTGCAGATGTGAATTTTGAACTGCAACACAAAGGTAAATCTCTTGCCTCTTACGATAAAGCCTGGATACCGCAGCGACATTGGGAAATTTACATGGTACATAGCTCACACCATGACTTAGGCTATACAGACCTGCCTGATCGGGTACTGGAGGAGCACAAGGCACATATTACCCAGGCCATAAAATACTGTGAGATGACCGAGAACTGGCCTGAGCAGGCCCGTTTTCATTACGTCATAGAGCAGGCTTGGTCTGCTTTGTACTTTATGGAGCACACCCATGATGAGGAATTGAAAAACAAATTTATTCATTACCTAAGAAACGGACAGCTGGAACTTACTGCGCTTTTTGGTAATCAAAATACCGACCTTAGTGGAACAGAAGAGCTCAATCGGCTGATTTATCCGTCTTTTGCCCTGGCGAAGAAATATGATTTTCAGATCACTAGCGCGGAAACCAATGACATGCCTGGCATACACTGGGGGCTGGTAAGTGTGCTGCATGCGGCTGGAATCAAGTACCTATATGCGGGGATACAGGATTATTTCCGCTGGGGCGACACCATGCCTGCTCCCTGGGATGAGGAAAAGGTGATGAGAAGGGATGTTTCTGGTGCTTTTTACTGGCAGGGACCGGATGCCAATAAAGTGCTCTTCTGGTACGGAGGGGGCAGTCTGGACAATATCTGGATCTGGAATTATCCTCAGGCCGAGGAAGAGATTGCCAGGCATTTAGCTGATCATCAGCAAAAAGATTATCCTTACGACAAGCTGCTCGTGCGGGTGCTGGGCGGATACAGAGACAATTCATTACCCGATATCAGGCACAGTGAGATCATCAAAACCTGGAATGAAAACTGGGCTTACCCTAAAATCAGGTTCTCCAACAACAGGCAGTTTTTTTCTGATTTTGAAAAACAATACGGCCACACCCTCAAGACGATTCGGGGAGACTTTAACCAGACTGACTACAACATTGGAGCCATCAGCACACCTGTGGAAACAGGGTATCAGCGCAACAACCAAAGGATGATTACCACTGCTGAAAAATTCTCATCGCTGGCATCTCAACTGACAGATTATAAGTATCCGCGAGATCAGCTCAACGAAAGTTACGAAAGACTTTTTCTCTACAATGAACACTGCTGGGGGCTGCAGCACCCTACGGGACAGGCGCAAATGGCTGCCAGCAGTCAAAAGGCAAACCATGCTTTTCAGGCAGCTGCGCTGATAGAAGATTTGAATGTAAAAGCTTTGAACAAGGTGGCTGACCAAGTACAACTGGATGATGATGCTTATCATCTGGTAGTGTTCAATCCTTCCAGCCAAAGCAGAAGTGACATTATCAATGTACAAGCATTTGCCAGCATACCAGTAGGCAAGCCATTTTTCAAAGAACAAAGACAGATGGGCGCGCATGAAGTGACAGTCTGGAGAGCTGCGGAAGCCTCCGACAGAAAGCTCCATCAATTGCCAAATGAACTGGTAAGCAAGCCATTTCAAATTGTGGATGTAAGCCGGGGAGAAGCGGTGCCTCACCAGATTCGCACCATCTCTGACCCACGCTTACCTCGTCCGGATGCAGCCTCCCGCTGGGCACTGAGCCAGGTGAGCCAGAATAGCCAGGGGGGGCTCAACTATAAGCAGAACCAGGCGATGGACATCGTCTTTCTGGCCAGACAGGTGCCAGCCATGGGATATAAAGTGTATCGTATAGAGCCGCTGGAAGATAAGGAAACGCTTGCTTCGGGTCAGGCACATACTTCGGACATAGATATAGAAAACGAATTTTACAGGATCAGTCTGCAAAGTGGAAGACTGAGCTTGTACGATAAAGAAATTGGTAGCCATCTGCTGGATGCGCAATCAGATGTAGGTTTAGCAGAAATGTTGGTTCGTTCCGTGGCAGATGCAAGGCTAGATCGGCCAAAGCTATTATCAGCAGAAGTGAGCAGCGTAGGACCAGTGTTTTCCTCTATCCTCTTGCAAAGCAGCATGAACCATGTACCGCTCATTTACCAGGAAATAATACTCTACCAAGGCATCAAAAAAATAGAAGTAGCCACACGGATGCTCAAAGATGCTTCACCTTTTTTGGAATACTACATAGGCTTTCCGTTCAGATTGCCTGATCCAGCATTCCGATTGGCATCTGTCA
Source organism: Cyclobacteriaceae bacterium (assembly GCA_046541235.1). Lineage (GTDB taxonomy): Bacteria > Bacteroidota > Bacteroidia > Cytophagales > Cyclobacteriaceae > Catalinimonas. The sequence continues at coordinate 7,813 of JBKHDR010000126.1, read as the reverse complement.
ACGCATGGATGGAGCCCATCCAGGACCAGCTACCCGGTACCAATACGGATGCTTATTCTGTGCAGGAAGGACTTTCCATTTTCAATGATGATTACACCATACACTGGAGCAGCCTGGAAGCGCCCATTGTTCGCTTAGGAGAAATCTGGCCTGGCTATGTATCGCAGGCGCACCATGGAAAGGCGCCTCTTCATTACAGGCATGATTTTGCAAAGGAGTTCTCAAAAAGCCATCTGTATTCACTGGTTTCAGTCAATAATTTCAGGACCAATTTTTCGCCCACCTATGCAGGCGATATGCTCTTTCGTTATGCCATTACTTCTCATGAAGGCCCATACGAACCCTCAAAAGCTCATCAGCAGCATGACCAAGCTGTTCATCCATTGGTACCTGTAGTTATCAAAGGGCCGCAAAAAGGTAATTTAAGCCCCAGCTTTTCATTTGTTGAGATAGATCAGCCCAACGTAGAGCTTCTGACCATGAAAGCCGCAGAAGATGGCTCTGGTCTGGTATTGCGATTCAGAGAAACGGCAGGAAGATCCGCTGCAGCCAAAGTAAAACTTAACAAGATTGACTTTAAAAGTGCAGAAGTGAGCAGTCTGGATGAAAAATTTTTATCTTCACTACCTGTCAGCAATGGTGAAATAGAATTTTCACTGCAAGCTTATGAGATCAAGACAATACGCCTAAAAGGTGATCAGGTATATCCTCAAAGTCAGCATTATTTCCACAGTTACTAAGCATGCCCATGAAATCAGCCTTGATTTTTTTTGTTGTTCTTTTTACTGTTCATTCCATTGGCTGTGGAGCAGAAACGAAACGTTTGAAGGCTAGCGCAGCCAAAGCGATCATTACGCCGCCCCTTGGCACCTACATGGTAGAACCGCAGGCAGCCCGGGCCACTGGTGTGCATGATGATCTGTATCTTCGCCTGGTGATAATCAGCGATGGTACCCAGTCTGTAGTCATGGCAAGTTACGATCTGGTTGGGCTAGAACCTTTGCTGGCTGAGCAAATTAGGAATGATGTGTCAGAGAAAACAGGCATTCCAGAGGAGAATATCATGCTCAACTGCACCCATGCCCACAATGTGCCTATGACGGTAAGTCTCGGTGGTGATATGAGCAGAAGAAACCTGGAGTGGGAAAAAAAGCTGAAAAACATCACTGTAGAGACAGTGCAGAAAGCCCTGAAAGCTGTAAAGCCTGCCAGCATAACTGTGGGTTCGCAAGAGGTGCAGGTAGCTTTCAACCGGCGGCTGATGATGTTTAACCGTGCACGGATGATGCCCAATCCTTACGGGCCGGTAGTGAAGCAGACACAGGCTATCAGTATCAACTTTGGTAAGGACTCATCGGCAGTACTTTTTACCTATCCTGCCCATCCGGTAGCCGTGCACTCAGGAAGTGCCGAGTTTACCGCTGATTTTCCGGGCTTTGCCATAGAGGCTATTGAAAAAGAGATGGGAAATAAGGTTATACCCATTTTTTATCAGGGCTGTGCCGGAGATATCAATGTAGATCCTCTGCAAGGGGGCTACGAGGCTGCCGCCAGGGTGGGACAGGTTTTAGGAGATGCCGTTGTGCAGGCTGTGAAAAAATCTGATACGCTCTCTAATTTCTACATCAAAGCACAATCAGAGAAGTTTTACCTGCCTTATCGCCCCATTGAGCCTGAGGTAGCAGACAAGGTAGTGCTTCGTGTAGAAGAAGGACTGCAAGCCCTACAGGCAAGCGGAGCTGACAGCATCAATATCATGGATACAAAAGATGTGTTGCATTGGGCTAAGACTTTGAAGAAGGTTGCCGAAAATCCTGAAGCTCATCCTGGTTTGCCTTTTGAAATACAGGTATTTGCTTTTGGCAAAGACCTGGCTGTGATAGCCTTTACCCATGAGATGTTTGTAGAATACCAGATGTACGTTCAAGAGAATTCTCCTTTCAAACATACACTGGTGCTGGCTTACACCAATGGGAATGCCAGCTACATTCCTACCGCAGAGGCATTTTACCTTAACGGATATGAAGTGCATGGAGCGCAGCATCGGTATGGTACGCCTTACCTCACGCCGGAAAGTGATGCGCTCATCAAGGAGAAAAGCCAGACACTCCTGAACGAAATCTACCAGCAGATGGCAAACAAGTCTTTAGAATAAGGTATCGCAAAATGATAAATGGGCATCAAACAAGAATAGTGAAATATATAGCTCTTTTTCTATTATCAATTTTATGGAGCAGATGCCAGCAGATAACAGCTGAAGAACCCTATGATGTGATCGTTTATGGTGCAACACCGGCAGGTATAATGGCAGCTATCACAGCTGCTGAAGAGGGAGCACAGAAAGTACTGCTCATTGAGCCTATGCCAGTCATTGGAGGCATGAGCACCAGCGGGCTCAATACAGCCGAATCCGAGCACATGATTGACGATGTCATCACCGGTAAGGCAAGAGCGTTTTATGTAGAACTGGGCAGGCGGTATTACGATTCTGCTTATTTTCAGACATTCGGCAATGGACGGAGCCTCAACTTTCAGGAAGGAGACCCAGCCTTCTTTTTTGAGTCCAAACATGCGCTGGAACTGTATGAAGAAATGGTAGCCAAAGCAGGCATTGAGCTTATCCTCAATACCCATCTGACCGATGTCCAAACAGAAAATCAGCAGATCAAAAGCATCAGGCTTAACGATGGTAGCCAGGTAGCAGGACGCTACTTTATTGACTGCAGCTATGAGGGCGACCTGATGGCCAAAGCAGGCGTCTCTTACACCTTCGGGCGAGAGCCTGTAACTAAGTACAATGAATCACTGGCTGGTGTGCGCCTCATTGATGATACTCTCTTTGCAAGAACAGTAGATGCCGATGGCAAACGCTTATCTTTTTTCAACCAATATGACAGTCTGCCTCCCGGCAGTGGCGATAAAAGAGTGATGAATTACAACTTCAGGCCTATCATGACCGATGTAGACAGCATCAAAATGCCACTTTACCGGCCTGAGAACTATGATTCTACACAGTTCAATTTTCTGGCAGATTACCTTGAAAAAAATCCGGATACCCATATCTGGAACCTGGTGGGGATTTATCGGCGGGGTTCAGGCAAATTTGAGTTCAACAATCAGCAAAAAGCCATTATTTCTTTAGGAATGTTTGGTGCCAATGATGGATATACTGATGGGGATTGGGAGACGCGCCAGGAAATTTATCAGGCACACAAAGACTGGACCCTGGGCTTTCTCTACTTCTTATCACATGACGCCCGTGTTCCGGAAACCTTGAGAAAAGAAACGTCCAGGTATGGGTTTGCCAAAGATGAGTTTATAGAGAATAATCATTTTCCCTACTATTTGTATGTAAGGGAAGGGAGAAGAATGCTGGCCGAGCAGGTGCATACCCAGCACGATGTGTTCAGAGATCGGCAAAAGCCTGATGCTGTTATGCTGGGCTCACATTGGGTAGACAGCCACCATGTGCAGCGCATTGCCCTTTCTGACAGTACTTTTACCAATGAGGGTAGGATATGGGAAATCACTTTGTTGCCTTTTGAGATTTCTTACCGGGTCATGACACCTCAAAAAGAAGAATGCACCAACCTGCTGGTACCCGTATGTGCCTCTTTTTCGCATGTTGGCTTTTGTACTTACAGGCTGGAGTCTACCTGGATGCAGGCCGGACAGGTAGCAGGAACCGCTATCACACAGGCAATGAAAACCAACATCCCTGTACAGGATATATCTGTACCTCAATTGCAAAATGATTTGGTAGCAGCAGGCATGGTCATAGAAGCCGACAGCATCAGGAACTACGATGACTATGAAAAATACAAGAGAAATGAGGGAGAAGTGAAGGAGTACAAGCGTATGTATGACCATTACGGAATTGAACTCAAGGATTTTTAGGCTATGCAGGCTCTCCTTTTCAATACTTGACATGCTTTTGTAATGCTGATACTGTTTATGCTGAGTTCCTGTCAAAAGCCAGCTTCCCTCAACCTGCCACCCAACCTGCGAGGATAAATTCTATGGGGAATGCCTTTGGCACAGCCACCGGCTTATGAATAGATCAGCAGGATTCTGTCTGGTCAATGCTGTATCAGGGAGAGTTCTATCATGAACAGCCTACAGAGAGTTTGCTTACTATGCAGATCCTTCTACTTTGAGTAAGAGCCCTACAGCATCTAATCGTTATACCGGCATTATCTGGTGCATGGTGGAGGAGGCACTGCACTTTACAAGAGATAAGTGAATGAGAAAGCTAAACAAACCATATTAATTATCTCCAGGCACCCATGAAAAGGAGAACCATTCCTGTCTGAATTGATCTTCCTCTACCAGTTGTATAAAAATCTTTGATAAAGCTCGTCACAAATATGGTTTACTGAATTTACTTCTAGCGAAGTTTCTTAATATCTAGGGCATCAGAGCACCTATTTTTAAAATATTCTCATTATATTTTCCATGAAGTTTATTTTTCATAATGCTTGGTGATTGACATTCAACATCAACTATCTTCTCTTTATAAATTTATGTGGAGAGAAGTCAAATTTTAATTTACAATTGACAGCCCGATGTATTAAGATGATACCATTTTTTCAAAGTTTTTCAAAAAGTCAGTTCTTCCATTTAGCCCTTTTCCTGCTGGTATGTATTACGTTTCAGTGTAAATCACCAGATTCATCAGCGCTTGTTATTGACAAAGGTGATCGCATAGTGCTCATTGGAAACAACCTGGCTTCCAGGATGATGAACTTTGGTCATTTTGAGACCGAAATACAGCTTCGCTATCCTGACAGCCTGCTGCTGATTCGTAATATGGGCGATCCGGGTAACACCCCCGGTTTCAGGCCTCATGCCTCAAGAGTATCGCCCTGGGCCTTTCCCGGTGCTGAAAAATTTCAGGACGAACTGGCGCACTACTCCGATAGCCAGGGGCATTTCCCCACACCTGACGAATGGCTTACTCAACTGAAGGCAGATGTTATCATTGCTTTTTTTGGCTATAACGAATCCTTCCAGGGTGAGGAAGGAATAGAAAATTTTAAAGCTGAACTCAAGGCTTTTATTCAGCACACGCTCAGTCAAAGATATAATGGTGATACCCTTCCGCCTCAGCTGGCCCTCGTTTCTCCTATCGCTTTTGAGGATCTTTCTGATAGCTATGACCTACCTGACGGAAAACGCGAAAACAGGAACCTGGCCCTGTACACGGAGGCCATCAAAGAAGTAGCCGCTCATCATCAGGTACATTTTGTAGATCTGTTTTCGCCTACGCAGCAATGGTTTGAGACCGAGGGCCCCCTGACCATAGATGGCTCACAGCTGAGCGATGCGGGCTACGCTAAGTTGGCACCGCTGCTGGCTGATCTACTATTTGGGAAATCTGAGATAAAAGCGGAACAACACAGGAAGCTGGTGCATGATGCAGTGATGGAAAAGAACTGGATGTGGCATAATGATTACAAAATCCCCAACGGGGTGCATGCTTACGGCAGGCGCTACAATCCCTTTGGCCCGGATAACTATCCAGCTGAAATCAACAAAATCCGCCAGATGACCGCCCTGCGGGATGAAGCCATCTGGAAAGCGAACAAAGGTGAAAAAATGGATTTAATTGAGGCTGATGCAAATACATCAAAATTACCCCAGGTACAGACGAACTATACTTCCAGCTTCAAAAATGGTACGTCTGAATACCTCTATGGTCAGGATGCACTTGACAAATTTCATTTGGCACCAGGTTATAAAATTGAGCTTTTCGCCTCTGAGCAGGAGTTCGCCGACCTGGCCAATCCCGTGCAACTATCTTTTGATAACCAGGGACGCCTGTGGGTGGCCACCATGCCCAGCTATCCGCATTACCGGCCAGGTGATTCAAAACCCGATGATAAACTTATAATACTGGAAGATACGGATGGGGATGGAAAAGCCGATAAGCAAACTACCTTTGCCGACAGCCTGCACCTGCCCCTGGGTTTTGAGATTGCCCCAGAGGGAGTTTACATCTCTCAGGGTACCAACCTGAAATTGTATACGGACACCGACGGTGACGATCAGGCTGACAAGGTGCAGATTCTTCTCAGTGGGTTTGACGATCATGATACCCACCATGCTCATAGTGCTTACGCCGCTGATCCATCCGGAGCCATTTACATGGGGGAGGGCGTTTTTCTGCATACCAATGTAGAAACTCCTTACGGACCGGTACGCGCTACCAATGGCGGCTTCTACCGTTATAATCCCCAAAGGCGACAGCTGCAGCGATTGGCCCAGCTTCCCATCCCCAACCCCTGGGGGATTGCCTTTGATGAGTGGGGACAGGACTTCTTTGCCAGTACCTCCAACCCCGATGTACACTGGATGATGCCCGGCACGGTGAAGCCCCGCTACGGAGTGGCTACTGCCAAGTCAAGAAACCTGATTGAAAATGCCCACAGGGTGCGTCCTACCTCAGGCCTTGAGTTTGTATACAGCCGCCATTTTCCTGATGAAGTCCAGGGAGATCTGCTGATCAACAATACCATTGGATTTTTAGGTACCAAACAGCATAGCATGGCCGATGAGGGGACCGGCTACCATAGCAGGCACCGGCAGGACCTAGTGTGGAGTGAAGATAAAAACTTTCGCCCGGTAGACATGGAATTTGCCCCCGATGGCTCTCTTTACCTGCTGGACTGGCACAACGTACTTATCGGGCATATGCAGCATAATGCCCGTGACCCACTCCGCGATCATGTACACGGACGCGTTTACCGTATTACTTACCCTTCCCGACCACTGGTAACCCCTGCTAAAGTTGCCGGGGCCAGTATCAGTGAACTGTTAGATAACCTCAAGCTACCCGAGTTCAGGACCCGCTACCGTAGTCGCCGCGAACTGAGAGGGCGTGATGCCGCTGAAGTTCAGGCAAACCTCTACAACTGGATAGATCGTCTTGACCAGGATGACCCTCGCTACGAACATCATCTGCTGGAAGCCCTTTGGGTAAGCTGGGGCCTTAATAAAATAGATGACTCTCTGCTGCGCCAGCTGCTGAAATCAGAGGACTACAGGGTAAGGGCCGCTGCCGTAAGGGTACTGCGCTACTCCGGGCACCAGGTGGAAAATCAGCCCGACTTACTGATGCAGGCGGCCCAGGATGAGCATGGTCGGGTACGCCTTGAAGCCATCACCGCCGCCTCCTGGCTGGATGAGGAAATCGGCCTGCCGATTGTGGAAGAGGCCGGGCGGAAAGAAATAGATGACTGGATGGTAGATGCATATAAGACAGCCCAGGCACATCTCCAGGGAAAATCGGTAGTTGAAAAGGAAGAAGAACTAGTCGTCTCTAATCTTCGGGGGGCTGAGCGTGAGCTTTTTGTACAGGGAAAAGCCATTTATGAAAGAGAAGGCTATTGCACTACCTGCCATCAACCTGATGGGGGAGGGCTTTCTGCATCAGGCTTTCCTCCCTTGCAAACTACTTCATGGGTAACTGGCAGTGAAGAACGTCTGATAAAACTGGTACTGAAAGGTCTCATGGGGCCGATCAAAGTACTGGACATAGAATATCCCGGGCAGGTGCCTATGACTCCCTTCGGCGGTATGCTCAATGATGAAGAAGTGGCCGCAGTTCTGACTTATGTACGTAATTCTTTTGGCAACAGGTCTTCTGCCATCCTGCCGGAAAAAGTAAAGGAAGTACGGGCCGCAACTGAAGCTAAAGAAGGTTTTTATTCTCCGGAGGAACTGCTCAGGGAGCATCCACTCGAGGAATAGGCAGGACATTCAACAGAACGAATGATTCATATCCATTCTCCATTTCATATAAATTAAAAAT
>JBKHDR010000125.1:0-12191 GCA_046541235.1 Cyclobacteriaceae bacterium | reverse complement strand
ATTATTTCTTTTTCCTCATTTCCTCCAGTTGGTCCCACATAGGCTGAGGTACCATGTCCAGGTGATTAAATTCACCGGCACCCATCAGCCATTCGCCTCCATCAATGGTAATGACCTCACCGTTCACATAAGCAGCATAATCTGATACCAGGTAGGCAGCCAGGTTGGCCAGTTCCTGGTGTTCGCCCACTCTTTTCAAAGGGTTATGCTTGGCCGGATCAAATTTATCGGCCAGGTCGCCAGGTAAGAGCCTGCTCCAGGCACCCTCGGTAGGGAAGGGGCCGGGTGCAATGGCATTCATCCTGATGTTATATTTACCCCACTCTACCGCCAGCGAGCGCGTGAGCGCCAGTACGCCTGCTTTACCGCAGGCAGAGGGCGTCACATAGCCCGAGCCCGTCCAGGCATAAGTGGTCACAATGTTGAGCATGTTTCCGGCTTGCTTTTTTTCAATCCAGTTTTTGCCTACTGCCAGGGTAAAGTTATAAGTGCCTTTGAGCACAATATCTACCACGATATCAAAAGCACGATGAGAGAGCCGCTCGGTAGGGCTGATAAAGTTACCTGCAGCATTGTTCAAAAGCGCATCTATGCGGCCAAATTTTTCCTCTGTCTTGGCAATCACCTCCACGATCTCTTCATATTTGCGTACATCGCAGGCGAGAGGCAATACCTGTCCTCCGGTGGCCTCTTCCAGTTCTTTTGCCGCAGCGTCAAGTACCTCCTGCTTGCGGCTGGCAATGACAATATTGGCACCCAACTCCAGGAAGTATTTTGACATAGATTTGCCGAGGCCGGTACCACCGCCTGTTACGATGATAGTTTTTCCTTTCAGCGCATCTTCTCTGAGCATTCCTTCAGTCTTCATATTTGAGATGGTTAGTTAATGAAGCAAATTAAGAAAAATCACCGAGAGTGTATACGTAATAACATACTCTCCATAGTAAGGCCCGGCCCAAAGGCAAAGCTCAGTATGCTTTTCTGGTCGTCTGATTTATCAAACCCCTGCCAGAGGTGCCCAAGTACGAACAAAACAGTAGGAGAAGACATATTGCCATAGTTTCTGAGCACCTCATAGGCGGCCGCATTGTCTTCAGCACGCATATCCAGGGCTTCTTCTATGACTTTAAGGATGCGCTTACCACCGGGGTGTATGGCATAATAATCAGCAAAGGCCTGGTTCTGACGCAGTTTGTTATCATCCGAAAGCTGCTCAAAGAGACTTTCAGTAAGCTGGCGAATGCCCTTCTGGATGATACCGGGAACATGTGCAGATAGCTTCATCTGAAAACCAAAGTCACTGATATGCCAGCTCATTTCTTCACTACCTTCAGGAGCAAGATCGCAGTAAAAATTCTCAAGAGATAATTGGGTAGTACGCTCCAGGGCCTCTGCACTGAGCAGTACGGCAGCAGAACCATCGGCAAAGAGCGCATTGGAGAGCAGGTTATCTTCATTCTTATCTCTCTGAAAATGCAGTGTGCATAATTCGGTGCATACTATAAGCACTTTGGCCTGCGGCTCAGACCTAATGATGTGATAAGCAGATTTGAGCGCATTAAATGCAGCGTAGCAGCCCATAAAATTGATACAGCTACGTTGTACATGAGATGGAATGCCGGCTCCCTGTATGATATCAATATCAAGACCCGGCGCATACATCCCGGTACAGCTTACACAAATTAGGTGAGTAATATCTTTGGCTTGTACCTGCTGCTGGGCATCCAGGCAATGCTGAATAGCAGCCAAGCTTAGGCGGGGAGCTTCCCGGTGATACACCTCCATTCTTTTTCGGGTAGAAGGAAAAGCTTCCATCTCATCATCTTCAGGGAAAAAAGTAAAATCCTTAGATTGCCCAAAGTCCGGTAAAACCGAGTGCCGGCTCCTGATACCGGAAGCCCGGTATAGTGCTACAAGTCGTCGTTTTTCTGCATCGTTCATCTGGTGTGCTTTTGCCATAAAGCGAACGATATCTGACTGGGCTATTTTATGTTGAGGAACAGCGGTTCCAATTGAGTTGATGTATATAGACATAAACACTAAACAAAAAAACAGGTACTTGTTCTTACTGCCCGGCATGAAAGCATTCTTAAAATTGTTATAATGCCAGGAGTATATGTAGCTGCAAAAAAGTAATATACTAAAAAAAGCCATATGACTTAATGCGTGATAAAACACAATTAAAATATCCGTTTAGCCATATACAGAACAGCTATACATTTAATGACTAAGCAAGTAATTAAGAATTTATAAATCGTACCCAAGTGGCAAAAGTAAAGACGATGTATGTATGCCAGAACTGTGGCAACTCCTCACCTAAGTGGCAAGGGAAATGTGATGCCTGTGGTGAATGGAACACCTATGTTGAAGAAGTAATCAGCAAAGATACCCGTGGAAGCTGGAAAAATGAGACGGCCGCTGGGCAGACCAAGAGCAGCCGCCCCCGCCTGCTGCATGAGATAGACTTTAAGAAGGAAAGCCGGATCTATACCGGAGATCATGAACTGGACCGGGTACTGGGGGGAGGTATCATGCCTGGCTCACTGGTGCTTATTGGTGGAGAGCCCGGTATCGGTAAATCTACCCTGATGCTGCAGATTGCGCTACAGCTACAGAAGCAGAGGGTGTTGTATATTTCAGGAGAGGAAAGCGAGCAGCAGATTAAGATGCGGGCCGAACGCATGCTGGCCAGCCCTCAGCTCAATGGCAGCACAGAGGAATGTTATATTCTAGGCGAAACGACCACAGCCTCCATTTTTAAGCAGGCAGAAATGCTCAAGCCTGAGCTGATGATCGTAGATTCTATACAAACCCTTCACTCCGAGTATGTAGAATCGGCGGCAGGGAGTGTATCCCAGGTGAGAGAATGCACAGCCGAACTGATGAAATTCGCCAAAGAAAGCAACATACCTGTCTTTCTGATCGGACACATAAATAAAGAAGGAAACATTGCCGGTCCCAAAGTGCTGGAGCATATGGTAGATACGGTGCTACAGTTTGAGGGCGATCGCCACATGGCATACCGCATATTGCGCACCATCAAAAACCGCTTTGGCTCTACTTCTGAACTGGGCATCTACGAAATGAGAGACACCGGGCTGCGGCAGGTAAGTAATCCTTCTGAAATACTGATCACCCAGCGGGAAGGAGACCTCAGCGGCATTACGGTAGGAGCCACCCTGGAGGGCAACCGGCCGCTGCTCATTGAGATACAATCGCTCGTAAGTACGGCTACTTATGGTACGCCCCAGCGGAGCTCTACCGGCTTTGATGCCAAGCGCCTCAATATGCTGCTGGCCGTATTGGAGAAAAGGGCCGGCTACCGCCTTGGGGTACAGGATGTTTTTCTCAACATCGCAGGTGGTTTTAAAGTAGAAGATCCTGCCATTGACCTGGCCGTATGCGCCTCCATAGTATCTTCCTTTCTTGATGTGGCAGTTCCCAGCCGGGTATGCTTTGCGGCAGAGGTAGGTTTGGGCGGTGAAATACGTGCCGTAAACCGGGTGGAGAACAGGATCAGCGAAGCTGAGAAACTGGGCTTTGAAGAAGTTTATGTGTCTAAATTCAGCCTGAAAGGCCTGGATAAAAGTAAGTTCAACATCAAAATAAATGCTTTCAGCAAGCTGGAAGATATGATCAGGCAGCTGCTGGAGTGAGGTGCTTTACAGCGCTTTTTAGCTCAAAATATTATTTGGTGAGCAGGCATCTTTAGCCCCAAAATTGCGTTCGGCTTTATATCATTTATCACATCAACAAAAAGGTAGAATTAGCAGCGTTGGAAACATTTATTATCAATAATTTGGGTATTAGTTCTGAAGTTTTTGGCTACATCGTATTGCCCGCACTGATCTTTATGGCAAGGGTAATGGACGTTTCCCTGGCCACCATGCGTGTCATGTTTATCATGAACGGCGCCCGCAAATGGGCTCCCGTTTTAGGTTTCTTTGAAGCGCTGATCTGGCTGCTGGCCATCGGGCAGATCATCCAGAACATCAGCAATGTGTATTCATATATTGCTTATGCCGGGGGCTATGCTTCAGGTACTTACCTGGGTATGCTGCTGGAGTCGCGGATAGCCATGGGTAAGATGGTGGTAAGGGTAATTACCAAGCAGGATATTGCTGAGCTTATCAACTGGCTGTTAGAAGAAGGCTATCGCTACAATGCGGTAGAGTCGCACGATCATGAAGGCAATGCCAGCCTGATCTTTACGGTAGTGCCCCGCAGTAAGATTGACAAATTCCTGCAGGCAGTGCGCTACTTCCAGCCGGATGCCTACTATACCGTAGAAAGTATCAAGAGAGTAAGCGACGACGACTCCATACAACAGAAGCGTCCCAAAAATGCCTTCAGCAGATATATGCCGCTGGTAAGAAAGTAAATCTGTCGCCAGAACGAGTAAAAGGCTGTCTCATAGCATGTGAGGCAGCCTTTTGTGTTTTAGCGAACTAAATTAATGAGGAGTCAAAACCAGGCTGGCAGAAGTTGCTGACCTGTCAAAATATAGTTGTCAGCTTCAAAAGTAAAAGCTTACCTTTGACGACTGCTGCAAAAAAGGCAGGGCTTTTATACCAAAGCCAGGTCATCAGGAGTTATTAGGTAAATTTTCATCCACTAATCTGAGAGTCTTGCATTATATCAATCTGCGCTTTTCCTATCACATCTTAGGACACAGGCTGTTGCTTTTGCTGGGCATATTTGTAGCCAACATAGGGCTGGCACAGCAGCATGAAGTAGGCTTTGGATTAGGCGCTATGAACTATACTGGCGACCTGGCGCGTAGTCTGCAGATAGCCAACTTCAGGCCGGGGGTCAATGTGCTCTATCGCTACAATTACAATGAAGCCATCAGCTTCAGGGGTAGCCTGACCGGGGGCTTATTGTATGGAGATGATGAGCCTCCCTTCGACGTACTGGCCGCCAACCGGGACCAGAGCTTTAGCCTGGGTATGCTGGAACTGTCGGCTGTGCTGGAGTACCACTTTCTGAATTTCCGGGAAAATATTAACCTGCTTCGCTGGAGCCCTTACTTCTTTCTGGGTACAGGCTTTACCTTCTTCGGAAACCATGAGGAAAACACCGAAGACTACAGCAACCTGCAGCCGGTATTGCCATTCGGGCTGGGCTTCAAGTACATTGTTAATCCCAGGTGGCATGTAGGGGTAGAGGGGGGCGTCCGAAAAACCTTTTTTGATTATATAGATAATGTGTCGGGTGCTGATCTTAACATGAAAAATTATGCTTATGGCAACCAGCATGACAATGACTGGTACTACTATCTGGGCTTTACCCTCAATTATACATTCTACACCATTCCCTGTCCCTATCATTTTGACTAGCATTTGGGCTTACCCTAGAAAAACAGGGGGCAATTTTGTACCTTGCCACCCAATTTTGCACCAGAGCTGATGAAAGAGAAAATTGACCACAACAATTTGCCCAGCCACATAGCCGTTATCATGGACGGGAATGGCCGATGGGCAAAGGATAAAGGGGCCGCCAGGGTATTTGGGCATCAGAATGCGATCAAAGCAGTGAGAGAGGTAACTGAAGGCTGTGCCGAGCTCGGCATACAATATCTGACCCTTTACGCCTTCTCAACAGAAAATTGGGGAAGACCTAAGATGGAGGTGGATGCCCTGATGCAGTTGCTCGTCAACACCATCAATAGTGAGACTGAAACACTGATGAAAAACAATGTCCGCCTGGGTGCCATTGGCGACCTGGAGAGCCTGCCTGCTGCCTGTAAGAGCAAATTAGACGAAGCAATCGAACTAACCAGCGGGAACACAGGTTTAACATTATTGCTGGCACTCAATTACAGCGGAAGGTGGGAGATACTACAGGCTGCCAAAAAGGTAGCTCAACTGGCCGAATCTAAGCAGCTGAAATCTGAAGAATTAGACATGGCGACCTGGCAGCGCTTATTAAGCACCAGCAACATACCAGACCCTGAACTCTTGATCCGCACCAGCGGAGAAATGCGCGTGAGCAACTTTCTGCTTTGGCAGATTGCCTATACTGAACTATATGTTACACCCGTTCTCTGGCCTGATTTCAGGCGGGAACACCTCTATGAAGCCTTGATCTCTTTTCAACAACGCGAGAGAAGGTTCGGAAAAATTAGTGAGCAAGCGAAACCTTAGGGTTCTTATGAAGAAACTACCTGTCATTCTTCTTCTTTTCTTATTACTGGCCGAAACAGCCAGCGCGCAAATAGGAGTAGGAAGAAATAGAAGAACAAAGGCCAATGAGCCTAAAGACATCAGCTACCTGGACCCCAAAGAGTATGAAATCGGCGGGATTACCATCTCAGGTGCCAAAGCCCTGAATGAAACTGCCCTCACCTCTCTTTCCGGACTTGAAGTGGGCGACCGCATCATGGTACCCGGCCCGGAAATCAGCGACGCCATCAAAAAGCTGTGGAAGCAGAAGATACTGGGAGATATCCGGATTTCTTACGATAAGATCGAGGGAGACAAGATCTTCCTGGTCATTGAACTCAGCGAAAAGCCCCGCCTCAGCCGGATTGATATCAACGGCATTAACAGCAGCCAGGAGACAGAGATTGAAGAGGACCTGAAGCTCATCCGCGGACAGATCGTGGATAATGCTCTGATCAATCGGGCCAAAACCACCGTAGAGAAGTTTTTCATAGACAAAGGCTATCTCAACGTAGAGGTGGATATTAAACGTGATATGGACACCCTGCTTCAGAATAATGTGGTACTTAATCTTGATGTGGATAAGAAGCAGAAGGTCAAGATCAAGCGTATCAATATCAAGGGCAACGAGGTCTTCAGCGAGAAAAAGCTGGAGGCAAAGATGAAAAAGACTAATGAAAAAGTAAGATTCACCTTGGTGGAAGACATTGTCTCCCGCCTGCTCAACACTAATCCCAAAGAAGCGGCGCAAACCCTCGTAAATCAGGAAAAGGAGCAGACCAGCTTTCAGGAGGCCAAAGCTTACCTGGATGAACACGTAAAACTCAATTTCTTCAACGGCTCCAAATTTATCAAAGACGAGTATGAAGCCGATAAACTGGCACTGATTGACTTTTATAATTCAAAAGGTTACCGCGATGCCACCATTGTTTCTGACAGCGTGTACCGCTCAGGAGAAAACACCATCAATGTAGACCTAACCGTAGACGAGGGGCAGCGCTACTACTTCCGCGATGTTATCTGGACTGGTAATTATGTTTACGACAACGAAACCCTTTCAAGGGTGCTCGGCATAGAAAAAGGCGATGTATACGACCTGGAGAACCTTAATAAGCGACTGAATTTTAATCCTAACGGAAATGATGTCAGTGCCCTTTACATGGATAATGGTTACCTCTTCTTCAATGTGCAGCCGGTAGAGGTCAGCATAGAAGATGACTCCATTGATGTAGAGATGCGCATCTTTGAAGGTGAGCAGGCAACCATCAGCAATATCATCATTAGCGGGAATGACCGTACCAACGACCATGTAATACGCCGCGAGATACGTACCATTCCCGGCCAAAAGTTTAGCCGCTCCCTGCTGATACGTACGCAGCGTGAACTCTCACAACTGGGCTACTTTGACCCCGAGCAGATAGGCATCAACCCTATTCCCAACCCGGCAGATGGTACGGTAGACATTGAATATAAACTGGTAGAGCGTCCCAGCGACCAGATAGAGCTCTCCGGCGGTTGGGGTGGTGCTTTCGGATTTGTAGGTACGCTCGGTCTGGTGTTTAACAACTTCTCGGTAAAAAATATACCTCACTTTGACCGCTGGAGGCCACTCCCGGTAGGCGACGGGCAGAAGCTTTCGCTGCGTATGCAGTCAAGCGGAAGGGTTTTCCAGAGCTACTCGGCTACCTTCTCTGAACCCTGGCTCGGAGGGCGAAAGCCTAACAACCTGACGATCGGCCTCTCACGGCAGGTCAACAATCCCGGTGCGGCACGCTTCGGCTTCGGCGCCGGCATAAATCGCTCACTTAAAATTACCAATGCCAGTATAGGACTAGGTAGAAGAGTACGCTGGCCGGATGACTTTTTTACCGTGAGCAACACATTAATGTACAGGAATTATGACCTGTTTAATTTCTCACTGGGGAATGCTTCTCTCAGTAATGGTGTGTTCAATAACATCATGTTGTCTAATGTGATCTCACGTAATAGCATAGATAACCCCATGTTCCCAAGAGCGGGCTCATCAGTAACTCTGGAAGCCAGCTTTACGCCGCCCTACTCTCTGTTTAATGAAGAAAGGGATCTTTCTCGTATGGAGCCAAGCGAACGCTACCGTTTTGTGGAATATCATCGCTGGATGTTTGATGCCAACTTTTATACGCCGCTGGCCAAAAACCTGGTGCTGAATGCCAATATGCACATGGGCTTCTTTGGCTCCTATGGCAATGGAATCAATACGCCTTTTGAGCGCTTTACTATGGGTGGTGCCGGTATGGCAGGGCAGCAGTTTATCATTGCCCAGGAACTGATCGGTCTGAGAGGTTACCCCGATAACCAGATACAACCTATTGATCCGGTGACAGGTTTGGAAGGCGGTATCGCCTACAACAAGTATTCCATGGAGTTGCGCTACCTGATATCGCCCAATCCTTCGGCTACTATCTTTGTGCTGGGCTTTGTAGAAGGGGGTAATAACTTTGCCAGTTACAATAAGTACAACCCTTTCAATCTTTACAAGTCAGCCGGTGTGGGTGCGCGTATCTTCATGCCAGCCTTCGGTCTGCTGGGTATAGACTGGGGTTATGGCTTTGATGAACTTACTTTACCGAATGGCACTATACGTCCTCCCGGGCCGGAATTTCACTTCCGTATAGGCCAGCAGATTAGATAATTTGCATACTTAATAGATCAGGCACAGCTTTTGATGTAATATTATGGTGATTTATTGCAAAAAAATATTCGGTATCACATTAGTTTTACTAACTTTGTGCGCCGTATGGCCAGGTTCTGAGCTGATGGCGCAAAAGTTTGGCTACATCAATTCAGATTTTATTCTGGAAAAAATGCCTGAATACCAGGAAGCCCAGCAGCAGATAGATGCGCTGGCAGCAGAATGGCAGAAGGAAATTCAGGGTAAACAACTGGAAATTGACCAGATGTACAGCGAACTGAAAGCCGAAGAAGTATTGTTGACTGAAGAAATGAGGAAAGAGCGCGAAGACAAAATCAAGGAGATGGAGTCTGCGCTCAAAGAATATACCCAGAAGGTATTTGGCTTTGAAGGTCTATTCTTCCTCAAAAAGCAGGAACTGATCAAGCCGGTGCAGGAACAGGTGTTTGAGGCCGTTGAAAAGGTGGCCGGGCAGCATAAACTGCAGATCGTTTTTGATAAATCTGGCGATATGGTAATGATTTATACCGACCCCATTCATGATTATACAGACTATGTACTGGATGAACTGGGTTTGGGAGACAAAGAAGACGTAATCAGATAAATTTAATATTAGTAATCAAAGTCAAATAGAATGAAGCTAAAAACTTTAGTAGTAAGTGCGATATTAACCCTGTTCGCTCTGGGAGTTCAGGCTCAGGAAAATGTCAAGATTGGTTATGCAAGCACAGAGTACATCATCTCGCAGATGCCTGAAACCAAGCAGATACAATCAGAACTGCAGGCCTACCAGCGTCAGCTGTCAAATAAAATTAATGCCACTGCGCAGGGGCTGCAGCAGCAGTTTGCCCAGTACCAGCAGGAAGCTCAAAACATGACCGAGCAGGCTCGCCAGGAAAAAGAAGAGGAACTACAGGCCTTACAGCAGCAGATACAGCAGGACCAGCAGCAGGCACAGCTTTCGCTGCAGCGCAAAGAGCAGGAACTGCTTGCTCCCGTATATGATAAGATACAGCTCAATATCGATAAGGTAGCTGAGCAGGAGGGTTTTACCCACATTCTTTCTTCAGATGTAGCCGGTAATGCTATCCTGTTGTATGTCAAAAATTCAGAAGAAGCTGATATCTCTGACGAGGTATTAAAAACAATGGGCATCACGCCTGCTGCTGCCGAAAGTAACAACTAAGGCAGGTATACGCCATCACATTGAAAGGTCTGTGTTTCGCACAGACCTTTTTTTTGTCTATGAAACAATACAGGTACACAAGATGCCGGGAGCATAGACTTATTCATAACCTTCAAAAAGATCTTATTTTTTGGCAAGTGCTTTTAATTTTTTTACATAACATTTATATTTATTTTCCTAATTTTCAAAAATATTTATATTTCACAGCTTTATGCCGGTTAATGGGAAACAGAAGGCATTCATCCGCTTATGTATAAAGAACCGCGAGAAAAGAAGAAAGAAGCACAGGCATAACTGATAAAAATAAATCAGGACAGCTATTGAAAACTTTTTAAAATACTTATTTAACGCATCATAAAACCTGAAACCTACACAGCAATGAACGAAGACATTAACAAAAACGCCTTATTTTATGGGAGTTGCTTTGCGCTGATCACCACCGCATTTTCTTTCTCCATTAGGGCTGGCATACTGCCACAGCTGGGAAATGATTTTGGCCTTACGGCTGAACAACTGGGATTTATCAACTCCATGTGGTTTTTAGGTTTCCCGATTTCAATGGTCATCGGGGGGCTGGTGTATCACACCTTCGGTCCTAAGAATATCATGATGGTGGCCTTTTTTGCTCACACACTGGGTATTATCCTGACTATTTATGCCGGAGGCTATGTCAGTTTGCTGGTATCCACCCTCTTCATTGGTTTTGGTAATGGATGTACAGAAGCGGCCTGTAATCCTATGATTGCTGATACTTACTCTGGTGTCAAAATGAACAAGATGCTCAACCGCTTCCATATGTGGTTTCCGGGTGGTATACTAATCGGCGCACTCATTTCAAAGTTTATGACCGATACGGGCATGGGATGGGAAGCTCAAATGTGGGTGATCATGATTCCTACTATCATCTATGCAGTTTTGTTCTTTGGTAAAAAATTTCCGAGAGCCAAAGTGGAGGGAGCTACCTCTCTCAAAGAAAATTTCAAAGCGATGCTGGGTCCCGTATACCTTTTCCTGATCGTATGTATGGCACTTACTGCTATCACAGAGTTTGGCCCCGGACAGTGGGTAGAGCTTGTACTTGGAAGCAGCGGAGCTGAACCTATGCTGATCCTGGCACTTACCGCAGGGCTGGTAGCCGCAGGCAGGTTCTTTGCCGGTCCGGTAGTAGGTGGCCTGGGGCAGACTGGCGTCTTACTAGGAGGGGCCATCCTGGCAACTATTGGAATTTATATGTTTAGCACCGTCACCGGCGCTATGGTTTATGTAGCAGCAGTCGTATTTGCCCTCGGATATTGTTACTTCTGGCCGGTAATGGTAGGAGCAGTAGCACAGCGTGTTCCTCTGAGCAGTGCACTGGGTATGTCAGTCATTGGCGCGGTAGGTATGTTCTCAACCTCAATCTTCAACCCTATCATTGGCAACTGGATTGACAGCTCCCGTGCGACATTTGTTGAGCAGGGTCTAAGCGGTAGCGCCCTGGAATTAGCTACTGGCCAGGAAACCCTGGAGAAAATGATTACCTTCCCGGCCATCCTGATCGTACTATTTACCATTTTCTTCTTCTGGCAGAGAAATCCTAAGAGTACTGATAAAACGCCTACAGAGGTTGCTTCACAGGCGGCTCATTGACACAAGTGCAGTATCAGACTATCATTAAAAACAAATAGTATCTTCCGGGTAGTCCAGTATTTTTGTTTGTACAAATTTTAACTCACCTACTTTAAGCAGCTCTAAAAGGGCTGCTTTTTTATTGCACTAAATCCATAATCCATTAGTATATTTTTATAAATAAATGACAGCAATCATTTTGGTAAAAATAGCTTAGATTTAAGTTGCTTAATTGTTAAATAATCAATAAAATTAATTAAAAACATAAATCAGGTACTTGTATTAATAGCACAAATATTTTCCTCTTCAACCACAAAATTAGAAAAAACTTAAAGCCAGAACCAGATAAACAAAATGAGTAGCAGGTAAACAAGTCAAAGATCAATACTGCGTGAAATTACATAAAAGCTCAAAACCCAGATCCTGATCAGTATCTCAAAACAATTCATATTCTATATACAATCTAACAAAACAACTAATGATGAAAACTTCTACCAGATGGAGGTCTGTCCTGGGCCTCCTCCTTTTTCTATTTGCAAGCCTTTCACTCCATGCGCAGGAG
>JBKHDR010000124.1:0-12316 GCA_046541235.1 Cyclobacteriaceae bacterium | reverse complement strand
GGCAGTTTCCTCTGAGGCAACAGATTTTTCGGGTAAATGGGAGGTGGATTTTGAAGGTGATTCCCTGCTTTCAGTCGGGATATTTGAGCAGCAGGGCAGTGAGCTTACCGGCTCTTTTCTGACTACTACCGGCGATTACCGCTTTCTACAGGGTAATGTGGAAGGCAATAAAATGATGCTGAGTGCTTTTGATGGAGAACATGCTTTTCTCTTTGAGGCACATCTGCAGGAAGACGGCAGCCTGCAGGGAGACTTCTGGTCAGGCAGAAGTTATCATGACACCTGGACAGCCGTGCGGAACTCCGAGGCCGAACTGCCCGATGCCAATGAACTCACTTATCTCAAAGAGGGGTATGAGCAGCTTGCCTTTACCTTCCCCAACCTGGAGGGCAAGCCGGTTTCACTGAGCGATGAAAAGTACCGGGGCAAGGTAGTGATCGTACAGCTCTTTGGTACCTGGTGCCCCAACTGTATGGATGAAACCAAGTTCTACGCCGACTGGTACCGCCGCCACCAGGACGAGGACGTGGAGATCATCGGGTTGGCGTATGAACAAAAGGATGATTTTGACTACGCCAGCAGCCGGGTAAAAAAGATGATAGACAAGCTGGATGTGGGCTATGACTTCCTCATTGCGGGTACATCCAGTAAGACAGAAGCGGCCAAAACGCTGCCCATGCTCAACCGGGTCATGTCATTCCCGACTTCAATATTCATTGACAAAAAAGGGCAGGTCCGCCAGATACATACCGGCTTCAGCGGCCCCGGCACCGGTATTTACTATGAGCGTTTTGTAGAGGACTTTAATATCCTGATGGACAAGCTACTTGCTGAAGAAGCGGGTGCCTGATCATAGGACAAATGACTGCCTGCACCAGGCTCAAAACGGGATAGCATTGCGCAAGGCTTGAGGCTGTCTCATAACTTAAATTTATCGAGACAAGGCCATTATAAAAGTGGACAGGAGGCCACCGGGATAGTTGTTACACTCGGGAGGCGAGCGACTGGCCTGAGGCTTCCGGCTACTTCTGATAAGCAGCCGGAAGCTTTTTTTTGAAGGTCTGTGTTGATTACTACTGCATCTCTTTCAGCATAAGGTTGATTTTATGGCTATACTGCTGCTCCGGCAGGGAGGGAAGCATCTCTTTAGAAGCATGAAGAGAGTAACTGAGCAGGCTCATCAGCGGCCCGGCAAGTTTGCGGGTCCGCTCCTGTTGCGCCTCATTAAACTGCTGCTTCCAGCGGTTTGATTTTCCCTTACGCACATGATTGGCATGCCCTTTTTTCAGAGAAGAGAAGTGAACATCATCGGCGATTTTCTGCCTGGCAGCGGGCGTCAGGGATAGCTGCAGGTAGTCGAGCAATCGCTGCAGTTCGGTAGGGAAATCGTGCAGCAGCCTTTCGTAAAATACGAAGTGGATTGGTACTTCGCTGCGTTGCAACAGGTAATTGCCTACGTGCCACACCCAGTGGTGCATGATCTGGTCAAAATAGTTTTGCAGGTAAGTTTCCACATCGGGCTGACCGTGTGGATAGTACTTCTGCATATACGGCGTAAAGGCGAAGCGCACTTCAGACAGGGCCCGGTCGCGGGGGTCGCGGATGATGTAGATGATCTTATCCACCAGCGAAAAGAGCGGGTAGCAGAGCGGACTGAAATCGGAGTGGGTCCAGAGGTGGGAAGCCCGGGCCACGTAATCTTCCAGGCTTTCAATCGGCATCCTGTACACTGAGCTGATGCGGCAGAAGTAATGCTGCGGGCCAATATCCAGCATATCAATACCGGCCTGCTCCGGATAGCTCAGGTCCCACTGCCTGGCCAGCTCAAAAATGGGCTGACGCTGAATAAAGCTCCGCCGGGGCAGACCTGCTTCCTGCATGATCTGCTGAAGGATTTTGTATAGCCAGAAATTGCCGCTTTTGGGCGTACCCGCCTGTAGGATGGTCATAGATTGTCAGCATCTTTTATTTTCTAATCTATGAGGCTGCTGCTTTGTTTACCTACCGGGTACAAAGCGTTCAGAACCTTAGCAGGGCGTAGCCCTTCTGCTGGTATTCGGTCAGGATGGTCATGGCTGAGATGGAGACTTTGATATCAGGATGCAGGCTGTCATCGTAAAAGTCGCGGGCGATCAGCGACTGTCCGCACACGTAAATCTCGGCACCGGCTTCGGTCAGTTCTCTGATGAGCTGGTCATTGGGATTGTCTACCCCAAAATTTTTCCTGTACGACTCATTGCTCAGCACCCCGGGGGTGGCCAAAGCATGCAGCACCGCCACGATTTTGATATTCTCTTTGGGTACGCCGCCCAGGACATGCAGGTTAAAAGTACGAGCAATGTTATTGAGCGAGCGATTCAGGTCTGCGGGATCATCCGGGCCGCCAGCCACATCTATCACCATGTTGTAATCAATGCCAGGGTCAGGGTGCTTGCTGGCTTCAGGAATTTCGTAGATACCGCCAAAAGAGGGCACCACAGGGTTTTGAGGAGTCTGGGCCATAAGTGGAGAGTTTAGCAGGTTGAGCAAAAGTAAACTGAGCAGGTAAAGATTTTTCATGAGCATTCAAGATTTTATGGGCAATGATAAGACGAAAAGCTGGAAGTAAGCTATGACTTGGGGGATTTTCTGTAAATGCCGTTTGTGACTACAGGATTATATGCCTTGTGAGAGCACAAGGCAGAGGCTTGATCGGCTTCAAACAACCTGCTCAGGAAAACCACAGCTTTTCAGCGTTTTCCAGGCCAGTTGCTGAGCTTCTTCCTCCGGTAAGCGGTCAAGCAGTACGCGGTAGCGGTCTATCTTTTCCCGTAGATCGCTGAAGTGACCGAATACGTCGCTGCCGATACTGAAACGGTTGGGGTAAGTGGTGATCAGGTCTCTCCATGCCTGCTGTGGCACCCCTTCCTGACCATCTGCTCAAGCAGCGATTCCATGCCTTCAGTATTCTGTAGAAAGTCCATCCAGTGCAGGTGGGTATCTATCAGGCGGTAAGGGAAAGTAGGTCGCAGGTTTGGCGTGTTTAAAAAAATATGATCCCATTCTCTTTAACCCCTCCTGTACTGCTTCCTACTTCTGCTCAAAGTGTACCGCCAGCAGTTGCCTGATCTTTTCGGGCTTCAGCGGCTTGTTCAGGTAGTCTGTTGCTCCCAGGTTTTTGGCATTGTCAATGTCGCTGGGGTTCTGCGAGGAGGTGAGGGCCACGATCACGGTATTCTCTTTTTTACCTTCCTCCAGTGCATGAAAAGCCTCCAGAAACTCGTAGCCATTCATCACCGGCATATTGATATCCAGCAGTACAAGAGTAGGCTCATGCTGTTTTCCCTCCTTTTGGTTTAAGAGATTAAGCGCTTCCTGTCCGTTGTGGGCTACCAGTACTTTTTCAGCGATATCCATATCACGGATCATCGCCTGGTGGATGAAGTTGGTTATTTCATCATCGTCAACCAGAAAAATTCGCCCTAACTTTGTCATGATCATTTTAACGTTTGAAAAATACTTTGAAAGTTGTGCCTACTCCCACTTCGCTCTCTACCTCTATTTTGCCACCGGCATTCTCCAGCATTTTTTTCACGATGTAGAGCCCTACACCGGTACCTTCTACGTGAGCATGCAGCCGCTGAAACATACCAAAGAGCCTGTTGCTCTGGTTGAGGTTAATACCCAGGCCATTATCGCTTACGCTCAGTACCTGGAAGCCCTCCGTGGGTTCGCAGCGCAGGCGGATGATGGGTTTACGCTCCGGGTCCCTGTATTTGATGGCATTTGACAGCAGGTTATAGATGATACTGCGCAGGTTCTTGGGAGCAAACCTGACGGTGCCACAAAGGTCCAGATTAATATCCAATATGGCTTCAGATTGTTCAATCGCCATAGCCAGGTCCATCCTGACATCGTTCACCACCTGTGCGAGTAAAACTTCTTCCATAGGCAGATCGCCCTGTTTCTGCAGGCGGGAGATATCCGTCATGTCTGCAATGGTTTTCATGAATCGGTCTACCGACAGGTCCATCATCTCCAGTATTCTCTGCGTTTGTGAGGGCAGTTCACTGGCTTGTGAGAGCTCTCGGTTCAGCATTTCCATCAGGCCGTAAAGATTGGTAATGGGTGCTTTAAGGTCGTGCGAAGCTGTGTACACAAAATTATCCAGGTCAGTATTGACGCGCCTCAGTTTTTCGTTAGTCATCCTCAATTCTTCGTTAGAAGCTAAGAGTTCTTCATTGGTGGCCGCCAGTTCCTGGTTGGCACGCGCCAGTTCTTCCCGGTATGACTGTACTTCCAGCTCATGTTTTTTGCGCTCGCTGATATCTTTGAAATGTAAAGCAAAGATTCGACTCCCAGGCTCACCAAAAGGAAAGGCATAGACATCAAACCAGCGGCCCATTTCCTGTGAGCCCTGCTCAAAGCGAAGGGACTTGCCCTCAAGTGCTACCTTACCATAAGTCTCAAACCAGTAAGTTTCCAGCTTAGGCACCAGTTCCAGGGCCGTTTTGCCGGCAGCATCCTTCAGGCCGGTATGGCTCTCAAAGGTATGATTGACTTCCAGAAAGCGATAATCATAAGGACGGCCCTGTTCATCCACCAGCATTTCGCAGACGCAGAAGCCATCTTCAATAGAATTGAAAAGCCGTTGATACCTATCCTCACTGCTGCGCCGCGCAGCCTCTATGCGCTTCTTCTCCGTTACTTCTTCGGCTACGATATTGATGCCTCTTACTTCTCCCTTACTGTTTTTGAATGGTATCCAGCTTTCTACCCAGTTTCTCTGTACACCTGGCATAGAAGCCGTTTCTCCGTTGATCTCGATATTGTATATCGCCTCTCCGGTTTCAAGGATGCCGCGCAGTACAGGTTCCACCTCATCGGCGAAGTCGGGCACGATCTCACGAACGGTTTTTCCCAGGTGATAGGCTGGCGGGAAACCATTGATTTCAGCCAGCCGCTGGTTGATGCGGACAAAACGTAGGTTAGTATCCAGCACACACAGCCCGATGGGCGCTGAATCATAAATGGCCTCTACCTCCTCCAGGCGCTCACGGGCCAGCCTGCGGCTCTTACGCAGCGTTTCTTCATCACGTTTACGATCTGTGATATCAATCAGGGTTCCCAGGGTTTTGTACGCTCTGCCTTGATTGTCCAGCATCACTTTGTTACGAGAGGCCAGCCAGTATTCTTTGCCATCGGGATGCACCACCCTGTACTCCAGGTATATACCTTCCTTACGTATAAAGGACAGTTTCATCACCTCATTCACCCTTCGGCGATCTTCCGGATGTATTCTCTGCAGGTAGTCTGACAGCAGGGGGTCAGACTCTATGGGAAAACCAAATAGTGCTTTTACGCTTTCGGAAACCACCGGCGGTGTGTTTGGGTGATTACTGATATCAAATACCCCCGCCTGGGCTGCTTTGAGGGCCATCTCTAATTTATCTTCTGCCGACTGCAGGGCTGTTTCTGTTTTCCTCTGTTCAGTCACATCCAGCAAAGCGGTGATCAGGCCGTATGCCTCTCCTTTTGCATTGAGCAGGGGGGTGGCGGTTATGTCATAAGTATGTGCGCCATCGCTTACCGCAAAGGTGATCAGTTCTCTCATCTGCCGTTTTTCTTCCAACACCCTCTGCTTCAGCTTCATCAGGGCCTCTATTCCGGGGCCGGAGGTCAGTTCATCATCTCTTTTTCCCCTTACACTTTCTTCATCAAAATCCTGGTGAGGGTTTAAAATCCACTCATAGCGTAGCGCAGTATCTACCCTGGCAAAGATCACCGGTGAGTTTTTCAGGGCGACCCGGTATCGCTGCTCAATCTTTTCCCTCTCCTGCTCATTCTTCTTCTGCCTGCTGATGTCCTGCTTGATGCCTAGCACGCTTACAGCCTCTCCCAGTTCATTGCAGTACACCCTGGCACGGGAACGGATGTAAATAATTGCCTGGCCCACTATGTAGCGGTATTCGCAATCAAAGTTTCTTTTCTGCTCAATACATGCTGTCCATGATTTCATCACCCGCTCATAGTCTTCGGGGTAAATCAGATCGGTGATGATACTGATAGGATAAAAATCTCTCTCCGGAAGTTTAAAAAGCTGTTTGAAATGCGGAGAAGCCAGGAATTTGTCTTCATCAATGAGGTATTCAAACATGCCCATTTCTCCCAGTTTTTCCATCTCAAGAAACAGATCCCTGTCAAAATAGAAAGTACTGCTGTTTAGTATATTCATAAAGGATAAAATGCATGTTTATTAAAATAAGGGAGCAAAGAGGCATCAACTAAGCCTAATGCGGGATTCCATTCAAATATACATAACAATTTACAGCTTTAAGTTACAAAAAAAGGAAGGCTGGTTTCAAATACAGTGCACACCAGAGGAAGATGAAGAATGTTCTTTCACATTTAGTATTTCCAAATTGTATAGAATAACAAAGCCGTGAAAAAAATTAGCGCCTACTCAATCTGTCACAGGGGCAGCCTACTTGTAAACTGACTTTTATCAAAAAGCTTCTTCTTTCACTTCAATTGCTCCAAAAAGCAAATAATAGAATTTCATAAAAAAACATTTTTCGCTCATGAAATATGTTTTTTGTTTCAGAAAGTCTAATTCTCACTCTCCAGCTACTTTTACATCCACTGCAATAATTATTAGAAACTATAAATTATGTAAATTACACTTAAGTAAATATACTTTATACTTACGTTTTTTTTACGTTCAGCTTAATGGATCGGGAAACATCGTATAATCTATAAACATGCGCCGGTTACAGCAGAAAATCTATTGAAAAAGATCGTAGGGCTGCTACACTGTGTACTTTTTTGAGAATGCTGGAGCAAAAAGCTGGCTCATTGATATAAGTAATGCCAAGCATACAGACAAAATCTGGCTGAGAAAAAAAGACGATTGGTTAGGATTACAGGTAAAAGCGCTCACTGTCTTCATATTTCATCTGATACAAGTCATAGCCAGGTGCCCAGTAATCCTTGATTACTTCTGTCAGATGAAAACCTGCTCTTTCATAAAATTTATACACAAGCTGGGAGGTCCTGACGGTGATCTGCTCTACCTCCGGCATGGCTTTGAGCTTTTCCAGGCGGAAGCTGAGGAGCTTACGGCCTAAGCCTTTCCCCTGCTGCTCGGGATGGACCAGGTCCCAGCTGATTTTGCCAATACTAGGATTGCCCGAAAAATTGATGCCGCCCGCCCCCACGATTTCATTCCCTGACAAGAGCACGTAGTAGTGTTCCAGCTCATTTTCAAGGTAATGCAGTAGGTCAGTTTCTTCTTCGGGAGAGAAATAAGCAGGCGTATTTTTTTGCAGCAGCTACAGCACCTCCCTTTTGTCCTGAGGGGTATAGTCTCTGATCAGAATAGTCTGTGTCATGGCTGGTTAGTTTCTGGCAAAGCTGCTGAAAGATAGCCACGATCTCCGCACATTCAGGAGAGCTTTTGAAAGCTTCATCCAGGGCTTCGTCCTTTTCTATAGGTAGTAATATCATCATTTCAGTAGACAAATCATGGGTAAAGAGCATAAAATAAGGCAGGCAATTTTATAAGAAAACGTAAACGGCTGAGGCTTAATCTTATGGAGTCTGAGAATCAGCATACCTGGCCAGTAAGCAGTCAAACCTGGCACTGATCTCTCCTTCTACGCTTCCACCTGCGAAGCCCACACCCGTATGGAAGAATACAAAGATTTGATCTCATACAGGCTACCCACATGGTCCAGGTCGTCGTAGGTAATGATGATGCCGCTCAGGTCTTTCAGAGAAAAGCCATGTTGGCCGGCGGCTTCTTCCAGCGTCAGGCATGAGCAGCATGCTATGTTGCAGACCAAAGAGAATTTCCAGCACTGCCAGGATAGCATCCAGCTTTTCTTTCAGCGTGGCAGGCCGGTTGACCACGGTAGCCAGCTGAAGGATGATCTCGGTCTTCCGCTTTTCCCTCCGCAGTTCGCTTTCGGCTACATCGTACATTTTATCCATGACTTAGAGATTCATCCATGTAAAGGCTTTTGACTCTCTCCACCTCACAGATCAGGGCTGACTTGATCTGAAAAACACCTTCCATACCGTGCAAAGAAGCAATGGCCGCCAGTTGCATATCCATCTCGTCAAAAATAGCCCCTTTAGTCTGCTCCTCCTCAAAGCGCAGGCTAAGCTCCCACATGCTGAAGGTATTGGGACAGGTAATGATAACCTTGGTATAAATTTCTGGCTTAGTAGCATAGCAAAACCTGTATCTCGTGCAGCAAAAGCTACAGCCTTTATAGCTTTTACTTACCGGCATCAGCTTACCTGCTACTTCCAGTGTATTTTCACCTAAGCGTATTCCGGTAATAGCCTCCAGGTTGACCACATAAGAGCGGTGTACCTGCATAAACTGCTCAGCAGGCAGGTTCTCCAGCAGTTTTTTAAGCTACAGATTAAGCAGGTGCTTCTTTTCACCACTATACACATAGCAGTACTTATCATAGGCCTCCAGCAGGCTGATTTGACTGAGCTTCATCTTGACCAGGTGATTATCTTCATTGACAAATACCGCATCATTCAGCTCCGGCTGACGGCTCTTCTTTTTGAGGAAAGCAGGCTCTTTCTGCTTGCGGAAGATGGCCAGTTCCATGGCTGCCTGCAGGCTCTCGCGGGCATACGGCTTGTTGAGATAAGCCTCTGGCATGGTTTCTTTGGCTTTCTTGAAGATTGCTTCATCTTTGAAAGATGTAAGGTAGATGACCGGTACATCGGCTTCTTCATTGAGCTGCCTCACCAGGTCAATGCCGGTTTCAGCTTCGCCCAGGTCAATATCCATCAGCAGTATATCAGGATGGGTAGTTTTGAAAAGTCGGCGAAACTCCTGCGTATTATCCACCACCGCGATCAGTTCGTATTGCAGTTCATCCATAAGCATGCGAAGCGTATCGGCATGTAAATCGTCATCCTCTGCGGCCAGCACCCTTATCCTAGGCATAGGTAGTTGAATTTAATCTGCTATATAGATTGGAATTATAATTTTTACGATTTATTGCCTCAATTTTACAACGCCTGATTCCAGCGAAGAAAAGAAGTTTAACCCCGATGGATTAGAGATAAAAATGACATTTATGCAGCCTCTGAGCGCTATCTTCACCAGGATTTTAAGTCTTGCCACAGGAAAGAAGAAAGCTCTAAAACAAGAAAAGCCGGTCAAACGACCAGCTTTTGCTTCAGTACCAGGAGCGGGACTTGAACCCGCACGGCCTTGCGGCCACAAGATTTTAAGTCTTGCGTGTCTACCGATTCCACCATCCCGGCTTACTATAATAAATAAAGCGACCTCAGTGAGTCGCTTTGAATGTTGGAGCGAAAGACGGGGTTCGAACCCGCGACCTCAACCTTGGCAAGGTTGCGCTCTACCAGCTGAGCTACTTTCGCTTATTTGCTAATGGGATACAAATGTAAGCAAGTCTTTTTAAAAGGCAATAAGGCACTCCATTTTTTTTGAAAAAATCCGTTAATCCCCTTCCCATCATCATTTGAGGCGCATTCATGGAAAGGACACATTTATTACCTACTTTTGAAAAAAAATGTTCCTGAAAGCAGCGACTTCTTCAACATGATACTCTCCGGCAAATCCATAGAAGCTAAATTAGGCAGCGACATCATTATAGAGCCTTTTCGTAAAGAGCAACTCAACCCCAACAGCTACAACCTGCGCCTGCACCAGGACCTGCTGGTATACGATAATCATGTGCTTGACATGAAGCAGGAAAACAAGGCGAAGAGGGTAACGATCCCGGAAGAAGGGCTTTTACTTGAAAAAGACAAGCTCTACCTGGGACGCACCCTGGAATTTACCGAAACCCACAACTACGTACCCATGCTGGAGGGCCGCTCCTCTATCGGCCGCCTCGGGCTGTTTGTACATGTGACGGCCGGTTTTGGAGATGTAGGCTTCTCCGGCTTCTGGACGCTGGAAATGTTCTGCGTGCAGCCTATTCGTATCTACGCCGGGGTAGAGATCTGCCAGATCTTCTACCACGCCATCGAGGGACCCTACGAGGAATACAGCAGCAAAAAATACCAGCACAACAAGGGCATACAGCCCAGTATGCTGTTTAAGGATTTTGAAAAGTAACTCATTTTCATCATTAACTACTTTTGCCATGCCTATTGATGCTCATCTTACCAACCTGCTTTTTGTAGATATAGAAACCGTCAGCGCTGAGGCTGCATACGATGACCTGAGTGACCTGATGAAACGGGAATGGAACCGCAAAGCCGAACATATCCGCCAGCGAGAGGATGAGTCGTACGCTGAACTGTATTTTGAGCGGGCGGGCATCTATGCTGAATTCGGTAAAATCATCGTCATCTCGGTGGGCATTTTTCATACGCTGGAAAACGGCGAAACAGAGCTGCGTATCAAATGCATATCAGGTAATGACGAAAAAGAACTACTGGAAAATTTCAGGGAAACAGTATTGAAATTTGAGCAAAGTAAACTGCGCATGTGTGCCCATAATGGCAAAGAGTTTGACTTTCCCTACCTCTGCCGCCGCATGCTGGTCAATGGCATACAGTTGCCCGCTTCTCTTGATATGGCCGGCAAAAAATCCTGGGAAATCCGCCACATTGATACCATGGATATGTGGAAATTTGGCGACTACAAAAGCTATACGCCTCTAGAGTTGCTCGCCGGACTCTTTGGTGTAGAAGCAGTATATGAAGACTCCCTGGATGGCAGCGAAGTAAACCGGACGTATCATACAGAAAAATCCCTGGATAAGGTGGCCCGCTACTGCAAGCGCAATGTGGCCCTGCTGGCCCAGGTATTTCTGCATTTGCAGTCTATGGAGCCCGTCAAGAAGGAGAATATTACGGTGGTTTAGCTCCATTTTTAGTGGCTTATCCATTCCACAACCAAAAACAGACCTTTCTTACCCATGAATTCATTCCAGGGTTCACTGAGCCACTCCAGCCCTTCGCTGGGAACTTCCCATCCGGGAATCTCAAGCCTACCTATAGACTGACCTCTACGCCACCGGCTTCTTTCATCAGCGAATTACTTCTTCCTGAGTCACCTGCTTCTCATTCTACCACCAGCGGAACAAGGGGAGGGCCTCTGCCGCAGACTTCTGAAAATTCCTGAAAAGCAAAGCTTCTGATGAAGCTGATTCCAGGCCACTGTGCTGTAAAAATTACCGACGTCTGATCTTTTTTTGCATAGGTTGTGAGCTTATTTTTTGAGGTCAGCATAGCTGACCAAATCTATCTGAAGGTCTTTGATAAGCTGAATGACTTCCGGGTCGGTCAGGATATTAGTTACACCCTGCCGGTCAACTGCCACATCTTCGTAGCCGGTATGGTGTATGCCCCGCACCTCGGGCACATCATAGGCCGGATGATCCACAAAAAGGTAGGTGCCGGGCGTAAGTTGCCTGAGCATGTTGATAAAGCTCTGCCGTTTCAGGGCAGGCGTATCCGTAGGCCCTGCATAGCGGGCTCTTTTGACTCCCAGGTCTTCGGGGTGGATGTCCAGGCCGTACTCTGCTGACAATTTACGGTATACTTCCTCCACCTCAGGGGCCATGCTGGTACAGCCCATATGGGCCGATAGGTGGCTGATGTGGGGCAGGTGATGCAGTGCTGTTTCTATCTGTGCGCGCATTTCCGCTTCCACTTCCTCCAGGGTCCATTCCTGTTCCCGGAGTGCCTGCTCCGGACCATAGTTTGAATTGGGCCAGATCATGGGAAAGAAATAGCCGTCCTCATCTGCCAGGCCGGGGGCTTTGGTCAGGGGGCGCCATTTGACATTGCTCCACTCGCTGGTGAGGGTGATATGAATGCCCACATCCAGGTCGGGGTGTTCTTTAAGCAGCCGAACTGCCTCCGGAAACCAGGGCGTGGGTACCATGATCTCTACTGAGGTCGTAATACCTTTTTCATAAGTCTCTATCATAGCATGATTAGCAGCATGAGAGAAGCCCATATCATCGCTGCGGATGATCAGGCGGATAGGAGCTTCCTGCGCCTGCACTTCAGCAGGCCAGGCTAGTATTGTGACAAGAAAAAACAGTTTGATCAGGCGGATGGCCTTCAGTCTTGTGCAGGAAATTAGCATATTGAGCAGATTGTTAGGCAGCCTCTGATTTATGATTACATGGGAGGCTATATTTTTTGGGGTACCAAATAAGAAATACATGAAGAGAATGGGTAAGAGTGTTTTTAGCTGGGGGCTACTTACTGCCCTGCTCAGCCAATATACTATTCTTTGCGCTCAATCCGTCAGTCAGGGTGAATTCTGGAAAGAGCAGGTTTTGGAAAAAATTATCGTGCCCTGGACACAGCATGC
>JBKHDR010000123.1:0-12333 GCA_046541235.1 Cyclobacteriaceae bacterium | reverse complement strand
AGTCAACGACTACATTCTCTAATTCAATACGGGAGAGTTCTTCTACTTTTCCGGCCTCAAAAAGCTGTTCGTAATCCTGCAATTCAAAATTTTCTACTGTCGCTTCGTAATTGATATAATCGGCAAAGCGGATGCCCTTGACATTCCTGACATTGTATGCTTCCCTGAAGCGGGTACCGCCTTCATTGACATGGAAAGAGTAAGCCAGGTAATCCATGGTATAATCCTGCTGGTGTATCCAGTAGATGTACTCGTCTTCATAATCGGTACCTCCACCCTCCTGCTTAAAACTGACTTTTACTTCATAGTAAGGCTTACCTTTGATAGTAGTAGTACCCAGCAATTCCTTATTGGCGGCGGGGTCATTAAGAAAATAGGGGAGCAAGGCAAAGTAGACAATGGAATTGAGTGTATTGCGGTAAGCCAGGGCCTTTTCTTCATCCAGAGGCAGCATTTCATTATCCACTTTTCTGATGAAACTTTCGTTGTCCATCTCATCGTGGATCAGGCCGATAGAATCCTCAACAGTACTCTGGTATCTGTACCGGCCATTATCCAGCGTTACTTCCAGGTGTTTTTTCCTGAAGTCAAAACTGATCTTTGACTGCTGCAGGGTTTCTCCGCCGTGAGCAGCAATAGATTTATCTACAATCTGCTGTACTTCCGGTTTTTGCGTACAGGCATTAAGAAGGAGGGTCAGCCACAAGAAAGGCTTAAAGATACGGCTCATAGTTTAGGAAAATATACTGGCTAGTACGAAAAATCAGGTCAAGGGTTGGTCAGATGGCCTGTTCAGAAGATTGGGCAGTGTTATGGTAAAAGTAGTACCCACCCTCGTTTTAGACTCCAGCGTGATACTGCCACCCAGTACATCAGTGGTCTCCTTTACAATGTACAACCCTATACCTGAGCCGTGTTTCTCGTGACTGGCTTTGAAGAACATATCGAAAACCTTCTGCTGGTATTCAGAAGCAATACCAATACCATTATCCATCACCCTCATGACTGCCTTTTCGGCATCTGTACTGATCATGATCTTGACGTAAGACTGGTCCACACTGCGGCTCCGGTAGCGGATGGCATTACTGATCAGGTTGCTGAAAATCACCGATAGGCGCTGCAGGTCGGAAGAGAATGGAGCATCTGTATCATAGTAGGTTTCAAACTTCACAGCATTGATGTCATCCATATAACTCAGATCGGCCAGGGTTTCGCTGATCAGTTTCGGAAAGTCAATGGTATCCTGGCTGGCCTCGAGACGGGTATTACGCGAATAATTGATAATGTCCTGGATAAAGCGGTCCAGGCGGTGGATGCTGCCTTCCATCATCCGAATGTACTTGTCCTTCTCATCGGGCTTATCTTCCATCAGGGCCACATTGATCAGCCCCAGCACCGAAGCCAGGGGCGCCCTCAGGTCATGTGATGAGCTGTAGACGAAACGGTCAAGCTCGGCATTAGTCTTCTTCAGGATTTCGTTCTGCTGCTCCAGCCGCTGTTCGTATTCCATACGGCGGGTAATGTCCTGGGCGGCACCTACAGTTTGAATTACGTTGCCGGCTGCATCCCTTTTAAAGGGCTTGTCCCGGCTGGAGAGCCAGACCCAGTGCCCGTCGCGATGTTGTACCCGGTATTCGGTTTCTACCACTTCATCATCAGCTACCTGCAGGATTTTATGCATAAAGTTGATAGCCACCTTCTCCAGGTCCTCGGGATGAAACTTCGTCATGAACTGCAGTTTACCATTCAGCACATCATCAGCTTTGTAGCCCAGCATATCTTCAATGTGATTGCTAAAGTAGATGTACTTATTTTGCTGTAGGTCATAAACATATAAAAGTTCAGGAGAAGTGTCCGCTATACTCTCGATAAAGCGCTTATTCTGCTCGATTTCAGCCGCTACATTTCTTTCCCGGGTCACATCGGTAACAATGGAAATGTATACTTTCCGGCCCGTATAATCTGCGTTTTGTACCTGTATCCTTACAGGGTATTGTGTGCCATCTTTGCGCTGATGCGTGGCCTCAAAATAAACCTCCTTGCTTTCTTCCTGCAGCAGCGGACGGAGCTGGCTCATGAAGGTGTGGGCATCCATCTCCGGCTTAATGTCGAGGGGCGTCATCTGCATGAGTTCGTCCTGGCTATACTGCAGGTTCTTAAGCGCCGATTTACTCAAGTAAAGGAAGTGAAGGTTGCGGGCATCAAAAATATAGACCTCATTGACAGAGTAATCAATGATACGGCCCAGTGCCTGTCGCTGCTGTTCAGCCAGCTTCTTTTCAGTCACATCTTCCAGCAGCACCAGTCTGGCTTCACGGCCTTCAAAGTTGATGCTGTGGGCAATCAGCTTTGCATGGAAGGTGGAGCCATCCTTCTTCAGGTTCTTGAGGTTGTCTACTTCTATCAGATTTTGCTGGTAGGTTTGTTTATAGAGCTTAATCACTTCTGCTCTATCTTCTTCAGGCACCAGGTTGAGAATATTCAGCTTCAGCATCTCTTCGCGGCTGTAGCCAAATAGCAGGCAGGCGGCTTCATTAACACTGATAAGTTGATTTTCACTGATGTCATACACAATCAGAGGAAGAGGGTTGTTATTAAACAGAGCCTCATACATCTGTCGGCTGCGGCTTATGGCTTCTTCATGGCGTTTTTGCCGACTAATATCCCTTGAGAAAATGCCTACCCCGCTGACGCTTTCCTCCTTGAATACCGGCTGATAGGATACCTGGAAATACCGGATATTATCCGGAGGGCCAAACTGATCTTCTACCGTAAAGGCCTCACCACGGTAAGCCCTAGAGAGATAATTTTCAACATGTATGAAGTCAGGGCCCCTCTTCATCATTTTGATGGCATTACCGCCGATACTAATCTTTTCTCTGTAGAGTTCCCATATGTTCTGCTCATGCACATGATTGAAGAAGAGATAATTTCCCTGCAGGTCTAGTACAAAGATAGAGTCATTGGTGCTTTCCTGTATGGCCTGCAGCAGACTGAGCTTTTCTTGTAGCTTTTCTTTAGCCTCATGCTCTTCAGTAATATCGCTAAGGATACCATATACGTTGCTGATCTCACCTTCTACATAAACGGGTATGTTGGAGACCTGTACCTTGATGCGCCTGCCATCTTTATGTATGGCAAAAGCCTGGTATGACTGAGGCTCACCATTCAGGGCTTTTCTGAAGTGCTCGTGTACCCGCTCCCTGTCTTCGGGAGCCACCAGAGGCAAGAGGTAACTGTGACGCAGTTCTTCCGAGGTGTAGCCACATATGGCCTCCAGCTTAGCATTACCCTCCAGTAATTTACCTTCGGTATCCAGTATGAAGATAGCGCCGGTGTGATGCTGATAGATAGATTGGTATCTCTGCTCCTGTTGTATAAGCAGTTTCTCAACTTTCTTCTGCTCAGAAACATTTTGAAAGAAACCCACACAGCTTTTTACATGGCCATCCTGAGCGGGTTGAGGAAAAGCATTGATCCTGGCATGTATCTTTCCACAACGGGTATGTAGACAGATTTGCTGCTCAAAAGGTAAGGCCTGTGCGAAAGCCAGGCTGAATGAGGCCTTCAGGCAGTAATAATCCCTGGCATCCAGCATGCGAGCTAAATAAGCCAGAGAGGGAGGGTAAACTTGAGAATTAAGATCATCAAACAAGAAATTGTATAAATTATCGGAAAGATACAGCCTACCTTCAGCCGTAAGTTCCCAGATACAAATGTCTGTTTGCTGCTGGCAAAATTTGAAAAAAGCCTCACTGTAAGGCACAGAGGCAGATTCCAAAGCTTCATCGGCTTTTGGCCTGCCATAGACAGCATTTTCCTGTTTGATTTTCTGGATGTATACCATAAATGTAGTAACCCGCTGCTGTGATGGTAATAGGAAATCTGAACCCATAAAAGAGAGCAGCCCCAGATCACCGGTATAATTTGCTCAGATCAGTGAATTGAAAACTAAGAAAATTTTTTACAAAGCTCTTAAATTTTTCAGAAAACTATTGCTCATTTCCACTATGTATCTGACATGTTTGGGCAGTTCCTCCTGATCGTAAGGATGTTTGCCTCCAAAAGTATGATCGGCACCCTCTATGATTTCCACCTGCGCATTTCCGCTCCATGTATCCAGGTCATGTGCCATACGAACCGGTACAGTTTCATCTTTGGTACCATGAAAAGCCAGCACCGGCGTTTGCAGTTTTTTTATAATTTCAGGCAGGTTGAGGCGTTCGCGGTTTTTATAATAATTTTCTACCATCTGGTAATAAAGCGGCATTTCCTGTCCGGTACGGGTATTTTGTATCATCTGTACTCCTTTTTCTTTCCATTCATCCAGGTAATAATCGGGCCAGCGCTCTTCCCAGTTGGTTACGGCAGCCAGGGTGATGGCCGCGGCGATCCGGGTGTCTTCAAACGTCTTGAGCAGGGCCAGCGAGCCACCGCGGCTGTGCCCCATCAGGTAAAGGCGCTCCCGGTCAGCCTCCCGGCCCGAGAGGCTAAAGTCAGGCGACACCAGATAGTCCAGCATGGTACCGATGTCATCCAGTTCTATGCTGAAATTATTATGTCCAAAGGCCTCAAGATCCACAAATTCAGTAAGGTTTTTGGGCGTAGTGCCATTGTGAGAGAGGTTCATTTTGATAAAAACAAAGCCTTTTTCGGCCATCGTATCAGCCAGCAGGTTAAAATAGCCCCAGTCTTTAAATCCTTTGAAACCATGAATAAAAAGCAAAATAGGTTTGGGTGTACCGTCGGGCAGGTAACGGAGGTCATAACTGATAGGTCTTTGATGATGAGAAGATATCAATGGCTTAGGGTCAAGAATTTTTGTTAAACTCATTATCATTAAAAATTAAACAAAATGAAACACTTTCAGTATAAAAATCTATGTGCATGATCAGGCAAAGTATCGGCTGTTCTTCGGCAAAAAACATATAAGGATGATCTGCCAGATCTTAATTACTACAGACGCTGTTTTGAATAAATTCACCAATAAAAGAATGGCCTTAATCGCAAGAATTCTCATAATACAAAAAAAAATCAAATCACCTATACCATTTTGCTTTGGGGCAATTAGATGGTAATATTGTGCCCGTGCCCATGAAAAGCGCTATACAGGAAATACAGGCCCCCATTGCCCAGGAAATGGGCATTTTTGAGAAGAAGTTCCGAGATTTTATGAAAAGCAGAGTATTGCTGCTTGATAAGATCATGAACTTTATTGTGAGCCGTAAGGGTAAGCAGCTGCGGCCTATGTTCGTCTTCCTGAGCGCGGGGGTCAGCGGTGGTATCAATGAATCCACGCACCGGGGCGCTGCTCTCATAGAACTGCTGCACACCGCTACACTGGTACACGATGATGTGGTGGATGACTCCAGCTACCGCCGGGGCTTTTTTTCCATTAATGCGCTGTGGAAAAATAAAATAGCCGTACTGGTAGGTGATTACCTGCTTTCGCGCGGGCTGCTGCTATCTATTGAACATAAGGACTTCAGGCTACTCGAAATTGTATCCAACGCAGTGCGGGAAATGAGCGAGGGCGAACTGCTGCAGATAGAAAAAGCCCGGCGGCTGGATATTACCGAGGAAATCTACTACGAGATCATCCGTCAGAAAACCGCCTCCCTGATCAGTTCGTGTTGCGGCGTGGGTGCAAGCTCAGCCGGGGCCAGTCCCGAAACAGTACAGCAGATGCTCAGCTTTGGCGAAAAGGTAGGCATTGCTTTCCAGATCAAGGATGACCTCTTTGACTACGGCACCGCCGAGATCGGCAAACCAGTAGGTATAGATATCAAAGAAAAGAAGATGACGCTGCCGCTTATCTATGCGCTACAGCAGGCTTCATGGCTTGACAAGCGCCGCATCATCAACATAGTAAAGAACCAGAGCGATAAGAACAGCAAGGTGCAGGAGGTGATAGACTTTGTGAAGCAATCGGGAGGCATAGAGTATGCAACCCAGGTGATGAACCGCTATCATGAAGAGGCGCAGAAGATCCTCTGCCATTTTCCGGAGTCTGACTATAAAAAATCTCTTGCCCAACTGGTAGAATACACCATCGTAAGGAAAAAATAAGCTCTGCTTTTTGCACAGGAGATTGATTTGTAACCTGCTTTTCTATTTTGTTGATGCCTGGCTCATCGCCTTAACATCATTTCAGGATGCTTCTATCTTCAATTTTTTACATCTTTGTGAGTTATCTTATTGTTAAGAAATAGAATTTCCACAAAACTTCCTGATCGTTTTTATGAAACATTACCACCTAATCTTAAGCATGTTTTTATGTCTTATTCTCAGCTTCGGTTTTGCGCAGGCACAATATGGCTACTGGCAGCAGGAGGTAGCGTACGATATGGACATCGACATGGATGTAAATTCGCACCAGTTTGAAGGCACACAAAAACTGGTGTATACCAACAACTCTCCTGATACTCTTAATCAGGTATTTTACCACCTGTTTTTTAACGCTTTCCAGCCGGGTAGCATGATGGATGTACGCTCGCGTACCATAGAAGACCCTGACCGCCGGGTAGGCAACCGCATTTTCTACCTGCAGGAAGATGAGATAGGTTTTCAGAAGATACAGTCGCTCAAACAGAATGGCAAAGACGTACAGTACCAGGTGGATGGAACCGTCCTGGAGGTGGATCTGAACCAGCCCATACTGCCAGGGGGTAAAGCTACTTTTGATATGGAGTTTCTGGGGCAGGTACCTCTGCAGATACGCCGCTCCGGCCGCGATAGTGAAGAAGGCATAGATTACTCCATGGCGCAGTGGTATCCCAAAATGGCAGAGTATGATTATGAAGGCTGGCATGCTAACCCCTACATTGGCCGCGAATTTCATGGCATCTGGGGCAGCTATGATGTCAAAATCACTATTGATTCTTCTTATGTGGTGGCTGCTACCGGCTATCTGCAAAATCCGCAGGAAATCGGGCATGGCTACCAGGAAACCGGGCAAAGGCTGCGTCGGCCCAAAGGTGATAAGATCACCTATCACTTCAAGGCTGATCAGGTGCATGACTTCATGTGGGCCGCCGACCCTGACTACAAGCATACTACTGCACAGGTACCTGACGGGCCGAAACTGCACTTCTTTTACCAGACAGACACCCTGGCTGAAAACTGGGAAAAGCTGCCAGAGTACACGGTAAGGGCTTTTCAGTACATGAACGAAAACTTTGGCAAGTACCCCTATGACAAATATTCGGTAGTGCAGGGAGGCGATGGCGGTATGGAATACCCCATGGCAACGCTGATCACCGGGCATCGCTCGCTGCGCAGCCTGGTAGGAGTGACGGTACACGAACTGATCCACAGCTGGTTTCAGATGATACTGGGTACCAACGAAAGCCTCTACCCCTGGATGGACGAGGGTTTTACCTCTTATGCCACCAATCTGACTATGACTCATCTGTTCGGTGGTAATGTCTCCGAAGCGCATACGGGCTCTTACGCTGGCTACTACGCCCTGGTGGCCTCCGGTAAAGAAGAACCTATGACCACCCATTCGGATCACTACAATACTAACCGGGCTTACGGATTGGCGGCTTATGCCAAAGGTGCCGTTTTCCTGGAGCAGCTTAGCTACGTCATTGGGCAGGAGCCTTTTCAGCGGGGAATGAAACGCTATTTTAATGAGTGGAAATTCAAACACCCCAATCCAACCAATTTCAAGCGCATCATGGAAAAAGAGTCAGGTATGGAACTGGACTGGTACCACCAGTATTTTGTCAACACTACCCGCACCATTGACTACGGCATCAAAACGGTAGAAGACAAAGGCGAAAATACCCATGTGACGCTGGAGAGAATAGGCAAGATGCCTATGCCCCAGGAGGTACTGGTGACTTATGCCGACGGCGAGCAGGAGCTTTTTTACATCCCTCTGCGCATCATGAGGGGCGAAAAACCCAATGACAGCGAATATTCCCGTACGGTGCTGCGAGACTGGCCCTGGGTTTTCCCTACCTACCTGATGGTGATTCCCCGAAGTGCAGATAATATCAAGAGTATACAGATAGATCCTACTAACCGGGTGGCAGACATTAATAAGAAAAACAACAGCTATCCCGGTAAAGAGGATGTACGTTTCAGTGCGGACACCGAGTAAGCAAACATTTTTATTCCACAGATAATTATAAAGGGGCTGCAGATAATGTAGCCTCTTTTTTTTCAACCAACAAGCCATGCCCGAACTTCCTGAAGTAGCCATCTACCAGAAATATTTTCACTATACAGCCCTTCACCGCAAAGTTACTGCGGTAGAGGTGGAAGAAGAACGCGTGCTGCTGACCACTCCTCAGCAGCTGAGTGAAGCTCTCAGAGGAAAAACTTTTGAAGATACTGACCGCATCGGTAAGCAGATGTTTGTCAGCCTGAGCAGCGGGCAGTGGATGAGCATGCACTTTGGTATGACCGGCCGCCTGAAGTATTTTAAGGATAAGGAAGATACCCCTCGCTTTACCAAGGTTCTTTTTTCATTGGATAATGGCTACCACCTGGCTTTTGTATGCCCCCGCATCCTGGGAAGGATAGGCCTCACCGATGACCCTGCTGCCTATCGCAAAAAGAAAAAGCTGGGAGAAGATGCGCTAAAAATCAGCCTGGAAGAGTTCAGGGCGCAGATGAAGGGGAGGAGCGGACTGCTCAAGCCACTGCTTCTGAACCAGAAAGTAGTAGCCGGGCTGGGTAACTGGATAGCAGACGACATCCTCTACCAGACAGGACTGCATCCTGAGACATCGGCAAATGAACTGAATGATGAGGAGATAAAAGCCATCTACGAAAAGATGCAGTATATCATAGAGACGGCCATCAGGCTGGAAGCGCATTACAGCAGCTTTCCCGATCATTTCCTGATCACACACCGGGAAGAAGGAGCTAAGAGTACTCTCTACGGAGACGAGATCATCAGGATGGTAGTAAGAGGACGGGGGACCTACATCAGCAAAAAAGGTCAGAAGAAGAAAAGCTAAGTCTTAAATTAGACTGATGCTAAATAAGTTTTTTTCATAACGATAGGGCTATTTGCCTGTTCTACAGTTAAATTAAATTATAAACCATAAATAAGAAAGACCATGAAAATGCAAGAAATATTAAAGTCCAAAGACATTGCACATTGCCCTATCTGTGATGCCAATGCGGTAGAGCCCTGCCATGAACCCAAGATAAAAGAATGTCCTCGTGGAGAAGATAGGAAGACAGACGAGTAATTTGAACAAAAATTATTGATAAAAAAAGCCTCTTTTCAGAGGTTTTTTTTTGCCCCCTCGTAAAGCAAACATACATATAAGAGCCAACCTTTTTGCTTACACAGACAGAGGTACTGGAAAACAGATGAGCATAAATGATAGTAATATGGCCAAAAGCTTATGTGCATTAATGGCTGATAAAAATTAAATTGCAAGCTGACTAAATACTTTTCGTGATGCAGACAACTCATTATCAGACCGACCTGGGTAAAGCAAAGGAGTTTTTATATCGGCTCATACGTCAATACGCCACAGATGACGGCCTGCAATGGCTGGATAAACAAATGAGCCAGCTCCGTCGGGATTGGAATCAACGTACTTTTTATTTTACCTTTAGTTCGGTTCCCCGCTTCATGGGCAAAAGTAGTGTGCCCTATACTGATGATGACTTAATAAGGGCAAACGAACTCAGGCGGGGGTTCAATCCATCAGGCTGGGACCTGACACAGCTTGCCCGCACCTATATCCTGCTCTTCCTGCCTCATGAAGATGTTGAGGAGTACCTGCTTACTATCAACCGAATGTGCGAAACGGCCGATATGTACGAGCAGCAGACGCTTTATGCAGCTTTGCCCCTGCTGCCGCATCCGGAAGAACTGACAGGAAGAGCAGCTGAGGGAGTGCGTACCAATATGACCAATGTATTTGATGCCATTGCTCTACATAACCCTTATCCGGCAGATTATCTGGAGGAAAAAGCCTGGAATCAGTTACTGCTCAAGGCAGTCTTTATGGGAAGGCCACTCTACAAAATTTACCATGCAGATAAACGCAGTAACCCTGAACTGGCCCGAATGCTGGTAGACTTTGCCCATGAAAGATGGGCGGCCGGTCGCCAGGTATCGCCTGAAATATGGCGTTTTCTGGCACCTTATATAGGAGAGGAGCATCTGTCTGATATTGAGAAAGCCATCAAACAGGGTGAGCCACTGGAAGTAGAGGCGGCACTGCTGGCCTGCTCTATCAGTACCTATACGGGTGGGAGACAGCTACTTGACCAAAGCCCCGAGATTAAAGAGCGCATCGTAAATGGCAAAATTGACTGGCAGGGCATAGGCGAACGTTATCACGCCAGCCTTTAACATAAGTGCGTGATTCATCACGCTTAGCCTGAGATCTTTTAACTTCTAACCTTCAAGTTCACAATCACTATAAAGATACACCTCTTTTCCAGGGAATGAAATCATCCTGGCCGATGGCCACCGCTTTGGGCAGGTAATCGCCGCTGGCGGTGCGGATAATATAATCCAGGATTTCTTCTCCCTTATTTTCAATCGTATCTTCCCCGCTGATGATGGTGCCGGCATTGATGTCTATGATGTCGGCCATACGTTGTGCCAGGGCGGTATTGCTGGAAATTTTGAGGGTAGGCGCCACCGGGTTACCCGTAGGCGTACCCAGGCCGGTAGTAAAAAGAATGATGCTCGCTCCTGACCCGGCCAGCCCGGTGGTAGACTCCACGTCATTGCCGGGTGTACACAGCAGGTTCAGACCAGGTTTGGTCACCGGCTCAGTATAATCCAGCACATCCGTCACGGGCGAAGTGCCTCCCTTTTTGGCCGCCCCGGCCGACTTGATGGCGTCGGTGATCAGGCCGTCTTTGATGTTGCCAGGAGAGGGATTGGCATCAAAGCCGCTGCCCACTGCCTCGGCACTGGCGCTGTAGGCCCGCATGATGCGGATGAATTTTTCGGCCGTGGCATCATCTACACAACGGTCGGTAAGCTCCTGCTCCACGCCGTTGAGTTCGGGAAATTCGGAGAGGATGACCGAGCCACCCAAAGCCACCAGCAGATCTGCGGCATGGCCTACTGCCGGATTGGCCGAGATACCCGAGAAACCATCCGAGCCACCGCATTCCAGGCCCAGCACCAGTTTGCTCAGGGGGGCCGGTCTGCGTTCTATTTTATTGGCTTCAGTCAGCCCTACAAAGGTTTTCTTGATGGCTTCGCCGATAAAGTCACGCTCCGATTTGCTCTTTTGCTGCTCCAGGATGTAGAGTGGCTTGCTGAAGTGTGGGTCACGTTTGCTGATTTCTTCCTGTAGAATTCTGACTTCGGCATTCTGGCAGCCCAAACTCAGTATGGTAGCACCTGCCACATTAGGGTGGGTGATGTACCCGGCAAACAGCGCACAGAGGGTATTGGAGTCGGAGCGGGTGCCGCCACAGCCCCCTTCATGGGTCAGAAATTTGATGCCATCTACATTTGGGAAGGTGCGCTTATGCTGCATCTCTTCAGCGGTAATCACTATTTCGGTAGAAAGTAAATCCTCGGCACTAGCCCCCTGTTGGTGTTTGCTGAGCAGGGACTTGAGGTCAAAATCCACACTGCGGGTGCGGTCATAGCCCAGTTCTTTGACCATGGCATCACGGATCAACTGAATATTCCGGTTTTCACAAAAAACCAGGGGAATGAACAGCCAGTAATTAGCGACGCCCACCTGTCCGTTGGCACGAGGGTAGCCCATGAAGGTGCTTTCCTGCCAGCGGCTGATATCAGGAGTTTGCCATGCAGTACGGCGCTTACCGAGGGCAAAGTCATGGGCGCTGTGCTTTACATTACCTACAGTAATGGGA
Source organism: Cyclobacteriaceae bacterium (assembly GCA_046541235.1). Taxonomy (GTDB): domain Bacteria; phylum Bacteroidota; class Bacteroidia; order Cytophagales; family Cyclobacteriaceae; genus Catalinimonas. The sequence goes on along the minus strand of JBKHDR010000123.1, from coordinate 504 downwards.
GCGCCTTTGGCAATAGGTTGAGTGGCCTTACCTACCAGAACGCCATACATGTAAATATCATCGCCTGTCTGTAGGTTTTCGGTTACGAATTTATGCTTGGCAGGGACATCATTCTGTAGGATATAGTATTTTTCATCATAATGGACCTCCTCACCGGCTGTAAGATGATCGAGAGCCACGATGAGATTATCCTTAGGATGAATTTTAAGAACTCTGGCACGCATGTTAAAAAGGATTTGGCAAAACTTAGTTGAAATGTACGCAGGGCTAAGCTTATTTTCCAAAAAGCGTTGGCTTACTTGCTGAAACAGGCTTTGCCAAAGCTAAATGATATTTTGCTGGAAGAGCAAGAGCGCAAGAAAACGGACTTTTTTGGATTTATTTCGCAGGAGTCGTGTTAATCTCTTATCTTTGCGCCACGGTCTCGTAGTAGAATGGATACTACGTGGGTCTCCGGAACCCAAGATGCAGGTTCGATTCCTGCCGAGACCACCACTAACCCTT
>JBKHDR010000122.1:0-12388 GCA_046541235.1 Cyclobacteriaceae bacterium | reverse complement strand
GTTTTTTCCTCCAGTGCCTGAAGGCAACGGGTTTCCAAAACACAAATTATCATGAAGCTGGCTTACAGGCTTTTACTTTTTACCAGCGGTAAGCATATACTATCTACAGGCAATATCTTTCTTCCCGTATTTATTGGCATTTACGTTTTTACTTCGTAAAATACCTAACACTATACACTAAACAGCTAAGGCTTTAAACTATGGGAATGATCAAAGAATTCAGAGATTTTGCCATGAAAGGCAACATTATTGATCTTGCGATCGCTGTTATTATTGGAGCAGCTTTTGGTAAGATCGTTTCTTCTTTTGTAAATGACATCCTCATGCCTCCTATTGGTCTCCTACTCGGAGGTGTTGACTTCAGCGACCTTGCCCTGGTGCTCAAGGCAGGTGCAGAAGGGGTTGATCCTGTGACCCTGAACTACGGAATCTTTATACAGACCATTGTAGACTTCCTGATCGTTGCTTTTAGCGTATTTTTGGTCATCAAGGCCTACAAGAAAACACAAAAGAAAAAAGAGGCAGCCCCTGTAGTACCTCCTCCCCCCAGTTTGCAGGAAACCTTACTTGCTGAAATCAGGGATCTTCTTAAGGCCGATAAAGATAAACCTATACCCCCTGTGATTTGATTAATTCTAATTCTTTCAGCCATTTGTAAGTTTGCAGAAAGCCGAAATGATGCAAAACAGCCACCCGTAACCCAGGTGGCTGTTTTTATTTATGGTCTAGCTGTTTCAGGGCAGCATCTCCTGAAAATCCTGGTAAGAAGGAGGGTTCAAAGGAGTAGTGTCACAACCCAGTTCATTGGCCTTCTCGGTAATATTTTCAATGCGATTATCAGGATTGGGGTGTGTACTGAAAAACTCAATATTGTTACCAGAATTCTCTTCATCAATCAGCTTCTGGAAGAAAGACCTGGCAGATGCACAGTTATACTTTGTGTTAGCCAGGTAATCTACTGATTTCTCATCGGCCTCATTTTCAAAACCGCGGCTAAAACGCAGACCAGCTGCCCCTGTGATGATTTGTGTGGCAATCTGCTCGGCACCAGAAGGATTGCTGCCTGTAGCCACACTCAACAGAAACTGAAGCCCGTAAATCCGCTGCAGGTTTCGGCGGGTATGGTTGAGGTCAGCGTGGGCAATTTCATGTCCCAGTACCCCGGCCAAATCATCTTCTGACTCCAGGTACTTGATCAGCCCGGTATAAACGTAAATGAAGCCTCCGGGAGCTGCAAAAGCGTTGAGTACCTCGTCATTCTGAATGATTTTGATCTGCCAGGGAAAATCATCACGGTAAGCAACCTCTCCGGAATTTAGAATTTCCAGAAAGATACCTTCCAGGTAGTCATAAGCTTCAGGATATTGGGTTTCATCCAGCACAGGATATTCAGCAGGGTTGCTGTTGATCTCATCAGCCACCTGCTGACCGAGTTGAACTTCCTGCTCAGTAGAAATAAATTGTATATTATTGTTTTTATCACAAGCTGATGCCAGCATCACGAGCATCAGTATCAAAGGCAAGAACCTGGTTTTCATAAAATTTGGGTTTTCTTAAAAATCAATCAATAAAAGACACCTCATCCAATAGCTGGTTACCTGCAAGTTTCATGCTCTTTGTCGTATTTTGATACTTCACGTGCACCAGGTTGATCTGATCATCAAAAATTTCTGTCAAGAGCGAATTTCTGACTTTAATGGAAGCAACACTGCTGACTTCGGGAACTTCCAGGTAAGTCCACATAGCCATACCTTCCATTTCTTTGCCCAAAAAATTAGGTTTAACTTTTTTACCATTAACTTCAATCGTAAGGTGCTTTTGCAGGTACTCCTCCACAAAACCATTCAGACGCTGCTGGTCTTTCGGATTTAGTACATCAATGAATGCCTCGTCTGCTGCCCTGAACTGAGGGTTGTTCAGCGCTTCCTCAAGATCATCAGCAAACAGCTTCAGGGTAATCTGCAGGCTGTTCTCATCGGCGGCATGGTCGATGTTCATCACACTCACATGAAAGGGATGCAGGCTCAGCAGCAGCGCAGAGAAAATATTGAGTAGAATCATCTCTTATGGATTAATTACAATTGAACAGGCAGAAGTTAACATGAACTGCCAGTTCTGTTAACGTTTAGTAAAGCCATTTTGTGCCTGTTTCAGACAAGTGAACGTGCAAAGTGGTCCAGAGTGATTTCGGGCCTGCCCAGCCTTTGCCAGCTTTCTTCAGCCCGGAAAGTCTCGGGATAGTTGTTGATGCTGTCCATGATGTTGGCACCATAACTGGCCTGCCTTGAAAAATTACCCAAAAACCTGAGCAGGCCCATGGGCACTTTGGTAAGCTTGAGCTGCTGACTTTTGTAAGCTTTGGCAAAACGCTGTAGTGCCTCCTCCTGGCTGATGGCTTCGGGACCCTGGATGACGTAATGATGATTGCCCTCATCTATTTGTAGCGCCCTAGCCACCTGACGACCGTAGTCTTTGGCAGCTATCCACCACAGCTCATGCTTGGGCCTGCCTGCCATGATGAGGCGGCTCCCGGACATAAACTGCCCCGGAATGGCCTCCATGAAGTTGGATGGGTAGAAAATTGTATGCGGAATACGCGACTCTTTGAGCTGCCGTATGGCATCCCTCTTAATATCAAAGACCCACCAGTTGGTAGTGTGTTCCTGTACCAGTGAGGATAACATCGCTATTCGCTGGATACCCTGCTGCCTGCCTGCTACGATCACCCGTCGCAAACCATCCTTTTCAGTGTGAAAGTCTGTTTTTTTTTCGTCAGGACGTACCGAGAGGCTGAGGTACACCGCATCCATACCATCAAGGGCACTGACTATGCTTTCTTCGTCCTGCAGATCGCCCTGCACTAGCTGAATTTCTGAGGAAAGTAAATTTTTTGCTTTTTCCAAATTACGTACCAGGGCATACACTTCATACCCGGCTTTTTGCAGTTCCAGAGTAACAGGACGGCCCAGCATGCCGGTAGCTCCGATGACCAGTACTTTTTTTATCATAGATTTTTAGAATGTGTAGTAGTCAGCCTTTAAAACACGCGATACGTTTTCAGGCCTCAGTGGAAACGTCAAAGGTTTTTAAAAATCAAAAAAGAGCTTAAAATGACAAAAGCTTCACCTTTGATACCGCAGTAATCAAAGAGACTTATCCCCGGTGGGCGGCCAGTAAGCGAAGGGCCGACTTGCGGTCTTCTCCGAGTTGCATCTTGAGTTGCTCAATATTGTCAAACTTCATATCCTCCCGTATCTTGGCGATAAAATCCACCCTGAGCCATTCATCGTAGATTTGCCGGTCAAACTCAAAAATATTAACCTCAATGTTGCGCCTGATACCTTCTATCGTAGGGCGTACGCCAATGTACATCATACCTTCGTATCTTCTTCCCTGTACCTCTGCCTTGCAGGCATAGATGCCATCCCGGGGGATAAGCTTGTACTTTTCAGGCACGTCCAGGTTAGCAGTAGGAAAACCCCAGCTCCTTCCCAACTGATCGCCGTGAATTACTTTGCCTTTCAGGGTATAGGGGCGTCCCAGGTAGTCGTTGGCCGTGGCAATATCTCCCTCGTTAAGGGCCTTCCTGATTTTAGTAGAACTTACGCCCACATCTTCCACATCCTGCCGGGGAATTTCCTCCACCTGAAAGCCGTACTCAGCGGCATGCTCCTTCAGATAGTCAAAGCTGCCTTCCCGGTTTTTGCCGAAGCGGTGGTCATAGCCGATCACCAGGTACCTGGTGCCGATTTTTTCAACCAGCACCTTGCGGATAAATTCGTCGGAACTGTACTGAGAAAATTCTTTGGTGAATGGGATACGTACCAGGTGGTCAATGCCCGCCTGGCGGAACAGGTCTACTTTCTCTTCAAAGGTAGAAAGCAGCTTGAGGTTTTCGTCATCGGGCCTGAGCACCAGGCGCGGATGAGGCCAGAAAGTCACCACTACCGTCTCACCTTCTTTTTCCCGGGCGACCTCCTTCAGGCGATCCAGGATTTTCTGATGCCCGTAATGTACACCATCAAAAGTACCGCTGGTGACTACTGCCTGCCGGGGCTGCTCAAAAGTGGTACTTCCGTCGTGTACTTGCATAAATCTGATATTGATTAGTCATTTTCACTCTGCTCTTTGAGCAAAGTTACAAATTCATCAATCTGGTAAGCATCTTTTACATGAAAATCGCCAATTCGGGTACGGCGCAATCGGCTCAGGTAGGCTCCCACTTCCAGCTCATTACCCATATCCCGCACCAGGCTACGGATATAGGTCCCTTTGGAGCAGACAATGCGGAAATCCACCTCGGGCAGTCGGCTGGCATCTATATCAAACGCTCTGATCTCTACCTCGCGGGGCTGTAGCACTACCTCCTTCCCCTTACGGGCTTTTTTGTAGACCGGCTGCCCTCCTACCTTGATGGCCGAATACATCGGAGGTATCTGCTGTATTTTACCAACAAATTTCTTTCTGACTTCTTCCAGGGCTTCTGCGCCGAGATGATCAGTGGGCGTTTCGCTGTCAAAGTCAGTCTCCAGGTCTATGGAAGGGGTGGTTTTACCCAGTACCAGTGTCCCTTCATACTCTTTCTCCTGGGCCTGGAAGTTTTCTATCTGCTTGGTCATCTTACCGGTGCAGAGAATCAGCAGGCCCGTTGCCAGCGGGTCAAGGGTGCCGGCATGGCCAATTTTCTTGATCTTAATCTGGTAGCGCAGCTTATTGACCACATCAAAGGACGTCCACCCCAGTGGCTTATCAATCAGGAGCAATTCTCCCTGCTGAAAGTCATAGTTATCTATATCAAAAACTTGATGCGGCTGAGGCATGAAAAATGAGATCAGGTTAAAGCGGCAATGATGGCGATGATGCCCACAATAAAACAATAGAAGGCGAAGTAAATAAGTTTCCCTTTTTTGACTATTGCGATCATCCAGCGGCAGGCCAGCAGGCCGGAGGTGAAGGCTGCAATGAAGCCCAGGATAAGCGCCAGTCCGGATATTCTGCCACCCAGCGAAGGGTCATCTATATAATCTTTTACCTCCAGCAGGGAGGCCCCCAGGATAGGAATGAGTACCATGAGGAAAGAAAAACGGGCAGCCTTCTCCTTCTCAACGCCTATCAGCAGAGAGGTGGCAATGGTAGCCCCCGAACGGGAAATGCCCGGCATGATGGCCACAGCCTGCGCCATACCGATGATGAAAGCTTTGGGATAAGTTACTTTGCCTGCTCTTTTGCCCGAATAGTAGGTCATAGACAGCAAAGTAGCGGTGAGCAGCAGCATAAAGCCTACCAGTAGCACATCACCACCAAAAAAGGCTTCTATCTGAGATTTATAAAAGACTCCTACCAAACCAACAGGTATCATAGAAAGGATGATCTTGGCAGTATAGTCAGCCGAATCATTCCATTTGAATTTCAGTAAGCCGTTGAAAATCTCAGCGATATCTCTGCGAAACACCACGATGGTACTGAGCGCCGTAGCACAATGCACCACTACTGAAAAGAGAAGGTTATCTTTACTCTGTACACCCAGCAGTACCGTGCCCAGTTCTATATGGCCACTGCTGCTCACGGGAAGGAACTCAGTAAGCCCCTGCACTATTCCTAAAATGATAGCTTCAATAACTGACATAGACAATACACGCTAGTGGTTTGGGCTTGCGTGAGCAAAGATCATTCAGGTTTTGATAGAATAGCAAAAAACTCAATAATAAATCCTACCATCAATGTAATCGGACCCAGTGTGATCCCCAGGAAACCAAATCCATAATCTTCGGAGTCAAGCGACATAAGTGTAAAACCCAGTATCAGAAAAGCAATACCTACCAGCATCAGTATGTAGTTTTTTCTGCCAAAAGGGAGTTCTTCTTTTTTATCTGCCATTTTATTTAGTTTAAAGTTCACAGTTTTACGTTCAGCATTAAGTCGTTCAGTGTTTAGACTTTGCTCTTTGATTAAAGTCAATCTCTAAGCTTGAATTCTTCAATCTTTAATATCTAATCTTCAACACATCAACATAATTAATACAAATCATCCAGCGACATAGCCAGGTATTTTCTTACGGCCCGGTAGGTACTGGCAAAACCAATCACTCCCCCCGTAAGCAGCAACAGCCCCATCAGGGCCAGGATCAGCACGGGGTCCTGCAGGCGCTCAATGTCTTCTATCTGCTGGTTGGCATAGTGAAGAACAAACACCAGCAAAAGAGAGGCAAAAACACCACCCGACAGGCCATGAAAGAAAGATCGGGTCAGGAAGGGCCGCTGAATAAAGCCGGAGGTCGCTCCTACTAGTTGCATGCTACGGATCAGGAAACGCTGAGAGAAAAGTGCCAGCCTGATGGTATTGTTGATCAGTACCACCACGATGATAAGCAGCAGTACGGAGAAGCCGACCAGCACCAGGCTCACCTTAGCCAGATTTTCGTTGATAGAACGTACCAGGTTTTCTACATAAGTCACCTCAAATACGCCACTCATACGCTCAATGTCCAGCCTGATCTTGGCAAGTTCTTCGGTGCTCTGATAATCGGTGCCGATCCGGATCACGAAGGCATCCCGCAGCGGGTTTTCACCCAGAAACTGTGTAAAATCCTCTCCTGTATCAGCAATAAAAGCCTCAGCAGCTTCTTCTTTGGAAATAAAACTGATCTGAGGCTGGTTTTCCAGCACAGCAATGTAATCCTTGCCGGCCAGGGTTTTTCTGATCTGGATTTTGTCATTTTCAGACACAGTGCGGTTCAGAAATACCTGCATTTCCACATTTTCGCGGATCATTTCAGTCAGACGATTGGCGTGCAGAATGAGCAGGCCAAACAGGCCGATGACGAAAAGCGCAAGTGTGATGCTGAATACCACGCTCACGTAGGGATAGCTCCCCAGCTTTTTCTTCTTTCTGTGCCTGACATCTTTTACTTCCATAGCCAAAGAACGGTCGCTAAGCCTGTTTTATTTACCGCGGTTTTTACCTTTATTCTCTCTTGGTGTCTTGCGGGTTTCTTCGCTGGCCTTCATGGCCTCCTCCAGCCTCATCTGGAATTTAGACTTCTTCTTGTTCTTATTGCGTTTCTTGTTCTCTTCCAGTATCGCCCGGATCTTGTCATCATCCACAAATTTACGGATGATCGCCTGCTGGGCAAAAGTGACAATGTTTGAAACAAAGTAGTAGAAGCTCAGAGCAGCGGGGAAAGAGTTGAGCACGAACATGAATACCACCGGCAGGAAGTACTGCAGGTTCTTCATCGGCCCCTGTACGGTACTCGCCTGGTTGTTAGACCAGGTGTAGAGTATGGTAGAGGCGGTCATCAGCAATACGAATAAGCTGACGTGGTTACCATAAAAATCACTGACCAGGGGTATGTAAGTATCCCATGACACGATGGCATCATAAGTAGAAAGGTCATCAGCCCAGAGGAAGGACTCCTGCCTCAGCTCAATAGCGTTAGGGAAGTAATTGAACATCGCCAGCAGAATAGGCATCTGCAGTACCACCGGAATACAGCCACTCAGCGGGTTAACGCCCACTTTCTGGTAAAGCTGCATCTGCTCCTGCTGCGCCTTGGCCATATCATCTCCGTGCTTCTCCTTGATCTCGTCAAGCTCGGGCTTGAGCACCTTAATCTTGGCCATAGAGATGTAGGACTTATAAGAAAGCGGAAACAGTATAGTCTTGATCACCAGTACAAGAATGATGATGATCACGCCATAGTTGCTGATAAATTGCTCCAGCCAGTGGAACATATAGGAAATAGGATATTTACTGATCCAGCGGACAACAGGCCAGCCAAAGTTGATATTCTCCTCAAAATCAGGGGCCACATCCACCATGATCTGCTGGTTATTGGGGCCGAAGTAGTAGCGGTAGCCGATAGCCCCCCCGTTTACATCAGGCAGGTTCATGTTTACCGCAGCCACCATATGCTTGATGATCTCTACGTTTTCTTCTTCCGGGCTTTCGGTTTCCAGTTTAGCCTGGGCAAATGATTCGTCTGCAATGATGGATGAGGTGAAAAAACGCTGCTTCAGAGCAATCCACTTGATAGGCTCTTCTACTTCTTCCTCTTCAGCCCCGTCACCCATGAGCGACTCCAGTTTCTCCAGGTCACCATCGGCAGTGTAGTAATTGAGCGAAGCACTGCGACGGCTTTCATCAATGTTCTTTTCCAGCGCTTTCAGCTGGTTATTCCACAGGAACAGTAAATTACTGCTAGCCAGAGCACTGCCGGCATCATCTAATTCAAGACGATAGCCCAGCTGAAAACCACTTCCGGGAATAGAGTAAACCTGCCTGATCTGACGACCGCCTTCCAACCGGGCAGTGAGTACAAACTCTGCTGTATCTCCGGCTGTCACATTCACATCGCTGGCAGAGGTAGTGTAATAAAGATCATACAGGTCGATATTCCCCTGTTGGGTATCGGCCATCAGGCTGAAGGTGTTGCTTTCTTCATCCAGCAGCACCAGCGGATTACCTTCGCCATCTTTATAGTCTTTAAGTACAACCTGCCGGATGGTACCCCCGCGGGTATCAATGTTCATGAGCAGATCCTCGGTCTCTACTTCTACCATCTGGCTTTCTCCCCGGGCAGCGGGAGCAAACACCCCAAACTTCTGACGATCCTGGGTCAAACGAAGAGAATCAGCCTCTTCAAAAGGGATCTCATCAGCATCATTGATAGATTGCTGCGCAGAGGGCGGCTGCTCATTCTGTTCTTCCTGGGGGTTGTCTTCTACCGGTGGCGTGGCTTCCGGAGCAAAAAACTGGAAGTAAATGACGAGCAGCAAGCCGGAAAGTAATAAGCCTATCGCCTGATTCTTATCCATAATTAGAAATGTCTTCTGATAAAGTTAGATACAAATATATGCGCCTTAAAATTTCAAGAGCGCAATAATAATGAAGAATGTGTAATGATCCATGACAATTATTCCTCGGGCTGGATGCTTCCTTCTCTGATTATTAGTACAGCCTAAGGCAGGTTTTATTTCAGCTACCACTTGAAATATGGATCAAGGCATCCCGTGGACTCATTAATTTTACTTTTCATATTCTTTCGCCGCTTTTACAAAACTGACAAACAGCGGGTGCGGGTTCAGTACGGTACTCTTCAGTTCGGGGTGGTACTGTGTGCCTACAAACCAGGGATGATTCCGGAGTTCTACCACTTCCACCAGTTTTGATTCTGGATTAACCCCACTGGCAAGCATGCCCGCCTCCTTAAACTGCTCCAGGTACTGGTTGTTGAATTCATAACGATGACGATGGCGCTCCTGTATGGTTTTGCTTCTTCCGTAAGCCAGGTAAGCCTGGCTGCCCTTCTTCAGTTCGCAGGGAAAAGAGCCCAACCTCATGGTGCCACCCTTAATCACGATGTGCTTCTGGTCTTCCATTAGTGCAATGACTGGGTGGGGCGTATCCGGGTCCATCTCGGTAGAGTTGGCCTGCTCCAGTCCCAGCACATTTCGGGCAAATTCTATCACCGCGCACTGCATACCCAGGCAGATGCCAAAATAAGGCAGCCCCTGCTCCCGTGCGTATCGGGCCGTTTCCAGTTTACCGGGTATGCCTCGTTCTCCGAAGCCGGGCGCTACCAGCACGCCATCCAAGTCTTTGAGCACTTCACCTACATTTTCGGACGTGATGGTTTCAGAAGATATCCAGCGGATATGGACCTTGCATTCATTTTCTGCACCGGCATGGATAAAAGACTCGGCGATGGATTTGTAGGCATCGGGCAGTTCCACATATTTACCTACTATGGCTATGCTCACCTCGCTGAGTGGGTTTTTGAGTTTGCCCAGAAATTCCTTCCACTGCTCGATATCAGGCTCCCGCTTATGAGAAAGTTTCAGTTTGGCAAGCACCCTTTCATCCAATTTCTCCTTACGCATTAGCAGAGGCACATCGTAAATGGTATCGGCGTCTACGGCTTCAATTACTGAATTGATATTGACGTTACAGAACAGCGCTATCTTTTTGCGGATGTCCATTGGTATGTGGCGCTCTGCCCGGCATACCAGGATATCAGGCTGCACCCCGGCTTCAGAGAGGCGCTGAACCGAGTGCTGCGTCGGCTTGGTCTTAAGTTCTTTGGCCTTCTCAAGGTAAGGTACCAGGGTAAGATGAATGACGAGGAAATTACTGCTACCCAGTTGCCAGCGAGCCTGACGTACCGCTTCTATAAAGGGCAGAGACTCTATGTCACCCACACAACCGCCTATTTCGGTGATCACGATATCAAATTCGCCGGTTTCACCGAGGCGAAAGAAGTTGTTCATGATCTCATCGGTAATATGGGGAATCACCTGCACTGTCTTCCCGAGATATACGCCCTGTCTCTCCTTGGTGATGACATTGTTATAGATACGTCCGGTAGTGACATTATTGGCCTGGGAAGTACGTACATTGAGAAAGCGCTCGTAATGGCCAAGGTCAAGGTCAGTTTCGGCACCGTCGTCTGTCACATAGCACTCCCCATGCTCATAGGGATTCATGGTACCCGGATCAATATTGATATAGGGGTCAAATTTCTGGATGGTAACCCTGAAGCCTCTGGCCTGCAGTAGTTTACCTAATGATGCAGAAATAATGCCTTTTCCTAAGGAAGATGTAACCCCACCGGTTACGAAGATATATTTTACTGAACCCATAAAATTGCCTGACTGAAAACTGATTTGACTTTAGCAAAGATTATGGGGCACAAAGTTACGCGAATAAATAAGATTAGTAAGTGAAAGTGAGATTAAAGTGCTGGCTTTTAACCTCAGCTTATTCAGCAGTGTCTCCTCTGAGTTTCAAAAACAATCCCCTTGGAAGAAGCTTTATGTATCTGCTGAAATTAAAAAAACGCCCAGAAAAAAATAAGCAAAAAAAATAAAGCTGATGCCGCCTCACACTTAAGTAAGGTCTTCAGAAAAGCTTAGGAATATCAGATTTTTGTTAACTTGCAATATGTTTTAAATCAAGGGCTTACAAATCAGTTATTCTGTGTAGCCCCTTGATATAACACAAAATTTGAATAGCATTTTTTTTATTAAATATATAATAATTTACATTTTTTCTTCTATTTTTGCCATGTAAGAATGGCATCTTCTTTCAAGGCTAGCGTGGCAAATTTTACAGGCACTGGGATAACTCACATGAATATAAAGTCTTTTCCCTTCTTCATTTCTCTTGGTATGGCAGCCATACTAAGCTGTCAGGCAGTCTCAGCTTATACTTATGTAGCTGACAAAAATCTATTTCAGGACCAGGAAATAAGGATCAGTGAAAATACTATTGAAGAAAATGCGGCCCCTGAGGCACGCATCGGCACCTTGTCTGCTCCGGGCCCTTATGATTTCTCCCTTTCAGAAAAAGAAGATAATGCTGCTTTTTTAATTGACGGCAACAAACTGCTGGCCTCCCGGAGCTTCAACTTTGAAGAAGAAGAGGAATTGGAGGTGGAAGTGGTGGCCACTCATAAAAATAACGGAACCCAGTATAGTCAGGAATTAGAGATACGGGTATTAGATGTCAATGAAGCCCCGGTCATCAGGGGGCAGAAAACAAATTTCAGTATAAAAGCAGGCAGTACCGTAAGCCTAACACTTGATGATCTGGAGGCGGAAGATGAAGACGAGGATGATGAATACCCTGAAGGGTTCAGCCTGCAGATACTGGAGGGCGAAAATTATAGTGTGGATGCCGATCAGCTTAGGACAGCTCCGGACTATTCCGGAGAGTTGCAGGTAGGGGTGGTAGTCAATGACGGCGAACTGAGCAGTGAGCCATTCAACCTGAGCATGCAGGTAGAAGCAGAAAACCAGGCTCCGGTGGCTAATGATACCACAGCCACCACGGATGAAAACACCGCTGTAACTGTGTCGCTTGCTGCTTCTGATGCTGAAGGAGATGCCCTTACCTTCCTGATAGTGGGTGATCCCGCCAATGGCTCGCTGAGCGACGTCTCCGGCAGTGAGGTAACCTACACGCCTGATGGTGGATTTTCAGGTGCTGACTTCTTCACCTTCAAAGCCAATGATGGTTTGGTAGATTCTGACACGGCTACTGTCAGCATTACTGTAAACAACACCAATGAGGCTCCATTTGTAGCCAATCCTATCAGCGACCTTACAGTTGAGCAAGATGCGGCTGACAGCCTGCTGGATATCAACAACGTCTTCTCTGATCCCGATGGAGATGCACTGACCCTCTCATTGAGCAACGATAACACTGCTCTGCTCACTGCCACGCTGGAAGATGACAGCTCTCAACTCCGCCTCAGCTTTGCTGCCGGAGCTTCCGGTACGGCCAACATCAGCCTGACTGCCACCGATCCGGATGATCTGCAAGTCACCGAGAGTTTTACAGTTACTGTCAACGAACCTGCCAACACTGCTCCCATAGCCAATGCCGG
>JBKHDR010000121.1:0-12399 GCA_046541235.1 Cyclobacteriaceae bacterium | reverse complement strand
ACATAGTAGAAGAAGAAGGCTACGCGCTGGAAGAAAATTACTTTGATGTTTTCACTACCGGTGCTATGAATGAGGTTATTTTTGCTAACCCTGATGGTGCTGGTAATCCTGAAAACAGGTATTTCATGACCCTGCACTACGACCAGAACCCCAGCGGCTGGAATGGCTTTGCTACCCTGGCTGATTTCTATGCCAAATTTGAAGACTCAGATATCAGAAAAGGAATAGAAGCTACGCCTGACGGTACTGAGTTTTCAGGACTGGGCCGTGGGTTCCTGGATGGAACGCAGTTGAACGATGAGGGAGAAGTAATCATCAATAGCCGTAACAACCGTCCGCTGACTTTTGAGCCTGAAGTGCCTTTGATTGGTGCTGACACTGACGATGGTTACCGTGCCATCAAGTACCATCCTGCTGACAAAGGACGCTATATCCAGCTCCGTTATGCTGATGTGATGCTGATGAAAGCAGAAGCGCTTTTTAGAAGTGGACAAACGGGTGAGGCTTTGACCCTGGTAAATGAGTTGAGAGAAAACAGAGGCGCCAGCCAGCTGAGCAGCCTGGATGAAACCGTTCTCCTTGATGAAAGAGGCCGTGAACTCTACTGGGAAGGAATCAGAAGAACTGACCAGATCCGTTTCGGTACTTTTGATGATACCTGGGATGAAAAAACAGTGACCGATCCTTATCGTGTACTGTATCCCATACCTCAGCAGGCCCTGGACTCTAACCCTAACCTGGTGCAGAATCCCGGCTACTAAGCTCTAAACTAAGTTGAATGAAAAGCAAGCAGCACCCGTGTTGCTTGCTTTTCTTATTTTAAAGGCAGTATTCCTTTGCGCAGGAAATTATTCCTCAACAGGCTTTGTTAAAAAATCACCTTTCACTGGAAGAAGCAGGTTAAAGTTTTCAATAGTCCTGCAGCAATTAATTCACTGTTGACAAACAGCAGCAAGTATGAGAAAATATGTATGGTGGATTCCGCTTTTTTTGTGGAGTTGTCAGGGATTCAACGAAGGAAAAAACCAGCTTTTTACCTCTTTGTCAGGCGATGATACCGGGATCAGCTTTACCAATGAACTGGAACTGCACGAGGATTTTGATGTCTTCCGCTACCGCAATTATTACAATGGCGCAGGCGTAGCCATAGGCGATATCAACAACGATGGCCTGGCAGATATCTACCTTACCTCCAATATGGGCAGCAATAAGCTGTTTCTTAACAAAGGAAATTTTCAGTTTGAAGATATTACCAAAAAAGCTGGTGTAGGAGGAGAAAAGATCTGGTCTACCGGCGTAAGTATGGTAGATATCAACGGCGACGGCCTGCTGGATATCTACGTCTGCAACTCCGGCGACGTAGAAGGAGGCAAGCGCGAAAATGAGCTTTTTATCAACAAGGGCGATCTCAAATTTAGCGAACAGGCCGCCGAATATGGCCTGGATGACAAAGGCTTCAGTACCCATGCCGTATTTTTTGACTATGACCAGGACGGTGACATGGACGCCTATGTGCTCAACAATTCTTTCAGGCCGGTATCTACGCTCGGCTACGAAAATATCCGGCATGTACGCGACAGTACGGGAGGGGATAAGCTCTACCGCAACGATAATAATAAATTTGTAGATGTAAGCGAAGAAGCCGGTATCTACGGCAGTGTCATCGGCTTTGGCCTGGGTGTGACCATTACCGATGCCAACCAGGACGGCTGGCTGGATATTTATGTGTCTAATGACTTTTTTGAGAGAGACTACCTCTACATTAACCAGGCAGATGGTACCTTTAAGGACGAACTGCCCGAGCGCATGGGCCATATCAGCCACTTCTCTATGGGTGCCGATGCGGCTGACCTCAACAATGATGGCTTTCCGGAAATCTTTGTGACCGATATGATGCCAGAATCGGATTACCGCTTGAAGACCATGACGCACTTTGAGTCATATGACGTGCATCAGGTCAAACGGGCCAATGATTATTACGAGCAGTACATGCGCAATACGCTGCAGCTCAATATGGGTGATGGCAGCTTTAAAGAAGTAGGTCAGATGGCAGGCGTACATGCCAGCGACTGGAGCTGGGGCGCGGTGATCGCCGATTTTGACAACGACCTCAATAAGGAAATTTTTGTAAGCAATGGCGTTTACAAAGATGTTACCAACCAGGATTTTATCGCCTACATTGGCAGCGATGAGGAGATCTTGAAAGCAATGCGCAATGAATCCATTGACTTTAAGCAGCTGGTTGATAAGATGCCTTCTAACCGGCTCAGTAATTATCTCTTCAAAAAAGACAGCAGCAAATTCACATATCATAACCGTTCAGAGGAGTGGGGGTTGGGAGAGCCTTCCTTTTCCAATGGCGCCGCCTACGGTGACCTGGACAATGATGGTGACCTGGACCTGGTAGTCAGCAATGTGAACCAGGAGTTATTTGTGTACAGAAACAATATTGATAAACAGGCGAATAAAAACCACCTCAGGCTGAGCTTCAGAGGGCCTGAGAAAAATTATTATGGCATTGGCGCCCGGGTGCATGCCTTTGTGGGAGGGAATCAGATCATGCAGGAAAATATCCCTATTAAGGGCTTTCAGTCCTCTATGGATTACCAGATGGTGATGGGGTTAGACACCCTGAAAAAAATTGATAGCCTGCTGGTGTACTGGGGATATGACAACAAGGTGCAGCGCCTGTATGATGTTGAAGCCAATCAGCAGATACAGTTGGATATCAAAGATGCCCAGCCTGAGCAACCCGGACAGGAGGAGAAAAAAACGGCCTGGTTCAGTCGGCAGCTTGAGCTGATGGAGCCTGCCTACCGTCATCAGGAAGACCGGCATAGTGATTTTGACTACGAAAGGCTGATCTACCACATGCTTTCCAAAGAAGGGCCTGCCCTGAGCGTCAAAGATATCAACCAGGATGGTCTGGATGATTTTTATATAGGCGGAGCCAGCGGACAAGCTGGTAGCCTCTATCTACAGACAAAAGAAGGGAAATTCAAAAAGGCAGAACAACCGGCTTTTGAGGCGGATGCAATGTACGAAGATGTGGATGCTCTCTTTTTTGATGCTGACCAGGATGGTGACCTGGACCTCTACGTGGTAAGCGGGGGCAACCATCTCAGGGAAGCCTCACGCCAATACCAGGACAGGCTCTACCTGCTGGAGGGGTATAAAGGCGGAACACCGGTGTATCGTAGAGCAGAAAAGGCCTTACCCCAAAACTACGAAATGGGTTCCTGTGTCAGAAGTGCAGACTATGATGGTGATGGTGACCTGGACCTGTTTGTAGGCACAAGAGCCGTACCCCAGAAGTACGGGATACCTGCAACCAGTTATATCTACGAAAACCGGGGCGATGGTACTTTTGTGGATGCTACGGCCAGGGTGTCTCCCCGTCTTTCATCTATCGGAATGGTAACTGATGCGCAGTGGGTGGATTTTGACAATGACGATGACCTTGACCTGGTAGTGGTGGGTGACTGGATGCCGATCATGCTGTTTAAAAATAATGGTGCCAATCTGGAGAGACTCAACAATGTGCCTGGCCTCACCGGCTCAGAAGGCTGGTGGAAAAGCCTGGAAGTGAGCGATGTCAACCAGGACGGAGAAATGGACTTTATCGTTGGCAACTGGGGCCGTAATACCATGTTTGAGGCTTCTGAAGAGAAACCTCTCTCTCTTTACGTCAGCGATTTTGATGACAACAGGACGTTAGATCACGTGTACGCTTACTACGAGGGAGATAGCCTTTACCCTATGGCACTCAGGCATGATATGCTGGCGCAGCTCAATTACCTGAAAAAAGAATACCAGTATTATGAAGACTATGCCGGCAGCAGCGTATACAAAATACTGGGGAAAGATAAACTTGAAAAAGCCCTGCAAAATAAGGTTCACCGCCTGGAGTCGGTAGTCGTGATCAATAATGGAGATGGTTCCTATAAAGTGACCGACCTTCCTGCCGAAGTACAGTACTCGCCGGTGTACAGTATTACGGCTGAAGACCTGGACCAGGATGGGATGGCAGAAATCATCATGGGTGGTAATTTTTCAGGCGTCAAGCCCGAAGAAGGTAGGTATGATGCGAATACGGGTCTGATTCTGAAGATGGATAAAAATGGTAACAGCCTGGTGCCATACAAAGAAAGCGGCTTGCGGATCAGGGGCGAGGCTAGAAAGATGGCCGTAGCCCGTGCGGCGGGAGATAAAAAAGTGCTGATTGTGGCCAAGAATAATGACAACCCTGAATTTTATGTGTACAGCAAATAAATATTATGTGCTGAGGCTGATAGGTCTGTGTATTTTGTCTGGACTGACATCCTGCGGCTGGTTTGAGGAGGAAAGCAGGTTTGAAAGGCTGCCCGCCTCAGCCACGGGTGTTGACTTTCAGAACAGGCTAGAAGAAACGCCCCAGATGAATATATTCAGCTACCTCTATTTTTACAATGGCGGTGGCGTGGCAGCAGGAGATGTGAACGGCGATGGCCTGGCTGACCTTTACTTTACTTCTAACCTGGAAGAAAACAAACTTTATCTCAACAAAGGAGACTTCAAATTTGAAGACATCACCGAGCAGGCAGGCGTAGCCGGTAAAAAGGGTTGGACCACTGGCGTTACCATGGCTGATGTAAACGGCGACGGGCTACTGGATATCTACGTGAGCCAGCTGGGGGATTATCAGAACATCAGAGGTAAAAACCAGCTCTACATCAACCAGGGCCCTGATGCCAGCGGAATTCCCGTATTTGAAGATCAGGCCAAAGCATATAATCTTGACCTGAAAGGCTTCAGCACCCAGGCTGCTTTCTTTGACTACGACCTGGATGGTGACCTGGATATGTACATGCTCAACCACTCAGTACACTCCAACGGCACTTTTGGCAAGGCAAGCCTGAGAGAAGAAACACACCCTCTGGCCGGTGACAAACTGATGCGAAACGACGGCGATACTTTCACGGATGTCACCGACAGTTCCGGTATTTACAGCAGCGTACTGGGTTACGGCCTGGGCATCACGGTAGGGGATGTCAATTGGGACGGCTACCCTGATATTTATGTGGGTAACGATTTTCATGAAAATGACTACCTCTACATCAATAATGGCAATGGCACCTTCACCGAGAAACTGCAGGAAAGCATGCACCACACCAGTCGCTTTTCTATGGGCAATGACATAGGCGACATCAACAATGACGGGCTGCCCGATGTACTCTCGCTTGATATGCTGCCTGCCGACCCAGTCATGCTCAAGACCTCTGCAGGAGAAGATGCCTACGATGTGTATAACTATAAGCTGAAATTTGGCTACAATCATCAGTTTGCCCGTAACACCCTGCAGCTCAACATGGGTAATGAGAAATTTAGCGAAATCGGTATGCTCAGCGGTATATATGCTACCGACTGGAGCTGGTCAGGACTGATCGCTGATCTTGACCTGGATGGCTATAAAGACCTGTACATTGCAAACGGTATCAAGCGCCGCTCCAATGACCTGGATTATATCAAGTACATATCCAATGAAGCCATTCAGCACAGGCTGGAGGGCGACTTGAGCGATGAAGATATGGCGCTGGTTGAAAAGCTGCCCATTGTCAAAATTCCTAATTATGTTTTTCAGAACAAGGGACAGCTTGCTTTTGAAGATGTATCTCGCCAATGGGGGCTACAGCACGAATCTTTCTCCAACGGTGCCGTATACGTTGACCTTGACAATGATGGCGACCTGGATCTGGTTACCAATAATATTGACCAGGAGGCTTTCATTTATCGAAACAAAACCATTGATGGAGAGAAGGCGGACAATAATTTCCTGAAGATAAGATTCAAAGGAAAGGCTCCTAATCATCAGGGAATTGGGGCTAAAGTGATCGTGCCGCTCGGCGAGCAGAAAATCATACAGGAAGTATATACCACCCGTGGCTATCAGTCTGCTGTACCAGCCGAACTGACCATCGGGCTGGGAAATAAAGCGGAAGTGGATTCCCTGATCGTAATATGGCCCGACCACCAATACCAGGTGCTGACCGGTATCAAAGCCAACCAGACGCTGCTGCTTGAGCAGGAGCAGGCAAATGGGAAATATAATTTCACCAAAAGTACAGATCAAACCCTGTTTGAAGATGTCAGTGAGCAGATGGGGGTAGACTATGTTCATGAAGAAAATAACTTCATAGAATTTAACCGGGAGGCCCTGGTACCGCATATGTCGTCTACCGAAGGCCCCCGCATGGCGGTAGGTGACGTAAACGGGGACGGCCGTGAAGACTTTTTTATTGGGGGAGCCAAGCGGCAACCCGCCCACCTGTATATCCAGACAGAAAAAGGATTTGAAGAGCTTGATCAGGCAGCCTTCCATGCCGATAGTGTGGCTGAAGATGTGGAAGCCGAATTTCTGGATGTAGATCAGGATGGCGACCTGGACCTGATAGTCGTGAGTGGAGGCAATGAGTTCAAAGGAAAAGAAGAAGCCCTGATGGTAAGGCTCTATCGCAATGATGGAAAGGGAAACTTCAGCCGGGACAGGCAGGCGATGCCTGAGGTGTATATTAATGCCTCTGCACTGAGCGCGGCTGATTTCGATCAGGATGGTGACATAGACCTCTTTATAGGCGGCAGAGTGGTGCCCTGGAACTACGGCCTGACGCCCGAAAGCTACCTGCTTGAAAATGATGGACAGGGTAATTTTAAAGATGTCACTGCCGAAAAGGCCCCTGCCCTGAAGCAGATAGGCATGGTAAAAGATGCGCAATGGGCCGACATAGACGGAGACGCGCAGCAGGAACTGGTCATTGCCGGGGAGTGGATGCCCATTACCGTCATGAAAATTAAAGACGGCAAGCTGGAGCCCACTACGCCTGCCAGCCTGGAAAATAGTAACGGATGGTGGAACACCCTCCACCTGGCAGATATTGACGGCGATGGCGACCTGGATATCCTGGCCGGCAACCTGGGATTAAATTCCAAGTTGAAAAGTTCTCCCGAAGAACCGGTAAGTATGGTAGTGAAAGATTTGGATAATAACGGACAGGTTGACCCGCTGCTGTTTCATTATATGCAGGGTAAGAAGATGCTATTCGCTACCAAAGATGAGCTGAACAAACAACTGGTAGAGCTTAAAAACAGCTACAACAGCTACCTCAAATTTGCCCAGGCAGATGTGGAAGAAATCTTTCCTGCCGAAAGACTGGAAGATGCCGTAAAACTATACGCCTATGAGTTCAGGTCGGGTGTATTTGTTAACCAGGGAGATATGAACTTTGAGTTCAGGCCCTTTCCGGTACAGGCGCAGTTTTCACCTATCTATGCATTCCACATCCTGGATCTGAACAAGGACGAGAAACCTGAAGTACTCGCTGCCGGTAATTTTTATGAAGTGAACATTGAAAGAGGTCGCTACGATGCCAGCTATGGCACCCTGCTCCGAAATAAGGGAGATGGTACTTTTGAGTGGATTCAAAACTCAGAAAGCGGGATCTACCTGGGTGGGCAGGTGAGAGAGATAAAGAGCCTTGATGTGCAGGGCGAAAATGTGATTACTATTGTAAAAAATAGTGCACCTTTACAGTTTTTAATACAAAAAAACGGCAAAGCTTTAAAGACTAATGAAAGTAAGATTGCTTCTACTGATAGCAGCTTTTAGTTTATGTTTCGGCTGCACTTCAGAACCTACCTACACTGTCAGTTTCTGCGATCAAAAAGAGATGGAGGCCTGTCCTCCAGAAGCGCAGCAGTTTACATTGGGAAAGAGAGTATATGTAAAACTTGAAGCAGAAAATGGTTTTGGCAGCATCAGGAAACTCACTGGTACCATATTTAAGCTCAGAGAAGAGGCCGAGAAGCACAAGATGGGCAGCAAGGACTTTGAATTAACACCGGATCAGGATTTTATTATACAGGACATCCCGTTTAATGAATTTGGTATGCAGGCATTGGGTACCTTTGAAATCGTATTTACCGATGAAAATGAAAGAATAGTGGCTACCGAAGAGGTAACGATTGTGCAGCCCTGAGCAGCAACTCCACAAGGGAAATAATTTGCTATAAAACCCTCGCCTTGTAAAGGTACCAGGCGATTCTGGTCAGGCTTAAGGTACTTCCTGTGCATACTTGGTTTTCAAATGCTCAGAGAATTAGCGGGTGTGGAGTATTACTTTTTGCTATAGTCAAACGTCACCTTTCCCTGTGGGTCCCACTCTTTGAAAGTGTAAGGTGGGGTTTCATCAAAAGGATCATCAGGATATCTGATTTGCTTCTTAGGCAGGCGGGTACGCGCATAGTCATAGTATTCTGTCCATAAACCCACTTTTTTGCCCTGCTGGTACTCGCCTTCTACGGCTATCTCTCCGCTTTCGTGGAAGTAATAATAATAGCCTTCCCTTTGCCCATACTCTATGGGAATGACTTCTGTGAGCTTGGTCCGCTCGTCTTTGTCGTAGTAGGTAATCTCTGAGTCGCGCGGCCAGCCTTTGGAGTATTTCTGCTTGTCGAGCAGGATAAAGTTTTTGTTGTAGCGGGTCCAGCGACCGTGCTTGGTGCCTTTATAGAAAACCCCTTCCTCAAGCACTTCGCCATCCTCTGTCATTTTCCTGTAAGGCCCGTGCAGTATCTGCGCCTTGTCTTTCTGCACATTAGGGGTAGAGCGGACCTGCTTACGCTTGGTATCGTACCAGTAAATGTCGCGTACATAGGGATCGGGCTGCTCATAATTTTTAAGAATGTAAAAAGTCTCAATAATCACATCCTGACCGTAACCCGATTTGGTAAAGCCCTTTCTGGTCTTAATGTCGTAAAAGACATTTCGCTTCCGTTTTTTTTCTTTCTTTTCAGACTTTTCTTCCTCCTCCTCTTCTTCAGCGTCCATATTGATGGTGAGCGGTACCTTGGTGGCCGGGTCAAGGATAAACTGCCCGGCAGTATCCAGTGGCAGAGGCTCTTCCTCGGTGGATGTCTGGGCCAGAAGGCCCTGGGCCGAGGTAATAGAAACAATAAAGCTCAATACGTAAGCAAGACGTACCATAAAATGGATGTGGTTCACCTTCAATATCTAAAGTGCATAACGACTTCAAAGCAATACCTAGTGTACCAGGCTGCCGCAAATCTTTGTAGCTTAATGCAGCAAAGCTATGCTAAGTTCCCTGCAGTCAAAAGCATGCCAGTACATGATGAATTGAGTAGCTCTTCCTCAAACAGCTAAAAAAGCTATGGCAAACAATCTGCCTCAGACCGGCTTCTTCATTTAACTTCTCATTTAGTAGCTTTGTACAGCTCAAAAAAATCAATTTTCAAACCTGATAAACCTATGGATCAGAAAAGTAAGGAATTTTTAGTCAAGTATCTGAATAATGCCTCACCTACCGGATTTGAATCTCCCGGCCAGCAGATATGGCTGGATTATATCAAGCCCTTCACCAACAGCTATTTCACCGATGTGTACGGAACTACCGTAGGCGTAGTCAATCCGGATGCTAAATATAAGGTAGTCATTGAAGCTCATGCCGATGAGATCAGCTGGTTTGTCAACTATATCACTGACGACGGTTACATCTACGTGCGGCGCAATGGCGGCTCCGATCACCAGATTGCCCCTTCCAAAAGGGTAAATATCCACACCCGCAAAGGCATCGTCAAGGGCGTATTCGGCTGGCCGGCCATACATGTGAGAGACAATAAGAATGAGGACAATCCTACCCTCAAAAACATCTTTATTGACATTGGCTGTAGTAGCAAAGACGAGGTGCTGGAAACCGGCGTACACGTGGGCTCGGTGATCACTTTTGATGATGAGTTTATGGAACTCAACAATCGCTACTTTGTAGGCCGGGCACTGGACAACCGCATCGGCGGCTTCATGATCGCCGAGGTAGCGCGCAGGCTGAAGGAAGCGCAGAAAAAGCTGCCTTTCGGGCTGTATGTAGTCAATGCGGTGCAGGAGGAGATTGGTCTACGCGGTGCGCAGATGGTCGCACAGCGCATCAAGCCTGACGTGGCTATCATCACCGATGTATGCCACGACACCAACTCACCTATGTACAATAAGATCGTCAGCGGCGACCAGAAGGCAGGTAAAGGACCTGTGCTCACTTACGGGCCAGCCGTGCAGAACAACCTGCTCAACATGATCATTGAGGTAGCCGAGAAGAAGGAGATCCCCTTTCAGCGCGCGTCTGCTTCACGCGCCACCGGTACAGACACCGATGCTTTTGCTTATTCCAATGAAGGCGTAGCTTCAGCGCTGATCTCCCTGCCGCTCAAGTACATGCACACCACAGTAGAAATGGCGCACCAGGAAGACGTGGAGAATGTAATTAATCTGATGTACGAATTCCTGCTGCAACTGAAGGATGGGCATGATTTCCGGTACATAAAGTAAGCTCCACTAGCTTTTTCCTGCCTGTGTTGATACTCGGGTCAAAGGCCTGACATTTATCGGTCGCTCGCTTCTCGTGGGCGGCCACTATTTTTATAAGCGTAATTTTTATTGGGTTTGATGAAGAATATCAGATACATATTTTACACTTAAGTCATTTTGCCTTATGTTCATGCTGAATAAAAATTAACAGGCAAATGGCAGAAGCAAAACTGAAGCAGACCCTGGGGCCGGTACTGCTCTGGGGCATAGGCGTAGGACTGGTAATATCGGGCATGTACTTTGGCTGGAACCTGGGCCTTGCCGAAGGAGGTACACTCGGGCTGGCAGTAGCTACTCTCTTTATTGCCCTGATGTACATCACCTTCACGTTCAGCTATTCCGAACTGGCCTGCGCCATTCCCAAAGCAGGTGGTGCCTTTGATTATGCCGACCGGGCCTTGGGCAAACGGATGGGCTTTTTTGGCGGTATGGCACAGATTATTGAGTTTGTCTTTGCGCCTCCGGCCATAGCCGCGGCTATCGGCGCTTATTTTCATCTCTATTTTCCCGGCCTGCCGACGTTGCTCATTGCCATCGTGGCTTACCTGCTGTTTACCCTGCTCAATATCTCCGGCGTTAAAGCCGCCACTACTTTTGAACTGGTGATTACCATCCTGGCAGTAGCTGAATTGCTGATCTTTGCCGGGGTGACTCTGCCTGAATTTAAATTTGCCAACCTGCAGCAAAATGCCCTGCCCCAAGGCTGGGGTGGTGCTTTCGCAGCTATTCCTTTTGCGATCTGGTTTTTCCTGGCGATAGAGGGGGTGGCTAATGTGGCGGAAGAAACCATCAACCCGCAGCGTAATGTAATCCTGGGCTTTGGTTCGGCCATCTTCACCCTGCTGCTGCTCTGCATACTTACTTTTGCCTCTTCAGTAGGTGTAGCAGGCTGGGAGGCGATTGTCTATCCGGCTGGCGGCGGTGAGGCATCAGACTCTCCTCTGCCCCTGGCACTTTCCTATGTGGTGGGTGACAGTAGCTGGCTGTATCACCTCCTCATTTCAGTCGGTCTGCTGGGGTTGGTAGCCTCTTTTCACGGTATCATCCTGGCAGCCGGGAGAGCTACTTTTGAATTTGGCCGCGTACATTATGTACCCAGGCTATTGGGTAAAGTCCATCCCCGCTTTCAGACCCCGGCCAATGCCCTGGTCGCCAATATGTTCATCGGTATCATTGCCCTGCTGAGTGGCAAAACCGGGGAGATCATCACCATTGCCTGCTTTGGCGCACTGACGCTCTACATCATTTCCATGATCAGTTTTTTTGTGCTGCGCAAACGCGAACCGCAGATGGAGCGGCCTTTTCGGGTGCCTTTTTACCCGGCTTTTCCGGCAATCGCCCTCATCATTGCCACGGTAGCCCTCATCGCCATGACCATTTATAATCCGATGATCGCCCTGATCTACTTTGGTATCATGCTACTTGCTTATGCCTATTTCCACTTCTTTGTGCTGAAGAAGGAAAAGGCAGTGGCGGAAGTGGCCGCTAAGCAGTCCTGAAACCTTTTTTGGTTAAGAGATAAATCAGGCTGGGGTATAAAGCAAAAAACCGGAAGCTGAAGCCTCCGGTTGTAGCATGCGTTAACAGCTAACTAGTATTTGAAGCTGATAGTGCCGGTATCTACATCACCAGTTGAATCTGTAGAAGTAACCTTGACGCTGATTACCCGGCCCTGGCTATCGTATTCAGCACTGAGGTTTGTGCTTTCTGTGTAGCCACCCCCTAGGCTTTTGTAAGCAAAGTTTTGAGGCATATTTTTACTGATTGCCCATCCTTCAACATATTCGGGATAAACAAGAGCTAAGAACTGGAAAGGATTTCTCTTGTCTGTAAAGTTTGAGAAAGATTCTTCTAAAGAAGCTACCATACAGGGATGTTGGAGGCTTTAATAGATAAATGATAATTTTATAATATTCTCTTTCGCGCGCTTTTCCAAAGCGTGCGCATCTACAATAGCATTTGTAATGCAAGCCTTTCCGCTCTTACTC
>JBKHDR010000120.1:0-12425 GCA_046541235.1 Cyclobacteriaceae bacterium | reverse complement strand
TTTTCCTCCAGTGCCTGAAGGCAACGGGTTTCCAAAACACAAATTATCATGAAAAAAGGTGAAAAAGCCAGGATCATCATTCCCTCCGAACTGGCTTATGGTCCCGGCATCCAGGTGGTACCTGAACTACTGAGAAGTGAATTTCTCAAAGCGGCCCAGTTGCGCGACATTAAACCTCTGGAGCCATTGATATTTGAAATAGAAATAGTGGACATCAACTAATTTGAGTTGATGAGGAAACAAAACCATACAGACCCTGCCTTTCTGGTGGGGTTTTGTTTTTGAGCAGGCTTAAGCGAAAAATTCAGGCCTGAAGTTCATCAGGTAAAGCTCTGATTTAGCACGGGTAACTGCGGTGTATAGCCACCTGAGGTATTCCTGGTTGAGCATATCTTCCTTAAGATAACCCTGGCTAACAAAAACCGCATCCCATTGTCCGCCCTGAGATTTGTGACAGGTAAGCGCATAGGCAAACTTAACCTGCAGGGCATTTAAATACATATCAGTACGCATCATTTCCCTCTGCTCCTGCTTACTTTCGGCATTAGCATATTCAGCAAATACCTGCTGGTAAAGTTCATTGAAGGCCTCTTCCGGAAGTGCCGGGCCAGGGCTGTGCAGGGTATCCAGTATCACGTTAGCTTCAAAAGGCAGCTGCTCAGGATAATCCAGCAGCCTGAGTTCCAGCGTGGCAAAGCGCAGTCCGTACATTTCTTCAGTATTTACGACTCTCTGAATTTCCACGAAATCGCCATTAGCCAGGAAACCCGCTGCTGAATCTTCATCCAGAAAATAATAATTGTTCTTGACGATCATAAGCAGGTCGCCTGCCTCAATCTCATTTTCATAGAAAAAAATATTACGACGGATATACTGGTTGTATTGCACTGCCTCCCTGTTAGAGCGACATACGATAGCTGTATTTTCCTTGCCAAATTTGTCGTAGGCATACCTGAGGCCATCCTCCAGCCTATCGGCCGTCATGCGGTAAATATCTTTAAACCCTTTAGTATTAAACGCTATGGTGAAATTCTCTTTGCCCAGTTCCTGGCGCAGGTCTGTAGCATTAAGGAGAATACCTGAATTTAGCTCCTGACGCATTACTTCGGTAAGTTCTGTCTGTAAGACCGTCAGCCGAAAAACTGACTGAAGATACTCAGCATCAAGGCCACGACTCAGAATCTGGCCTACCGGAGGCAGCTGGGCCGCATCCCCTATTAGCATCAGTTTATTGGAAGGCTCTTCAAAAATGAAATCAATGAGGTCAGAAAGCAGACCGTTTCTGCCCGGCCCCGGATCATCGGCCAGCATGGAAGCCTCATCTATAATAAAAATGGTCTTTTTGAAATAATTGCGTTTTCGGCTAAACTGCAGTTTGCCTGTATGAGGATCAGCGGCCCGTTGGTAGATGATTTTATGGATAGTATAAGCATTGCGCTCGGCATAGGAAGCCATCACCTTGGCAGCGCGGCCGGTAGGTGCCAGCAGCACCGATTTATAGTTGAACTGCGGCAGCGCTTTTACCAGTGCACTCAGTACAGAGGTTTTACCCGTACCGGCATAGCCCCTGAGCATCAAAGTAGCCTTGACATCTTCGTTGAGTTCCAGAAAACGATCAAAGAGCAGAAAGAGCGCTTCCTGCCCTTTAGTAGGCTTGTGCGGAAATTTTGAACGGATGATCTGTGAGGGCCTTGACAAAATAAATAGGCTTTATCTTTGATCAGAATTCGGCATTACCCGGCGTGCGGGGAAAGGGGATCACATCTCTGATATTACCCATGCCCGTCACGAAGAGCAGTAGACGCTCGAAGCCCAGGCCGAAGCCGCTATGAGGAGCCGTACCAAACCTACGGGTATCCAGGTACCACCACATCTCCTCTTCGGGGATATGCATTTCTTTCATGCGCGCCTGCAGCACCTGGTAGCGTTCTTCCCTCTGTGAGCCACCGATAATCTCACCTATGCCCGGGAAGAGTACATCCATGGCAGCTACCGTCTTACCATCCTCATTTTGCCTCATGTAAAAGGCTTTGATTTCTTTGGGATAGTTATAGAGGATGACCGGCCGCTTAAAGTGTTTTTCTACCAGAAACCGCTCATGCTCCGACTGCAGATCGGCGCCCCAGGCATCAATGAGGAACTGGAATTTTTTCTTCTTATTAGGCTTAGAATTTCTCAGTATATCAATAGCCTCGGTATAGGTAACGCGGGCAAATTCATTTTCCAGGATAAACTGTAGCCGCTCCAGTAAGGACATCTCGCTCTGCTCTTCTTTTTTCCTGTTTTTTTCTTCTTCCAGAGCACGCTGGTTAAGAAATTCAAGGTCATGGCGGCAATGATTTAGGGCATAACGAACCAGATATTTGAGGAATTCCTCAGCCAGGTCCATGTTATCATTGATATCGTAAAAGGCCATTTCAGGTTCAATCATCCAGAACTCTGCCAGGTGGCGGGAGGTATTGGAATTTTCTGCCCTGAAAGTAGGCCCAAAAGTGTAAACTTCAGAGAGGGCCAGGGCAGCAAGTTCTGCCTCCAGCTGTCCGGATACGGTGAGATTGGTTTCCTTTTCAAAAAAATCTTCCTTGAAATCAATTTTACCATCCTCAGTACGGGGCAGCTTGTCAATGTTTAAGGTAGTGACCCTGAACATTTCACCGGCACCCTCGGCATCAGATCCGGTGATGATAGGTGTATGTACATTAAAGAAGCCCTTGTCATTGAAAAATTGATGAATGGCAAAGGTCATGGCATGACGCAGGCGGTATACGGCACCAAAGGTAGAAGTACGCGGGCGAAGGTGGGCAATCTCCCTCAGAAACTCAAAAGAATGCTTTTTGGGCTGCAGTGGGTAAGATTCAGGATCAGCCTCACCGAGCACCTGAAGCTGCTCAGCCTGAAGCTCTACTGACTGTCCCTGTCCCTGTGAAGACACCAGATTTCCCCTTACGGAAATGCAGGCGCCGGTTGTAACTTTTTTAAGCAAATCCTCACCAAGCTTCTCTACATCAGCTACTATCTGTAAGTTTTGGATAGTAGACCCATCATTAAGTGCAATAAAGGCAACATTTTTGCTGCCTCGTCTTGTTCTTACCCATCCCTTTACCAGAACCTCCTGATCCAGAGGCGTTTCCTCTAATAATAATCTTATCTTACTTCTCGTTAATGGCATATCTAAAGCAGCTTAGGATTAGAATTGTGAAAAAATTCAAGCAGCCGGAAATATTGTTTGAATGAATGAAATAATATCTTACCTATGTACTAAAAGGCGTTTGCAAAGCAACGATATTTTGCTCTTTTTATCAAAGATTTGAAGAGAATATAATAAATTTGAACACCACTTGGTAATTTGTTTAAAGGAGAGAACACATGCAGAAGCTTGGTTTAAGCCAGACCCTAAGTCAAAAGTTATCTCCTCAGCAAATTCAATTCATCAAGCTGTTGCAGATCCCTACTGCCGAACTGGAAGCACGCATTGAGCAGGAACTTGAAGTTAATCCTGCTTTGGAAGAAGGTAGAGAAGATGAGGAAATCAGCAGTAACAACGATGAGGAGTTTGATGAGGGCAATACAGATGATGTTAATGATGATCTTAGCATAGAGGATTACCTGTCGGAAGATGAATTTGGCGGATATAAAATGCAGGGTGATGGCAATTATTCTGAAGAAGACGACAGAGAAATGCCCATCCCCACTGGCACCAGCCTCAACGAACAGTTGGTTATGCAGCTCAACTTTCTGGGGTTAGATGAACGACAGTACCAGATTGGAATGCAGCTGATTGGCAGTATCGAGAGTGACGGCTACATCAGACGTGACCTTGAAGCTATAATCAATGATCTGGCTTTTTCGCAAAATATTGATACCGATCTGGATGAGGTAGAAGACTTACTGGAAAAAATTCAGCGCTTTGACCCACCCGGCATTGCCGCCCGTGATCTCAGGGAGTGCCTGCTGCTGCAACTGGAGCGCAAGCCCGAGCAGGATAAGTACCACAGGCTGGCTTATGATTTACTAAAGGAGCATTTCAAAGAATTTACCAAAAAGCATTACGATAAGATCTGCCGCAAACAAGGTACGGATGAAAATTCACTGCGTGAGGCCATCAGCATAATTACCAAGCTAAACCCAAAGCCTGGTGATGGCATGGATAGCATGGCGCGTACGCAGTACATTATTCCGGATTTTATCCTGAATAACAACAATGGCAAACTGGAACTCTCTCTTAACTCCAGAAACGCACCTGAACTCAAGATCAGTCGTTCTTACTCTGATATGCTGCATGCCTATGACAAGAGTAAAAAGAAAGACAAAAAGCTCAAAGAAACCGTTACCTTTGTCAAGCAGAAACTTGACTCAGCAAAGTGGTTCATTGATGCCATCCGACAGAGGCAGCAGACCCTGCTCACTACCATGGATACCATCATCAAGTACCAGTACGACTTTTTCCTGACTGGCGATGAGAGCAAACTGCGTCCTATGATCCTTAAGGATATTGCTACCGAAATAGGGATGGATATCTCCACCGTTTCCAGGGTGGCAAACAGCAAATCAGTTCAGACAGAATTTGGCGTTTACCCTCTCAAGTACTTCTTTTCAGAAGGTATTGCTACTGATTCTGGTGAGGACGTAAGCAGCCGTGAAGTCAAAAATTACCTGAAAGAGCTGGTAGATAATGAGGACAAGCGCAAACCGCTATCTGACGATAAGCTGGAAAAAATGCTGAAGGACAAAGGCTACAATATTGCCAGACGTACGGTAGCCAAATATCGTGAACAGTTGCAGATCCCTGTGGCCAGGCTTAGAAAAGAACTTTGATGGTGAAGAGACTTTCAGTGGCCCTATCTGTAATGCTGCATCCATTACTTATGCCCAGCCTGTTATTTGCCCTTTTATTTTATTATGCGCCTGTCATAGCGCAGCCGATCAATCCCAAAGCAGCCAATTACCTTTTGCTGGCGATTTTTATTACCACTTTTGTGCTGCCAATGATCAGTATCACAGCCCTGCGTTTTACAGATGTGATCAAAGGCAGCAAACTCGATGCTTATTCTATACCACGGCGTCAGGACAGGGTACTTCCTTTTTTCTTTACCAGTATTTTTTACCTCATTACCACTTATATGTTTTTTTCCAAATTCAGGGTCAATCAGATACTGGTGGTGATTCTGGCGGCGATCACGCTGATTATTTTCCTGGTCAGCGTCTTTTCGCTATTTACAAAAGTCAGTTCGCATGCAGCGAGTGCAGGTGCTTTGATCGGTTTTCTGCTGGGTCTAGGCTACAAATACCCGGACACACAGATGCTCTGGCCACTGGTAATCAGTCTGTTATTGGGCGGGTTGGTCATGTCGGCCAGGCTATATCTGAATATCCACAGGCCAATAGATGTGCTGCTGGGAAGCCTGCTGGGGTTCACCGTCAGTATAAGTGCGCTGCTGTTTTTTGCCTGAGGCGCTGTTTAAATACAGGAATCAACTTGCCTCAGGCACCTGATTTGCTGAAAAGAGAATCCACAAACTCCATTTTGTTGAATACCTGCAAATCATCCATTTTTTCACCGACTCCTATGTATTTTACGGGAATTTTGAACTGATCTGAGATACCAATTACTACGCCACCTTTGGCGGTACCATCCAATTTAGTGATCGCCAGGGCAGTAACTTCGGTAGCCCGGGTAAATTCTTTTGCCTGGATGAAGGCATTCTGCCCGGTGCTGCCATCCAGTACCAGCAGCACTTCATGAGGAGCATCCGGTATAAACTTTTGCACTACCCTCTTGATCTTAGATAATTCATTCATCAGGTTGACCTTGGTATGCAGACGACCGGCCGTATCAATGATCACCACATCGGCACCCATTTCTTTTCCCTGTTTGGCTGTGTCAAAAGCTACCGAGGCGGGGTCTGTATTCATCCCATGAGATACAACCGGCACCCCTACTCTTTCGCCCCAGAGTTTGATCTGGTCTACAGCAGCAGCCCTGAAGGTATCGGCTGCGCCCAGGATGACATTCTTGCCTTTTTTCTTAAACTGATAGGCAAGCTTCCCGATTGTGGTTGTTTTTCCTACTCCATTGACCCCTACTACCAGAATCACATGGGGCTTATTTTCTTCAGGCACATAAAAATCGGTAGCGCTTTTACGGCTGGCTTCGTCTTCATTTTCGGTAAGCAGACCGGCAATTTCCTCCCTGAGGATGCGATCCAGTTCTGCCGTACTGAGGTACTTATCGCGGGCTACCCGGGCCTCTATACGGTCAATGATTTTGATGATGGTATCAACGCCCACATCGCTGGTAGCCAGTATGCCCTCCAGTTCGTCCAGCACCTCATCGTCAACCTTTGATTTACCGGCAATCGCCTTGCCCATTTTGGAGAAGAAACTGTCTTTAGACTTTTCCAGGCCTTTATCAAGCGATTCTTTTTTTTCTTTGGAGAAGAAGCCAAACATTGCCATATCGGTTTAGGTAAATTGTGTGACGGCTAAAAATACTTACTAAGCACCTACAAAAAAAGCCCGTAAAGGGCTTTTGTACTTTGATTCAGCAAGAGGAAAGTTATTTCTTGCTCAGATAATCTTTTACGTTATCTACGGGCACCATTTCTTCTTTGAAGGTATAAGCGCCTGATTTGGGAGACTTAACCGCTTTAATCACTTTAGCTACGGTTTTGCCACCCTCTTTTCTCATGGATGCAACTGCTTTCTTAGCCATGTTTATTTAATTTCTCGGTGAACAGTATATTTCTTTAAAACAGGATTGTATTTCTTACGCTCCATTCTATCGGGCGTATTTTTCCGGTTCTTTGTGGTAATGTAGCGGGAGGTGCCGGGCTGCCCGGAGTTTTTGTGCTCGGTGCATTCCAGGATCACCTGTATGCGATTACCTTTACTTTTCTTAGCCATTCCTTATGTATTTTGTACCAGCCTGAG
The DNA here is from genome assembly GCA_046541235.1 of Cyclobacteriaceae bacterium. Classification (GTDB taxonomy): domain Bacteria; phylum Bacteroidota; class Bacteroidia; order Cytophagales; family Cyclobacteriaceae; genus Catalinimonas. Next base: position 5,495 of record JBKHDR010000120.1, on the reverse strand, counting down.
CCGGTTATTTTGTTTAACTCAAATTAGACAGTAGCTGTTCCCTTTTCGCGCGCTTCTTTTAGTACAGAGGTAATTCCTCTTTTGTTGATAGTTCTCAAAGCAGAGGTAGACACCTTGATGGTGATCCAGCGATCTTCTTCGGGGAGGTAAAATCTCTTCTTCTGCAGGTTGGGGTAAAACTTGCGCTTAGTCTTGTTATTCGCTTTAGAAACGTTATTACCTACCTGGGGTCTCTTTCCTGTGATCTGACAAACTTTAGCCATTTTATCGTTAAATTTCTTAGTCCTGGTAATTAAGGTGGCAAATATCTGAAAAAATTATCAGTATAAAAAAAGTAAGTTCGGCTTTTTTAAGGGTTACAAACGGATGATTGACAGAAAAAAAACTAAGAGCTCATGATCTAAAGTGCTCGCTTTCTATAAACAGCTCACTAACAATACTCCAGGAGAAGCATTTTAACTGCTATTTGTCATCTGCCTTACTTTATCTAACTTGCCATGCATTAAATGAGTTCGCTTACCAGTTATTTCAATATAAGCTCCTGAGTACCAAACATTATCCCGACGTATAAAATAGTAAGTTATATGATTGATCACATTACTTCCAGCCAGCAGGCTATCGAGCTTGAACACCAATATGGCGCCCACAATTACCATCCCCTACCCGTCGTGCTCAGCCGGGGAGAAGGCATCTTCCTCTGGGATGTGGAGGGCAAAAGATATTATGATTTCCTTTCGGCTTACAGTGCTGTCAACCAGGGTCACTGCCACCCCCGCATTCTGCATGCCCTGCAGGAACAGGCTTCAAAACTGACACTGACCTCCCGTGCGTTTCATAATGATATATTAGGTAAATACGAGAAATACATCACCGAACTCTTTGGCTATGACAGAGTGCTACCCATGAATACCGGTGTGGAAGGCGGAGAAACTGCCGTCAAGCTTTGCCGCAAATGGGCTTATACCGTAAAAGGAGTACCTGAAAACCAGGCTAAGATCATTTTTGTCAATGGCAACTTCTGGGGGCGCACCCTGGCGGCCATCTCTTCGTCTACCGACCCTTCCAGCCGGGGCGGATTCGGCCCCTACATGCCGGGCTATGAGCTTATTGCTTATAACGATCTCGCTGCGCTGGAGAAAGCCCTGCAGGACCCTCATGTGGCAGGCTTTATGGTTGAACCCATACAGGGAGAAGCCGGAGTAGTGGTGCCTGATGAGGGTTACCTGAAAAAAGCCTTTGAAATGTGTCGGGACAAAAATGTACTTTTTATCGCCGATGAGGTACAGACCGGTATTGCTCGTACAGGAAAGCTTTTTGCCTGTCAGCACGAGGGCTTCCGGCCCGATATCCTGATCCTGGGCAAAGCCCTATCCGGAGGGGTGCTTCCTGTATCTGCGGTGCTGTCAAGTGATGAGGTCATGCTCAGCATCAAGCCCGGTGAGCACGGGTCTACCTTCGGGGGTAACCCGCTGGCCTGCGCGGTAGCCATGGCTGCTCTGCAGGTAGTAGAGGACGAAAAACTGGCTGAAAATGCAGAAAAAATGGGCATAATCTTCCGTCAGCGCATGCAGGAACTGATCAGCAAGAGCGATCTGGTCTCCCTAACCCGGGGCAAAGGTCTGCTTAACGCCATTGTGATCAACGATAGTGAAGAAAGTAAAACCGCCTGGAATATCTGCCTGCAGCTAAAAGAAAATGGGCTGCTGGCCAAGCCTACTCATGGCAATATTATCCGCTTTGCTCCTCCGCTGGTCATCACCGAGGAGCAATTGCATAGCTGCTGTGATATCATTGAAAAGACCATACTCGCCTACGAGCAGCATTAAACACTTTTGCCTGACACAGGTTTTTTTAACGGCAGGAGGTTCTTCTGCCGTTTTTTATTTTTAAAACTTGAAGGTTTTGAATAAGCAGAGCGTTACAATTTCTTTTTTTAAATATCAGGGTGTCGGGGCAAAATGGTGGGCAATGAAGCAGATGCAGGAAGCCCAGGACTCTTTAAGGCAAATAAATGGTCTCCAATTTTGTAAACTGCTGGGTAGCGGCGCAGGAGATGGCTTCAGTATACTGCCGGATTTATCTACCTACGCGTTTCTTGGAGTATGGCAAACAGACCATCATGCTAAACAAGCTATACAGGATGCGCCGGTTTTGCAGGAAATGAAAGCCAAAGCAAAATTCCATTTTACCATATTTATGCAGCCAGTAGCGAGTAAAGGAAGTTGGGATGGACAGAATCCCTTTATAGTTGCTGACAATAAAAATTTCACAGGTCCTGTGGCAGTACTGACCAGGGCTAGCATAGCCCGGAACAAGCTCCTTACTTTCTGGAAAAATGTGCCACAAGTGAGCAGGAGGCTTAAAGCTTTTGAAGAAGGAATTTATTTTTCTAAAGGTATAGGTGAGTTTCCCCTGCTACAGCAGGCGACTTTCAGCCTGTGGGAAAACCGGGAAGCGATGGTAAATTATGCCTACAAAAGTAAAAAACACCGTGAGATGATCCGCAAAACCCGCGAACTTGGCTGGTATAAGGAAGAAATGTTTGCCGAATTCAAACCTTATTTCCTTGAGAACCAGTGGCCCGGCATGGATATGAAAAATTTGGATGCTCTTCTATCATCAACACATGAAAAAGAAGCAGGGCAGGTTCAGTAAGAGTTCAGGATCAGGTAGAATAAAACTCGTATGCTTTGCGGCAAGGCTTTGTTTTGATTCTGATTTTTTTGGTAGTTTGCCCGAATATCTACCAACTTATTTTTCATAATGGACAAATTCAAAGAAACCCAGGAGTATCTTCAGCAGTACATCAGCGAAACACCTCAGATAGGTATAGTTCTGGGTACCGGGCTAGGACGTCTCGCCACTCAGGTTGAAGTCAGACAAAGTATCTCCTATGCCCAAATTCCTAATTTCCCGGTAAGCACCGTAGAAACTCATGATGGTAAGCTGATTTACGGTAAGCTGGGCAATAAGACGGTACTGGCCATGCAGGGACGGTTCCATCAATACGAAGGGTATACTATGAAACAGATTACCTTTCCAATCAGGATCATGAAAATGCTGGGCATCAATACACTTTATATCTCCAATGTATCGGGCGCCATGAACCGGCAGTATCATAAGGGAGATTTAGTGATCATTGACGATCATATCAACCTGCAGACAGCCAATCCCCTGACAGGCCCTAATCTGGATGAATTTGGCCCTCGCTTTCCTGACATGAGCCAGCCTTACGACCCTGAGATGATCCATGCCGCCTGGCAGATTGCCAAAGAAGAAGGCTTCAGAATACATAAAGGCACTTATGTGGCAGTAAACGGACCTAACCTGGAAACCAGAGCCGAATACCGCTTCCTAAACCGCATAGGCGGCGACATTGTAGGTATGTCTACGGTACCCGAAGTGATCGTAGCTCGTCATATGGAAATGAAGGTGTTTGCCATGTCAATCGTCACTGACCTGTGCGATCCCGATGAGTTGGAAGTGGTAAGTGTGGAGGAGATCATCAGGGCAGCTAACGAAGCAGAGCCTAAGATGACACGCCTCTTCTACCGTATGATAAATGAGTATAATTTTTAAGGCTATACGTACCCCTCAGTTTTCGTACTAATGATGTACATCTTCTCCAAATTTATGAGCAGCGGATGAACCAGTTTTTATCCTTTGTAGCAGAGCATCGTTCGGAGATACTGGAGCAGACCCTTGAGCACATCTGGATCACCCTCATTTCGCTCTTCATTGCCTGCCTGGTGGGTATTGGTATCGGTATACTCATGACACGCTTTCAGCGAGCCTCCCGACCGGTGCTGGGATTTGTTAATATCGTTCAAACCATCCCCAGCGTGGCGCTTCTGGGTTTCCTATTGCCCTTCTTTGGCATAGGTGTCACGCCCGCCATCATCGCCCTCTTTTTGTATGCACTGCTACCTATTGTAAGAAACACCTATGCCGGCATAAGCGGTGTTGAGCCTTCTGTAATAGAAGCTGCCCGGGGGCTGGGCATGAGCAGTAAGCAGATTTTAAGAAAAATTGAACTGCCTCTCTCTGTTCCTCTCATTTTTGCAGGCATTCGTACAGCAATGGTTATCAATATAGGCGTGGCCACATTAACCGCCCTGATTGCAGCAGGTGGCCTCGGTGAATATATTTTCAGGGGCATAGCTGTCAACAATGTGAACATGATACTGGCGGGTGCTATACCAGCCTCTCTGCTGGCTATCTTTTTTGATACCTTGCTGGGTATGATACAAAAATACATATACCAGCTTTTGCGCCCCCTTTTGTATGTCAGTGCTGCTTTAGTTCTGTTTCTCATTGCCTACCAATGGGTGGCTTCAGGTCATTTTACCGGCAAAAACCGGTTAGTAGCAGGTTTTAATTCCGAATTCATGGAAAGAGAGGACGGCTATCCTGGCCTGCAAAAAGCCTACAACTTCTCTATGGAAACCAGGGAAATGGAGATTGGCCTGATGTACGAAGCACTTAACAGCAAAAAGGTAGATGTGATCAGCGGATTTTCTACTGATGGACGAATCAAAGCCTATAACCTCAAAGTATTGGATGACGATCTGGATTATTTCCCTCCTTATTATGCTGCCCCACTTATAAGAGTAGAAACCTTAGAAAAATACCCTCGGCTAAAAGTAATCTTTGATAGCCTCTCGGCTAAAGTGACTGAAGAAGAAATGATGGAAATGAATTACCAGGTGGATGAAAAAAAACGTTCGCCCAGGGAAGTAGCCGAGGAGTTTTTGCTCGCAAATGGGTTTGATATAGTTCCCAAAAGAACAGCTGAGGCAGAACTGGTGATAGGCTCCAAAAGCTTTACAGAAAATTTTATCCTGGCAGAAATGTTTGCAGCACTCATTGAGGGACAGACCTCACTGACTACCGAACTGCGGCAGGGGTTTGGAGGTACTAAACTCCTGATGGATGCGATCAAAACCGGGAGTGTAGATATTTACCCTGAATATACGGGTACAGGCCTGCTGGTTTTACTACAGCCCTCCGCAGAGGTCGTAGATAGCCTGAGTGGCAATCGTGGAAAGGTTTATGAGTACGTCAAGGAAAAATCCGAGGAAAGATTTGGGCTTACCTGGCTTCAGCCCTTGGGCTTTAACAATACCACGGCCCTGATGATGAGAAGAGAAGACCCTGTTGCCCGGCAGATTAACAGTATCAGCGATTTGAAGAGCTTCATGTTGCGCCATCAGCAGCAATGAAGCTTATTTAAGATCGTTATATTTTTCAGCAATATAGCTGACAGATTCCTTCAGTTTGCTTATTTCTCTTTTGCACATCTGCCGATAAGCATCATCCATTTCCGCAATTTCTATAAGCCCCTCAAGACGACTGATCTCACCCAAGAAGCGCTGGTGGTGCAGGTCATGCACAATACCATCGTGAAGCACTTTGTAATCGGTAATACGATTAAGATAGTTACGGTGTATATAAAAGAGATAGATACATACGCATATAAAAACAAAGATGATGGC
>JBKHDR010000119.1:0-12492 GCA_046541235.1 Cyclobacteriaceae bacterium | reverse complement strand
TTTTTCCTCCAGTGCCTGAAGGCAACGGGTTTCCAAAACACAAATTATCATGAATCAAAACAGAAGGCTGCCTGTAAATTTCTGCATTTTTCCTTATTATTAAAGCTGCTTAACAAATCGCCTAGCTATGACCATTAAAACGCGCGTGCAGCTTTCTTCCATGATGTTTCTGGAATACCTGGTATGGGGTGCCTGGTATGTTACCCTGGGTACTTACCTGGGAACCACGCTGGAATTTGAAGGCTCACAGATTGGGCTGGCCTATGGGGCTTTTGCCATTGCCGCTATGATCTCCCCTTTCTTTGTTGGTATGGTGGCCGACCGTTTTTTTCCGACTGAAAGGGTTCTGGCGGTACTTCATTTTGCTGGAGCAGGCCTTCTTTTCTGGCTGGCGCAAATAGAAGAATTCAACCTCTTTTATCCGGTGATCATAGCCTATACACTTTGTTTTATGCCAACCATTGCTCTTACCAATTCATTATCATTTCAACATATGGATAATCCTGGTGAGGAGTTTCCCGGAGTCAGGGTGCTAGGCACCATCAGTTGGATCATTATCGGGCTGGTAGTTGGTTTTCTGGATATTGAAGCTATGAACACGCCTATATTAATTGCATCCGGGGCATCTGTCATCATGGGGCTCTACAGCCTTACCTTACCTCACACACCTCCTAAGAGCAAAGGACAGAAAGCAAGTGTGAGCGAGGTGTTAGGACTGGATGCCCTTCGCCTGATGAAAAACCGTTCTTTCGCTGTCCTGTTTATTGCTTCAATGCTGATCTGTATTCCCTTATCTTTTTATTACAGTTTTGCTAACCTCTTCCTCAACGATATAGGCGTAGAAAATGCCGCTGGAAAAATGACCCTGGGCCAGGGTTCAGAAATTCTTTTTCTCCTGCTGATGCCTCTCTTTTTTAAAAGGCTGGGCTACAAAAAAATGCTGATGATCGGTATGCTGGCCTGGGGTGCTCGCTACCTGCTCTTTATGTGGGGCAACCCTGCCGAACTGGTCTGGATGCTGTACGGAGGCATCATCCTGCATGGCATCTGCTATGATTTCTTCTTTGTAACCGGGCAGATCTACGTGGATGAGAAAGCCCCTGCCTCGGTAAAAAACTCCGCCCAGGGACTGATTACCTTTGCTACTTATGGTGTAGGCATGTTTGTTGGTTCCTGGTTATCCGGCATCATTGTAGAGCAGAATACTCAGCTTACTGACAATGTAAAGGATTACCTCTGGAACCAGATCTGGCTGGTACCTGCGGTGCTTTCGTTTATCGTACTGCTGCTCTTTACCATTTTCTTCCGTGAAAAAGCGGCCCTGAAAAAGCCAGCTGAAGTGCTGGAAGAAACCCCCGCCGAAGGTATCGCTCCTAGCAGGACAATTTAGCAGACAGCTTTTGGACAGGATCTTCTTTTGAGGCAGCAGGCGGAACCTCTCCCGGATGATTTGTCTACCGGTGAAGTTTCTGACCAAATGGGTTCTGTAGGTAAAAAAAAGGGCTGATCAATTATTTTTGCCTGGCAGTGAATTTTTCATAAAGTATTATAGTTGCTAGCTTCGATTCCTCCATGTAAAATTTCGCGGGGGTTTATATATTTGTGGTTTCTTAAAAGTGTCATCAACAAAAAATTCATCGTGAAAAACCTATCTTTAATCCTGAACGGCGTTTTGGCAGTGGCTGTCATTTATCTTTATGTGCTGCACTTCAGCAACGGCAGTCCCTCAGCAGCGAACAGTGGAAGTGATAGCCTTTCAGTGGCCTCTTCTTCGGTTCCTAAAATTGCTTATGTCAACTCCGACACCCTGCTGGAATACTACACGTATTTCCAGGACAAAAGAAATGAACTGGAAGAAACCGCCAAGAAATTGCAGGCAAACTACGAAAGCCGGGCCCGCGGACTGCAGAGCGAGATTGAGAGCTTTCAGCGCAGCGCAGGCAGTATGACTATGAACCAGGCCCGTGCTGTGGAAGAAGACCTGATGAAGAAACAGCAGAACCTGGTGCAGTACCAGCAGAACCTCTCTACCCAACTGGCGCAGGAGGAGGCCAAAGTAAATGAAGAACTGTATGCCAAAGTCTCTGAATATCTGGGCGAATACGGCAAGACTCAGGACTACAAAGTAGTGCTTACTTATACTAAGAACAGCGGTGTACTCTATGCCGACGATAGCCTGGATATCACCCGCACTGTGATTGATGGCCTGAACACCCGCTACAAGGAAGCTAATGTGGTACAAACCAGCAGCCCTGAGCAGAGCACAGATACCGAAACTAAGCCTAACGGTAACTAACTCTTAGCAAAAGTATTATGAAGCCCCGCTCCTTACCGAGCCGGGGCTTTTTTTTTCGAGAACATGTCCCTGATAGCAGTTTCGGCAGCGTGGAAGCCGCACATACCATGCACCCCGCCACCGGGAGGGGTGGCTGAAGAACAGAGATACATACCATCTACTGCAGTACGGTATGGCGTAAATGAATAAACAGGACGCGTAAAAAGCTGTGTGATGGTTTGCGCTCCCGTATTGATATCACCTCCAATATAGTTGGCACTATAATTCTGCATAGCTTTGGTATTCATGCAGTGCCTTGCCAGTACAATGTCTCTGAAACCTGGTGCATACCTTTCAATTTGGCTTTCCATTACCTCTGTCATATCAACCTCCGAATAAGCAGGCACATGGCAATAGGCCCAGGCCGTATGCTTACCTTCGGGTGCCCGGCTATCATCAAACAGCGAAGGCTGCACCAGCAGTACGTAAGGCTTTTTGCTATGCTTTCCCTGCCACATCTCTTTTTCAGAGCGGGCTATTTCTTCAAAAGTACCTCCTATGTGTATGGTGCCAGCTTTTCGCATTTCCGGATTGCTGAATGGAATAGGCTCAGAGAGTGCCCAGTCCATTTTGAAAATACCCTGTCCATAGCGGTAGGCTTTCAACTGCTGCCGATAGAGAGTAGGAAGGCGCAGGCCACCTAGTTCCAGCAGTAGTCGGGGCGCTGTGTCAAATAATATGGCGCTACAGGGAGGTAAGTCAGAAAGTGACTTTACCTGTATACCTGTCCTTATCTCACCTCCCAGACTCAGAAAGTAGGTGTGCAAAGCATGAGATAAAGTAGCCGCCCCGCCTTTGGGCACAGGCCAGCCTACTTTGTGTGCCAGGGTGCCCAATACCATGGCAATGCCGGAGGAGGCAAATTTATCTAGCGGCAGCATGGCATGAGCAGCCAGTCCGGCGAGCAGGGCCTGCGATTTTTCTTCCTTAAAAAAAGCTTTGGCCAGCCAGCTTATTGGCTGTATAGCTTTTAGTCCGAAGCGGGCCAGCTTAAAAGGATGGGCAGGCCAGCGCAGGGGGCCCAGGAAAGCTTTGGCAATTTCGTCCCATGAAGCTACCGAAGGTGCCATTAGCCTGCGGTAAGCATCCGCATCTTGCCCAAGTTGTTCAGCAGTACGATCAATATCCTGGTAAACTACCACGCCTCCCTGCTCACCCAGGGGGTGTGCCAGAGGGGCTGTTGGCTGCACCCAGGAAAGACCAAAGTCTTCCAGGGGAAGGGTGCTGAAAAAGGGTGATGCCATGCCCAGTGGGTGTACTGCCGAGCCAGTGTCGTGCACAAAACCAGGAAGCGTGAGTGGCTGCGAGCGTACGCCCCCGCCAATTTCCTTGTTGGCTTCCAGCATGATAACAGATAATCCATGTTGTAAAAGCCGGATGGCTGCAGCATAACCATTGGGCCCTGAGCCTACAATCACCGCATCATACTTTTTCATGTAGATTTATTAGAGTATGTTTTGAATTGTAAAAAATAAAGAATCGGAGAGGCTGCTAAGCGTTAAACTTAAAATTCTTCAGGCCTTAAGTTTATGCAAAGCCACCGCGCGGCAAGTTTAAAGAACTCTTTGATGCAGAGTGGCCGTCTCCACGGTGGGAAATTATAGAGAAAATACTGGATGATCAAAGAAGTAGGTTTCATAGTTTAAGAACGATCATGAATGCCATTCTTTGGATTAACTACACAGGTGCTCAATGAAGGAATCTGGATAGCAAGTACCCTTCCTGGCAAAGTGCGCCCGACGCCGGTTTATTATTGTTTCAGAAAATGGCAAAGAATAGGGCTTTGGGAACAACTCCAGGCGGATGCGCTGGTGATTAGAAAAAGGCAACGGAGAGAAGAAACGCCCAGTTTGCTGGCTTTTGACAGTCAAAGCACTAAAATTGTGAACTTTATCAGTTTGGATACAGTCATAGATGGAGGCAAAAAAGTGAACGGCAGGAAAAGAGATCTTGCTGTTGATACATGAGGTCTGCCTTTGGCAGTTCATATCACTGCAGCAAATATTTCAGATAATCAAGGCGGTATGGAACTGATCAAAAAACTCAAGGGAAAAGTACCAAGAATGAAGAAAATCGTAGCGGATCATGGATATAAAGAGTCTTTTATAGAATATGTAGAAGCAAAGACCAACTGGAAAGTAGAAATTGCACGGGGTGCCCCGCACAGAGTCATGCCCGACCGGGACCAGAATCATCTTAAGGATTTGTCCCTGAGAAGAACAGATGGCCGTTGGAAAGAACCTATGGATGGCTCAATTTTAGAAGACGACTTTGTAGAGATTATATAAAAACGTAGAATCTTCTGAAGCTATGCCGCAAATTGCCATGATACCATTCTTAATTCATAGAATTGCTTCTTAAGAATTTTAAAACATACTCTTAGCAGTGCCAGCAAAGAAGCGACCGCATGAATGGTGACAATCTGTGAATTTTTCACAGGGCCTGAACTTCAAAGGGTATGTTTATACTTCATGTCGCATAGATTCGTGAGTTATCAAAGGTCTGGAAGTTGAGGGTTAACAGGGGTTTGAGCTGTTCTTGGTGTTTGCTTATGTTCCCAAAGAAGTTATGAATGGCATTGTGAAACAGATCAGCCCGTTCGTAATACTTTTCGTACAAGACTTTCTTTTTGGTCAACTTCCAGAGCCTTTCAATGATATTGAGATTAGGGGAATACGGGGGCAGAAACAACAGTTTGATCTGAAGGCTTTCAGCAAAAGCCATCACTGCTTTGCAATGCTGGTAAGGTGCTTTGCCTAAAACGATGGTGATAGGCTTTAGTGGGTACTGTTTTCGGAGTGGCATCAGAAAGGCCTCAATGACCTCAGCATTGATACAACTGGTGTTGACTTGTTGAGTAAGGGCATTCAGGGCACCCAACACGTTGATACGGTTTCGGCCTGCTCCTGAACGTAGAAAGAGCCGTTTGACACACCACATCATGCAACAGAACTGAGACAAGACAAAATGAGCGGCATCGACGAAGAGCAAGACCTTTTCCCCTTTTTGAGCTGCCTCTAGTTCAGCTTGAAAAGGTCCTTCTACCCATTGCTGCTGCTTTTCTGGATCAGCTTTGCCCGGCACATAGCCACACCTTCGATAGGTGAAACCGTGCCTTTTGAGGAAAGCTTCCACACGGCTAATGTCTCTTTCAATACCAGTTAGCTCAATGATGCGATGGCGCGTCTCAGCCAAACTCAGCGCAGGGCGTTCAATGAAAGTATTAATGAGTAAATCAGCGTGACCTTCTAAAGCACTACGGTTGGTTCCATAAGCAGTATGGCATAGTCCCGGTATCCCCTGTTGCTTATAGAGGTCAATGTACTGACCCACTTGATTAGCATGTACGCCCATACATGCACCAATTACCTCATGAGTCAAGTGCATCTTAGCTTTTAGATACACGCATTGTAAACGGCGCTGCACCAACCCTTGATTGTGTTGAAACCTTTCTGTATCTAGCTCTTGCATTTTGGCTTGGCTAAGATGTAACTGAGTAGGCATGGGATGCCCCGCATTGATTTAGAGTTTAGTCACTTCAAATCTGCCTACTTTTTTTAGCTTTAGCAACCCACTAAATTAACCGCCAAGAAGTATAGTTATCTTTGTAACCGGTACACTAGACATATTTAATTGGTTAGTTTGGCTGTTACTTAATTTTTATAGTTGCTAACGTGAACGCAATGGTCGGCGAGGGCATTGCCCGAAACATGGCTGGTACGTAGTGTTACCTGCCGTATCAGTTCTTTTTTATCAATTCTGCCTTCTTATCTGCTTGATACTGGTACAGAAAATCAGGACAAAAATCAAAATCGTTTGGCCAGTAAATTCCTCTACCGTTTTCATAAACTTTTACTTGAGCAAAAAAATCTGTATCCTTTAAAGCGCTGCTCAATTTGTCCTCTTTTATGAATGGAGCAAAATCAACAGTTTTCTTTTTATTGTCATTGAATGTGAAATGTATTCTTGTGTTATCAAGTATACGTATGTTTGTTATCTTAATCATATCAGCGGTTTCTAATCTAAAGGGTTAATTTTTTCTAGGCTTTCATTGTTTCTAGCTTTCTGCCAATTCGCCAATAATTCATCCCGATGTTCAATGGCCCACTCTATAGCTAAGGATATCGCTCTTTTTGGCAAACTACCATTCATGATTTTTAACGTATTTATGTCAATTAATGCTTCATTATCCTGGTAAATCACATGAAAATGAGGTGGATTATGACGGTTCGCCGCGCGATCATTATAGAACATTCTGATGATTATTCCATAAAATCTGCTTATCTCAGGCATTTCTTTTTAGCAAATGTAATGGATTTTCTTTAATGGCAAGTAACGGCTGCCATAGGCGCTGCGAAGGCGCAGCCGTAGCTTTGCGCTTATGGCTTGTTATGCCCTGTGCTTTACAGTTTTTCTATTTCTTCCTTTGTCAATCCTGTTACAGCAGATATTTTTTCTACCGGATCTTCATACTTTTTCATAGCCTTCGCCACCTCCATTTTTCCTTCTTTTTTCGCAGTCTCAATGACACTGTAGTTGTCTCTGTAGGTTTTCAAGCTTTCTTCGTATGCTTTCATATCTTCCGGATTTAATTTGGCTACTTCGGCTTCTGAAAATAGCTTTTCAAATACTTTCTCCTGTAATTTAACGGGTCTGCTCTGTAGTTGGTGCAGATTCCTGAGTACATACATCCACTTGTCAAAATGACTAACCAACTCATCTTCGGCCTTTCTAAATTTAGTCATTTCAAGATAAATGAACGTCAACTTATTGTAAAAGACCTCATGGGTTTCTTTATCAATCAGTTGTATCTCTCGTAAAAAACGCTCTTGCTGACTTTGATCTGGAAAGCTAAAGTTCAAGATGCCTACTGTGTAAACAGCTTTTAGGTAATAATCCCACTCTCTACCCTTAGGCGCCTGACTTTGAATTGGAAAAGTAGAATAGAAAATACTCCTGTCTTTAAAGTACTGCTGCTTTACATTCGTATGCCTACGGCCAGCGGCCTCTTTCCTTAAAATGGTGTATTGATGAACTTTGCTTTATAACTTAAAGCAATGTAATCAAATGCGATCAGAGAAATTACGAGAAGAAATGTTTTCCTTGTGTCGCGAATGGGAAGAGAGTGGAGAGACAAGAGAGTCTTTCTGTAAGCGGCATCAAATCAATGCAGGAAAGTTTTCCTATTGGCGCAGCCAATTTCTGGCTGAAGAGAAGCCACAGGAAGATGACTTCTTAGCTGTTACCCCTGCGGTGGATTCAGGTAAGGTCTTGAACATAGACCAGCCCTGTTCGCTAATAGAACGGGCAAGACAATGATTTCTTACCATACCTTTAACATGCAGGTCTTCCATACAGATAGTGTCGTACTGATTCACAAGTTCGGTAGAAAGCTGCTGGAGAAAGTCTTTACGCTGGTTCGCTATCTTTTCATGCAGTTTGGCTACTATCAATTTCTGTTTTTGATAGTTTGCGCCTTTCACAACTTTCTTTCTGTCAAGAGATCGTTGTTCTACCCTGAGTCGCTTCAAGTTTCTGGTAAGGTACTTTTGGTTTTCAAATACCTCACCATCAGAAGTGATCAGGAAATTCTTGATACCCAAGTCCAGACCTACTGCTGTAGATCGGTCAACAGGTTTGGGCTTGGCTGGCCTTATAGGAAGGTCAACCGTATTCACGGTGGCTTGCGAGTCTGTGGAGCCAACGCTCCTCATCCCGTGCCTAAAGGCTACGGGTTTTCGCCCAAATTCTCATAAGCGATACATCAAATAGCTTTAAAAGTTCTTTGGACCAGAACCAGGGCAAAAATAGCAAAAAAACCTGCAATAAGCAGCAAGTTAGTTCTGCTGCTCCTGCAGATAGCAAGACAAAATTCAGGCTGAACGGGCAATCTGCCAGCAATTTGCAGCAACCTTTAGCGAGCGAAAGCAATTTTCAGCAATATCAAGCCATCTGCCAGCAAAAAGCGATAGGCAAACTAGCTCCTCAAAAGCAACCCCCTCTTGATACATATAGGATAACTTCGGAATTATCAGGGGGCGAGGACGAAATTGAGTTTAATCAGACTGCTGATTTTGACCAGCAGAAATTGAAGCGCCGGGCCCGAAAAAAATTCTTTGGTAGAGCCAAAGCTGCCAAGCTGGCTCACCTTTATTTTCCATTGGAAGAAAAGTACTGGGAGACCTACCGCTGTTCGGATATGATCATCAGGGAATGCGGTAAAGTACGCTCCCACTTTTGTAAGCATCGGCACTGTGGGATTTGTAACAATATCCGGACTCGTATACAGCTAATGATTCTCCAAAAAACAGGGACCTTGCTCATTTTTCTGGATTAAAGAATGTAATTTTTGGCCTGATCTGTTAATTTGTACCTATACCAAAAAGATCAAATACAACATTTAGCCGGATCACTTCTACGTTGTTGGTACTTCTCCTCACCAATTTACCGATATCATGTAATTTGTTCTGCAATGATAGTTGCTGTGGTGAAGACTTTGAGAATACTTTTTTTAGCATTAAAGATCTGTCCGTCAGATTTGGTAGCTATCCCGGATATGGAGACCATCTTACTACAGAGAATCTGAGCGATACGCTGAAGCTGGACAGTATGGCCTTTGCGCTGGCCATCACTGAACTGGAGTACCTGGCTGAAGCAACCAACAGCCACCACCCTCAGCAACCATTTACCATCATACCACAAGCTTATGCCTGCAGCCCCGCCCCATCCCGTTCTGCACAAAAGATTACCGAAATTGCCATCACATCCGATGGAGCTATCAGCTTTTCAGGACGCAACATTCCTGCCGGTGAGAGTTTGAATGCGTATTTTCTTGTTCGTGAAAATTATCCCGGATTCACCATTGAAGAGTTTCTTATTGAGAGAGGAGATTTTGCCACCGACTTCGACGAACTGATTTTCATATTTGGCCAGGAGCCCGACGAAATCATTGACCAGTCATTTACTTTTGACATAAGCCTGGACGATGGCCAGTTCTATTCTTTAGAAACCGGTAGGATCATCATTACAAATACCGATGAATAAGATGGGATGACTTTGGTACAAAAGGCTTAGCTGAACTACCTTGTATTGGTTGCTACACTTGCAACCTGGCAGCAACCTCTTAGCAACCCTCTTGATCTCCCATCATCTCAGAATTTTTCATTCCTCGTAGCTAATAAGTGAGACGCCTTCTCACTTATTCAGGATTATAAAGGAGGCTTGGTAAAACGGCATAAATTCCCTAATATTGGGAATAAATTTATGTGAATGATTGTTGAATTTGAAGATGAGTACTTACTTGATCTTTACAGAGGTAAGCCTAAAGGAAAGCCGAAATATCAAGCTGCTATCATCAAACAGTACAGAAAAACCGTCAGAGTGCTGCAAATGTTAAGCAACATTCAGGAGCTAAGAAGCTTCAGAAGTCTAAACTTTGAGCCACTAAGTGGCAGCTTACAAGGACTATTTTCTGTAAGGGTCAACAAACAGTATCGTATTCTTTTTAGGATTAAAGATGAGCAGGTGCAAATTGAAAAGGTAATCTCAATTACAGAACTCAGTAAACATTACGAATGATGGCAGCATATAAAGTAGTAGACAAAAACGGTGTGGAGGTACAGAGTGCAGCACCTATTCATCCGGGCGAAATTCTTTTTGATGAACTTGAAGCAAGAGAGATACCTCAGAATGCTTTTGCCAAAAGTCTGGGTATGAGAGCATCCCATTTGAATGAAATCCTTCACGGCAAAAGAAATATTAGTCCTTCATTGGCACTAAAACTAGAGGACCTGTTAGAAATTAGTGCCAGCTTTTGGGTACGGTTACAGGGCGAGTATGAGCTTGACAAAGCAAGATTAAAGAAGGCTGATGTCTAAAAAATGAGTGTAGAAATTCATCTTGCAATCCAGCTAAAGTAAAGAAGTTGGATTGTCTCTACTTTCATAAAGGAATACACATAAAATACTGGTTGCTGCGATTGGTTGTAACGTCCAGCAACCAATTGGCAACTTTCAGCAACATGCTTTTTGTACTGGTCATACAAAGGAAATTGCCATTCGGAAAGTAATAGGAGTTTCAGTTGGTAAAATAACTTGGAAAGCCGCCAGGAAGAACCCGGCGGATAGTCTGTGGTACGAATAATCTAAAATTAAAATGTGTATACTTTTGTGTATACTCAAAAAAAAGCACTTACAAGATTGAACTCGTAAGTGCTTGATAATCAAGTCGGGGCGGCAGGATTCGAACCTGCGACCCCCTGCTCCCAAAGCAGGTACGCTAACCGGACTGCGCTACGCCCCGATACTTGTTGTGCTTATACGCTAAACCTATAAGCCTCTACAAAACAAAAAGTTAGGTTTTGACCTAACTTTAGCGGAGAGAGGGGGATTCGAACCCCCGGTACGTTTTGACACGTACGACAGTTTAGCAAACTGCTGGTTTAAGCCACTCACCCATCTCTCCCTGAACTTCCCAATCGCATCACTTTGCTTTTGGAAGTGCAAATATAGCACAAGATTTATAACATCCCCAAAGTATGAGTGATAAAATTCGTCAAAAACCTTTGCCCCTGACCTGACACTGGCTCGCTTCTATGCTACCCGGATAGCTGCCATCAAATTCGCGAAATGAATTTTGCACTTCACTGGCTTTTTATGCGTTATAAAAATTACTTTGTGGCATAAACTCGTCCTATGGAATGGTATAATCAGTTCAGTACTACTGAATTTATATTTATAAGTCTTTTTATTCTCGGCTATATCCTTTACCTGACACGCATGATCAGAATTAGCCGTATCCTCAAAACCGGATTCGCGGCTATTGTAAGTAAGGTAATACTCCGGACCCTCTATTTTCTGCTTTTTATGGTGGCTCTCCTGGGTCCACTGATGGGTAGTGCTACCCGAGAGGTACAGGCGGTAGGCAAGGATATTTTTGTGGCGGTAGACCTCTCCCAGTCTATGGATGCCAATGATGTGCAGCCTACCCGCCTTGAAAAGGTGAAATTTGAGCTTCGTGAGCTGGTCAAGGCTTTTAGCTCTGACCGAATCGGGCTGATTATCTTTTCCTCCGAAGCTTTTGTCCAGTGCCCGCTCACCTATGATCAGAGTGCCTTGAATCTTTTTATTGAAACGCTTAATTCAGGCCTGGTACCCAGTACCGGTACCGACTTTGCCCCTCCCCTGCGTATGGCACTCTCAAAACTGACATCTGAAACGAGCGCTCCTTCGCAACAAAAATCCAAGGTAATTCTTCTTATTAGTGATGGAGAAGATTTTGGTGAGGAAAGTGCCGAAATTGCCCAGGAAATCAACGAGGCGGGTATCAAACTCTTTACCCTGGGCGTAGGTACTGAAGAGGGTAGCCAGATTCTGGTGAGAGGTATTCCCAAAACAGACCGCAGTGGTAATGTGGTGACTACCAGGCTGGAGCCACAGTCGCTTCAGGAACTGGCCAGTAATACCGGAGGTGAATATTTTGAAATTAACGAAAGGCGCGACGATTCTTCCCGCCTGATTAATGCCATCAGCCAGATTGAAGGCGAACTGCGCGATACCCGGCAGGTAGATACTTCTTCCAACAAGTACTTTTATTTTCTCATTGTAGGTGTGGCACTTTTTGCCTTAGATCATCTGATTAAGTTTAAAACTGTAAAAATATGAAGTTCATTGCCGCTATTTTGCTCAGCATCATGACTGTTGCCGGCGTGATTGATAACATCGCTACTGTCAACCGCCTCAAAAAAGAAGCTGAACAGGCTTATAAAAATGGCGACTATGCTACCGCAGTCACTCATTACCGTACCCTGGTAGATTCACTGAATGTACAGGATGACAATGTGAAGCTTAACCTGGCTCATTCACTGATACAGGCAGGAGATACCATCTCTGCCCGCCGCAACTACAGTACCCTGGTGCGTAGCAGTCAGCCCGAAGTCAAATCAGTGGCTTATCAGCAGTTAGGCATCATTGCCAGCGAGCAGCAGGAATATGAAGAATCACTGGCTTCTTTCAAGGAAGCACTTAAGGCCAATCCTGCTAATGAGGAGGCTCGCTACAACTACGAACTAGTCAAGCAACTGATGGAACAGCAGAAAGAACAGGAACAGGAACAGGAACAGGAAAACCAAAACCAGGACCAGCAAGAAAATCAGCAAG
>JBKHDR010000118.1:0-12651 GCA_046541235.1 Cyclobacteriaceae bacterium | reverse complement strand
CCTGAACTCAGAACCCTGAACTTTAAACGCAAAACGCATCAATTCATCAATTAAAATATTTTCATGGCAGAAACTACCTCTCAGCATAGTAACCCCATTGACCCCAGACTTGAAAGCGGACCTCCCGACGTATTAGGCCACCCGCGCGGATTATTCTACCTCTTTTTTGCCGAACTCTGGGAGCGTTTCAGCTTCTATGGCATGCGCGCCCTGCTGGTACTTTATATGGTGGACCAGGTTTTTGCAGCCCTCGCCAATAGTGATACGGTAGCAGCCATTGTTTACTCCTCCTATGGTTCGCTGGTGTATGCCTCACCGGTGATCGGTGGCCGCATCGCTGATAAGCTGATTGGTTACCGCCGGTCTATCATGCTGGGGGGTGTGCTAATGTCTATCGGCCACTTTGTGCTGGCTATTGAAAACAACATCGCCTTTTTCCTGGCGCTTTCCTTTATTATCGTCGGTAACGGCTTTTTCAAGCCCAATATTTCTACTTTTGTGGGTGCACTGTACCCCGAGGGAGATCGCCGTAAAGATTCGGGCTTCACCATATTTTACATGGGTATCAACATCGGGGCTTTTCTGTCGCCCCTGCTATGCGGCTGGCTGGGTGCAGAATATGGCTGGCATTACGGCTTTGGGCTGGCGGGTGTAGGCATGGTCACCGGTCTGCTGTTCTTCAACAGTGGTATCAACAAAGGTGTTTTTATGGATAAAGGCTTGCCGCCAGATCCGGCTGCTATTGAGAAGAAGACTTTGGGCATCAAGGTGAAGCACTGGGTGTCCATCCTGGCTTTCCTGGCGGCACCGCTTATTGCCCTGCTGATCTCTTCTTACCAGTACATCGGGGGTGGAGAGACCTTCCTCGGAGAGGTAACTATTGTTAATGTTCTCTTCTACGCTATCAGTGTTTTCATCCTGGGTTACCTGGTTTACATCCTCGTCAACGTAACAGCTTCGGAGCGTAAAAAGCTGATCGTAGCTATTTTTCTGACCATATTTATGACCCTTTTCTGGGGTTTCCATGAGCTTTCAGGCAGTATCATTACTCTCTTTTCAGCCCGTAACGTTGACCTGGTACTGATGAACGCTGCGCAGACCAATGCGCTGAACCCGCTTTTTATCATCGCCTTCTCAATCCCTATTTCGGCCCTGTGGGTGTGGCTTTCCAGGAGAAAGGTTAACCCCCGTACACCTTATAAATTCGCCCTGGGACTGGCCTTGCTGGGGGTAGGTTTTTATATCCTTTTTCTGAGTAAAAACTTCGCCAATGAAGCCGGTTTGGTGCCTTTCGTCTTTCTGGTAGTTATGTATATGTTTATCTCCCTGGGCGAGTTGTTTATGTCGCCGGTAGGTCTTTCCAAGATCACCGACTTGTCGCCCAAAACCATCGTTGCCTTCATGATGGGAGTATGGTTCCTTTCTTCAGCCTACGCCTTCCAGATTGTGGGCTTTGTGAGCCAGCAACTGGCCATAGACAAGATAGAGGGACAGACCGCTCTGGACGGCGGCCTGCAAAGCCTGCAGATTTATACCGAGGGTTTTGAGTCTATCGCCTATGTCTCATTTGGAGGCGCGCTGGTGGTCGTATTGCTGTCACCTATTCTTAACCGCTGGATGCAGAACGTACACTGATCAGCATTCTACATAAGTGATCGGGAGCATTGTATATCAGTTTTTTGTTCGTTAAGACTGATACAGGTCTGCCGAAATGATACTTAAGTATAAAATTTACTGGTAAGTATGTTAAATTTTTATGCTTAAGTATTTTTTTCTTATAGGGTTTTTAAGTTGAGTATGATGATTAAGAATAGCTTTTTTGGTTTTGTCTGGAGAGGGCAAGATAAGGTCTGCTTCCAGTAGCTCTCCCCTGAAAAGTTCTTTATGTAATATTTTGGGTTATTTTGCTTAAGTATGGGCGTTTTCCAGCTTAATGACAAGTATTTGTTTTATAAAAGTACTTTGTTTTTTTTGTAAAAAATCGTCAAAAAACAAAGCAAAATTGGGAGATGGTAAGTGTGGGCAGTTGTACCTCAATCGGCTGAACAGGTATGAGAACGATGTGTTAACACTTATCTTTGTGATTCCTATCTTTATCGTGGCTTAACTATGATTTCTTCTTATGCATCGGTCTGCTAATAGCATTGAATCTTTAAGTGAGTACCTGGCATTTATAGACCATTTACCTGGTATGACCTTTCTGGAAGTGGTGGGTGAAAAAATTTACTTCAATGAAGCTGCGCGTCTGAAGCTGGGGCTAACCGAATCTTCACTAAGCCTCAACGAGTGGCAGAAGTTGATAGGTAAGGAAGGCTTTTACCGGCGGCAGGAAGTGCAGAAAAAAGCAGCATGGGGAATGCGTCCTGAGCAGCTTAGCTATACGTTGACCAAGCCGCAGGGTAAAGCATTCAGAATACGAGAAATAGTACAGAAGAAAGTCAGTAAAGACATAACATTTTATCTTGGCTCAGCACACCTCCTGGAGGGCGAAAGCAGCCAGCCGTTAAATCAGGCCGATTCTTCTTTGCACAAAAATATTCTTGACACGATCAACTTCGGGGTAGAGTACCTCAAAGCTTTACGCGATGAAAGCGGCAGGGTAGTAGATTTTGAATTTAGTATCGTCAGCAAAAATGCTTACCTGATCATAGACCGCAAGCGCGACCTGGGCCCCAGCCTTATTGGCCGCCGCCTGCTGGACGTGTTTCCAGAATTTCCTGAGCATGAATTTAATAAATATGTGCAGGTGATGGAAACAGGGAATTCATTCAAAGCTGAGTTCTTCTACCCAATGGATGAAAATAGAAAATGGTATGAGCAGCAGGTGAGCAGGCTGGGAGAGGGCATCGTCCTGGTTTATGAGTGTATTGAAGATCGAAAAAAGATACAGGAGCAGATCTTTAGAAGTAATGAACTGCTGGCTAGCCTGTTTGATTCAACGGCGGTAGGCATAGATGTGTTAGAAGCTATCAAGAATGATGAGGGGAAGATAGTTGATTTCCGCTATATCAAATCCAACCGGCAGGCCCAGGTAGTACATCAGGCTTATGACATAGAAAATATTGAAAATTCTAAGTTGTCAGTCTCTTATCCAGCTGTGATGGATTCTCCTCTTTTTGAAATGCTGGTACGTGTGCTTAAAACAGGAAGGACTTACCGGGATGAGATATACTTCCAGCAGAATGAGAAAAACATGTGGTTTTTTACTAATTACATCAAATTTGGTGAAGGCCTCGTCATTACTCATCTAGATATCAGCGAAACGAAAAATGCCAGTCTGGAGCTGAAAAAAAGCAATGAGCTTATTGAAGGTATCTTCAACACTTCATCGGCTGCCATAGAAGCCCTGGAGGCAGTACGTGATGAGTCCGGCAGGATTATAGATTTTGTCTACATCCGTACTAATCATAAGTCTAAAATGATACAGACGGCTTTGGGCAGAAGTGCTACTGAAGGGGCATCCCTGCTGGAGCTTTATCCCAACCTCAAAACAAACGGACTTTTTCAGCAGCTGGTAGATGTGGTAGAGAAAGGGGAAGCTATACAGATGGAAGTACCTTTTCAACTTGAGGGGCAGATCCAGTGGTACCTGTCTAATTATGGTAAGTCAGGCGAGCACGGCCTGATTCTTACCTATATGGAAATTACGCAGATGAAGAAGGCCGAGGAGAAGCTCAAAGATGCCCTGCATATCATCAGCCTGAATAACCGGAACCTCATCAGGATGATTGACAGTACGGATGATTACATATCTTCCATTACTCCGGATTTTCGTCTGAGCGCTTTTAACCGGGTTTTTGCTACAGAAATGGAAGCCCTTACCGGCAGGAAAATAGAAGTAGGAATGGATGTACTTAGTATTTTTGATGATTTTCCTGAAAACCGGAAAAAAATAAAGCAAAAGTATAAAAAGGCATTGAGTGGAAAATCAGTAAGTGCTCCATCTGTTTATCATTTGGCCAGTGGTGAAACCATACTTTACGAAACTTCCTACCATCCCATCTACGGGCAGGGAGAGCAGGTCATAGGAGCGGCTGTTTTTGTCAAAAACATCACCAGCAGACAAAGAACTGAAAAAGCCCTGAAGGACGCCCGGGAGTTTTTACTACTAGCTGAAAACCTGCCGCAGATTATTTTTACGATCAACAGTAAGGGACAGGTGGAATATATCAACCAGGCCTTTAGCAGGATAACAGGCATTTCCCCAGACGATATAAGCACCCAAAAGCTGATGCAGCTCCTGCACCCAGAAGATAGAGATAAGCTGCTTGAACTATGGCGTCACAGGATGTCTGGTAAGCAAAAAGTAGATGCCGAGATGCGTTGTCGCCTGCTGTATAAGCAGAAAGAGTATCGCTGGATGCTGCTCAGGGTGACACCGGTAATAGAGGCCAATGGGCAACTCCACAGCTGGATAGCTTCAGCCTCTGATATGCACCAGACAATTGAGAATGAAATGCTGCAGCGTAAGGCAGCGGAGGAGTTCAGGCAGATAGCAGAAGGTATGCCCCAGATCGTTTTTGTGGCTGATGAAGTAGGTAGTACCAACTATTTTAATAAGCAGTGGTATGAGTATACCGGATCCACACCAGCTACTTCTTTAGGTGGTGAATGGCTACATTATATTCATCCTTATGACCGCAAACGTGCTTCCCGGATATGGAATGAGGCCGTAAAACAAAAGCTGCCTTACCTGATAGAGTACCGCATACAGGGCGCTGACAAAAAGTATCGCTGGTTCCTGACCCGGGCTATTCCCCTGATGAATCAGCAGGATAAGGTGGTCAAATGGTTTGGTACCTGTACTAATATTGAAAGCCAGAAGCAACAGCAGCAGATGCTGGAGCAACGGAATAAGCAGCTTACTGAGCTCAACGAATACCTGGAAAATTTTGTGAATGCCGTGGCCCACGATCTGCGTTCTCCGGTAGCTAATATCAAAGGTCTGATAGAAGTACTCAAAAATGTAGACAATGAGATGCTGCAGGCTAAGGTTATGGATAAGCTGGGGATTTCTGTTGAAACCCTGGACCGTACGGTGGTGGGACTGATACAGCTCGTGGAGGCACAAAAGCTGCAGGAAGAAATGGTTCAGCCCATAGCGGTGAAAGAGTGCTTTATTGTAGTAAAAAAAGAATTTGAGTCACTGCTTTCTGAGTTTAAACATGAAATTGAACTGGAAGTAACGGATAGATTCAAGGTTCTTTTTGTGAAGCCTTACCTGGAAAGTGCTTTTCGTAATCTATTGTCTAATGCCATCAAGTACAGAAAATACGGGGAGCCTCTGCGGCTGAAACTCAGTGCCAAAAAAGGCAAAAAGTACGACATCCTTACCTTCAGCGACAATGGCATTGGAATCGACCTGGTCAAATACGGAAGGCAGCTCTTCAAACCTTTCTCCCGCTTTACCAATTATGCCTCCGGTAAAGGAGTGGGCCTGCATATCATCAACCAGATGCTTCGGCGGGAAGGAGGTAAGATAGAAGTTGAAAGCCAACCTGGTGAAGGCGCTACTTTTAAATTATACATTAAACGCTGGTAAGCTGTTTTACAAATAGCTGTGGTCATTAGAGCCTATTTTTTAACAGATAGTTAGATTTTTTTTTTATGAAATGTAAAAGCGGCTATTGTGTTTGTTTTTTTTTGCACCTAGCTTGCCAACGCAAAATAAGGATGCTTAGCCTGGCCTAAGATCTTAAATTAAGCTGTTTTATTTTTTCAAATGCCTGATTATCATTGCTTTACAAACATCTTGCATGATTGTATCCCGTTTCGCCCTGCAACAACTGCCACCTATTGGCAGTGTTTGTTCGGAACAAGACCTCTAAAACAGAGGGTGATGCTTAATTCTGTTGACAATATTCACATACTTTTGACCTTGGTGTGATGATAGCACGGCCTTACAAGACCAGAGATTCAAGTTCCTCAACTCTTCATATTGGGTTTTTATGTAAAGCTATCTCGCATCAGTCCCCTATAGGCAATTCTTCTTCTCTTATCAATTACAGGCACTTATTCTTAACTCTATAAAACAAACTATGCAAAAGTTTTTACTCCTATGTGCTATCCTGCTGCTCAACTGGCAGGGAGCCTATGCCCAGGATAGGACTTTACGCGGACAGATTACCTCATCAGATGATGGAACGACTCTGCCCGGTGTAAATATCCTGATCAAAGGCAGTACTGAAGGTACCATCACCGATACAGATGGCAGATTTAGTCTGAGCGTGCCAGAGGGGCCCGTTACTTTGCTGATTTCTTATGTAGGCTATCTTACAGAAGAGGTAGCGGTAGAGGCCGGTCAAACCAGCCTCAATTTCAGTATGATGCCAAGCCTGCAGTCTCTATCCGAAGTAGTGGTAACCGCTTTTGGTGTAGAGCAGGAAAGACGAGCCCTGGGTTATGCAGTACAGCAAATTGACCCTAACCTGATCAAAGAAACCAATCAGCCTAATGCCCTCAATGCACTGCGTGGCCGCGTAGCAGGCGTACAGATCACCAACAGCAGTGGTGCTCCCGGTGCTGGCAGCAACATCATCATCCGTGGTATCAACTCGCTTAACCCCGGAGCAGACAACCAGCCTCTCTTTGTAATAGATGGTATACCTATCAGTAACCAGACAAACATCACCGGGGGTAGGGGAGGCAGTAACTTTACCAATACCAACCGTTTTGCCGATATCAACCCCGATGATATTGCAAATATATCAATCCTCAAGGGACCGGCTGCTTCTGCCCTCTACGGTCTACGTGCCGCCAACGGCGCAGTGATTATCACCACCAAAAGCGGACAGACTGGTAAGGCTCGTTTCAATTACAGCACCAGCTATAGTTTTGATGATGTGGTGAAGCGCCCTCCCATGCAGAAGAAATACGGGCAGGGGCTCAATGGTATTTACAACCCTAATGTCTACCACTCAGATGGCCCCCTTATTCGGGAGGGACAGGAGGTGTACGATCAGTGGGATCAGATTTTCTCTACCGGTCACCAGTTTCAAAACTCTTTTAACGCCTCAGGAGGTAGTGAGCAGGCTACATACTACGCCTCTATCTCTCGCCTTGACCAGACGGGTGTTATACCCAATTCAGATTTTGCCCGAACTACCCTGAAGCTGTCTGCCAGTATGAAGGCCTCTGATAAAGTGACACTGGATGGATCTGCCAGCTATATCAACTCGGGAGGTACCAACCCCCGTATGGGAGTGGGCGGGGCCGGTGTTATTTCTTATGCCTCTCGCTATGCCAATACCATTGATATGACCGATTATATCAATGAAGACGGCACGCCTGTCAGGTACGTGAATAACCTGGAGAACCCTTTCTACTTTGCAGAAAACGCCTACCAGACGGATAATGTGGAACGCTTTATCGGTACCCTGGGCGTGAACGCCGAGCTGACTGACTGGCTCAAGATTGACTACCGTGCAGGTATTGACCAATATACCGACAGCCGGGAGATCCTTACTGATCCCAGCCTGCTGATTTCCCCCACCGGGTCTATCTCCAGACAGGTGATCGGTTACCGCGAAATTAACAGTAACTTCATCGCTACCGCCAGCCACCAGTTTGATACCGACTGGGAGGGAAGTATATCATTGGGTAACCAGGTAACGCATATCAGCAACACTTCACTGACAGGCTCGGGAAACAATTTTGTGATTCCCTCCTTCAGGAGTATCAACAACCTGAGCGACTATACGGTAAGAGCTTTCCCGAGAGAGCGGAACATCTTCGGCTTTTTTGCTGATGTTAAATTAAACTGGCAGCAGACGGTCTTCCTGAACGTTACCGGTAGAAATGACATCGCCTCTACCTTACCTGAAGACAACCGTTCTTTCTTCTATCCTTCGGTCAGCCTGGGCTATGTGTTTACTGAAACGCTGGGCTTGAGTGCCAACAATATTTTCAATTATGGTAAGCTGAGGCTGTCTTATGCTGAAGTAGGTAAAGATGCTGACCCTTACCAGATAGGCAGGTATTTTGAAACCCTCAACCCCTTCAGAGGCGTGGTGGGAGTAACGAGAAGCGCCACCTTTGGCTCACTTGACCTCCGTCCGGAGCGTACCCGCGGTACTGAGGTCGGACTGGAACTAAACTTCCTCCAAAACCGCCTCAGCCTGGATGCAAACTACGCCGTACAGACCAGTGTGGACCAGATTGTGCCTATTCCGGTAAGCCTGGCCACGGGTTACAACACCTTTGTGGCCAATGCCGGTGAGGTGAGAAATAACATTATGGAACTGGTGGTCAATGCTGAAATTGTTCGTAGCGGTAATTTCAAATGGAACGCTATCCTCAACTGGTCACGTATTCGTGGCGAAGTCATCAGCCTGCCTGAAGGTGTGGAAGAGATTGTGTTCCAGCCCGAAACTCCCTGGGTGAAGCAAAAAATACGTGAAGGAGGCCGCCCCGGCGACTGGTATGGATGGGAGCTGAGCACAGTAGATGATCCTAACAGCCCCTTCTTTGGTCGGTATGTGATTGACGCCAATGGTTATCCCAACGTAAACGATCAGTGGCAGGGAAGAGCCCTGGCCGAGGATGACCTGATCGGCAATGCATTCCCTGATTGGGAAGGCGGTATCAACAATGCCCTGAGCTACAAAGGACTTGAGTTCTCCTTCCTCTTCACTTTCCGCCAGGGTGGTGATGTGTTTGATATCAACCGCCGCATGCGTTATGGCACAGCTGCTGGCGAAGCACCTACTGGTGAAGAGAGCAACATGCGCCATAAGCTGGTGGTATTTGACGGCGTGCAAAATACCGGTACCGTCGAAAACCCGGTATGGGTAGAAAATGAACTGCCGGTAGAAATTGGAGTAGACCAGCTCTACCGTCAGGCATTCCGCTACAGACTGGCTACTGAATTTAACGGCTTTCAGGATGCTTCATGGATCAGGCTGCAAAACGTAAGCCTGGCTTATACCCTGCCTGAGTCAGTAGTAGATCGGACCTTCTTTACCAACATCAGGGCTTCAGTGACTGCCAATAACCTGTGGCTGACCACTCCTTTCGTGGGCTTTGACCCCGAGCAGAGCGCCTACGGACCTGGAAGTAACGTCTTTGGCTATGTGGGTACCAATGTGCCTGCTACCAGAAGTATTTATGTAGGATTAAACCTGTCATTCTAGCATTATCATGAAGACATATAAATTCATATTCACCACCTTTGTAAGCCTGTTTGCCTTATCCGCATGCGATGATATGCTGGATATCAACCAGGACCCTGCCAGGATTTCTCCCGAGCAGGTCACTCTGCAAACCTTATTGCCTGCTGCTGAAAGATATACGGCTACTTGCTTCTTCGGAGCGGCGCAGTACGGAGGTCTCTACCCTCAGTATACGGCCGGGCAGCAGATAGATCAGTATACACCTTATG
Source organism: Cyclobacteriaceae bacterium (assembly GCA_046541235.1). GTDB lineage: Bacteria > Bacteroidota > Bacteroidia > Cytophagales > Cyclobacteriaceae > Catalinimonas. The sequence goes on along the minus strand of JBKHDR010000118.1, from coordinate 3,272 downwards.
GTATGGATCAGCTGTGGCGCCCTTTTTACCTGAATGCCCTGCCCACCCTGCAGGAACTCATTGAGCGTGCCGACAACCAGGGAGCCAGGAATTATGCCGGTATAGGACGTACCCTTTTGGCACTTAACCTGATGATGGTGGCCGATACCTGGGGAGATGCACCCTACACTGATGCCAACCAGGGCTCTGACCTGCTTTATCCCTGCTATGACGAGATGCAGTTTCTGTATGAAGATGTGCTAAGTGATATGCTTGACCAGGCGATAGAAGACCTGCAGGCCCCACTTCCTGAATTACCTTCCTTAAGTACTGTAAGAGGTGACTATTTTTATGGAGGAGACCTGAGTCAGTGGCTGAAGGCAGCATACGGAGCCCGAGCCCGCTATCATCTTCACCTGGCTGAACAGAACCCTGCTTTGCTGAGTAATGCGGTAGAAGATGCCAGGCGTTCTTTTGACAGCCCGGCAGGTGAAGAAGACCTGCAAATGATCTATGACGAACAGGTGCAAAACCCTTGGTTCAGCTTCATCGGTAATCCGGTGAACAAAATCATGCAGCCTTCTTCTTATATCATGAACCTGATGAATGGTACCGGCTACTATGAAGAGCTACCCGATCCTCGTATCTCAGCTTATGCCGATAATGGCTCTGCGGATGGAAGTGGTGATTACATCGGTACCACGCCGGGTACGCTAGTGGGTGAAAATCCTGAAGTAAACGTAAATATCACCACTAATACTTTTTTCGCAGATAATACCTCTCCCTTGCTGATACTGACTACGGCTGAAATGAAATTCATACTGGCCGAAGCTCTGTTTGCCAGCGACAGAAATGCTGCCTATGAAGCTTACCTTGAAGGAATTGAAGTAAGTATGCGCAAGGTAGGCGTGTCTGAAGATGAGTTAAGTAATTACCTGAGCGATCCCCAGATTTCTATGGGAGCAACAAACCTGGCCCTGAGAGATATCATGGTGCAGAAATACATTGCGCTTTACCTGCAGATTGAAACCTGGACGGACTTAAGAAGGTATCAGTACGACAACAATGTTTACCCTGATCTGACAGGGCCTGTCACCAACCAGATCGACCCGGTTTCTCGTCCCTGGGTACAGCGGGCCAATATTGCCGACGATGAGCCGGGCAGAAACACCTGCATTCCGGAAGTAGAAAACCAGGCCCAGGTGCTGTGGCTGTTTCAGTAACCCCTTACATTTTTAAAAACATGCAAATCTATAAATTATCAAAACTATTGCTGGCTTTTTGCCTGATTCTGTTGACAGTTGCCTGTGACGAAGATTCAGACCAGGTGCTTAAAGATATCATCAAAGAGGACCTGGGTTATCTACCGGTGATTACTTCTTTTAGCCTTAGCTCACCCAGTGCCACAGCGGTACAGGCCGGTTCAAGCCTTACCTTTGACCTGAGATACTGGTCAGAAGCTGACATCAGGGAAATTCGCTTACTCTCAGCTGTTGGGGATGCAGAACCTACCCTGATTGATACTTTTCCCTATGAGTCAGCCTATTCAAGTGTGAGCCGTACCGATTCGCTGATGATGAACTACCAGCTTCCTGCTAACCTGCCTTCCGGTACTGAAATCAGGTTTGATGCGGTGGTGATCAACGAGAACGAGAACTCCCGTACCCGTAGCGCCAGCCTCACAATAAACTAGGTTTTTGTCTGGCTAAGACAATGACCACTTTTAAGCAAGCCATCATCCCCCGGGATGGTGGCTTGTTTTTTTTTCTCCATACGACCTTATTTTTTCATGCGGAGCTTCTCCTTCATGCTATGCGCCTGTTTTTGATACCAGAAAGTATAACTTTTTACCTTCATAAGCATCTTAGAGCAAGGCGGTTTTTGATGATGAATTTTTTTGGTGCCGCCATAGCCTATATATCATGGCCACGATTGATCCGCAGGAGTTTGCTTACGGGCTGCCATTATCTTTATCATTAACCCTGTACCTGCCATTGCTGAGCCTGTTGCTTTTGGTGGGTTTGCTTATATCTACTATCAGAAATGTAGCGCTTTGGCGCTGGAAAACTTCTTCTGTGCTGACACTATTGGTCGTATTTTCTGTGATAGGTTTGTACTTATGGCTGAACTACTGGAATCTGATTGGATTCAGTTATTGATTTTAGCTGCTGCTTTCTGGGGCAGTGGCAGCTCATTGTAAGTATTTTTTTCTAAACCTCTTTGTAGTATACAGTTACCTGGTCCGGTGGCCTTCAGAATAGCCAATACGAAAAGTTGTGCCTGGGCGACTTGTCAGTGACCGGGAGGATGTGGTGTTACCCATTCATCCTGAGGGGTGAAAATGGACACGCACTGTTGTAGTACCAGCTGCTAGCTTCGGTGACATAGCCGGCCTTCAGCGGGTTTTGATGAATGTAGTCTGTTTTCTGCTGTATCAGGTAATTACTGTTAAGTTCAACAGGGTGTTTGGTATACTGCCAGAACATGTAGGTTGCATGCTGCCGGTGAAAACGTGCAGCATAAGCAAACATATGCAGCAGCCACTTCTTCCGGCTTTCTTCTTGTGAAGAACTGATCAGTTTGAGCATTTCCTTTGCTGTAAAGCTTTTAAAATGCCCAATGACCTTGTCTAGTTGCCCCTCTTCATGCCTGACAATCATGTGGATGTGGCTTGGCATAATGACGTAGGCATAGATTTCCAGCCCTTTATGTTCCTGGCAATACTGTAAACTTTTTACCAGTACATCAGCATAGATACTTCTCGTAAATATGTCTATCCATTGCACTACCGTGCAGGTGATGAAGTAAGGATAGTTCGTATTGGCCTTTCGTAACTCTGACATGGATGAAAGTTACCATCCTATCAATCTTTTTTTTCTGTCTTATTGGTAGGTTTTGTGATGGGGTTAGATTTATCTTAAAAAACATAATCCAACAGCCGCCCGGCTCGGGTGGGTGACCTCCTCAGTCGCCAGCCTCAGGCTGGTGACAAATATCTTCCCGGGCCTTTGGTCCGAGACCTACTTTGCTTAGCTAGTAATTTCGGGCCGGTGTCAATTCCATTGTGGCCCGCAGGATATTGGTTACCAGGTACCGTATCCCGGCGGGACGCTTGCGTCAGCAGGATATTTGTTTTATTCCTTTAAAGAGGCATCATTCAGCCGCTCGCCTCTGGCGAGTGGCAACTATCTCAAAGGGCCTCCGGCCCGTATTCATCTTTTGTCTGCGTTGTTACTCGGGCCAGAGGCAATTCCATTGTGGCCCTCAGGGTAGCCGTCACTAGGCACCGTGCC
>JBKHDR010000117.1:0-13022 GCA_046541235.1 Cyclobacteriaceae bacterium | reverse complement strand
AAAGGCAGTAACAGCTTCCAACTGGCTGTCCTGCAAAAAGGCAAAGGAAGGCATGGAGCCTCTACCCTCTCTGATCACGGCCTGAAGTTGTTTCCGGTCCAGCCGCTCCTTTACATTGACCAGTTCGGGGGCGTTGCCGTGGAAATTACTTCCCTGCAGGTTGGCACCATGGCAACCCATGCAGTTTGACTGGTATACGCTCCTGCCCATAGCCAGCAGGTCCTGAGGGCTTTCGTCAGCTACCTCAACCATGGTAAGTATCCAGGGCATTTCGTTGGCATTGACGTACATGATTCCGGTAGTAGGGTCGTAACCTGCTCCTCCCCACTCACCTCCGCCGTCAAAACCAGGGAAAATCATCGTACCTTCGGTGCTGGGAGGCACAAATTGCCCTTCGGAACGGGTGCGTTTCAATACTTCCAGCAGAGAATCTTTATCCACCGAATGAGGATTGATGTCTTTTTCATCAAACCGCTGACGGGCAAAGGGCGGCGGACTCAGCGGTAGTGGCTGAGAAGAATAAGTCTTTTCACCAATCAGGTCTGATTCGGGATAGGCCTTTTCTTCAATGGGAAAGAGCGGCTCCCCGGTTTCACGGTTAAAGACGAACACATGACCCGACTTGGTAATCTGCGCCAGGGCATCAACTGTTTTACCATCTTTTTCTATAGTCACCAGGTTAGGTGGAGCAGGCAGGTCGCGGTCCCAGATGTCATGACGAACGGTCTGGTAATGCCAGATGCGCTTACCGGTTCGGGCATCCAGGGCCAGCAGGCAGTTGGCAAAAAGGTTGGCCCCATGGCGATTGCCGCCGTAAAAGTCAAAAGCTGCCGAGCCTGTCGGTACGTACACGATCCCACGCGCCTCATCTACCGTCATGCCGGTCCAGTTGTTGGCACCACCCATAAACTGGTAAGCAGTAGGGTCTTCCCAGCTCTCGTAGCCGTACTGCCCGGGCTGCGGAATGGTATGAAAAATCCACTGCTGCTTGCCGCTGCGAATGTTAAAGGCGCGGATGTGGCCGGGAGCGGCAGGCAATCGTTCGGAGTTGAGCGCTCCCATAATGATGAGGTCTTCGTAAATGGTGCCAGGCGCATGATAGCGGTAGTTGAGTCCTTCTATATCACGGCCCAGGCCCTGGGTGAGGTCAATCTTACCGCCCTCACCAAAGCTATTGACGGGCTCACCGGTATCGGCATTCAGGGCGTAGAGGTATTTATCGGCACTGAAAAGCAGGCGGCGGTCATTGCCTTTTTCCCAGAAAGCCAGTCCTCGGGTGAAGCTGCTCTGGTCGGTACCCTCAAAGGGGTTGAATTCCCATTTACGCTGTCCGGTAGCAGCATCCAGGGCAAAAATTTTGAGGCCGGGAGAAACGCCATACAGGATACCATGTGCAATGAGAGGGTTTGTCTGGATATAATCATCGCCGCTGCCCTGCTTGCCCGCCTGGTAAGTCCAGGCTACTTCCAGCTGCTGCACATTGTCTTGGTTAATCTGGTCAAGCGATGAGAAGTGAGAGCGTCCGGGGTCGCCCAGGTAGCTACTCCATTCGGTAAAATGCTGCTGCTCTTTTTCTGTAAACTGCTTCTCGTTTGGCTGACAGGAAAACAGCAGACACAGAACCGGCAGACATGTATTGATGATAGATGATTTACCCATATTTTAAAGTCTGTGGCGTATAATTTAACAATCACTTTACAAATTTCCACTCCTCGTCAAAATTTGATCAGCCTCGGTATGAATGAATGTATTCACCAGCTTATGAATTCTCACTTTTGATAAAAAATCAACAGAATCAATTCAAATCATCATAGCCTCACCAGTATCTTACCCAGGCCTGGACTTTAGCATAAAAGACAGCTTAAATGCTACGACTTTGCAAGTAATGTAAAGGCACCTCAGGTATAGGAAATTTTTTGAAGGCGAGTCAACCTGAAGGCGCTTTTTACTGTCTATGCCTTAAACCCTTTGCCAAAAGAAATGAAAAATTACATCTTACCCTTGCTGACGGCCCTGATGCTGTCTGCATGCACCCTCCCTCAAATGCTGGTGGACGAGGAACTGGCTTCTTCTGCCAGCGAGATGCCCGTAAAGGGCAGGCAGGGCCTTATGCTCAACCAGAAGATCAGCTTCGGCAGCTATCAGTCGGAAAGAGTGCGCCGGGGCTGGACCCGCTCCCATGAACTTGACTTCTTTCTGGCCGGCCTGGAAGGTGCCCGGCAGAAGTACAGCTTTGAGCTCTTCAGCGACCGTCAGAAAGTTTATACCGTACTGGCTGCTCACAAAATAAAAGGGGTAGATCTGCCGATTGGCAGGTTTACTCATACTGGTTCTGCTTTGCGTGAGCTGCTGTCATTTACCGTGCAAACAGAAAATAGTTTTGCCGCCAGCCTCTACAATATGCAGGATGAGGCCATCTACCGGCTGCTGATCCTTAATCCGGATGACATTCGGAAGAACGGCAGATATGCTGGTTTCCTGACCAATGACCTGGACCATCATATTGAGATACTACCTGTAAGAAAACTGGCCAACCAGAAAAGTATCGGAAACGAAATCATAGATTTTGAATTCAGGGAAGCCGGAAAGGCAGTGGCTGCCGTAGAGCTCATCAACCAGGGTAAAGTATGGATCAATCCGGCGCTGAGCCCGCAGTCGCAGCATGCCCTGGCAGCAGCCTGCGCCACCCTGCTGCTGAAGGAAGACATTGATGAAAGTCTGAACTGATCAGTAAAAAATTCAGGAAAGCGCCAGCAGTTGGGACTAAAAAAGTAGGAGCAACCATAGGTTCAGGGGCTTGTGTAGGTAACGGTAAAAGGCTGCACTTTCCTGAGTTTTGATCTACCAGGTGGTAGATTTAAGCTTTTGTGCCGCTTTCAGAATATCACGACGACTGATCTGGCCCACCAGCCTGCCGGCATCCATTACCGGGAAACGGCGGAAGTTGTAGCTGTAAAAGAGATCAGCCACCTCAAAGATACTTGCGTCGGCATTGACGGTGGTCACTTCGGTAGACATATAATCGCGCACCTTGGCCTGGTTGATCGGCTGGTTGTGGTAAGCATAATCCAGCACTACCTTCATGCAGTCTTTTTCGGAGATCATACCGATGATATCTCCATTTTCGTCCAGTACAGGAGCGCCTGAAATCCTATGCTTAAGCATGCTTGATAATACCTCGCTGACGTTTTGCTCAGGTGTAAAGGTGACCAGCTGAGTAGCCATATATTTAGTGATAGAGTCGCTGCGGCGCTGTTCGGTCTGCTCTTTGGCAGTAGCTTTTCCGGGAATGTAGAATTTAGGAGTGAAGTTCATAGTACCGTAGTTTTAAGGTATTTTTACAAAAAAGTAAACTTTTCAAATACATAGGGCTAAAATTTATTTTACTTTAATCCTATACGTATAAAGTAAGTATTTTTTACCAATTATCCAAATTATGTGCAGGTTGATTAAAAGCCTTTTAAAATTGCCTTTAGCGGGTTAACATGAAGCGGAAAAAGCAGTTTTCAGATGGTTACTTTTGCCATTACCATAGCAAATTGAGAATTAGCACAAGTAACGATTAACTTCTATTTTGAAGAGCTTAACCATTCCAAGCTATCATGACACAGAAACTTCACCTTTTTGAAAACACCCTCTTCAGGGGAGCAGAACTGGACAAGGCGCAGCGTGCTGCCCTTTTTATCCACGGACGCGGAGATACCTCCAATGGTATGGAACAACTGGCTGCCGAACTTGTCAGCGACCCTGCCATGGCGCTAGTGTTTCCCAAAGCTACGCAGGCCAGCTGGTATCCCAGGAGCTTCCTGGCGCCTACCCAGGAGAACCAGCCCTGGCTGGATTCAGCCCTGGAAAATATTGACACCATCATCAACCACCTCAGGTCGCACGGCATAGCAGAAAAAAACATTTTCCTGCTGGGCTTCTCTCAGGGCGCCTGCCTTTCGCTGGAATATGCCTGCCGCCATGCCCGCAGCTACGGCGGTATCATGGCGCTCAGCGGCGGCCTGATTGGCCCTGAAATTGACCAGCGTAAGTACCAGGGAGATTTTGCGGGCACCGAAATTTTCATTGGCTGCAGCGATGTGGATTTTCACATCCCGGTAGAACGTGTGCACGCATCAGCAGAAATTGCTTCAGCCATGGGAGCCAGTGTAGACAAACGTATCTATCCCGGTATGGGGCACCACGTCAATGAGGATGAACTTGAGAAAGTCAAATTGATGCTTAAGTAGATGAAAGTTCAAGTTAAGAAGTTTTGGGTATGGGTTTATAATTTTAGATAGAAACAGGCAAGCAATTTAATTTAAATAACAAGCATGAATACTAAAGGAATCATCAAAGGACTGCATCATGTCACCGCTACCGTAGGAGATGCACAGGAAGATTATGACTTTTATGTTAAAACCCTCGGCCTCAGGCTGGTGAAGGAAACTGTAAATTTTGATAACGAAAATGTCTATCACTTTTACTACGCCAACCGGACAGGCACGCCCTCCACTGTCTTTACCACCTTTCCTTACCGGGGACAGGGCGTGCGTCAGGGCAGCATTGGCACAGGACAAACCAGCCATACTGCCTTTTCAGTACCTGCCGACAGCCTGGACTTCTGGAGGCAGCGCCTGGAAAAACATGACATTTCTTTTTCTCCCGGCAAGCTTTTTGGCCTGGAAGTGCTGAACTTCAAAGATCCTTCCGGGCTCAATATACAGCTGGTAGGGGCCGAGCGTGATGCACGCGAGCCGGTATGGGAATTTGAGGATATTACCAAAAAAGAGGCCGTCAGAGGCATTCATCATGTGAGGCTGCTGCTCAATGAAAACAGCCGTAGCCAGGCTTTTTTGGAGGCTTTTGGCTACGAAACCCGGCAGGAAGAAAACAACCTCATTCTCATGGAAGCCGGTGAAGGCGGGCCGGGAAACACCCTCATCCTGCAGGCAGACCAAAATCAGCGGCCCGGCATCAATGGGCTGGGTACGGTACACCATGTGGCCCACCGGGTTGATGAGCTTTCTGACTCTCTGAGGATGAAAGACTACCTGGAAAACCAGCTGGGCATCATGACTACCGAGGTAAAAGACAGGAACTACTTCCAATCCATCTACTTTCGTATGCCTGGAGGGATTATTTTTGAGATAGCCACCTCCGGGCCGGGCTTTCTGGTAGACGAAACCGAAGAAGAACTAGGTACGCTGCTGAAACTCCCCGAATGGATGGAAAATTACCGCGAACAAATAGCCAAAGGCTTACCGGCTTACCAGAGATAACTCATCTGATGTTCAACGCACTACCGGCTGATACACCTGATAATCAGCCGTTAGTTTTCTTATAAATCATTTAGTTTCTACGTATTCATAGCGATAGCAATAACGGTAGAATAATAGCCATCCTATCCCGAAATTTATTACCAGCATCAGCCAGGGCGGCACCGCATACATAATCAGCAGGAAGAAAATGATCAGTATCTCAAAACTTCGGCGGTTGATTTTTTCGGCGTGCAGCGGTCGGGCCAGCTGTAGTGTGTAGATCAACACCACCAAGCTGAGTGCCAGCAAAACTGCTTCGCCGGTGGTGGCAATACCCAAAGGCCCTCTCCATAGCAAAAGCAATATTTCAGGCAGAAGCAGGAGACCCAGGCTGAGCAGCAACTGCATCAGCCTTGCACCCCGTGAGATGGGCAGGCCCAGGCTGAACTTCATGCGGCTGTACCAGTAGTGCAGGCAATAATACACCAGCGTACTGTTCAGGAGCGCGATAAGCAGCGCACCCGTCATCAACAGACGTTCATCATAAGTATCCCTGGTATAGAGAAATATAAGCAGCTGCAGAAAGCCCAGTCCACCCGCCTTGACCAGCACCCAGTGCAGGATATGGTTTTGCAGGAGTTCGGCAAAAAAGAAAAGCCAGAAAGGCAGCCTGAGCTTTTGGAAAGGCAACTGTAGCCACCAGGGCGTACGATAATCGCGCTGGCTGCCATAGCTGAGAAAAATCAAGAAGCCGGGTACATAGCTGGCTGCTACAAATAACATCAAAAAAAGAGCATGCAGCCATTGCCGGTAGTGAAGGGCCATCAGCAGAGCCGCCAAAGCGTAGACCAGCACCGGCAGTATCTGCAGGCTGTAAACGGCTGCTGCCAGTCTGAGCCGCCTGTTTTGAGGAAACAGCAGCGTATGCTGCAGAAAATGTTTAGCCGGATTATCCTTCACACTCAGGGCGTACCGGCTGACCATCACGAGGTAGGCAGTCCAGATGAGCAGCAGAAATAGTAATATCCCGCCTGAAAATGCAGCTTCCTGAAGGATATAAATATGCTCTATCGGGCGCATAATGCCAAAGGCAAAGAGCAGGAGCAGCAGGAAAAAAAGAGCATGCTGACGATAGAAATCCACAACCAGGCTGCGCTGCAGTACTTTGGTTACTGCACTCATGACCGTTTCACTTCATTGAGCCCTGTACCGCTGATTTCATAGACAGCATCCAGATGCAGCATCTCTTCTTCTATGAACTGATGCGAAGAGAGAAGGAAGCTGATCTCCAGCTGGTTGTGGTATTCACCAATGATCTCGCACAGGATACGGGTAGACTGGCTGTCTATGGTAATAAAAGCTTCATCCAGCAGGTTGAGCCTGCTTTTCCCCAGCAGGGCCATCACCAGCGACAGCTTCTTGAGCATGCCACTGGAGTAGGTGCCGCAGGGGGTGTCAATATAGCTCTGCATATCAAACCTTTCGCATAGGGGCAGCCAATGGTTTTTCTTGACGCCACGTGCCTCAGCCACGTAAGCGAGTAGGTCGGTACCCCTGAGGTAATCAGGATAGAGGGGTTCGGCCTCAGCATAGCTGACCTGCTGACGGTAAATCCGGGGCTTTTGCTTCTGATTTATTTCGCCCAGATGAATATCGCCCTCAAAAGGAATGATACCAGCAATAGATTTGAAAAGGGTAGATTTACCAGAACCATTAGGCCCCCTGATCCAGTGTATGCCGGGAGGGAGATGAAACTCCGGAATCTTCAGGATAATGACCTGCCCGTATTGCTTACAAAAATTACTGATAGTGAGCAAAGAAGAATATGTGATTTTTGGTACATCAGCATATTTAGGTGATTTTTTACTAAAAACCGATGTAATTTTCCTAGAATTCACCATTATTTTTTTCAGCTTACACGGTACAGAGTATGTATTGAAATAGCAGGGAAGTCTGTCTCAACTGCGCTAAAAGGATTCTTCGGACATTTTGAAAGAAATCAGCAAATGGAAATTTAGGCCATGTATGCCCAAAATATTGGTTTTTTCTGCTGACTATAAATCATGAACACATATACTCAATTTTACTCCGCACAATAGCTTATCCTGAGGCATTTGGTTTTTACATAAAAATAATTACTAAATTGTACTCAATTATTACTTACCTCACCCCACGTAACAAACAGGTAAATACTTATGAAAACTTACCTGATTCTTTTTGGCCTGTGTGCGGTCCTGACGACACTGGCCTCTATCGGTATCTTTGTGAGTACTCCTGAAAAGCCAAGCTATCAGCAGCAGCTCATTAATGCAGGCTTCCAGGGTAAGTACCAGCCCGTAAAAACGCTATTTGATGAAAACAAAGGACGCCTTTTCTGGCTGAACATGCTGGGCGAAATTCACAGTATCGGCCGGGATATGCAAAACCACCGGCTCATTAGTACGACAGGCGAAGGATGGAAAGATGTGACTTTTATTGAGGACTTCTGCCTGAGCGAACACTACGACAGCCTCTATTTTACTGACATCATGGACCTGCAGACTGGCATGAGCGCCCTCAAAGTGACTGATACGGCCGGTACAGCGGTAAAGGCGCTGAAATTTTTCAGACAGGAGATTCCTTATGCCGTGCGAATGCTGAATGAAAGCAGGCTGCTTTTTTTACTTTCTGACGCTAAGGTAGCAGGCAGGAGCCAATTCCGGCTTCGTTTCCTGGATCTTAAAGATGGTAACGCTGGCGTGCTGTATATTTCTGACCATAGGATAGAACAGCTTGAAATCAAAGCTGCCGAAAAAACGATAGTCGCGCATGATAGCCAGCAGCAGCTGATTTCATTCTCAACGGAAGTTGATCAGTTCATTAACACTATCTTTGAGCAGTAGGCTTTAGGATTTATATTCCCGAACCTGACCGTCAGGCTTCAGGATATACGCCTTTTCGGCCTCTTCCAGGATTTCTTCAGGTTCGTCGGAGTAGGCTTCTACAATACGATAGGGCTCTCCTCCGAAATGTTCCTGTAACTTTTTCAGTTTTTCTTTTCCTTTGCAGGCCTCTCCCTCAATCTTATAAGTTTCATTTTGGTACGAGGTATTGGTGCAGTAGAAAGCATCCACCTCAAGGGATTCAAAAGTGGGGCTAAATACACATCAAGGCCTCCTGAGATACAAACGATCTGCGTACCCTGCCCGCATAGTTTTTCTACCCTCTTCATCAGTTGCTCATTGCAGTACTGAGGATATTCTATAGACCAGTACTCGCGGGCATATTTATCTACCGTTTCCGGACTGAGGTGATCCAGGTAATTGAAAAAGTTTTCCTTAAACTCCGTCTGGTTCACGAGCCGCGCTTTGCCCAGGATTTTGTACACAATCACATGGTAGATGTCCAGGAGCTTGTAGCCATTTTTAAAGGATATATATTTAAAAAATTCCTCTTTGGAAGATTTGTTGTAAAGCGTTCCGTTGATATCAAATACTGCTACCTTATGTGCCTGCTGATCTGCCATAGCGAAAAGTTTAAAAAAGAACAGTGATCATAACGATGCCCGTTATTCCACTTCTTCCACAATAAAAAATCCGTCGCTACCCTGCTTCTGGTACAGCGGCATAAAGATCATACCATCCTGCGGGGCAACGATGTCACCGTTTTTATCCTGCGCCAGGGTTTCTCCCCGGCTCACGGTTTTGAAGTTGTAGTAACCGGGTTTCATCTCAAAATGACTACCCTCACGGATTACATGCATGGAGTTGACTTTGACCTTACGGGGCAGCTGCTGAGACATCCTTTCCAATAAATGACTACAATCCTGCACGAATGTATGAGAAAGGTCCTTTACCAGCCCTGATTTATGCAGCAGCATCCAAATTCCGGCTTCATGGAGCTTAACAGCTTCAGGGCTTCCGATCTGCCCGCCTTCAAAAGCCAGCCCCAGGAAGCCCTCTTCACAGGCGTACATAGAGAGGGTGCCTCTCAGAAAAGTCTCCAGGTTGGTAATCACCGGAAGCTGCAGAGAGGTAACCAGCGGATGATCAGCATAATATTCAGGTACGATCACAAAATTACCCTGAGCGGCCGAAGTAGAGTGCAGGTCGGCAAGTATTTTCAGCTTGTATTTCTTGGCAGCATACGCATCAAGAATGCGCATCAGATCATGGGCTTCGTGGTCTTCGGCCTTACTCAGGCGGGCGCGGGTAGAACGCAGGTAATTGAGCTGTGATTCGGTAAAACAGCGGTTGAGGTCGTAATCTATGTAGCGTTCTCCCCGTCGCAGCGCGCTGAGGTTCCCGTAAATGGCCAGCAGTTCACCGTGTATCCTGATGGAAGAGGAGTGAATTTTGTGAAATACATTTTCTATTGCCTGCAGGCTTTCTCTTTCATTTCCGTGGACAGCTGCCACTAATATGAGCAGGGGGCCGGCTTCATTCCCCCTGATGTTTCCTATGATCCTGTTCATTCGTAAGCTGATTATCCAATACATTTAGTAGGCTGGCGGTCACATTCAGAAAGTTGCCTTCAGAAATGATACCAACCAGGGTGTGGTTCTTAACCACCGGCAGGCAAGGCACCTGGTGCTTTTTCATCATACGCATGGCTTCGGCCACTGTTTTGTCGGGAGAAATGGTAATTGGGTCTTTGATCATCAGATCGCCCACACAACGAATACTACTGCCATGCTTATCTCCCTTATCCAGCAGGTAGCGCAGTATCTGCGGAGCCGATAACAAGCCGATGAGTCTGCCTATTTTGTTCTCAACCGGCACATAGCGTATCTTCTGCCAGTCCATCATATTGGCAGCCAGTTCGGGGATATCATCCTTCTCAACAGTAAAAACATCCCTGGTCATGAACTCTTCTACCAGCAGCGAGCCGGCTGACCACTCGCGCGAATCATTACGGCCGGCCAGTTCCCACTCATGTACTGCCTTACCGCTCCACTGCTGCCTGATCATGGAGGAGGTAATGGTAGCTGCCTTTTCGTCTTTCATCACCTCTTTGCTCAGCTTGGCGTCCGAATCCAACATCCACTTGGCACCGGTGATGCGGCTGGCGTTGCGCTGGGTTATTACCCCCAGGTAGCGATTGATATCCTCTTCAGCCACGCCCCTCATAAGCAGTCCCTGGCGGGCCAGGGGAAGCAGCTCCTGCTCTATCAGGGTAGAGATGCCCACTTTTTTGTTATCCAGCCATTTGATTTCCGTATTGAGTCCGGAAAAGCAGACACTGACAAAGTTAGACCTCACATCGTCAAATTCCATCAGTTCAGTGATGTCGCCGTATTGCTGCGCCATGCCCTCCATCAGTCCGAGCCAGAAGGCGGCATTGGCCACCTCATCCAGTACGGTAGGGCCGGCCGGCAGTATGCGGTTTTCTATCCGCAGGTGCGGTTTGCCGTTGTCGCTGATACCATAGCAGGCACGGTTCCAGCGATAGACGGTAGAGTTGTGCGTCATCAGGCTGCTCAGGCGGGGTGTGGTACCTTTTTCCATCAGCTCCATCGTATCAGGTTCGCCATTTGACATCAACATGGGCCGGAAACGCACCAGGTCTTCACGGTACAGGTCCAGGATGCTTCCCCTGAGCCAGTGGTTACCAAAAGTAACCCGGTTGCTGCGGTCGCGGAAGTGCTCAGACACCCGCCTGGTGTCAACCGACTGCTGAAAAAGTGCGATGCGGGTTTCGCTCCAGAGCCTTTTACCAAAAAGCATAGGCGAATTGGTAGCAATAGCCAGCACCGGGGCAGCTACAGCCAGGGCGATATTGTACTTGCGCACAAAATCATCAGGCTTAACCTGCAGATGCACCTGGAAGCTGGTGTTACATGCTTCCAGCAGTGCTGAGTCATGCTTTACGTTTAGTTCATCCAACCCCCTGATCTTCAGTTCAAACATATCGCCCCGCATCTTTTTAATGGCCTTGATGAGCGCGTGGTAACGAGGCAGAGGTGTAAGCTGTGCCATTTCCAGGTCAGTCTTACGCAGGGTAGGAAGTATACCGGTGATGACGATGTCAAAGCCCATCTCCTCTCCTACCTTTCTGATCGTGAGAAGTTTCTGACTCACGGCTTCCTCCAGCTGGCTGAAGCAGTTAGCTGTAAAAGGTAGGGGGTCAAGGTTGACCTCCAGGTTGAATTTGGCTATTTCGGTGGTAAAGCATTTATCCTGAAGTTTGGCCAGCACTTCCAGGGAGGCAGGCATAGGTTTGCAGTAAGGGTCTACCAGGCACATCTCCTGTTCGGCACCTATGTGGATAGGTTCTTCATTAAACCAGCGTTCGGCGAGCATCTGCTCAAGAGCCTTCATATCCCTGAGCATAAGCCGGGTATTGGCATCTGTATCTTTGCGACCGGAGACCAGCCTGACATCAAGCGTTCCCATATCATGAAGTTTAGTAAAGCTTATCCGCTTAATCTAATAAATCCTGCTGTGATTTTCCTAAGAAAAACATGATTAAAACGCTCTCCATATTGAAGCTTCATCAACAATTTAGCAAAGCTAGGGTTTAAGCTTATGGTAGTACCTGAGATACTCTGTGAAATGCCTTTAACTTTAATCTCGTCAAAGATCAACTCATGCTGTTTCAGGCAGGCATGGGTAGAGTCCCGCCAAACTCAACTTTCATGAAATTTTACTTTTGCCATTTTATTCTTTTATTTTTATTCCTCTTTCAAAGCACACAGGCGCAAAAACTTGATCTCAGTAATTTTCCTGATACGGTGACCGTTGGGATCAAACCGACGGCTCCTTTTGTCATTGATAACGAAGACAGCGTGTACAGTGGTATCAGCATTCTGATTTGGGAGAAAGTAGCTGAAGACCTGAATCTGGAATTCAAATATCAGCCTTACGATGAGATTGAAAGCTTACTTGAGGCAGTAGAATCACAGGAGGTGGACCTGGGTGTGGGTGCCATTACCATTACCGATGAAAGGGAAAGCAGAATGGACTTCACCCATGCTTATTTTTCTTCAGGGCTAGGGGTAGCAATAGGCAAACAAGACCAGGGTATCTTTAGCAAACTGCTCAATATTGCCTCCTGGGATTTTCTCAAGGCAGTCGGTATCCTGTGCCTGGTTATCCTGTTTTTTGGCTTCCTGGTTTGGCTGTTTGAAAGGAAAAAGAACAAGGAAATGTTTGGAAAAGGTAACATGAAGGGGATAGGCAGCTCTTTCTGGTGGTCAGCCGTTACCATGACTACTGTAGGTTATGGAGATAAGGCACCGGCCACTGCCGGAGGGCGCTTTATAGCTTTTATCTGGATGTTTACGGCCATCGTCATCACATCTACCCTCACGGCAACCATTGCTTCGGCCCTGACGGTAAGCACCCTTAGCCAAAATATTGAGAGTGTGGAAGACCTGGCAAATATTGACGTGGGCACCGTGCAGGGAAGCAGCAGCGAAGAGTACCTCAACCGTGAAGGTATTTTCGCTACCCTTTACGATAGTACCGAGGAAGCACTTCAGGCCCTGGAAGATGGAGAAGTAAAAGCCCTGATTTATGACAAGCCCATACTACAGTATTTGGTACGACAGCTAAACACTTACAATAATATAGAAGTACTTCCCAGGCGCATACTTCAGAACAATTACGGCATCGTATTACCTGAAGAAAGCAAACTCCGTAACGAGCTCAATATTGTCATTCTCGGTAAACTTACCTCCCCGGAATACCGCAGTATCATCAACCGTTACCTTGGCAGGGAAAGTAATGCAGAAGATTCAGGTTCTTGATCAGGCTGTTTGTCTATCGGCAGAACAAAGCTTACAGGTATGTTTTT
>JBKHDR010000116.1:0-13151 GCA_046541235.1 Cyclobacteriaceae bacterium | reverse complement strand
CCCTGCAACCTTCCCCGGAAGTAGCTGTCTCACGGGCCAAACAACATGACCCAAACTTTATGATGATCGGCAACTACTTCAAAATCGCCCTGCGGAGCATGCTGAAGCACCGCATTTTTTCCTTTATCAACATCTTTGGCCTGGCCATCAGCCTGTCGGCCTGCCTGCTGATGCTTTCCATCATCGTCGTGCAGTACAGCTACGACGAGTTTCATGCGGATGCGGACCGAATCTATCGCATCAACAGCATCCACCACACCGGAGGAGATTTTCCGCATACCTTTGCCACGGCCACCCCCGCCCTGGTAAATTATTTTGATGAAAATGCGCCAGAGGTAGAAAGTACTGTTGTGCTGAAAAAAGGCTTCGGCGGTGACTTCAGCGCTAACGACCGCATCATTCCAGTTCAGGGCCTTTATGCCAGCGAGGACTTTCTGCAGACCTTCACCTTCCCCTTACGGAGTGGTAATCCCAAAACAGCCTTGAAGGAGCCTTTCTCTTTGATTCTTACCGAGAGAGTGGCCGAAAAATTCTTTGGACAACAGGACCCCATAGGACAAATGATGAGCCTGGCCGGGATTGGCGAATTTAAAGTCACCGGACTAATGGCCGACCCGCCTACCAATACCCACATCAAATTTGAGGTGCTGGCTTCCTACGGAACCCTGCTAGCCCTGGCACGTCAGGGAAAAGGAAGTGTGCAGACTGATAACTGGCAGTCGCTGTACGACCATTATGTGTATGTCAAACTCAGAAAAGAGGCGCAGATAGACCAACTGTCGGCTTACTTTCCACAGATAAGTCAAGCTTTCTACCAGGAAAGCGACCCTATCCAGGCTGAGTTTACCTATCAGTCCCTGCGTAACATCACCCCAGCCCCTGTTTCCCAGGTAGTCAATCAACTGGCACCTACCATGCCGGCCATGTTCATCTACTTCATGGCAGGATTGGTACTGGTGGTAATGCTTTCGGCCTGTTTTAATTATACTAATCTTTCGGTAGCACGGGCGCTGAGTCGTGCCAAAGAAGTTGGTGTCCGCAAGGTGGTAGGCGCACGTAGGCGCCAGCTCTTTATGCAGTTTATCAGCGAAGCGGTGATTGTCTCCCTGTTTGCACTGGCTTTAGCCATATTGATGTTACAGCTTTTGGAACCGGCTTTTTACAGTGTGCTGGATGAAGAAGGTCGCTCGCTCATTTCTTTTGCCAGCGGCTACAGTATTTATGTGTACTTCGGTTGTTTTGCTTTACTGGTTGGGCTGATCGCCGGAGTTTTCCCGGCCCTGCTGCTTTCGCGCTTCAATCCGGTGCAGGTGCTCAAGAAGCTTTCTGACGTAAAAGTAGGTGGAGGCATAAACTGGCGTAAAGCGCTGATCACTGCCCAGTTTGCCCTTTCTTTTATTTTCCTGATCACGACGCTCATCATTTACGAACAGTTTCAGTATGCAATGAACAAAGACATGGGTTTTGAGCAGGAAAATGTGCTGCAAATAGAGCTGCAGGAGAATACTTATGAATCAATGAGCCAGCTGATGCTTCAGCATAAGGATGTGCAGCAAGTATCGGCGGCTTCGTATACGCTGGCTTCGGGGCATCTGAGCGGCGCACATTTCAAAAAATCTGCCGAAGATTCGCTTTTCGTCAGCTACATTTCGGCTTCGCCCTCTTTTGTCGGAAATATGGGTCTGGAGATCGTAGCTGGTGAGGCTTATCCGGAAAATACTGATCCCGGGCGGGAGCAGTTTATAGTCCTTAACGAATCGGCAGTACAGGCAATGGGCTATGAAAACCCGGCGGAGGCTGTCAATGAACTGCTTAGCGTAGAGGGACAGGAAGTGAGAATCAGCGGCGTGGTCAGAGACTTTCATTATATGCCGGTAATGCAGCGGATAGAAGCCTTTGCCCTTCGTAATCGCCCGGAAGAGTTCAAACACATGCAACTTAAGCTGAGCAGTACCAACATACAGGCGACCCTGGACGAACTGGAGGAAATGTGGCAGCAGATAGACAGGGTACACCCTTTTAAAGCTAAGTTTTATGACGAGCAGGTGGCGGAAGCGCTGTTTGGTTTCAACATCCTGATGAAGGTGATCGGCTTTATGGCTTTCCTGTCCATCAGTATCGCCTGCCTGGGTTTCCTGGGTATCGCCATCTATACGGCAGAGGTCAGAATGAAGGAGATCAGCATCCGTAAGGTACTGGGAGCCGGGATGTACCAGCTGAGCTTTTACTTTATGAAGTCATTCATGAAGCTGCTGCTGATTGCTATGCTCATAGGCCTGCCGCTGGCTTACTTTGGTAATACCATGTGGCTGGAAAATATTGCTTACCGAACGGAGATTAGTATGGGCGTGATGCTGCTGGGCGCTGCCTTCCTCTTGCTGCTTGCCCTGCTGATCGTGGGAAGCCAGGCGGTCAAGCTGGCTTTTATCAACCCTGCGCAGACCCTGCAGAATGAATAGCAAAATAGCAGGCCCAGCCTGACGACAGGCAAAGCCTGGATGAGCTGCTTTATTGTAGTCTCAGCTTCATACCGAGGAAAAAAGTCCGAGGGCGTGCCGGTCCGTAGATGTAGCCGGCATCCCTTTCGGGCCCGATGTCAAAGTCCTGCTGATAGCTGTTCAGCAGGTTATGCATCCCCAGGTACAATTCTGCTTCATAATCCTCATGCAGGGACAGGGTATAGGCTGTTTTAAAATTCAGCTCCAGGAAAGCAGGCGTTTCGCGGATGATCGTAAACTCATTTTCGGCATCAACTACATGCGGTACCTCCATGTGCCCGGTATAAACGGACGAAAAGGACAGATTAAAGGCTTTTACCGGATTCCAGTTAGCGGTCATATAGCCGTAAAGGTTCGGTGTGCGTAGCATCTGATCAGTGCTGACCAGGCTATCCTGATTGAACTCATTCAACTCAGCGGGAGCCCAGATTTCCTCGGCTTCTTCATAGCGTGCGGCCTGCCAGGTGCCTCCTGCCAACACACTCAACTGTCGTGAAAATGCGAAATTAGTCTCCAGGTTCAATCCCTGCACCATCGCTCCGCTGCCGTTCCGCTTGGTCACTACCGCCACGCCATTAGGCAGTTCCTGCGGGCTGGCGGTGATAAACGGATTACTCAGGCGGGTATAAAAGCCTTCTAGTACAAAGCTGCTTTGTACTTCACCAAGTACAGGGCTGTAATTGAGCGAAGCCGTGTAGCTGTCGGATCTTTCAGTTTCCAGTTCTTCGGAGAGGCGAGTAAAGCGGGCCGCGCCGCCTACGGTTTCAATGTGCAAATCCTCATCAAAAGCCTGGGGAGCCCTGTAGCCCTGCGCATATGAAAGCCTGAACATCAGCGCTTTGCTGAAATCATATTTTAGACTGGCCCTGGGTACCAGAACGCTCATACGTCGTTCGTTGAGATAATTCTCTCCTTCCAGCAGGTAACTGCCGCGGATGCTGATAACATCAAGGCGGCTCCCCAGCAGCAAAGAGAGCTTACTGGCAGGATTAATTTCCAGTTGTGCATAATTACCCAGTACACCCACCTGCTGGTCAATACTCCGCCCATAGCCCGGCATACGGTCTGTTACATCATTCAACTGGTACTCACTGCCCAGGGTAAGGAGCCAGTTGGCATTGGGAGCAAAGGTATACTGCCCGCCGCTTACCAGCGAAAGGTCGTCTGAATGACCGTAAGCATTGATAGCGAGAAGATCTGTCTCTGTCAGGCTATCTGCAGGTGTAAGAATTCTGCCTCCTCCTCCATAATAGCTGTCCCGGCGAACCGTTTGTGCCGAAGCGTAGGCCGACAGCTTATGCTGATAGTTGATGGAAAAACGTTCGTAAGTAAGATTTGCCGAAAGGATCTGATGTTGTAGCTGCTCGGCCACACTTGCCTGGTGAGGAGGGCGGTCGAGGTGGCTGCCGCCCCGTCTGGATTCGCTGATGCTAAACAGGTTGAATTGCAGCTTGCTTCGCTCATCAGGTTTGTAAAAAGCATCCAGCCCCAGCGTCTGGTTCTGAAGGCTTGTAATTTCCGTAAAGCCGTCGGCATTGGCATCCCATGCTTGCCGGTTGCGACGAAAGCCATAAAAGGTAAAACCCTTTTCAGCGGCTTCGTCTACCAAGGAGCCGTTAAAATTCAGGCTATAGTCAGGAGCTTCCAGGGCTGTCAGGGCGAGCTGGCTGCCCACTTCAAAGCTATTGTTGACAGGGTCTTTCGTGATGATGTTAATCGTACCCGCTATAGCATTACCGCCATAGAGGGCGGAGCCCCCGCCTCTCACTACCTCTACCCGCTCTATCATGCTTGTAGGGATCATTTCCAGTCCATAGACACCCGCCAGGGCAGAAAACACCGGTCGGCTGTTGATCAGCACCTGCGAGTAGGCTCCTTCCAGGCCATTGATGCGTACCTGCGTGAAGCCGCAGTTCTGGCAGTTGTTTTCCAGCCTCAGGCCCGGAGAAAAATTAAGCCCTTCGGATAAGCTCAGCGACTGGGTATTTTCCAGCACACGCCGCCCGATACGGTTGACGATCACAGGGGCATCGTACCGGGCTACTTCCCGGCGGTTGGCCGAAACCACCACTTCTTCCAATCCCAGCAGGTCAGGGCTAAGTTGAAGCTGTATCTCGGTATTTTTTCCAGCTATTTTTACCGTCTGGCTTAGGTTCTGGTAGCCGGTGTGGCTAGCCATGAGCAGGTAATCTCCCGGCGGTAAGTTTTCAATCGTAAAATAACCTTCTTCATTACTGATGCCACCTTTGTCGGAGCCAAGAAGCTGAACATTCACCAGAGGGAGGGGCTCTCCCTGATCAGTGACTCGTCCTCTCAGGCTGTGCTGTGCAAAAAGGCTGAGAGAAATTGCCGAAAACCCAACTAAGAGTAGAAACTTTTTCATAAAGTCTATTGGTTAGTTTTACAAAATAAAAAATTTAGATTAATCTAAAAAATATTTTTACGTATATCTCCTTACGGTGAGTTTTAAGAAGGGTTAGCTCTTTTTCTAAAGAATAATTTCATTCTTACCTGAGCTATCGTATCTCAAGACTTTCCGTAGCAGTAAATAATTACCAAAAAAGAGCCGAATCAGGTTTATTTTTTTGTTGATGTTAAATTTTTGAGCAAGCAGAAAAAAATCAATTATTTAGGTAAATCTAAAAATATTTATAAATTTGTTTTGATGGGTATATACGCAAAATTAATAATATGGCTCAGCTACTTCTCATTGCTACTGCTGGCTGGCTGTTCCGGGCAAGAGGAGCAGGCAGATGACGGAAAGCTAAAGATTGTCTGCACTACGGGGATGATAGGAGATGCCCTTCAGAATATCGTGGGTGATAAAGCCGAAGTAATCTCACTAATGGGGCCCGGTGTTGACCCACACCTCTACAAAGCTACCCAGGGCGACCTGAATGCCCTTACTTCAGCTGATGTCATCTTCTACAATGGGCTACATCTGGAAGGTAAAATGGGCGAGGTACTGGAAAAACTTGGTCGTCAGAAGAAAGTGGTAGCCTTAGCAGAGGCCCTCCCTTCAGACAAGCTCATCAATACCACAAACTACGCAGGCGCTTATGATCCTCATATCTGGTTTGATGTGGCTCTTTGGTCAGAAGCGGTTGCCTATGCAGCTGAAAAAATGTATACGCTGGATACCATGCATGCTGAACAGTACCAGAGCAATACCGAGGCTTACCTGCAGCAGTTGGACAGCCTGCACACTGAGGTGAAGTCGCAAATTGCAGCCATTCCTGCTGAGAGGCGGGTGCTGATCACTGCCCATGATGCCTTTACCTATTTTGGCGAGGCCTATGAGATTGAAGTTCGGGGACTGCAGGGCATTTCCACTATCTCTGAATACGGCCTGCGCGATATCAGCGACCTGGTTAATTTTATTGTGGACAGGGGCATCAAAGCCGTGTTTGTTGAAAGCTCTGTACCTGCCAAGTCTTTAGAAGCCGTGGTGGAAGGCTGCCGTAAACGCGGACACGAGGTCAGCATAGGTGGAACGCTTTACTCTGATGCCATGGGCGCAGAAGGAACACCCGAGGGCACTTATATAGGAATGGTGAAAAAGAATGTGGAGACCATAAAGCAGGCTCTGATGTAAACCTGGTCTGCCGATTAAAATACACGATTAAATGACAACCTCAGTAGAAGTACATAACCTTTCGGTAGCCTACGACAAGCGGCCGGTGCTCTGGGACATAGATTTTTCTCTGCCCGAGGGAAAAATCAGCGGGATTATCGGGCCCAACGGTTCGGGTAAGACCACCCTGCTCAAGACCGTTATGGGCCTGGTAAAAGCCGATAGTGGTTATGTCAGAATTTTTGATCAACCCCTGGATGAAGTAAGAGAGCGGATCAGTTACGTGCCCCAGCGGGAGTCGGTAGACTGGGATTTCCCAATCAGTGTGCTGGAGGTGGTGCAGATGGGTCGCTACCGCAAGTCCGGTCTGCTGCGTCGGCTCAGGAGAGAGGATAAAGACATTGCCCGTGCCGCCCTGGAAAAAGTAGGCATGCAGGATTTTGCCCGAAGACAGATCTCGCAGCTTTCAGGAGGGCAGCAGCAGCGGGTGTTCATCGCCCGTGCCCTGGCCCAGCAGGCAGACCTCTACCTGATGGACGAACCCTTTGCCGGCGTAGATGCCGCATCCGAAGAAGCTATCCTGGCCTTACTTTCAGATATGAAGCAGCAGGGCAAAACAGTGGTGATTGTTCATCACGACCTGCAAACCGCCCGGCAGTTCTTTGACTGGATGGTACTGCTCAATACCCGCCTGATCGCTGCCGGACCGGTAGAGGAAGTATTCAACGAAAAGAGCCTTAGAGAAGCCTATGGCGGGCAGCTCACCATACTTTCGCAGGTAGCTGAGCAGCTCAGGAAGAAAGATTTTCCGCTCAGGGAACAGGATGTTAAAGACAGGAAATGATGGATTTTTTTTCATTCAGTGACCCAAATGTACGCCTGGTGACGCTGGGGGCTATGCTGCTGGGCGGTAGTGCGGCCATCGTAGGCTGCTTTACCTTTGTGCGTAAACGAGCCCTGGTAGGCGATGCGATTGCCCATTCTGTACTACCGGGGGTGTGCCTGGCTTTTATCCTGAGCGGAGAAAAGCACCCGCTTATATTGTTAAGCGGGGCGGCCCTAACCGGATGGCTGTCATTACTTGCTATAGATTTTATTGTCAACCACAGCAAACTTAAGACAGATACCGCTATTGGAGCCGTACTAAGTGTCTTTTTTGGCCTGGGAATATTGCTGCTTACCTCCATCCAGCGTTCCGGCAGGGCCAATCAGGCTGGTCTGGATAAATTTCTTTTTGGCAAAGCAGCTTCCATGAGCACACAGGATGTATATACCTTCGGAGCAGTGGCGCTGCTGCTGCTTTTGCTGGTGTTTCTGTTTTACAAGGAATTTAAGCTGCTCTCCTTTGATGCCGATTTTGCCCGAACGATAGGGCTGCCGGTACGCTTTTTGGAATTTCTGCTGGCCACCATCACGGTGCTGGCGGTGGCTACCGGTATACAGGCAGTAGGCGTGGTGCTCATGGCCGCCCTGCTGATCACACCAGCAGCGGCAGCCCGTTTCTGGACCGACCAGATGCTGCTCATGATCGTATTATCGGCGGTGTTCGGTGTACTGGCTGGGCTCTTCGGCTCATGGGTGTCATACACGGCTCCGTCCATGCCTACCGGCCCCTGGATTGTGATGCTGCTTTCCTTCGTAGCTCTGGTGTCGGTACTGCTGGCACCCGGAAGAGGACTGCTGGCCCGGCAGCGGCAGCAGCGTATCAATCGTAAGAAGATGCTGCTGGAAAATATCCTCAAGGCTTTTTATCATGCCGGTGAAAAGGAAGGGGACTTTCGCAGGCCGATAAATACGGGTACCCTGCAGGTTTACCGTAGCTTTCCTTCTCAACAGCTGCGCAAAGGGATGCGGAAACTGAAAAGCAGGGGGCTGCTTGTGCAGGATGCACAGGGGGCATGGCAACTCAGTGAAAAAGGACTCAAAGAGAGCAGACGTATCGTCCGCCTGCATCGCCTGTGGGAGCTTTACCTCAATCGCCGGCTCAATATGGCCAGTGACCACATCCACGGAAGTGCCGAAACCATAGAGCATATCATCACCCCGGAGATTGAGCAGCAACTGTTAAAAGACCTGGGGCACCCTCTGACTGACCCTCATGATGAGGTCATTCCTTACGACAAAAAAGTGAAGCTATGAACGAATTATGGATCATACTGACCGGTACTCTGGTAGCAGTAAGCTGCGGCCTGCTGGGCGTTTTCCTGGTATTACGCAAGATGGCCATGGTAGGCGATGCCATCTCCCATGCCGTTCTTCCCGGTATCGTCATTGCTTACCTGGTGGCCGAAACACGTGATACCCTGCCCATGCTGATCGGGGCTGCTGCCCTGGGTGTACTCACCACGGTGATGATTGAGCTGCTGTACCGCAAAGCCCGCCTGCAGAGCGATGCTTCCATTGGTATCACCTTTACCTGGCTGTTTGCTGTAGGCATCATCCTGATCTCCCTTTTTACCGGTCAGGTAGACCTGGACCAGGAATGTGTGCTCTACGGCGAAATTGCCTACGTACCCCTGGACATCTGGCTGACAGATAGCGGACTCAACCTGGGGCCGCGCACCCCCTGGATACTGGGTGGCGTCTTGATGCTGCTGCTCCTGATGATAGGCCTGGGCTACAAGGGTCTGCAGATTACCACCTTTAATCCTGAATATGCGGCTGCCCTGGGGATTTCTACGGCTTTCTGGCATTATCTTCTTATGAGTGCGGTATCTATTACCACCGTGCTATCTTTTGAATCAGTAGGGGCCATATTGGTGGTAGCTTTCCTGATCGTGCCCCCGGCTACCGCATATCTGCTTACCGACAGGCTCAAAACTATGTTATGGCTGACAGTGCTGCTGGGTTTCCTGTCTTCCCTGCTGGGTTATTTCCTGGCTAGTTGGATTGACGGTTCCATAGCCGGAGCCATGTCGGTGGTGGCAGGTATCTTTTTTACCCTGGCCCTGCTGTTTTCGCCCAGGCAGGGTTACTTGATGAAAAGGAGAAAGAGCAGTCAGCAAGCTTTTGAGCCAGGCAGGACTTATCCCGCCTGAACCTCCCTCGTCTGCCAATATTTCTCCCTCATCAGGATATATTTTTGCAACCAGTCAAAAAGAATGAGTTTTGGGTAGCAGTGCTGCTTTGAGCAGATACAAAGCAGGAAGTTATCACCCAAAACTTTACAATTATGTTTATCTCCATTACCTACATCAAAGTAAAAAGTATCTGGAAATGCCCAAGTTCTGGAAGGAGGTAGGAGAGCTGAAAACAAAGTATGATAAGTGAATGTATGTGATCCGTAATCTGAACAGGCTGGACAGGATATCTGAAGAACTCGCTGGACATGGCAAGAGAAGAAGGCATTAAAGAAGGAATTGAGAAAATGGCCACAGGTCTGTTGAGAGAAAATATCTTAGATGACATAATAATATCCACCACCGGTTTAAGTAGAAAGCAACTGGAATTCTTAAAAAAGAACACTCACAAAAAGTAAAGACTGAGATTAAAACGAACATTTTTAACCAGCGCTTTCAATTTGTACAAGCACAGCAGTAAATTTTTGCTGTGACACTCTTTAAAAAAAGACCAAGTCCTCCCGCCGCATACAGCAGGCAGGAGGTAGATGTATCAGATAAGCGAAGCTTTAGGATGGAAATTACCCATCTTATCCAGCAGCACCTGGTTTTCTTCCGGAGTACCCACGGTAATCCTGAGGCTGTCATCGCAGAGCACTACTTTGGAACGGTCTCTCACAATGACTTTCTCTTCTATCAGATAATGAAAAACGCGGGCTGCCTCTTTCATCCTGACCAAAAGGAAATTGGCATCTGAGGGGTATACCCTTTCTACCAGGGGCAGTTGCTCCAGCCTTTTTTGCAGAGATGCCCTTTCTTTTAGTAGTTGCTGAACCATCAGCTGTTGTGCTTCGGTCTGTTCCAGTACCTTCAAAGCCTCTTTTTGGGTGAGCCCGTTGATATTATAAGGCGGCTTAATCTTATTGAGTATCCCGATAATTTCTTCAGAAGCATATGCCATCCCCAGGCGAAGGGCGGCCATACCCCAGGCTTTACTCAATGTCTGCATCACCAGCAGGTTGGGAAATTCAGCCAGGCGCTTCGTCCAGCTTTGGGTGTCAGCAAAGTCTATATAAGCTTCATCAACTACCACCAGGCAGTCAAATTTGCGCAGGTAGTGCTCAATAAGCTCGGGCTGCATGAGGTTGCCGCTGGGGTTGTTGGGAGAACAGAAGAAGAGAATCTTACTATTTTCATCCATAGCAGCATCTATTGTCTCAGGATTGATCAGGAAGTCCTCGGTGAGCAGGGCTTTTTTTACCTCCACCTCATTAATGGCTGCACTCACTTCATACATGCCGTAAGTAGGCGGCAGGATGACGATATTATCTACACCCGGCCGACAGAAAGCCCGCATCAGCAGGTCAATGGCCTCGTCGCTGCCGTTACCCAGAAACAGGTTCTTAGCCGCAACCCCTTTGATCGCTGCAATCCGCTGCTTCAGCTGCTGCTGATAAGGATCGGGATAGCGATGAAACTGCATACTACTGCCGGGCGCATCCACACCGGGGGTGCCAAAAGAATTTTCGTTGGCATCCAGGAAGACTCCTTCGCTGCCACTGTATTCGTCACGGGCAGAGGAATAGGGCTTGATGGCCGCAATATGCGGGCGTAGTACTTTTTGCAGATTGAAAGGCATGCTATTGGATAATGAGTGATGATTAATGATCAATGACCGATGACGGTTAACCTTGTTTAATGATAGGTTTTGCAGGCTTTTTCTTCCGGATTTCTTCCAGGCGCAGGCTTATGGCCAGTTTATGTGCCCGCAGGTGCTCAGCCTCGGCCATCACCTCTACCACCGGCCCCAGTTCCAGCAACCCTTCTTCGGTAATCTCCTGGTAAGTGATCTTTTTCACAAAACTGTCCAGGGAGACACCACTGTAGGCCGTGGCATAACCGTTGGTAGGTAGCGTATGGTTGGTGCCCGAAGCATAATCGCCAGCAGACTCAGGGGTGTAATGACCCAGGAAAACGGAGCCTGCATTGGTAATGTACGACATAGACTCCCGGGGATTCTGGGTAGCCACGATGAGGTGCTCAGCGGCATACTCATTGAGCAGCGCAATACAATCCTCATGATTTTTCATCACACACACCACGCTCTTCTCTAAAGAGGCTCTGGCAAACTCCTTACGAGGCAGGTCTTTGAGCAGCTTTCTGATCTCAGTATTTACCTTGTCTACCAGTCCTTCTTCGGTAGTGACCAGCAGTACCTGGCTGTCGGCGCCGTGTTCAGCCTGGGAAAGCAGGTCAGCGGCCACAAAAGCCGGGTTGGCCGTTTCATCAGCATACACCGCCACCTCCGAAGGGCCAGCCGGCATATCAATAGCCACACCTTTCTGGCTGACGATCTGCTTGGCCACAGTTACATACTGGTTACCTGGCCCAAAAATTTTGTACACCTTGGGTACACTCTCGGTACCATAGGTCATGGCGGCGATGGCCTGGGCCCCACCGGCCTTCACAATTTTGGTGATGCCTACCAGTTTGGCGGTGTAAAGAATAGCCGGGTGTATATTCCCTTCGCGGTCGGGAGGGCTGCACATCACGATCTCGCGGCAGCCGGCGAGCTTGGCAGGCACACCCAGCATCAGAACAGAAGAAAAAAGCGGTGCGGTGCCCCCAGGGATGTAGAGGCCTACCTTTTGTATGGCAACACTTTTACGCATGCAGGTAACTCCCGGCATGGTTTCCACCACGATCTTCTTCTCGCGCTGGGCCGCATGAAACTGCTCAATGTTTTTCTGGGCTGTTTTGATGGCCTCTCTGAGTTCCGGGCTGAGCTTCTTTTCTGCTTTGGCAACTTCTGCTTCAGTAACCAGCAGACTGTCCAGTTCGGCATGGTCATACTCCAGGGCAAACTGGTAAAGCGCTTTGTCGCCCTTCTTCTTTACTTTTTTAAGAATAGGTTTGACGATCTTCTCAATTTTCTTGGTCTTCTGCGACGGACGGCTGAGGATTTCTTTCCAATCCTCGCGATCAGGATTCAGATATACTTCCATTACAAAATCATTTTTTCAATAGGTACCACCAGTATGCCTTCAGCACCGGCTTCTTTAAGTTTTTCTATTACTTCCCAGAATTCATCTTCCTGAATTACAGAATGTATGGAGTTCCAGCCTTTCATGGCCAGGGGTAGCACCGTAGGGCTACGCATGCCGGGCAGTATTTTGATAATGTCGTCGGTAGATTCGGCAGGGGCATTAAGTAAAACATATTTGTTGGAATTCCCTGTTTGCACGGCATTCATACGAAACAGTAGCTGGTCTAGTGCTTTTTGGCGGGCTTCGCTCATATCTTTATGAGCAACCAGGACGGCTTCTGATTTGAGGATCACTTCTACCTCTTTAAGGCCGTTGCTCAGCAGGGTGCTGCCCGAACTCACAATGTCGCAGACGGCATCGGCCAGGCCAATGCTGGGCGCGATCTCTACCGATCCGCTGATCTCGTGGAGCTGGGCTTTGATGCCTTTTTCAGAGAAAAAATTCTCCAGGATCTTAGGATAGGAGGTGGCGATGCTTTTGCCTTCAAAATCCTGCACGCCCCGGTATTCCTTATCGCGGGGAATGGCCAGGGAGAGCCGACAGCGGGAGAAGCCCAGCTTTTTGATGAGGCTGATATCCTTCTGTTTTTCCAGCATCACATTTTCTCCTACGATGCCAATATCGGCTACGCCATCTTCCACATAGCCGGGGATGTCGTCATCCCGCAGAAAGAGAAATTCGGCAGGAAAATTACTGGCCACTGCCTTCAGATTGCCTTTGCCATTATTAAAATGTATGCCGCACTCCCTGATCAGTTTAACAGAACTTTCACTCAGTCTTCCAGACTTCTGAACGGCTATACGTAATCTTTCTTCCATGAAATTAGTAATAGATTAGGTTTGAAAAAGAGATATGCTTCTGATGTGCGACTGACATCAGGCATAATGATGATGGGCGATATGGTGCCTGTGATGAAGCAAAGCTGCGTTCTTTCGGATGCCTGCAAATATATAAAATGCTGCTGATACACAAG
>JBKHDR010000115.1:0-13196 GCA_046541235.1 Cyclobacteriaceae bacterium | reverse complement strand
TTCCTCTTTACCAGATTACTTACCTGGCAGACGATTACAGATCTTTACAGCTTTTCGAGTATGCTTTGAGCTAATTTATTAAATTGTGCAATAGCTCAGCTTTGAAATCAATTTCTGGTTGATTTACAGCATTTCATTAACTTTTAGACCGAAACTTTCAAATTGCTTAGCCTACACAACCTAAATGATAAGCCATGCAAGAGCCTTCATCTGATTCCCGCAGAAACTTTCTGAAAAGCAGCGCCGCCCTGGCCGGTGGAGCCCTGCTCAGCCCTGACCTCCACTTCTATATCCAGAAGTCAAAACCCCGGCTCTCTGAAGAAGTGCTGGGCCACAACGGCTTCCGCTACCGGGCACATATGGGCTGGGGTAACCTGAACCCTTCGCAGACACCTGTCAAGAATTGCCATGAAATGGTCATGGATTCCCAGGGACGACTGATCATGGTGACGGATGAAACCAAAAACAACATCATCGTCTACGACAAATCCGGTAAGCTGCTGGAAAGCTGGGGCTCCGACTATCCAGGTGGTCACGGCCTGTCTATTTCTGACGAAGGAGGAGAAGATATGCTCTTTATCTGTGACCCTAATCTCGGCAAGGTGGTGAAGACCGACATCAAAGGTAAAGTGCTGCTGAGTCTGAAAACACCTCACGAACTGGGCATCTACAAAGAAGACATGAGGTTCCTACCTACTGAAACGGCCATCGCTCCCAATGGCGCTATCTACGTAGCCGACGGTTATGGCTCACAGTATGTGATACAGTACGATGCCAAAGGCAACTACATTCGCCATTTTGGTGGTAAAGGGGATGAAGACGACCAATTTCAGACCGTACACGGTGTGGCTATAGACCAGCGCGACAAGAATAACCCAACGCTACTCTGTACCTCCAGAGTGCATAACGCTTTCAAGCGCTTTACACTGGATGGTAAATACCTTTCTACCATCTTCCTGCCAGGCGCCTTTGTCTGCCGCCCCGTGGTAGACGGTGAAAACCTGTATGCCGGTGTCTGCTGGTCACGGCTCAAGTACCTGAACCAGACACCCAACTCAGGCTTTGTAACCATACTGGATAAGAATGACAAAGTGATTTCCAACCCGGGTGGTACCAAACCTGAGTACCGCAAGGGAGAACTGCAGCTGATGGTGCAGAGCAGCCCTCTTTTCAAACACTGCCACGATGTATGTATAGATGAAGACAAAAACATCTACATCTGCCAGTGGAACGCCGGACAAACCTATCCGATCAAGCTGGAGAGGGTTTAAACAAAAAGACCTGCCGGTTTACCCGGCAGGTCTCGCTTCTCATCATCCGGCTTCAGCGCATCAGATACTCTTTTTCGCCAGGTAAAAATCTATCTTTTCGCAGGTAGTATCGGCAATGCGTTCATCCATATCAGCCAGGGTTTTAGGCGGAGGCACGATTACCTTGTCGCCCGGTTTCCAGTTGAGGGGCATAGCCACCTTATGCTGATCCGAAAACTGCAGCGCCTGCAGGGCTCTTATGATTTCGTCCATGTTACGGCCCACATTCAGCGGGTAGTACATAATCAGGCGGATCTTTTTGGCAGGATCAATGAAAAATACGGCTCTTACCGCAGCTGTTTCGCTTTCATTGGGCTGCAACATGCCATATAGCTTGGATACTTTCATATCCAGGTCGGCGATGATCGGAAACCTGAAATAAACGCCGGTCTTTTCCCTTACATTATTGACCCAGGCCAGGTGTGAATGTATACTGTCAATACTCAGGCCTATCAGCTCGGTGTTCATTGCCTCAAACTCTGCCTGCCTTTCGGCAAAGCCGCTCATTTCAGTAGTACATACCGGTGTAAAATCTGCCGGATGTGAAAACATGATGATCCATTTGTCTTTTGCAAACTCGGAAAACTTAATTTTTCCGGTAGTGGTTATGGCTTCAAAATCAGGAGCCACATCGCCTATACAAGGCATGAGATTAATTTGCATTACTTGCTCTTCCATAATTGGTGGTGATTAAATATAATGATATGACAATATTAACATATAAAAATCTATTGGCAAAACTGAAAAATTCTATATTTGTCATAGATAGAATCTATAGCTTATTATGAACTTACAACAGTTAGAATACATCATCGCTGTAGACCAGCTTAAGAGCTTCAGCCGGGCGGCTGAGTATTGCCATGTGACACAGGCTACGCTTAGCGCAATGGTCAAAAAGCTGGAGGAGGAATTGAATGTGGTGTTATTTGAGCGTAAAGCCAATCCTATCATCACTACCGACTGTGGCAAAGAAATCCTGATTCAGGCCCGCAAAGTGCTGCACGAGAGCCAGAAGCTGAGAGAACTGTCAGCCAGGGTGAAAGAAAATATCCGGGGAAAGGTGAAGCTGGGTGTCATTCCTACTATCGCCAATGCCCTCCTGCCTAAAATTCTCAGGCCTATCTTCAGCAAATATCCCGATCTCCACATAGAAATCCGGGAAGCCACTACCCCGGATATCACCCGGCAGCTCAGGGAAGGTACACTAGATCTGGGCATTCTGTCTACGCCCCTGGATATGGATGAGATCGAGGAAAACGTGCTTTACTACGAACTGCTGATGGTCTACGGGGATAAAGATCCTACCAAACAGTTTATGCTTACCGATGAAATCAGGCAGCACAAGGTGTGGATGCTGGAAGAGGGACACTGCCTGCGGGAGCAGTTTATGCAGTTGTGCTCACTGAAAGAGAAACAGCAGACGCCACAGCATTTCAGCTACGAAGCGGGCAGCTTTGATACGCTGCTCAACCTGGTAGATGAGTTTGGCGGTCTTACGCTGATTCCTGAATTATACTACCAGACTTTGCCAGATAAGCGGAAGGCTAAAGTAAGCTATTTCAAGTCGCCGCTACCGGTCAGAGAAGTAAGCCTGGTGTATTTCAGACCCTTTGCCAAGCACCGCATCATTCATGCCCTCAGCCGGGATATCAGGGAGATGATCGTTCCGGAACTGATGTCTTCTGCTTACAAAAAGCATGAGCTGGAAATCACCCGTATCTGAAACATCTTGCTTTGAGTGGAGGCATTTGGTTGCTACCAGCCGGGGAGGCCTCTGTGTAGCGTGTTAATACCGGCGCTATGCAGCGGCAGGGAAACCTGAGCCCGGGGCTGTGTGCCGGCAAGCGCAGCAAAGACCGCACAGCGGATATCCTGTACAACAACTACAGCCCTGATCTGGCAGAAGGCGACACCCTCAGCCGAACTACCTACTACAACGAAACCCTGCATATCCGCCTGAGCAATTCACTGATCAGCAGCCTGGATTATGCGCATACTTTTATCGGTAAGCTGAAACCGGCTAACAGTTTTGCCACCTGGACCAGCCAGGTGGCAAAACGAGCTCGACTTTTTTTACGAAGAAAGGACCATCGGCACCGATAATTATGTCCTCATCCCTGAATTTTCCAGCCAGGTAGACCTGACCCGTAGCCCAGCCCGTACTGATTGGCAGAATGGCGGCTTTTTTACCATGACCAATTACGTTTACGAAGCGGATATCATCATACTCAACCTGAGCTACCGCATCAACCAGTCCTCCGGCAAGTAAAGGTTTATCAAAAGCGAATTTGGTGAGAAAGAATTCTGAAAAGCTCTTTTTGCTAAACCTATGTTATAGGGCAGTGTCTAGCCACCCTTGTGATGAGGCAGGGCAGCTTCCTTACTCAGCAGGAATAGGATGTTTGGTGATAATAACCTTATCAATACGCTGCCCGTCGAGGTCGACCACCTCAAAATCATAGCCGTTGTAAATGAACCTCTCGCCCGTCTGCGGAATTTTGTTGAGGTGATAGATAATAAAACCACCTAGGGTAGTATAGTGTCCAGTATGCTCCGCCAGGAATTCTTTCTCGAGACGTACGTTCAATTCATGAACCGTGATACCCCCGCTTACCAGGTAAGAGTCCTCATCCCTTTTTACAAATTCGGTTTCTTCCAGTTCGTCCAGGTCGGGCAGGTCGCCTACGATGCTTTCCAGCAGGTCGTGCAGGGTAAGAATGCCCTCTACTGAGCCGTATTCATCCACCACAACGGCCAGGGACTGCTTCTCTTTCTTGAAAGTATTGAGCAAATCCAGGGCATACATAGTTTCAGGCACAAACATAGGCTGCCGTAGAATCTTCTCCAGGCTGAAACCTTCTTCATCTTTAAACTGTAGGAATTCTTTGGCAGAGATGATTCCCCTGATGTTATCTATGTTGGCATCACAGACAAGGAACTTGGAGTGCACGCTGCCTCTCACCATCTCGTAGACAGCCTCCATAGGCTGCCTCAGATCTATCCATTCCAGTTCGGTACGGTGCGTAATCAGGCTTTTGACCCGCTGGTCGGCAAACACAAAAAGATTCTGGTGCATCTGGCTTTCTTCTCTTTCCAGCACTCCCTGTTTGCCGGCCGACTTGAGCAACTGCCTGAGTTCTTCTTCTGTCAGAAAGTCTTCCGGGGCCTCTTTGATGCCCAGCAGCCTGAGGATGGCGGTGGTAGAAATAGAAAGCAGCCTGACAAGAGGGTAAGCAAGCCTGGAAAAAATCCGGATACCGGGTGCAAAGACCAGGGCTACCCTTTCGGGGTTACGCAGGGCGATGCTTTTGGGAATCAGCTCGCCGATCACAATGGTAAAATAAGTGATCAGGCCCACAATGAGTATGATGGAGAGGCTTTCTGCATAAGGAGCCAGCCAGCTTACCTGCTGCAGCAGGGGCACCACATCGTCGGCAAGAGCGGAGCCACCGTAAGCACCGGCCACTACGCCTATGAGGGTGATGCCTACCTGTATGGAAGAAAGAAAATTCTCCGGCTGTTCCAGCAGTTTGAGTACCACATAGGCGCTGCTATTGCCACTCTTGGCCAGTTGCTCTATCCTATTCCTTTTCAGTGAAACCAGGGCTATCTCAGTCAGTGCAAAAATTCCGTTGACCAACGTAAGTATAAACAGTATCAGAATCTCCATATCATAGTATAATACTATAGTTTGAGGCAAAGGTTAGCATCAGCATCACAAAGGGTAGTCACAGACTTTCCCTGATCTTCAGGCTTGAGCTGCAAGCTTCAGCCTGAAGCGGATACTCTGGCTTAAGCGTAATCTCTGGCTTCAGTCTGCGACTGAAGCTCAAAGATGAGAATAAGTTTTCAGCTTGCCACCTTACCTTCACGCTCAGAAGCTTTGTAGAGGCCAAAACCAGATAGTGCAGGCACGTCCAGGGCATCCTCTATAATGATACGTACTTTCCGGGCCTCCACTTCGGGTATCCTCAGCAGTCGCTTGTAGCCTACTGTAGTTGCCTTAGCCACTTCTTTCCACTGCTTGCCTTCCTGCACCTCTACGCGAAAAGCCGAAATGCGCTGCCCGAAGCGGATGGGCTCCTGTAGCAGGATGCGGTCAAAGCGTGTAGCGTCACCCAGGTCTATTTCCAGCGTAGCGGAAGTCAGGCCTTCATCTGTTGCCCAGTAAGTAGCATCATCCTCATCCAGCAGGTGCTGCGGAGAAAAGTAGGGATGTGCCTGCCGGTAATTATCGGCCGTAGCAGTCTTGCCCAGGGCCAGGTTATGGGCAAAGGTTTCATCCAGGATGGAGCGGAATTCTTTCAGGGAAGCCACATCATTTTCATGCACCAGGCCGCGGCGGTCGGGAGGCAGGTTGAGGAGCAGGGTACCATTACGGCCTACTGACTTATAAAAAATATCCACCAGCTGCTGCGGTGATTTGACCAGGCTGTCTTCCGAAGCATGGTAAAACCAGCCCGGACGGATGGACACATCACATTCGCCTACGATCCAGCGGTTGCCCTGTGGGTCTCCGGTATTGAGGTACTTCGTATCTGCCTTACCGATTTCAATGTTACTGTTATCAATCATTGACCAGTTGGTCTCACCGGCAAAGCCGTGTTCGTTACCTATCCAGCGGATATCGGGCCCTGCATCAGAGAAGATGAGCGCGTCGGGTTGCTTTTCGTAGATCAGTTTACGATAAGCCTCAAAGTCATACTCCATGTCCTTGGCATCCGCGCCCTTGGCACCGTCCATCCACACCTCGGCGATAGGGCCGTATTGGGTGAGCAACTCATTGAGCTGGTCCAGGTAATACTGGTTATATTCGTCGGTGCCGTATTTTGGTTGGTTGCGATCCCAGGGAGAGAGGTAGACGCCCAGGCGGATACCGGCAGCCTGGCAGGCTTCGGAAAGTTCTTTCAGCACATCGCCCTGCCCGTCTTTCCACGGACTGCCGGCCACGCTATGATCTGTAAGGGCCGAAGGCCAGAGGCAGAAGCCATCATGGTGCTTAGCGGTGATGATGAGCGTCTTCATCCCGGCCTCCTTTGCTGTCTGTACCCACTGCTGCACATCCATCTCGGTAGGGTTGAAAATGGAGGGGCTTTCGGTACCATCACCCCATTCTCTGTCGGTAAAGGTATTGACTGTGAAGTGCAGGAACCCGATCAGTTCCTGCTCCTGGTAAGCGATCTGCTGCGGGCTGGGCACTACCGGCATTGGCGGGATATCCTCCACTGCCTCAGGCGCAGACTGGCAGGCGGAGAGCAGGAGCAAAATAAGCAGGCTCTGGTAAAGTGTTTTATGCATGTTTCCGTAGATTGTTTTGCAGTTGGTAAATAAACACTTATCAGGCAATTGGCAAAATGCAGGGTTTGTACGGGTTTCTATTGCACGGTATCGCTGGCGCTAAAGTAGCTGCCGCCGGAGCATCTTCTGCCTATTTTTGCTATCTTCATCGCATAAAAATACCTATCACAAAAAAATATGCTCATCTCATCTATCAACATCAAAGCCCTGATCTGTTGCCTGCTCCTGTTTGCCTGCAATGCACCTGCTGTCAGGGAAACCGACCAGGCCCAGGATATCGCAGCGATTACCGCCATGAGCGAAGCACGGGCCCGGGCTTTCAATGAAGGTGATGCAAAGAGTATTGCCATCCACTTCACCGAAGATGCCATACTGATGGCGCCAGGTGCCCCGGCCAGAACCGGGCAAGAGGCAGTAGCTACTTACTATCAATCTGTCTTTGACACGTACATTCCCAGCCTGGAGAGTCATTATGAAGAAGTAAAAGTAGCGGGCGATCTGGCCTATGGAAGAGGTGAGGCCACTGTCATACTCCGTCCCAGGGAAGGAGGAGCCGAGAACCGCTCCACTTCCAAGTACCTGAACATCCTGCAGCGGCAAGCCGACGGAAGCTGGAAAACCACGCATGATGTGTGGAATGCCAATGAGTAAATGGGGCAAGTCTCAACAGTCTCTTCATGATTAAAGGCAACAGTGAGCAGCCGGGGACTTACTGCAAACAGCCAACGACAGGTCTGGAAAGTAGATCCGCTGCCGGGTGGACAACAGCACCGAACTACAGCAGCCTACCCTTCAGCAGCCCCTGACCTGCCTGCCTTCTGCAGCTTCAGAATGATCTTTTCGCACAGTGCAAAATCAGATTTCGCAGTATTCGCTTTTTGATTTCGCAGCCTGCGAAAGGTTGAAATCATTGTATGTTTAGCCTTTATACAGCCTTATGGAAGAGGTAGAAATAGTAGTCGAAAAATCAAAGAAATTACAGCTCAGCTAAGACAGATGAATATTGTATAGTTTCTGTAGAGATTTGATCATTCAAATCTCAAAAGGTGGCCTACAAACAAAATAAACTGTACCGCCTACCTGGATATGATTACTCCCAGGCAGGCGAATGTTTTATTACCATCTGCACCCAGGACCGGCAGCATTATTTCGGGCATATCACAGATGGGATCATGCATCTGTCTGCGGCCGGTATTATTGCCAGGGACAATTTGTTGATGATTCCCGATCAATTTGAAAATGCGGTATTGGATGAATGGGTCATTATGCCAAATTATATTCATCTGATTTTGGTAATCAATGGGTCCATGATTAATCATGGACCTACCGATATTCCAAATAAATCCGGGATACCCAATAACCCTATGGAATTACCCCAGGATACCATTGGTAAAATGATGCGGTGGTACAAGGGGCGGGTTTCTTTTCAATGCAGACAATCAGGAATGGCCTTTGCCTGGCAGGCGCGCTTTCATGACCGTATTATCCGCGACCGGCGCGCTTTAAAGAACATCAGGCAGTATATCCGAAATAACCCGCAAAAATGAGAGGTGGATAAATTCTATCCCAGGTAGGTTATTTATTGCCACCCAGAAAGCACAGACTTCAGCCGGTAGAGGCAGTTCTGCCCAGGGCACTACACCCGCTCCCTGATGAGGCCGCTGGCGTAAGCGTCCAGCAGCTGGTGCAGGTCGCTGATCTTTTCGCGCAGTTCGTGCCCGTCTTCTATGTCTTTGACTTTCTGCTTGCGGGCCGCCTGGTTGAGGATGGTCTCGCTGTAGGCAATGTCCAGCTCCTGCGTTATGGCTTTCTTCTGCGACTCAAAGGGTTCATGAGCGATGAGCTGCCGTCCGTAGGCATTGTGCATGAGTGTGTAGCCAGCAATACCGGTCTGCTTCTGGTAGGCTTTGGCAAAGCCCCCGTCAATCACAATCAGCCGCCCATCAGCCTTCACCGGGCTCTCGCCTTTACGCACCGATACCGGCACATGCCCGTTGAGGATGACCGCATTATCACTTTCCAGCCCAAATTCGTTAAGGATCATCTCGCAGCTTTCCGGATCATCGCGGTAGGTGTAGTAGTGGTCTTTGATCTCTTTATGAGTCTCCGGGTCATTGAGGAAATATCGCTCAAAAGTAGCCATCTTGTGCTTGCCAAAAACGGGAGATAGCGGTCCGGCCCAGAGGTACCAGGTGAGGTCTACCGCATATTTTTTCTCCTCACTTTTGTCTACGCCCGAGCGGGCAATCGTCATTTCCTGGTCAAAAAAGTCCATCAGGGCTTTGCCCTTCCTGCTGCCTTTGCCCAGGTCCACTTCCTGGAAGTCACCGTCTTCTGTCATAGGAATGCAGCCGTGGTAGAGCAGGTTGTCGTTGGTCACTTTGTACATGCTGCCCTTCTCAAACAGCAGCTGGGCATGCTGCTGCAGGCGACGACTCTTGACAAAGGAAGTTTTCAGGCGCTTTACCAGTTCCTCCTCCTCGGGGCTGAGAGCATGCGGATCGCGGGGGTCAATGGTAGGCAGAAAGGTGTCCTGCAGGGGGTATTCCCTACCATTCATCTGAATGGTGCCTTTCTTAAAATCAATCATATCCAACAGCAGGCGATCGTCCATTCTGAACTCCGGCCGCCTTTTGATGAGCTGCCCCTCCAGCTTAAACTGTATGATAGAGATAGCCTTGTGCATGAGGCGGTTGAGCCACTGTTCCGACTCATTGAACATCTCATCCGCCGATACTTTGGGGTCAAATACGATACTATGGTCTGATTTGTAGTGCTCAATGGCAAAAGAAGCCAGGGGCATGAGGTGGATGCCGTAGCCTTTTTCCAGCGTGTCGGTATTGCCATAGCGCAGGGAAAGACGCAGCACATTGGCCATGCAGGCTTCTGAGCCACAGGCGGCTCCCATCCACACGATGTCGTGGTTCCCCCACTGAAAATCCAGCGACTGTAGGCGCATCAGCTCATCCATAATGATCTCTGCCCCCGGCCCTCGGTCGTACACATCGCCGATGATGTGTACCTTATGGATAGAAAGGATCTGGATAAAGCGTGAGAATTCCTCTATGAGCTTGTCGGCCTGCTCCAGGGCAATGATGCTGGACAGCAGCTGGTTGTAGTAGTTGTTCTTCTCACCTACCTCCCGCTCGGCTACCAGTTCCAGGATGATGTCGCTGAAGTCGGCGGGGAGTAGCTTCCGCAGCTTACGGTTAGAGTAAATGGAGGCGAAGCTGCGGGTGACCTGTATGAGGCGTTTAAGGGTCTTTTTGTAAAAGGCGTCCAAGGAGTCCTGCTCCTGCTTGATCAGCTCCAGCTTGCGCACAGGGTAGTAAATAATGGAGGAGAGCTGGTTGATTTCCTGCTCACTCAGCTCATTGGCGTACAGTTCTTTGATCTTCTGCTTGATGATACCCGATCCATTGCGCATCAGGTGCTGAAAGGCCTCATGCTCCCCATGTACGTCGCTGATGAAGACTTCAGCTCCCTTGGTAAGGTTGAGAATGGAGCTGAGCATTACAATTTCCTTAGAGGCTTCTACACGGTTGGGATAATTGCGGGATAGTTGTTTCAGGTATTTGAGCTGGTATGCTTCCATAAAGCTGGGATTAGGCCGTTGGTCTCTCAAGTAATTTACAAATTATACCGCATAATAGCAGTCAGAGACCAACAAACTAGCGAACGGTCTGGTGAATCTGAAAAATGTCCTGCTATTATAAGCTTTTCAGGGCCGCAGGTGTTTGACAGGAACAAAAGAGGCTGCTACAATTTTGAGCGATAGTCGGCGCCCCTGAGTCTGCCTTTTTCATCCCGTACCAGGGTCTCCTGCTTAGGAAGGATATCCGTATTCTGGGCAGAAGCACAGCGCCACAGCCCATCCTGCCGGTGTACCACAAAGCTGAAGATATTCCGGCGGGTGCCGGGTTGCTCCACGCCAGCTACCGGGCTCTGTCCGCTCAGCTGCATCCGGGCATGCACTACGGCAATCTCTTCTGAGAGGTACTTCACCTTTGTTCGCAGAAGTTTCAGTGTGGAATGCTGGAAGATGGTCTGCAGGCCGTAGGCATGGGCCTTTTCAATGGCCGCTCGGTCATGCCACCACAGACCGGTGACGTTGACAAATTCGGCATCTTCATCAAAGAGGGAGGCTATTTGGGCCGCATCCCGCTGGTTCCAGGCCTGTACAAAAAGCTGGGGGATACTTTCAGGATGTTCTGCCTTAGTGTATTCCATATGGATCGTTTTTCAGCATTTGATTTAATGCTCTCGGCGGAGAAGCCGGCTGCTTCCACCAGGCAGCAGCAGGAAAAACACCCTCTTCCAGTACGATCGCTTCCCCGAGTCGGGGAGTAGTGATGGCGACGTTCAGGCGCTGAGCCTCCCGGCTGGCTCTTTCTATGGGATCGGTCCAGCTGTGCAGCGAGAGCGTAAAGGCCCCCCAGTGGATGGGCATCATCCGCT
This sequence comes from Cyclobacteriaceae bacterium, assembly GCA_046541235.1. Classification (GTDB taxonomy): domain Bacteria; phylum Bacteroidota; class Bacteroidia; order Cytophagales; family Cyclobacteriaceae; genus Catalinimonas. The sequence continues at coordinate 2,130 of JBKHDR010000115.1, read as the reverse complement.
CAGCCTGCAGGTCAAGGGCGGCCTGCACACTTTGCTCGGGCAGCATGTGAATGGCCTCCCAGCGCAGGTCGTACTGCCCGCACTCTATCATGGCCAGGTCAAAGGGACCGTATTTCTCTCCTATTTCTTTGAAATGAGGCCCGTAACCGCTGTCGCCGCTAAAGAAAAGCTTTGCAGAAGGCGTATGGATTATCCAGGAGGCCCAGAGGGTATGATCACGATCCAGCAGGCCTCTGCCGGAAAAATGGCGCGCCGGTGTACAGACAAAGGTAAGCTCTTCATGCTCAATCTCATCGCCCCACTTCATCTCATGGATCTTCTCTGTGGGCACACCCCAGGCTGACAGGTGGGCACCAACCCCCAGGGGCACGTAGAAATGAGCAGTTTTGTCTTTTAGTTTCCGGATAGAACTATAGTCCAGGTGGTCGTAATGGTCATGGGAAATGATGAGGGCATCAATGTAGGGGAGTTGATCGGCCGTGATAGGCAGCTCGCCGTAGCGCTGACTGCCCAGCCAGGGAAAGGGCGAGGGAGAAGGCCCCAGCATGGGGTCCAGGAGGATGGTCTTCCCGTAAGTTTCCAGCAGCAGGGCCGAATGCCCCAGCCAGCGCAGGCGGGTGACACCCGTATCTTTTTGAGCCACTTCTGCCGGGTCTATCTTTTCTACCGGCAAGGCAGCGGCAGGCTTGCTGTTGGGTGTGCCCCTGATGTATTCAATCGTCAGATTGGCGTATTCAGACACATCCATATCCATAGAGGTAGGAAGCTGGTTCACAAACTTTCCCTGCTGATAGCCAGAAAAGCGGGCGTAATTTTCTTTTTGGGTTTTGCTGGCTTTGCCGCCAAAGACAGGGCTGGTATGGAGAAAAATAATTCCTGCCAGGAGGAGCAGTGCTACGCTGCCAAGTATGATAAAGCCAGTCATTTTAAGCATTTAAAAAAGATGGTATATACATGCATGACTCCCTTCTCCCGGATTTATTGCAAATCACCTCCTGTCACCGGCAAAGGGTCCGCCTGAAGCCAAACATCTCATTCCTCATCCGGGCTAGCTCGGTTGGACTTGCTGGCATCTTCTATGCCCTCCTCAATGGTTTGCGTAGCTTCTTCGGCCGTATCTTCGTCCTGTGCAGGCGCCTGCTGCTCCTGCTTTTCAGCCGGTTCGTAGCTGAGCTTCAGGTAGATAGGAAAATGGTCAGAGTCAATATCAGGCAACCTCTTCATCTCCAGCAGCTTGAAATGAGCCGACAGGAAGACATGATCCAGCGGCCAGCGAAAGGGAAAATAATCAGCATGAAAAGTATTGTAGAAGCCCCTTCCGGTACGGGGGTCCAGCAGGCCGCTAACCTTTTGAAAAAGCAGGGTGGTATGCGACCAGGCAACATCATTGAAGTCGCCTGCTACCAGCACCGGGTTGGCCGATTTGGAGATCCTGTTACCGATGATCAGTATTTCTGCATCGCGCTGTCGGCTGTCACTGGTTTCACCCGGTACAGGGGGCTTGGGGTGTAAGGGTAGATATTGTAAGCTTGGTAGCCTGCGGTGAGCAGGAGAGCGAACAGTAGTACCCAGCCTCTTTTCCTTTTGCGAAAATCAAAAAAATAGAAACTCAGCAGGCTGAACAGGGCAAAGATAAAGATCTGCATCCTGGGGAAGTCAAAAACCCGCACGAACCACTCTTCAGCGGTCAGCAGAGGGATAAAGGTGAAGAGTATGCTGATACAGGCGAAAAGCCTGATCAGGATGATGACTGACTTTGACATAGATAAAAAAATTAGTTGGTCAACAATCTAGATCAAAAAGAGCATGACTGAATACCGAGAACGAAGCCCGGATACAGACCTTAAGCACCCACGAGTTTACAAAATTATTTTGATCAAAACCGCTGAGCAGCCTGCTTTAGTTACGACAGCTGCTCTTTACCACTAAACCTTCTGCCTGAGCAGCAGATTATATACATGTTCCATTCTATTTTTTTGCCTATGAAAGAGTCTATCCCAACCTCTACCGATGATACGCTGTCCGAAGTCATGTACCACTGGCGTGTCAGGAGCGTACACAAGATGCTGGAAATGCAAGGTAAAGCCGAAGGCCCTCTCAGTGTGGCCGACATGAGCAGTGCCTGGACAG
>JBKHDR010000114.1:0-13236 GCA_046541235.1 Cyclobacteriaceae bacterium | reverse complement strand
TAGGGCATGTGCGTCAGGTTTAAAACCCACCTGCTTTAGCAGTGGGATGGTTATAGATTTTATAATGACTATTGATTAGGCTGGTATAAATTATTAGAATGATAAGGATCATCGGCGTTTCCCCATCTGCTCAAATTGGTATGCCTTGCATAGGAAAATACAAAATAAAAATTTGCAAGTATGCTAATGACTAATGAGGAAGTAAGAAATGACATTCCCGCCAGATCAGTCAGGAAATGAAAATTGAAGGGTACTTCTAATAGATAGCTCCCGGTGACTAAGCAAAGTATAAGTAGGAAAAGTGGAAAATTCAGCACGCGCTGATAAGGTAGTTTTTGGAATTTGTCCAGGACGGGTTTCCAGTCAATAAAAAGCAGATATAAAGCAAGATTGTTGACAAAACTAATACTGAAAAACAGGATATTCATCGTATGAAAGATCACAGCAAAAACGATAAATGCCATAAATAACCTGCGACGGATTACCGCCAATAAAAAGAAGATTTCAAAAAAGACAGCAGAGTAATCCATCAGCTCCCAGAAGACCGGGTTGTCAAATGAAATAAGGTAAGGCTGTAAAAAACGGTCTGGAAATGTATCGTAGTAGTTGAAGTTGACCACAAAACCCTTGACCGCCTGTGTAGAAAGGCTGAGCCATCCGTCCAGCATTTTGGGTACACCTGCTGAAAACATGCCAAAACCCAGCAGCAGAGCCAATAGAAGCACCGGCCAGTGTCGTTCCTTTCGGTTTTCAGAAAATGATTTCCTTCTTCGGTCAAGAGAGTAATATTGATTCCAGTTAGAAAAGAACATGACAAAAGGGACATAAATCATGAGCAAAGCATCATGATTGATCTTGCCGAAGGAGTAATAAAAGCTGAAACCTACCACCATCACAATCCCTATCAATAAAGTTACAGCTCTTGTATAAAGACCAAATAGAAGAAATACGAAAAGAGACACGAGCAGCAGATCCAGACAAAAAAGAAAGGGATATCCGGGAAAACCATCAAAAAGATTAGCCAGACTAAAAGTGGGTGGGTTATAGAAAAAATCAGGTCTTTCAGCGATCCAACGGTACTGAGGTACACCAGCTACGAAAATTACAAATGCGGCATATACGATCCTGAACAAGCTGACTGCTCCTTCAGGAAGTTTGTATTCATCGTAAATAAGCTCATCCAGTCGGTTTGACCCAGTGCTCAGCCAATGATTGATGTTAGTCATAGGAGATAATTTTTTTCTCAAGAAGCTGTAAACTAGGACTGGTATTGGGCGCTTCTACAGTAAATCGATACCATCTTAATTCCATTTGTTCTAAGGAGCTGAATCCCACATTTTCTCTGGCCTTTCTCTGAAAGTAATTCATCAGTTCTTTTTCTTTCTGACCAGCCGATCTTGAGTCAAGATGAGCTGGTAATTTCTTCAATTGGCGAGCCATAGGTAAAAAGAAGACTTTGGCATACTGGGGTGTAGGAGCCAGCAATTCGTTCAAAGTGTACTGTGCTGAATCTTCGCCTGATATGAGGGCAAGACGTAGCCCTGTATAAGTCTGCGGATAAGTTGATGGATAGATGATCCCAAAACCAGGAAAACGTACAGAGGGAAAAGGTTCTTCATACTGTTTGATAAAAACCAACTGAACACAGAGGAGTGGAATAATGAGTATAAAAAAAAATTTAACTAGTTTTTTGTGAGCTAGCATAAAGAACCATTATATAAGTTTAAAACTATGTTAGTTTATTATATCACATCTTCATTTTAAATCAGAGTAAAATATTCGGTAGTAGTATGAATGTAATGCTTTGAAATAGCAAAACCCTTGTTTTGTGCCCCCACAACACATAACTCAGATACCTATAGCATGACTTGTGGTTCACTACCAAATATTCATGGGATAATACTGTATTTCAGATAAATTTCAGGCATCCAAAAATAGTATCTTCTCTTCCTCTTGCATCACCCGGCAGTGGTTCTTTTTGCCAAACCAGCGGTAGCGATTTTTAGCCACAAAATCATAAATTTGATCCCTGATGGGGCGAGGTACATAGCGAAAGAAATACATCAATTTGTAAATACCTCCCAGCGTTTTAAAAATTTGTAATACTGCACCAGACTTCACAAACTTCTTCCCGTCCTGTATGAAGAATATTGACTTGAGATCATCGGGATGCTCATTGGTCAAACCAGTAACCTCTCTCCCTAAGAGTGATTGTAAAGAAGCGTAGCGAAGCTTTTTACTCTTATCTATACGAATCAGGATGCTGACAGTACTGTTGCAGAGGTTACATACACCATCAAATAGCACTACATTGTCAGCATTTTTAAGTGAGATGTGGGGCATAGAAAATGTTTAATTTATGAGGTGTTCTTCATGTTACCATACATATAAGATCCATATCAGCCAATTTATACTGGAAGTAGTTCTTTCCTTCTCATTTTCCCGAAATACAATTTGATTACTAGATACAAGAAAACCCCATTGGTATAATAATACCTTCTAGCCAACCGCATGGGTTCTTTATACAGGCGGAAGGCCCATTCAAGTCCTTTCTTCTGCATCCACATGGGAGCCCGCTCGGTTAGGCCGGCATAAATACCAAAGGCCTGCCCAACGCCCAGCATACAGGAGTTGATCAGATTCAGGTGCTCATTCATCCACTGTTCCTGCTTGGGGCAGCCCAGACATACAAACACAAAATCAGGGCTTTTACCATTGATCTCTTCTACAATTGCCTTTTTTTCTGTTGTGCTAAGCTGCCTGAAGGGGGGAGCATAAGTACCGGCTATTTTCAGGCCCGGAAAATCCAGGCTGGCTCTTTCCCTGATCTTTTGTAGTACTTCATCACTACTTCCGTAGAAATAGACTGACTTACCTTCCTGGGCTGCTCGTAGCATGACGCGGGGCATCATGTCAGGACCCGCTACCCTTTCTATCTTTTTTCCAAAGAAAAAATTTATGTATTTGCTAATAGGAAGCCCGTCTGCTGCAGCAAGGTCAGCCTCATTTACCACCCGCTGAAATTTTACATTTTTATATGCCTCTACTACCATGTGTACATTAGCAAAGCATACATAAGAGGATTTTTGATAAACTGCCAGATGAAAAATAGTATCGAGTGCCTCCTCAAAGCTAAGTCCAGCTATTTTGCTGTTTAGCACAGGAAAGGTGAGAGGCTCTTGTGTCGTTTTCTCTTTGGCTGGTGAATTTATTTTCATGTATTACTTCAGCTAAGTCTTTGATTGCTACTTCATGGTAAATGGTAAATAAAACACCCTTAATCAGTAAGCATTTTCCTCACCTTTAATCATGTTTTTGATGGTCAGCCAGATAATCCTGATGTCAAGCATCAGGCTCCATTCCTGCATATAAATGAGATCGTACTCTATTCTTTTAGCCATCTGTATGACTTCCCGGGTCTCTCCCCGGTAGCCGTTGACCTGAGCATAGCCGGTTATGCCGGGGGCAATACTGGCACGAATAGGATAATCACCGATAAGCTCTGAGTAATATTGTAACTGTTGCTGAATCTGAGGGCGGGGGCCCACTACGCTCATGTCACCTTTTAGTACATTGATAAACTGAGGCAACTCATCAAAGCTGCTCCTTCTCAGGAAAGTTCCCACTCTGGTAATTCGTTTATCGTCTTTGGAGGCCTGTCTGTCCTGCTCATTATTCACATACATCGTTCTGAATTTATAGCAGTAAAAGAGAGTATTTTTAAGACCCATGCGGGGCTGCTTGAAAAACACCGGGCCGGGCGAATCCCAGCGTATAGCAATAGCAATGATAGGAAACAATGTCAGGCTGAGCACACCCAATGCCAGGGAGGCAAAGACTATATCAAACGCACGTTTAAGTATGGCATTGACAATCAGGCGAAGGGGAGAATTTCGGTAGGAGATAACCGGTATGCGTCCCCGGTTAAACAGCTGCGCATGTACTCTCTTCCTCTTGTCACTTTCGTGATCGGGTATAATACCAAGGTAGATAAAATGCCTCTCAGCAAAATCCTGCAAATCTCTTAAATACGTTCTGTGATTGGGTAAAGTGTAGTAGATCTCTTGGATGCCATGTTCCAAACAAAAACTTTGCACTTCATGCAAATCTCCTTTATAAAGGTTTTTGATAAGCGGATGCTGGCTGGCTTGAGCATCAAAAAATCCTTTCACTCTTTGCGGAAGGCTGCGGTTTTCTCTGAAGTAGGTATAAAGCTCAATGCCTTTGGGTCCGCAGCCGATGATAATAGTGTTTTTACGGTTGAAAGGCAGGCTGCGGTACCAGCGATAAAATCTCAGGAGCAAAAAACGGGTAAGCGTAATAGCTCCGAGAGTTACAGAAAAGTAAAACAGCAGGTCCCATAGGTGATCAAATAAATTTCCTCTTAAACCGATTAAACTACAGATCAGGACAATGTGGAGAACTGAAGCTTTGGCAATGTAGGACAAAATGCTGCGGTAGCCACCCAAGTTTTCTATCTGGTAAATGGCAAACAAAACGCCTGATAATACCCAGCTGAGAGAAAAGATGATAGGCAGCATGGCAAAGGTTTCCTTCGAAAAAGTAGGATGCCACCACTGTAGGTAAAGGGCCAGGTCAAGCAGCAGGAGAATCAAGACAACATCCAGCAGCATGAGTGTTACTGGTAGAGCTGTCGAGTACTGAAATCTGCGAAACTCTGAAGATACATTTAGCATGACAGCATTATGGGTTTGGTATTAGATTAAAAAACACATTCAAAACTTGAACAGGGTATTACTTAAAAAAAGATTGCTGTTGCAGGGAGCTAGAGAAATGGATGATATAAAAAACCAGCCTTTTTTCGTAGGTATTTTTAGCTATCCTAAAATGATTAATCGCAAGTATGTAAGTAAATCAAGAAAAAATACTTAAAGCTTAACCATTGCTTAAAATCCTTTAAAAAAAATTCCTTAACCCCTTAAAAATATATACCAAAAATATAACAAATTTTACAATATGCCATAGAGAGTACTACAAATTGTGCTTTTTGTTGGAAATGTAATATTTGCTGTAAATGTAGATTTATGCCAATCATGCCCTTTGAAATACCTAATTTTATTTTTTTTTGTAGTGTTGCCGATAATTTTGAGATGAATTTTCTTCAAAAACTTATATTTTAGTATCATTTACAGTAATTATTTAGCCAATCTTTTTAAAATTTTCATAAAAAAATTATTATACCATTTCAATACAAATTTTATAATTTGATTCCGCCCTTTTTTGCTGTTATTTGGATTCTGTAAATTTTAAAGTCATGAGTGTTTTGTCCAGTTAGTGAAAATAAAAACACGGTAAAGAGGACTTGAGATCGTTCATTTTTTACCCTCCATGATGAGCAGTCTGTTTATCTGATATCACTTTGAATTGCATAATCTTTTTTTAAGAATTACTGATTCTTTTGAAGTAATCTTAGAAAATAAGTGTAAATATGCTTTAAGAATTGTATAGTTTGATACTGCTTTAGAAATACTCAGCTTTACCTTTTATATTTTCATTTTTTTACATTCAACTCCGTGTCATGATATGCAAATACAGCTAACGATGAGTATATGTAAAATTGAAATAAGGTATATATTTAAAGAAAAAAAATAATTTTTTTAATTTCATTTTGCCATAATTTGGTCAAAAATCCTTCATAAAGTTGTTTCATTTTAAAAGATTAAACACTGATTTTTACATAGAACGAATGTTTTTTTCTACCAGACGGTTCAATAGGATTCAAGTAAACAAGAGGCATCATCTGAATGGCTTGTAAGAAGAGAATAAAGCTTATTTACACCTTAGCCGGGCTGTTTCTGCTGACACTACTTTTGGTGCTGGGTACAGATTTCTATGTTAGTCGTTATGCTGCCCCTTATTGTTATGAAGAAATAAATAAACTGCCTGCTAACCAGGTGGGGCTGTTGCTGGGCACTTCCAAATATGTGATAGGTGGAAAGAAAAATCTTTACTACCAGCATCGGATCAATGCAGCGGTAGAACTGTTTGAGTCTGGTAAAATATCTGACATCCTCGTCAGTGGCGATAATGCGCTTATGGAATACAATGAACCGGTTACCATTCAAAAAGATCTGCTGGCACGAGGTATCCCTAAAAAGAACATTTACCTCGATTACGCTGGCTTTGATACCTTTGATTCTGTAGTGAGGGCCAGTGCCATTTTCGGGCAAAAGCAGCTGACGGTTATTTCACAGCGCTTCCAAAATGAAAGAGCCATTTACATTGGCCGGCATAAGGGGTTAGAACTTATAGGTTTTTCGGCAGAAGCTATAGAAGGACCCAAAAGCACCCGGGTGATGATGAGAGAAAAGCTGGCCAGGGTCAAAGCGCTGCTGGAAGTGCATGTGCTCAATATGCAACCAAAATTCCTGGGAGATACCATCCGGATTGAGACTAGTACAAATCCGATTAGATAAACTTTACAAAAGTACATCATTCCTCTCACTCAAGACGGGTTTCTACTTCGGGCTACAGTCAATTATTTTTGTGTAGGATGCACTATTTGGTGACCTGATTCTCCTGCTCCTTTGGCTCAGTCATTTCAAACAATAAGCCTAATCCAAAAGCTCGTTTTTGTGACAGTCCGCTTATCTTAAATTATAGCTCAGATTCTGTCTGAGAGGCTGTTTTTACCTTTTACTCAGAGCCACCAAAGTACTAGCTTGGGATTAAATCAGTAAAAAAAAATGTCTGTGATAGATTTTTCAAGATCACGAGTCAGAACTTTGCCATTCAAGCTGCTGATCTTTAGCTTATGGAACAGGTTTGTATCTCTGGCTTAGCAATAGGTAAGCACTTTACTGAGGGTTTTGTCAAATAAATTAGCGTCACATTTTCGAGCTTTGGCAGGCTGTCAAAATGCGGGAAAAGCTATCTTAAAATATTTGTCATGATCTTCAAATATTTTATCTTCAGGCGCTAGCTAAACTTAAACTAATGAAACACCTCCTTCTTCCCCTGTTTGCCTGCTTGCTCTGGTCTTGCCAAAATGAAACCACTAACGATCCGGAACGCAGTCGCTGGCAAGCCTATGCCGACAATGTGACCATCATCCGCGACGACTACGGTGTGCCCCACATTTATGGGAAGACCGATGCTGACGCCGTATTCGGCATGCTTTACGCCCAGTGTGAAGACGATTTCAACAGGGTAGAAATGAACTACATTACAGCTATCGGGCGACTGGCCGAGGTGGAAGGAGAAGCTAAACTTTACAATGATCTCAGGGCCAAATTGTACATGACAGAAGCAGAGGCTTTGGAAATGTATGAAACCAGTCCTGGCTGGCTGAAAAAGCTCTGCGATGCCTTTGCCGACGGTATGAACTACTACCTTTACACCCATCCTGAGGTGAAACCCAAATTAATTACCCGCTTTGAGCCCTGGATGGCTATGTATTTCAGTGAGGGTTCTATAGGAGGTGATATTGAAAGAATTTCCACGGAGCGCCTGAAAGCTTTTTATGAAAAGGATCAAACCCTGGCTCACGATGGCAGCTCAGACGGCCTCTTTTACCCCGACCCTCATGAAGAACCCCGTGGGTCTAACGGTTTCGCCATTGCGCCACAGCTGAGCGAGTCAGGTAATGCCCTGCTGCTCATCAATCCGCATACTTCGTTTTTCTTTAGAGGAGAAATCCATGTAGTAAGCGAAGAAGGCTTGAATGCCTACGGCGCCGTGACCTGGGGGCAGTTTTTCATCTACCAGGGTTTTAATGACAAAACCGGCTGGATGCATACCTCCACCCGCACCGATTGTATAGACGAATTCCTGGAAACCATCAAAGAAGAGGAGGGGAAGCTTAGCTATCTCTATGGGGACGAATGGCGACCGATTGAAGTGTCGGAAGTGAGCCTGCAGTATAAGACTGATGAAGGTTTGAAATCCAGATCTTTTCCCATGTACCACACCCATCACGGGCCTATTGTCAGGCAGCAGGGGGAACAGTGGGTAGCAACCCGCATCATGTGGAAACCGGTAGAGGCTTTGACCCAGTCTTTCTTAAGAACCAAAACCACCGGGCTGGCCTCTTTCCGGGAGACGATGGACATACGCACCAACTCTTCCAACAATACGGTCTATGCAGATGCACAAGGTAACATTGCTTACTATCATGGCAACTTTATCCCTCGCAGAGACGAAAATTTCAATTATTCAGAAGCAGTAGATGGCAGCAATCCGGCTACCGACTGGCAGGACCTGCATACGGTGGATGAGTCTATCACTATAGTTAACCCGCCTAATGGATGGATACAGAACTGCAATTCAACTCCCTTTACTGCTGCCGCGGAATACAGCCCCAGAGCAGAAGACTATCCGGATTACATGGCACCCGACCAGGAAAATTTCAGGGGTGTACAGGCCGTCCGTCTTCTCAAAAATGCTAAAGACCTCAACCTTGACAAGCTGATTGCCCTGGCCTACGATCCTCGTCTGACCGCTTTTGAAGTGCTTATTCCCGGCCTGCTTGAGGCTTATGATGCACAGAAGGCAAACTACCCTGAATTATCCGAAGCAGCTGATGCTCTGAGAGATTGGGACTACTCTGTTTCCGCCGAGTCTGTGCCTATGTCGCTGGCCCAGTATTACGGCCAGACTTTTCTTAGGGATGCCCGCTTGCCGGAGGGACTTAGCTACATGGATCGTTTTACCTATTTTGCAAGCAAAGCACCTTACAAGGATCGCTTAGAAATCTTCAGGAAAGCAGTTGAGCAGCTGGAAGAAGATTTTGGTAGCTGGCAGACCCCCTGGGGAGAGATCAACCGTTATCAGCGCCTGAATGGTGATATCCGGCAGCCTTTTAATGATACCCTGCCAAGTGTTGCCATCCCTATGGCCTCCTCCCGCTGGGGTGCACTGGCCTCTTATGGCGCGCGAACTTACCCCGGCACCAAGAGGATGTATGGCACCTCGGGCAACAGCTTTGTGGCAGTAGTGGAGTTTGGAGAAAAGGTAAGAGCCAAAAGCCTGCTGGCCGGCGGACAAAGTGGCAACCCGGCATCCCCTCATTTTTCTGACCAGGTTGACATGTATGTCAAAGGAAAATTCAAAGAGGTGGCTTATTACCGGGAAGATGTAGAAAAGCGGGCCAAGCGAACCTATCATCCCGGGCAAAAGTAGACGCTATGAGACCCAAATCATAAGTAGGCCATTATCTTCTCTAAGCCAGATTAAATGTTTCCTCATCCCTGTTGTCGGATAACTCTTTGATAGAATCTGCCAGCATAACCGAGAAAAGAGTAGCTCCCTCAACTGGGAGTGGGTAATGCTTAATTTCAGCCCGATCATTTACCAAAATTGGAAGGGTGGATTTGACCCAGGCTTTTAACTTACCGGGGTATCAAATTTTAGGTAAGAAGGAGGATGATTTTTAAGATCTAACCTAAATTTAAAGTCGTTTTCTTGTACTCTTCAATCTGATCTCTCACCTGCTGAAGCCTTTTCCTGATATCCTGTAGTTCATCTTGCATTTCTTCCCTGCCTGCTCCGGCCCTTTGGAGATGCCGTATATCCGACAGCTGCTGATAGAGCAAATTTAGCCTCAGCAGATCAAATAACACCTTTACCTTATGCAGGGCATCGCTGAGCTTCTGCTGGTTTTGTTCCTCAATACCAATGAAGTAATTTTTTTCAAATTCATCCATGCTTCTTAATGCCGTATTCATGAACAGGCTCACCTTTTCGGGCTTAACGAATTGTTGCTCTATGTTCTCAAAATCTATCTGATGAGCGGATATTTCGTTTGATTTCTGACTGCTTTGCTGGCTATTTACCTTTTCCATTGAAAGTAATGAAATGAGCGTGCTATGCAGCCTGTCAGGATCAAAAGGCTTGGTGATAAGGGCATCAAAGAGTTGTTCTTCTCCTGATTTAAGACTGTAAATTTTAGTATCAGCGGTAAGTGCTACGATAGGTACGGCTGCATTATGGGTATTTTGCCGACGAATGAGGCGGGTGGCTTCCACTCCATCCATTTCAGGCATACGAATATCCATGAGAATCAGATCGTAAGTGGTTTCCGAGGCTTTTTCTACCGCCTCAAGTCCGTTGACTGCCTCATGAGCCTCTACATTCCACCAGTATTCCAGGTGCTGCTGTAGCACCATTCGGTTGACAGCTGCATCTTCCACAATCAATAATTTCAATTCCCTGTCAGGCAGGCGGTGTTTCTCCGCTTTGGGCATCATCTCTTCTTCTTTTTCCTGCCCACTGCTGCCGATCCCCTGCCTGAGGGTAAAATAGAATCTGCTGCCTTTACCTTCTTCACTGATTACCTTTATCTCGCTGCCCATGAGCCTCAGTATAGAGCGTGTGATGCTCAGCCCCAGGCCGGTACCCCCGTAGCGGCGCACGGTAGAGGCATCTGCCTGCATAAATTTTTCAAAGATACTCTCCAGCTTTTCTTCCTGAATGCCTACCCCATTGTCCTGTACGCTGAAGAGGAGTTCCACTTCATGCTCATCCCTTCGCTGCAGACTTACCTCCAGCGTGATACGGCCCTTTTCGGTAAATTTATTGGCATTGCTGAGCAGGTTATTGAGTACCTGGGATAGCCTGTACGGATCACCTTTTAGCACAGCTGGTACTTCTTCATCAAGGCTTAATTGCAAAATATTATCTTTTTCTTCTGCCAGGGTGATATGCGCCTGTAATATGCTGTACAGCAGGGTATTCAGCTGGTAATCAATGTATTCAATTTCTAATTTACCTGCTTCCATCTTGCTGTAATCAAGAATATCATTAATCAGGTTGAGCAGGCTCTGGGAAGAGAACCTGAGCGTATCCAGCTTTTCCTTCTGGTCGGGACGAGGATCTTTTTTGAGGAGGAGGTTACTAAGCCCGATGATGGCATTCATAGGGGTGCGAATCTCATGGCTTATCGTTGACAAAAATTCATCTTTGGCAAGCGCTGCCGCTTCTGCCTTTTCTTTTGCCTGCTTAAGTGCTACCTCAGCCTGTTTTCTATCGCTAATATCCAGTATCACACCGGCCATACGCAAGGGTTTGCCCTCATCAGTATGTAAATAAACGCCTCCATGAACAAATATCCAGCGAAGCTCCCCATCAGCCCTGATGATACGGCATTCGTAATGCCAGTCAGTGCCATTCACCATCGCCATTTTAAAGGTATGGTTTACCCGTTCCCGGTCTTCGGGATGTACATGCCGTTGTATGAAAAAGTCATAACTCCACTCCGCCAGGGCTTCGTCATAACCAAATATCTGGTCATGCAATAAGTTGCGCTGGGGAGAAGATCCACTTTCAAGATCCAGATCCCAGAAACCGATGCCTGTGGCGCGAAGGGCAAATTGCAGGCGATCTTCACTCTGACGCAAGGCCTCTTCTGCCCGTTTTCTTTCAGTAATATCAATGACAAATTCTACACACTCATTCCCATTAAGGCGCTTACCGGAAAACAGGGCCCACCAGCGAGAGCCATCCGGGCGGATATACTGCTTCTCGTAAGGGGTATTTTCTCCCCTATGCTGAAGCTCATCCTTAGATTTGAGGGAGGCCTCCATAAACTCAGGCGGTGTCAACTTGTCCCAACGCACCTTTCCACTGGCCATGTCCTCCCTGCTGTAGCCACTCATGCGCTGAAAGGCCTCATTGGCATCATGTATGCCTCCGTCCAGGTCAAAAAAAATGACGCCCACTGTTTGAATAGACAGGGCTTTTTGCAGTCGTTCCTCACTTTGTCTGAGTGCTTCCTCGGTTTTTTTACTGTTTGTGATGTCTCTGAGCAGCAGAGCGAAGCGGTTTTCCGAGTGCCGGAATGCAAACGTCTCAAACCACTTTCCTAAACCTTTGGCGTAGTTCACGAAAGTTACCGGCACTCCGGTCTTCAATATACGTCCAAAGGTCTCAATTCTGTAAGGCTCTATCGCAGGATTAACTTTACCTGCAGACTGACTGAGAGTATCGCTCACCGAAACGCCGGTCTGTTCCCAGGCCTGGTTTACATCCAGGTAGCGCCAGTCCTTTGGATTTCCGTTTTCATCCCAGTTCATTTCAGCAAGTGCGAAGCCTTCAGTCATATTCTCAAAAAGCCTCCGATATCGTAACTCGCTCTCTCTAAGCTCCTCCTCAGCGCGTCTTCGTTCTTTCTCCGTTTTCAACCGCTGGATATTTTCCCAGATACGTTCACCTATATCTTCCGTCAGAGAAACTTCCTGATGAGTCCAATTATGAGGCTTGGTATGATGCACCACCAGCAGTCCTGATAGTTTTCCGTTTTTGATCAGGGGAACCAGCAGGTAGGCTCCGATATGTAGTTTCATGGTCACCTGTTTTTCAGCCTCGCTAAGGCGCTCATCATGCTGAACATCAGAGACCAGGAGTGTTTTACCCTGTCTGATCTCTTTCATCAGTTCAGGTACATAATCGTCCAGCCTGAATTGCCCTACTAAGCTGAATACCCCATTATCATAGCCAGATTTAACAGTACCATATTCAGCTTGTTCATCTAATTCTGCATAATGAACCCTGGAGGCCTTTAAGTGCTCACCAAGCATGCGTGTGGCATGCTCTTCCATATCAACAGCATCATGAATATTCCGCAGCTTATCCGCTAGCTGCAGGCGCAAAGACTCTCTTTCTGTATTGCGGTGTAGCTCGGTTTCGTATATTTTCTGCTCGGTGATATCCCTGATTCCCAGCAGGATAAGCTGAACATGATCCAGCCGCCGGGCGTTGAGCAGCATAATCCGCCGGCCGATATGCTCAAACCGGTGGCTTACCTCGTAGTCAACGAAAACCTTATCGTCAGGAAGTACGTCCTCAAGCAGTTCGCGCAGTGCAGGAATGTCCCACTGCCCGTTTCCCAGTTCATAAATGAGTACCTCTTCGGTTTCTGCAGGGTTTACCCGGAAATGATTGTAGAAGGCATTATTGGCTGATTTGACCCGTAGGTTTGAGTGCAAGACGATGAATGGTTCGTGCAGGGTATCAATAATGCTTTCGGCATATACTTTTTCAGCGTGCAGCCTCTGATCATTGATTTTCTTTTCTTGTTGCAGAGCCTCCAGTTCGCTACGCACCTTTTCAAGTTCAGATTGAAGTTGTTTTATATTCAAAATGATGGGTTTTGCTTTACCTGATAATTTCTAAAAGGGGAATGTAGAAAACACAATTGATGAGATCAGACTAAAATAACTATAGAATCCTGATGTACAAAATAATCAAGCCGCTTTGGCTTACAAATGATTTTATTTT
>JBKHDR010000113.1:0-13278 GCA_046541235.1 Cyclobacteriaceae bacterium | reverse complement strand
CTGATTCCGTAAAAAGTGACTATGTAGAGCCTGGCAAGCTATCGCTCTTCATCAAAAAAAGCCATTTGCTCCTTCTCCGTTTACCCATTGCTGATATTCTTTTGACCCCATTCGTAAAGACACTTTCAGACGCATTGAAATAACTGCTGCTAGTGCTGGTTATTTCGTTTGGATCAAGTAGCTTTATCCAGCGCTAAACTTGTATGTAAACTCAAAATCTTATGGAAGGACTTACTGGTCTACTGATCATCATTGCGATTGTTATTGCAGCTGTGCTGCTCATCTTTTATATCTTACCCTTCAATATCTGGATACCGGCCATCTTCTCGGGTGTCAGGGTCAAACTGCTGGACCTGACCTTTATGCGTATCCGCCGGGTGCCACCCGGCAACATCGCCAGCGCCATGATACTTACCAGCAAAGCTGGCCTGGAAAATATCAGTTCTAATGACCTTGAAACCCACTACCTGGCCGGTGGAAACGTCAAGGCTGTGGTCAAGGCCCTGATCGTAGCCGATAAGGCCAATATCAACCTCACCTTTAAGCAAGCCACGGCCATTGACCTGGCCGGACGGGATGTACTACAGGCAGTGCAGACCTCGGTGACGCCCAAAATCATTGATACGCCTTCCATCGCAGGGGTAGCCGGCGACGGTATTCAACTGGTAGTAAGGGCGAGAATCACCGTAAGGGCTAATATACAGCAACTGGTGGGTGGTGCAGGAGAAGATACCATATTGGCCCGCGTAGGTGAAGGCATCGTCAATACCATAGGCTCAGCCCGTTCTCATGCTTCCATTTTGGAGAACCCTGACCATATTTCCAAAAATATACTCAGCAAGGGACTGGACGCCGGCACAGCCTTCAGCATTCTTTCGGTGGATATTGCCGATGTGGATGTATCCGAAAATATAGGCGCCAAACTGATGATAGACCAGGCAAATGCCGACCTTAGGGTAGCCAAAGCCAAGGCTGAGGGAAAAAGGGCGATGGCAGTGGCTTCCGAGCAGGAAATGAAAGCTAAATCACAGGAAGCCCGTGCCAGGGTCATCGCTGCCCAGGCCGAAATCCCCTTAGCTCTTTCAGGTGCCCTGCGACAGGGCAGGTTAGATGTGATGAAATAATTCTTTCTTAAAAGATTTTTCGGCAAAAAAGAAATCCACGCCTTGCGCCACCACAAGGCATTTTCTTTTGTTATGTGAGGGCACAAAACAGGGAAACAGCTCCTATTCAACTTACCAGCTCTTTCTTTTTCTTCTTCACTTTTGACACGATATCCTCCAGACTCAGGTACATGCAGGGCACGATGATCAGAATGATAGAGGTGGCAAAAATGATCCCGAAGCCCAGCGAAATGGCCATAGGAATCAGGTTCCGGGCCTGCTGGGAGGTCTCCAAAATAATGGGTGTCAGCCCGCCGAAAGTGGTGAGGGTAGTGATGATAATAGGCCTAAAACGTCGTATGCCAGCCTCTTGAATGGCGTCCA
Source organism: Cyclobacteriaceae bacterium (assembly GCA_046541235.1). Taxonomy (GTDB): domain Bacteria; phylum Bacteroidota; class Bacteroidia; order Cytophagales; family Cyclobacteriaceae; genus Catalinimonas. The sequence continues at coordinate 11,791 of JBKHDR010000113.1, read as the reverse complement.
GAACAGACTTATCTTCCCGCTTTCCGTTGGCATACTCTACCATGATCAGGGAATCGTTAACCACTACGCCAGAAAGGGCAATCACTCCCATCAGGCTTACCAGCGAGAGGTCATAGTCCAGCAGGATATGACCAATGACCGCACCTACGATGCCGAAAGGTATGGCAGCCATCACGATCAGCGGCTGAAGATAGTTGTTGAAAGCAATAGCCAGCAGGGCATAAATGATCATCATGGCCAGGGCAAACCCACCCCAGAGGGTTTGGGTAGACTCCCGCATATCGGCCTGGTTGCCTTCGTAGCTCCAGGTAATGCCAGGGTAGTCTGCCCTGAGTTGAGGCAGCACCTCTTCGTTGAGCGATTCCAGCACCTGTGTGACGGCATTGGCAGGTTCGGCATCCATACCTACCGTAACCACCCGGCGTCCGTTGCGTCGGTTGATGGAGGTAAAAGCCTCCTGCTGTTCTACCTCCGCCACATCCAGGAGGGGTACTTCGGTACCATCGGGCGTGCGAATAAGAAAATCTTCCAGGTTGTAAATATCTTTCCTTTCTGATAAAGGCAGTTTTACCCGGACCTCCACCTCATTGTCGCCGCGCAACTGACGAATGGCCAAAGCTCCGAAGAAGGCGTCTCTCACCTGTTGCCCTACCTCGTTAGAGGTCAGGCCAAGGTTACGGCCTTCGGGCAGCAGTTTGAAATCATAGCGAAGCTTACCCTTGTTATAATTGTCGCTGACGTCGCGCGTATTTTCAAAAGACTCCATCCTTTCTACGAAAGTCTGGCTGGCTTCCTCCAGCACCTCAATATCAGAGTGGCTCAGGTCAACGCTGATATCCTGGGCGTAGCCTCCCGGCCCACGCTCTGCTTCAAAAGTGATCTGATCCACTCCGGCAATCTGTCCGATCTCATCGCGCCAGAGTTCAATCACTTCCTGGGCATTCATATCGCGCTGATCAGGCGGCTTCATGACAATCTCCACATCAATGAAATTCTGGCCGCGTACATTGGTCTTTACGCCTTCAGCCACTTCGTAGAGGTTGTTTTCCTCAAACATTCTCAGCGTAGATTCAGTGATTCTGTTAGCAATTACAATAGCCTGATCAGGTGTGGTACTGACCGGAAGCCTGACGCCCCCTTCTATTTCGTCGGCGGCCACCTCCGGCATCATGATTATACCCATATGATCGCTGTAGCCAAAGCCGCCTATTACTACCAGCAAGGCTACGGCTGCACTGAGGGTGATATAACGGTGGTGCAGGCAGAGCTCCAGGAAAGGACGGTAATACTTGTCTACAAACTTATTGAAATAGCGGGAAAATCCGTTTTGCACAGGCTCCAGGTAGCGGCCAATCCGAAAATAATCTCTCTTAGAACTATGTGCCAGGTGAGCCGGCAGGATAAACAATGCCTCCAGCAAAGAAACGATCAGTACCACGATGACTACTGCGGGTAGCGGCCACCAGAATTTGCCGGTACGCCCCGGAATGAACAGCAAAGGTATGAAGGCAATGATGTTGGTGAGGATGCTGAATACTACCGGGCGCGATATGTTCTGTGCTCCTTTGATAGCTGCCTCCAGGAAGCCCATCCCCTGCTGCCGGTATTCATAGACATTCTCTCCCACCACCACGGCATCATCTACTACTATACCCAATACCAGCAGAAAGCCAAACATAGAGATCATATTGATGCTTACCCCGATGAGGGGCAGAAAAGTTATTCCTCCGATAAAGGAAATGGCCATTCCTATCATCACCCAGAAGGCCAGCTTGTATTCCAGAAAAAGGGTCAGGATGACCAGCACGATGACGATGGCCAGTATGCCATTTTCGGTAAGCAGCGAAAGGCGTTCGCCGTAATCATCTGCGCGATTACTGTCAATGCGGTACTTAACCCCCGGAGGCAGGGTAGCTTCAAACTCACTCAGTATCTGCTCAACGCTGGCGGCAATCTCCAGCGGCGACTGGTCACCAATGCGGTATACCGAGATTTCAACAGAGGGCTTGCGGTTGAACTGAGAGGGAGGAATATCCTGCTCAAAACCATCGGTGATAGTGGCGATATCGGCCAGCCTCACTGTGGCGCCCGACTCAGATGTGATGATGGCGATGTTGCCGTATTCTTCAGCCCACTGCTTACGTTCTTTCATTCGCAGCAGAATCTCACCCGAACTAGTAGCTACATCACCTGCCGGTACATCTTCACTTGACTGGCGGATGATATCGGCTACTTCACCCAGGGTAATGTTGTACTCCCTCAGCCGTTGACGGGGTATCTCTACATGGGTGATGTATTCAGGTACATTGCCCAATTCTACCTGCGTGATGTTTTCTTCATTGAGCAGGCGGTTGCGCAGACGCTCGGCCAGTTTTCTTAAAGTCCAGCTATCGGTATCGCCATAGAGACCTATTTCCATCACATCGCGCTGATTGGCCAACAGGCGCACTTCAGGCTCCTCAATCTCATCGGGAAAGGTGCGAATACGGGAAATAGCCTGGTTGATGTCCTGGAAGGCTTTGATACGCTCAGTCCCTACTACCAGTTCAATGAGTACGTTACCGGAGCCCTCGTTGGCAGTAGAAGTAATTTCCCTGATACCCTGTATCCCCCTGACGGCTTCCTCTACCGGGCGAAGTATCCCCTGCTCAACTTCAGCAGGTGCTGCCCCCGGATAAACAACATCTATCTCTACCCTGTCTAGCTGAAACTGAGGAAAAACTTCTTTCTGAATATTAAACATGGTCCAGGCACCACCACCCAGCAGTACGACCATCAGCAGGTTAACCACCAGCTGGTTTTTGGCCATGTAGGCAATAGGTCCTTTGTAATTCTTTTCCTGCTCTGGAGCATCCTGCTTACTCAATTGCCACCTCCCGCTCTGCTTTTTGAAACATTTTCTGTTTGCGATGCATCTTCTGGATTTTTTTCTTCCTGCCGGGCTGAATCTTCCGTTTTGAGCTCAGCACCCTCGGTCACGGTGGCCAGGTTGGTTTTTACTACCTTATCGTCATCTTCAATACCGCTGCGGATGTAGGCATATTGCGCATCTTCAACAATGATATCCACCTCTTTGATCTGCAGTTTTCCATTTTCCATAGTCCAGACCGTTTCTCCTTCACGCACATAGTCACGGTTGAGGCGAATCACATCTTCCAGCATTTCAGCCTCTATGTTGGCCTCCACAAAGGAATTGATGATCAGGGAGGGTAAGGAATCATTCTGATAAGCCAGCGGATCAGGCACCGAGACAAGCACCCTGGCCAGCCGCGTCTGCTCTTCCAGGGACCCGATCAGCTGGTAAAGATAACCCTTGCGGTAGGTATCATCCTTCCAGGCCTTACGGTTGTAAATTTTGACCGGGGAGCCCAGGGTATCTCCTTTATCAGAAAAAGTAAGCCATTTCAGGATTGAAAGGGGTACATTGGCAACCACCCAGTACTCCTCCATCCCGACCAATCTGGCCAAGTCATTACCAGCAGCCACCTGAGAGCCTTCGTTGACACTGCGGCTCAGGATATGGGCATCAAAAGGGGCGCGGATACTGGTTCTCTGCAGGTTGAGCCTGGCTTGTTCCACGGCAGCACGGGCGGCATTCACCCTAGCCTTCACCGAGTTGAGCTGGGGCTCACGGAGGACTAAATCTTCATTCATTTCGCCCAGTTCCTCATCCACCAGTTCGTAGCCTTTACGGGCCACATCCTGTCGCCCCTGTTCAATATTCAGTTGGGCTATCGCCTGCTGCAGGTCACTTTGTCTGAGGGCCAGCTGGTTACGATAGTCGGCCGGATCAATCTGCAGCAGCAGCTCTCCTTCTTTGACAAAGCCGCCGGGCGTAAATCCTTCGTAAAGGTCAATGACCTGACCTCCGACCCTGGGGCTGAGGATAATTTCCTGTGAAGGTTGTACCGTACCGGTCACAACGATGGTAGGCTGGTAATCCCCTCTTTCCACCTCGCTTACTTCTACCAGCATGGCAGATTCTTTGGTAGCGCCACTACGCTCGGCAGTGGGTTCGGTAAGAAAAATCAGGGCAGTAAGCGCTCCTCCTACCAACAAAATGCCTAAACTGATGAGAAGCGTCTTTTTTTTATTCATAGGTAATCAAAGTCTGTTTTCAACTTCGCCGGCAGATTCAAATCCACCAGCCAGGGCCCGGTACAGGGCAATGCGATATTCCAGTAGCAGGCGCCGGGCTGAGACAAGTTCGCGTCTGAGCTCCTGTTCCTGGCTCAGGGCAGTAAGCACCGCAAGGTAGTCGCTCAAACCGTTAAAATATTCATTGCGAAGTTGCCGATAGGTGAGTTCCGCCAGCCGGAGCTGCTCTTGCAGAACCTCAATGGTTTGCAGTTGTTTATTCTCCTGGATCAGCGCATCTTCCACCTCCCTGAAAGCAATAAGTACGCTTTGCCCATACTCGTACAGGCGTTGCTGCTTGACCGCCTGGCTGCGGTCTACCTCGGCATTCAGCCGCCCCCCGTAGAAGAGAGGCGCTACCAGGTTGCCACCCAGAGAGTAGGCCCAGTCCTCAAAAAGAGTTTCAAAGCTATTGGCTCTCAGCTGGGCTGAGGTAGAGAGGCTGAGCCGTGGATAGCGGTTGCTGATGGCTGCAGCCACTTCTTTATCGGCTGCCTGCAGGAGCAGGAAAGCATTGCGAACATCGGGTCGTCTCTGCACCAGTTCTACCGGAATACCAGTATCTGGCAATGGAGGCAGCTTGGGTAGACTATCTCTGACGTACTCTATCTCTTCCTGGGCAGGGCGGCCCAGCAGTACCGCCAGTTGATGTTCCAGCACGGCCAGTCGTGCCTCCGTCTGAAGTTTTTCTTCCTGGGTAGCCTCCAGCAATTGCTCCTGGCGGAGGATATCCACCGCCCTGATCTGTCCGCTCCCAAACTGGGCTTTGATAAAGGAGAGGACTTCCTGGTTGGTATCAATCTGTTCTTCAATGATTTCCAGCTGCTCCCCGGCTGCTTCAAGTTGAAACCAGGTATTTGAAATCTCGGCAGCCAGAGAGATTCCACCCGCCTGGTAATCAGCAAAAGTGGCTTCAGCCCGGTATTTTTCTGCATCAATCAGGGCACTTATGCGCCCCCATAGGTCAACTTCGTAGAAGGCCGAAAGCCCCAGTTGTACGTTCTCACCTCCTACAAAATCAGGTTGGGGGCGGTTCAGGCTACTGCGGATAGAAGCTTCCACATCCGGCAAAAGAAAGGACGACTGCCGGTCTACCACGGCTTTCGCTTCCTGAAAGCGATACCAGATCGCCCGCAGATCAAGGTTTTCGTCAAGTGCCCGGTCTATTAAAAGGTTGAGTTCATCATCATTAAAGGTAGTCCACCATTCCTGCGGAGCTCTTTCTTCTCCTGAAGCTGAAAACGTGGCGGGAGGCTCAAGCGGTAACCTGGACTGACTAAGTTCGGGAGAGCAGGAGAAGCAAAATAGGGCTGTGGAAATCAGCAGAGAAGCCTTTGGCAAGCAAAGCAGGAAGTAATTGATGGCTTTAGAAACGGACTCGTTAAAAAAGTATACCTCTTTGCTCAAAAAGTTTTGCTGAAAAAATGGCATAGTGCTAAAAAGTAGAAAAGCTCTAAAAATTAACTGCCTGTGGCAGCTGATGTTTAGCTCAGCCCGACTTTAAAGCAATAGGCTCAGGTATTACAGGAATATGAACATCCTGTGAAAAGCTGCCTGCTGGCTAACATATTGTGAAAATGAGGAGGAGGTTCAGCTGATTGCCAGCTGGTTTCGGATTTCCTCGGTATAGACAGGTTGCGGCCCCCGGGAGGAGGCTACGAAGGCACCGAGCCGGTTGGCCTTGTCGGCAGCTCGCAGAGCGTTACCCTGTTGCAGGAAGAAAATCAGAAAAGCCGCACTAAAAGCATCGCCGGCCCCTACCGTATCCACCACCTTGGCAGGATAGCCTTTGACAAAATGGAGCTCACTATTTTGGTAAACATAACAGCCTTTTGCACCAGCGGTGATGACAATCAGACCAATCTGAAAGTCGGAAGTTATTTTTTTAGTAAACGCTTCTATTTCCATAGGCTGATTATAAAACATCTCCGCCAGTACATTGACCTCTTCATCATTCAGCTTAAATATGGTACAGTACTTTAAGGAATTTCGGATCATGTCGGCATTATAGCAATCTTTCCGCAGGTTGATATCATAAAAAATCTCCCGAAATGTATTTCGGCTCACCAGCTTTGCCAGTGCGTCCGCCGACTGTGCATTCCTCTGGGCCAGGGTTCCGAAGTATAGTACATCAAAGGTGGTAGACTCTATTTGCGACGCGCTTTTATCGTAGCTGATAAAATCATAAGCTACATTTTCAGTAATGATATACGAAGGCTGACCCTTTTCAAAACTTACCGGCACTGTGCCGGTAGGATGCTGTTCATCCCACTGAACCAATGAAGTATTTACCTTGAGCGAGCTGATCTTTTGCATAGCCTCCTGCCCGAGATCATCCTGCCCCAGTCGTGATAAAATATAGGCTTGGGCACCTAAGCGGGCAGCGTGAGCGGTGAAGTTGAGCGGTGCCCCACCGAGGTAGTGCTCCCCTTCAATAATGTCAAAGAGTATTTCGCCAAAGGATAAGATTTTCATACTGCTTTGATTTCGCTATATTTTTAAGAATAAAATGAAGTTCGCCTGACCTTCCCAAATTAATAGAATATTGGACTTCTCTCCAAAGAAACATCAGCCTGACAGGGTTGTGCATCGCTATTTGCCTGCCCGCCACGGACCAGCACCCATGCTGTACAGGCAGCAAGGCTTGTTTTACGAAAGGAGATTGGCGATCTTATTGCACTTATTCCAATATTTTTATTTTTCCAAACTATGAAACGCATAGCCCAGGAGCTTAGCCAGGAGGTTCAGTACACAAGTGAAGCCTACGAACAGATGATCGCTCGTCTCCGAAAAGAGGCAGCCTCTCCTCTTTCCTGCCTGATTGTCGTTGTAGCTCCCTCTTCCGCTCAAATTCAGATGGTCGCCAATGACCTGGCCGAAAAACTGGGAAAGACACTGCACCATGCAAAACCTGGTTCCGTAGCCTCAAAATACATAGGCGAAACTGAGAAAAATCTAGCAGCTCTGCTGGACCAGGCTTCTTCCTCCGGCTGGGTATTGTTTTTTGATGAAGCCGATGCGCTTTTCGGCAAAAGAACCAAAGTAAAAGACTCCCACGATCGCTATGCTAATCAGGAAAACAGCTATCTGCTGCAAATGCTGGAAAAGCATCGCGGGATCATCATCCTGGGCAGCCGCAGCAGCAGGGAACTTCTGATGCGGCTACCTAAGAGCCGAACGCTTGTAGTTAAGGTTTAAGGCAGAAAATATACCTCTGCCCTTTATGGAACTGAAATGAAGAAGGTAGAAACTGCTTTCGCTAATCTGTGAGCATAGATTTTTATAATTAACAATCTCAGTTTCTAGAAATTATCTCCCAACGCAATTTGCAGCAACTCTCCGTCGTGGTGGTTTTTGACTTCGCATTTGTTGTCAAAAATCATGTTTGCGCCATTTTTAGGCGTGTACTCGGGCCACCGAGGCAAACCCGCATGATTGGGATTGCCTGTTTTGGCGAAGCTGATCCATGCCTGGCTCATCTTTTGGGCCAGCGCATGTGCCTCGGCACCTCCGCCGGTCATTTCCTGGCAGCGGCTGATGTTGTCAAATACGAAAGGCAACTCCATGCAGTGCATAGACTTGAACACCCCACCCATCACCGGTGATTCCCAGCTAAACATGTAAGAATAGACAGGAGCCTTACCTTTGGTGGCTTTCATATCCGCCTGCTTGATCACCCCGGCGCGAAATCTCAGGTCAATGTCAATGTAGTCAGAAGGCAGGGTGGTATTGGGATAAGCCTTTTTTACTGCTGCCAGGTAAGCTTCAGTTTTGCTTTTGTACTGCTCCTGCAACCTGGCTTTGGCCTCTTCCATGCTGATGCCGCGAGAATCAGGACGGAAAGGCATAAACTCTGTTTTGGTAGAACCTACCAGCAGGGGCACATCCTGAGAGAGGGCCATTGCCGCATCTTCATAAGGATGATATGGCAAGAAATCACCGTCCAGCACCGGGCCCCAGCCCAGGCCAACCCCTTCTTTGCCCTCTGCCTTCAATGCCTCTTCCACTTTTTTCTGGGCTACCCTCGCTGCCGCATTCAGTTCCAGGTAAGGCACTTCCTGTAGTTTCTCAACTTCGCCAGCAGGAATGTTTAATTCCTCCAGGATGGCAGCGCTTACCTTCTGGGCTACCGCAGGATCTGTGAAGTTGCGTACATAGCTACCGCTCTGCACAATGGCCTTGTGGAACAAACCTTTGGCTTTGGGAGAGCTCATCAAAGAAGTTACTTTACCGCCCCCACCAGACTGGCCGAAGATGGTAACATTGCTGGGATCGCCACCAAACTGTTCAATATTATCCCTCACCCACTCCAGGGCGGCTACCAGGTCCAGCAGACCGGCATTGGCAGAGCCTTTGTACTTGTCGCCATAAGCCGACATGTCCAGGAAGCCCAGCACATTGAGGCGATGGTTGACTGATACCAGCACCACATCCCCGTTTTTACTCAGGTTTTCGCCATCGTAAGAAGGTAATTCTATGGAAGAACCGGCAGAAAAGCCGCCACCATGCAGCCACACCATGACCGGTCGTTTTTTGCCGTCCTGGATGCCCTGTGTCCAGACGTTGAGGTTGAGGCAGTTTTCTTCGTTATGGTAGCCCCAGTTGTGCTGAAAGACAAACTCAAACTCATCATTCACCGAGGAAGTCGGTTCTATCGGGCAGACTGGTCCGTAGGTCATGGAAGAGCGGATGCCTTCCCAGCTATCGGGCTGCAGGGGTGCTTCAAAACGCTCCGCTTTGGCATAGGGAATGCCTTTGAACGTAAAAATACCATTACGGGTGTAGCCCCGTACTTTGCCCTGTCGGGTATCTACGATGGCATAATCCGCTCCGGCCTGTATGGGAGCTTCATTCTTTTTCTGCGCAGCTACCACCAGCGGCAGCATAAACAGGATGAGGATCAGGAAGGTATATTTTTTCATCATTTTTAGATTAGGTTGCAGACAAAATTTATCACAGATTATTGTTATATGAATTATCCAGGAAGAGGTAACGGGCATCGTCTTTAGCCTCCACCGCTTTTGATTTTACATCCAGGATCATCACCGCAGGGGTAGTATCCGCCGCTTCGGCAGCCGGCCATTGAGGAAGTCCTTTTCCATTAGGATTACCGGTTTTGACAAAATTGACCAAATATTTTTGTATGGTTTCCGATACCTGAAAATCCTCTTTAGTCCAGGCATAGTCTTTCACCAGATCCAGGTTTCCCATAAAATACTCTATTTCAGCGGCATGCGGTGCACCTACTGCTTTGGGAGCTTCCGGAGCTTTATTGTCTTTCTTCACGGTACCACCGGCCAGTCCGGATGCCAGTGTTTTGTCCACCAGCGGGGGCCTTAGCTTACTGTAGAGGTAGCGGTATACCGGCTGATCGCTGTGCTTGCGGTGCAGGTCAAACCACTTCCAGGTGCTGTAAGCGATGAAGCGGTCAGAGGCAAGGGCGGTAGCCGAGAGTTCAATTTCTTTGGCTGAGCTATGCGGGTAGAGTTTCAGCACCTGCTCATAATCATCCGGGTAAACTTCTTTTACCTTAGCGACATAAGCTTCTTCGGTATAAGGCTGTCCCTGCATGAAGGCCATACCGGGAATCTCGGCTGAATTCCAGCCCAGCAACAGCGGCACCTGTGCCTGCTCTCGGGCTTTGAAAATCTCAGGCAGGCTTTTGGGTAAGAAGTAACCATCTATCACCAAAGGAAAGCCAAAGCGTTTGGAGTCGTTATAGGCTTTGAAAATCTCTTCTGTACTGGCAGCTCTTAACTCAGCCAGCGAATGATAGCCCGCTTTTTCGGCAAACTCCTTTCCTAACTGCTCGGCTTCAGCCAGGGGTACAGGCGCAAGGGTAGGGTTGATAGCTGCGCCGCTTTCGCCTATGGCCCCGGCGATCAGATCTTTGGAAAGAGGCGAAGCCATTTGCGCACTTACCGAAAGGGAACCGGCCGACTCGCCGGCTATGGTCACCTGCTCAGGATCGCCGCCAAAAGCTGCAATGTTTTCCTGCACCCACTGCAGGGCCAGGTTTTGATCCAGCAGGCCATAGTTACCGGAAGCACCATAAGGCGCTTCTGCGCTTAACTCAGGATGAGCGAAAAAGCCAAAGATGTTCAGCCGATAGTTGACAGTAACGACTACCATGCCTTTCTGCGCCATACTGGCACCATCGTAGCGGGGTTCTGAGCCATCTCCGGCCACAAAGCCACCCCCGTAGAAATAAACCAGCACCGGCAAGCCCTCCTCAGGTGTATCGGCAGGCGCCCATACATTGAGGTAGAGGCAGTCTTCGCTTTTGCTTTCGGAGCGGAATTTCATGTCACCGAAGACATTGGTCTGCACCGGAGATGGGCCAAACTGTTTCGTTTCCAGCACACCAGGCCAGTCCTTGGCAGGCTGAGGCGCTTTCCAGCGCAGTTCACCTACCGGGGGCTGGGCGAAGGGAATCCCAAAATACTGGTTCAGGCCTTTGTCACTGACATGAAAACCTTCAATGACACCGTTTTTAATGCTGGTGCGTACAGAAGTGTGATTTTCACTTTGTGCCATCAGGAACATATGGATTAAGCAAAAGCATGCGATTAAACAACATATTTTCTTCATTTCAGACATTGAGGGATAAGGTTGATTCTCCTATTATATGGTGAATGGAAGTTAGCTTAATCTATTATGTAATTTTTACATAATGATAGAATTTTTTTCTTATTATGTCAAAAATACGCAATGGAAAATTTATCTTAGGCCATGCTAAAAAATGAAAAAAAGCCTAACAAGTCAGCTGAACAGGCTGCATTGATCCCTCAATTGACGTTGGATTGCGTGATCCTGGGCTTTCATGACGGGCAATTGAAAGTTTTGCTACTCCGCTGGAAAGGCACCCAGGAGTGGAGCCTGCCGGGAGGCCCTATACAGCAGCATGAGGCCATAGATGATGCCGCCTACCGTGTGCTCCGGGAAAGGACCTGCCTGGATATGATCTTTCTGAAACAGTTTCATACTTTCGGAGAACTACCCCGCTACGATCTGAAGGTGATTAAAGAAAAGCTAAAGCATGTGATTGATCCGGATATCTGGTACGAGCGGGCTATTTCTATCGGTTACTACGCGCTGGTGGATTACTCCAAAGTTTCACCTACGCCCGATCAGTATACCGACGAATGCCGCTGGTGGGATATTGATGCTATTCCCCATTTGTTGTTTGACCACAACCACATCATTGAATTTGCCCTGAAAGCTTTGCGGATAGAACTGAGCCTTCAGCCCCTGGGCCTCAAGCTGCTGCCCGAAAAGTTTACCATGCCTGAGCTGCAGAAGATGTATGAGACCATCCTGGACAAAACGCTGGACCCGCGGAATTTTTATAAGAAAGTCAAAAGCCTGGGCATACTCACCCGCCTCAACGAGCGGAAAAAAGGAGGCGCCCACAAAGCGCCTTACCTGTATTGTTTTGAGAAAGAAGCCTATGAGAAAAGGCTAAAGGAAGGAGATTTGTCGTTTTTGTAAAGCTTATTAAGTCGCTCGTCTCCAGAAGACCGGACTGCCGCAGCCGCTATTTTCTGAGCTTCCAACCCATAGATAGATACTGAGCTATTAGGACATCTGCGTTGAGTCTTTAGACTACTGAGCACAGTTTACCCGGAAGTTTTACGTCGGGCCAGAGGCAATT
>JBKHDR010000112.1:0-13318 GCA_046541235.1 Cyclobacteriaceae bacterium | reverse complement strand
ACACTAGTCACTTAGCTAACAAGCGTATCAAAGCACTATTGAGCAATGGAGCGGCTACTGTCATTCAGTTTGATGAAGAAATGAAAGCTTACTATCAGCGAAAACTCAAAGAAGGAAAGCCCAAAATGGTTGTCATCAACGCTGTGAGAGCCAAACTTATCAACCGCGTTTTTGCCACCATTAATCGAGGAACTGAATATGTAGTCTTTAAACAGTATGGAAAGGCAGCTTGATGATTTATGACCAAAGAATCAACGTTCATTATCCAGCTAATAAGCATAGCTTTTACCTGGATAATGAACCAGCAACCGCAGGGCGGTAGAAAACAATAAGCATACAAATAGCAAAAGGCCTATTCCAAAATTCTTTAATAAATTATATCTCAAAAACTTGATTTAACCTTAGAATTCCCGGCGACCGACCCGGTCATGCCTTTTCTAATTACATTCGTACTCAAGCAGCCACCGCGGCCCGGTAAGGACACCTTTTATCTTTCATCTTCATCAATGTTTTGATAAAAGAACAGACTTACTGCTTTTTCTGTGTCAGGGACGACTATTTATCACTACCGTTTTGCCTTTGTTGAAAAGCGAAAATTATTCAATAAACTTTGGGCAAAAGAGCAGGAAGAGCTGTTAAAAACAGCCGGATACTACGGTGTAGGCTATTATACATTTTGCAATAAAAATCCTAAGAATAATCATATAAGTCTTATTTTAACTAAACATAATGAAAATAATTCAATACTGAGGGTCAGTCAGAAAGTTTTTGGATCAGATCAGCCATAGCGGCCTCGCGCTCAAAGGAGAAAATTTTCTCCTCACGGTTGAGGTACTGGTAGATGTCAAGAGCCAGGCTGAATTTCATTTCTGCCTGCTCGTTTTGCAGGTCATAATGAATATTACCTTCTTCGTAGAGAAGCCGGGCCAGTATGTCCAGCTGCTGCAGGTTCAGGGAAAATTCCTCCTGTAATTTTCCGGCTTCCATCCCCTCGGAAAAAGCAGCTGAGTCCAATCCCAGTAATTTTGAATAGGCAGTATGAATTTCATGCAGGGCCTCGTCCTCCTTGCTTTCGCGACGCAGGGCTGTTACTTTTCTTATAATCTCGTCGAGCTGCTGCAGTTGTTTAAGAAAAAAATCTTTTCTGATCACTTGTTGGCCTTTTTGAATATACTTAGATTCTAAGTTAAAATTACACAAATGAAGCTACTCTCAAAATTGCTACTCCATAGTCTGCTGATTTTTTTTGTATTCTCCTGCCAGGCACCCTCCCAGGAATTCGCCGACGAAAAGCCAAGCAGCCTGAAGGGCAATCGTCCTAATATCCTCTTTGCCATTTCTGATGATCAGTCGTATCCTCATGCTTCAGCCTATGGCTACGAAGCCTTCAGCACACCGCATTTTGACAGGATTGCCCGCGAGGGTATACTTTTTCACCGGGCTTTTGCCCCCTCTCCCGGCTGCAGCCCTTCACGTGCGGCCATGCTCACCGGGCTGCAATGCTGGCAGCTGGAAAATGCCGGTACCCACGCCAGCAGCTTTCCTTCTCAGTATCAAGTCTATCCCGACCTGCTGGAAAAAGCAAATTATTTTGTCGGGTATACCGGTAAAGGATGGGGTCCGGGTAAATGGGATGTCTCCGGCAGAAGCCGTAACCCGGCGGGGCCACAGTTTTCTGGTAATACGCATGAAGCTCCTGAAGGCATCAACAAGACCGACTATGCCGCCAATTTTAGCGATTTTCTCAGCCAGAGAAAAGACGGACAGCCCTTCTTCTTCTGGTTTGGGGCTTCAGAACCGCACCGAGTCTACAAAAAAGGCATAGGTGCTGAAAACGGCATGGATGCCTCCCTGGTCAAGGTGCCCGGCTTTCTGCCCGATGTGGAAGAAGTAAGGCAGGATATGCTGGATTATGGCTACGAAATACAATGGTTTGACACCCAGTTGGGCAAAATGATACAGCTTCTGGAGGAAGCGGGTGAGCTGGAGAATACGCTGATTGTAGTCACCTCAGATAATGGTATGCCCTTTCCCCGGGCCAAAGCCAATGTTTACGAATATGGCATTCATATGCCGCTGGCCCTCCGCTGGGGCGAAGCCATCAGGGGCGAGCAGCAATCCGACGAGTTGGTGAGCCTGATAGATTTTTTTGGTACCTTCCTGGATGTAGCCGGAGCCGACTATCCCGATTATGAGGTGGAGAGCAAAAGCCTGCTGGACCTGATGCAGGGCCGTAAGGAAGTGGCACGCGAGGCCGTCTTTTCCTCACGCGAAAGACATTCCTACTCACGCTGGAACAACCTGGGTTACCCGCAGCGTGCCATGCGAACGCAAGACTACCTCTATATCCGCAACTTCAGGCCGGAGAGATGGCCGGCCGGGGCTCCTCAGAAATATCTCAATGATGGAAGTTTGGAAGAAAACCACCGGGCCTATCATGACATTGACGATGCCGCCGGAAATTTTGTAATCAGGGAAAGAGACGACCCTCAGTATGAAAAATACTTTCACCTGGCGGTAGACAAGCGTCCGGCAGAAGAGCTGTATGCGATCAAAACGGATCCTGCCTGCCTGAACAACCTGGCAGCAGATCCGGCTTATGCGGCTACGCTAAGAGAAATGAGAACGAAAATGGGCGGCTACCTGATGGCTACCGATGACCCCAGGGTGAGCGGAAACGGAGAAATATTTGAGAGCTATGAACGCCTGTCAGGCCCAATGCGGAAGTACCCCTTGCCCGATTGGGCAGAAACACAGGAGCAACCTATTGATTGATTTTTTGGCGTTGAACGTGAAACATACCGAACAGAGAAAGTGCAGATTTAAATTAATTCGTACAAATCATCGTTATAGAGAGGCAAACAACTAACTTTACCGCATTAAATTTTCTGTATGAATAAGATTATCCTATTTGGGGTAGTGCTGTTGGGGATGGGAGCCTGCAACATGAACAAGCAGGATCAGCTTGTTGAAAAAGAAGTTCCAATCACTGAAGTACAGCCTATTGAAAAGCCCGAGGTAGAAGCTATTTCTTTACTGGGTGATACACTCTACCGTATGGAACTGCCTGCGGCTCGTATGCAGCAGTATGATTCAGCGCTCAGGGTAGCACAACAGAATTATAAGCAGGATTCACTCAGCCTTGACAATATTATCTGGCTGGGCCGAAGACAGGCTTATCTGGGACACTACCGCGATGCCATTTCTACTTATACCAAAGGTTTAGCAGCTTTTCCTGATTCTCCTGAACTCTACCGGCACCGGGGGCACCGCTACATATCCACTCGTCAGTTTGACAAAGCCATTGATGACCTGCTCAGAAGTGCCGAACTGATGAATCCCGAGACAATAAACGAAGAACCCAATGGCATTCCCATTCCTTTGCCGGAAGACGATCAGCCTTCCAGCCTGCAGTTTAATGTCTATTACCACCTCGGGCTGGCCTTTTACCTGCAAGGGGAGTACGGCAAAGCAGCGCAGGCCTATGAAAAATGCCTGAAAACCTGCCGCACCGATGATGAGATTGCTGCTACAGCTGACTGGTTGTATATGTCATATCGCAGGCTGGGTGAGGATGAAGTAGCCGAAGAAACCCTGGCCATGATCAAAGAGGATATGCAGATCAAGGACAATGAAGGCTATTTTGAACGCCTGATGATGTACAAGGGCATGTTGCCGCCTGATTCTCTCCTCAAGCTTGACCATAACATACCGCTGGCCGACCGCAGCCTGGCTCTGGCCACACAGGGTTATGGAGTAGGTAATTTCTACCTGTCTAATGGAGAGCAGGAAATGGGACTGCAGATCATGGAAGAGATTGTGGAGGGAAGGCACTGGGCCGCTTTTGGCTATATTGCCGCTGAGGCAGACCTGGCACGCAAAAAAAATAGCCCGTGACCTGTTGAAGAGTCACGGGCTCCAAACTTAAACCAAACCAAAATCTGTCAGTTACTCATGGCCACGAGCAGGTCGGCACGGGTGATGATATGCACCTTGTTAAGCCTGTCACGCACCAGTAGCGCCTTGTTGTTTTTATCCAGCATGGATGATAGTACATCCAGGGTATCGTAAATGGAAATGAACTGGAAAGATTTGTCCATTACCTTGGATACCGGCTGGTTCCTGATTTCGGGATTGTCAATGAGGTGATGCAGGAGCTTAGAGTCGGTCAGGCTGCCTACAAACTGCTCACCCTCGGTGACCGGTATCTGTGAAATACCTTTTTCATTCAGAATTTTGATAGCTTCACCCACGGTAGTATTCGCATCCACTGTTACCAGGTCACTCTGGCCGTTACGGGCCTTGAGGATGTCCTGTGTGGTTGCAAACTCACGCTTCTCCAGGTAGCCGTGGTCCTTCATCCAGCTGTCGTTATAGATCTTGCCAAGGTAGCGGGTGCCGTGGTCAGGCAGGATGATCACCATGGTATCTCCATTTTTCAGATGCTTACGAGCATATTTGAGTGCGCCGAAGACTGCCGCCCCACATGACCAGCCGATGAACAAGCCTTCTTCTCTGGCCAGGCGACGGGCCATGACAGCCGCATCCTTATCTGTTACCTTTACAAATTCATCAATCAGATCAAAATCAACGTTTTTGGGAAGTATATCCTCTCCTATGCCTTCAGTGAGGTAAGGGAAGATCTCTTTTTCATCAAACTCACCCGTCTCCTTGTATTTTTTGAAAACAGAACCATAAGTATCTATACCGAGGGTAAATACATTCTTTTTCTTTTCCTTAAGATACTTAGAAACGCCGCTGATGGTACCACCGGTACCCACGCCAGCCGCAAAGTGTGTGATAGTACCTTCTGTCTGTTCCCAGATCTCAGGACCAGTGGTCTCGTAATGAGCTATAGCATTAGAGGGATTGTCGTACTGGTTGGGATATATAGAATTAGGAATAGTTTCATTCAGCTTGCGGGCCACCGAATAATAAGAGCGGGGATCCTCGGGAGGCACATTGGTAGGGCAAACGATAACTTCGGCACCTACTGCCCTGAGTATGTCTATTTTTTCCTGGGATTGCTTATCTGCCAGCGTAAAGATGCATTTGTAACCCTTGGAAATAGCCGCCAGGGCAAGTCCCATGCCGGTATTACCGGAGGTACCTTCTATGATAGTACCGCCGGGCCTGAGTTTACCGCTTTTCTCCGCATCTTCTATCATCTTCAGGGCAATGCGGTCTTTGACAGAGTTGCCGGGGTTGAAGTATTCCACTTTTACCAGTATGGTCCCCTCAATTCCTTCATTGACTTTATTAAGTTTAATGAGTGGGGTATTTCCTATGGTCTCTATTATAGATTCGTAATACATAAGCAGAGCAATGTTGTTTGTGGCAAAAATAAGTTAATTATTAGGCAATTCCTTTCGGTCAGGGTCAAAAATTGTCTTATCTCTTATTGACAACGGTAAGGGCCTGATGGTGCCCGAATGCAAGGAAGTTTACAAAAAATTACGGACAACTTGTCCTTATCAGGATACGTAACAATATTTGCCCAATCTTTTTACAAATTTTAAGGAAAAGCAAATTTTGCAGGTATAATTTGAAGCCATGTTAAAATCCTACCTCATCACCCCTACTCTTTATTATGAATAACAGAAAATACCTGCCGCTCATCTTTATCGGCCTATTGCTTTTTGTAGCAGTCATTTACCTTTCTTCCAGCCTGTTTCTCACTATAGATGCAGGTGAAAGAGGGGTAATGTTCCGCCCTTTTGGCGGCGGACTGGACAAAGACAAAATTTACTCTCCAGGCTTTGTAGTCAAGGCGCCCTGGAATGACGTCTACATCTATGATGTAAAGGAAAGAAGCATAGACGAAACCATGGATGTGCTTGACAAAAACGGCCTCTCTCTCAAGGTAGACGTGTCAGTTCGTTTTCACCCCATGTACGATAAGATTGGCTTTATCCACGAGTACTTTGGAGATGACTACGTCAACAAGCTGATTATTCCAGAGGTAAGGTCTACCGTCAGAAGGGTCATGGGTCGCTATTCGGCAGAAGAAATTTACTCTACCAAAAGAGCAGAAGTTGAAAACGCCATCATCACCGAAACAGACGCAATACTGGAAGATGAGGCTAATAATATCAATATGCGTGCCCTGCTGATCCGCTCTATCAACCTTCCCGACCAGATCAGGAATGCTATAGAAAACAAACTACAGCAGGAGCAGGAAGCCCTTGCCTATCAGTTCAGACTGGAGCGCGAAAAATCAGAGGCCGAACGTAAAAGAATCGCCGCCGAAGGGGAAGCCGATGCTAATAAAATCATAAACAGCAGTTTGACTGACGAGTTGCTCAAAATGAGAGGTATTGAGGCTACCACACGCCTTTCCGAATCGAGTAACGCCAAAGTAGTGGTAATTGGCAGCGCCAGAGACGGATTACCACTTATACTGGGCAACAATTGATGTAAAGGTTATTTAATTACGATCTTATCTACTATTTTAGAGCAAATTTAAATCACCAATTAACCATATAGCACATGTCTAATAACACTGCCGAAATCAAAGTAGACGGTAAAACCTATGAATTCCCGATCGTTGAAGGAACCGAGCAGGAAAAAGGTATTGATATCAGCAAACTCAGAGCTTTGAGCGGATATATTACCCTGGACCCGGGATTCAAGAACACCGGCTCTACTACCAGTTCTATCACCTACCTTGACGGAGAAAACGGAATTCTGAGATACCGTGGCTATTCCATAGAAGACCTGACTGCCAAGTCCAGCTTCCTGGAGACGGCTTACCTGCTCATTTATGGAGAGCTGCCTTCAAAGTCTGAATTTGAAAATTTCAAGGAGGAAATCACGCATCACACTTTAGTGCATGAGGATATAAAAAAGATTCTGGATGGCTTTCCCTCAAGTGCTCACCCTATGGGGGTACTTTCTTCCCTGGTGTGTTCACTCACTGCTTTTTATCCTGCGTCGCTTGACCCCAACCGCTCTATAGAAGAGGTTAACCTGAGCATTATTCGTATCATTGCCAAGATGCCTACTTTTGCGGCCTGGGCTTACAAACATAAAATTGGTCACCCGGTCAACTACCCTGACAATTCTTTGGATTATTGCGGGAATTTCCTCAAAATGATGTTTGCCCTCCCTGCCGAAAGCTACGAGGTAGACCAGACCCGTGCCGATGCGCTTGACAAACTGCTGATCCTCCATGCTGACCATGAGCAGAACTGCTCTACATCTACCGTAAGGGTAGTAGGTTCTTCACAGGCCAGTCTCTATGCTTCTATATCTGCCGGTATCAACGCCCTCTGGGGCCCGCTTCATGGTGGTGCCAACCAGGCTGTAATTGAAATGCTGGAGGCCATTAAAAACGACGGCGGAGATGTGAAGAAATTTATTGATAAAGCCAAAGACAAGAACGATCCTTTCCGCCTGATGGGCTTCGGACACCGGGTTTACAAAAACTACGATCCTCGTGCCCGTATCATTAAGAAAAATGCGGATGAAGTGCTTTCTGGCCTGGGAATTAAAGACCCTGTACTGGAAATCGCCCAGTCGCTGGAGAAAGCAGCCCTGGAGGATGATTACTTCCAGGAAAGAAAGCTTTATCCCAACGTGGATTTCTATTCTGGCATTATTTATCGTGCCATGGGTATCCCGACTGATATGTTTACGGTGATGTTTGCCCTGGGTCGCCTGCCCGGATGGATTGCCCAGTGGAAAGAAATGCGCGAGAACAAAGAGCCTATCGGCCGTCCCCGTCAGATTTACACTGGTGAAAACCAGCGTGAGCTACAGCGATAGATTTATTTTAAAGCTTTATGAGGCTTCATCCCGGCGGATGAAGCCTTTTTTTTGAACAATTAAAGCTGAAATTTATTTCTCATACAGCCATTATGCAGTCTTCTGTGCAGAAACTCCGTTAGCGATTAACGACTATTCTTCAACAGGCCAATTAATTTGAAATTATTTTGCAACTTAGTTGCATTTCTATCCGTTCTGCTACTTATTTGCATCTTAATGAAAACATCCATGAAACCCAACGACACTAAAGCCGATGCATTTGGCATCTTAAGTTCTGTACTCTGCATCCTGCATTGCCTCCTACTCCCACTCATGGTGCTTGGTGGACTTGTGGCTGAGGAATGGGTGGCACACAGCCAGTGGATGGATTTTTTATTCATCGCTTTTGCCCTGGCAGCCGTTTATTTCACCACCCGGCAGATGCCAGCTGGATTACTTAGGAGCGCTATGTGGGTAAGTGTTATATGGTTTGGCATATCCGTATCCCTGCATCACTTTACACACCTGGCCTTGTATTCTTCTATGCTAGCTTCTTTTTCTCTGGTAGTGCTGCACTCTATCAACTTCAGGCAGCACCATACGCTCTCACTGGAGAAAAAAATGGCCTGATGCTAAAACCTGATGGTTCCTCCGATCAGGGCATAATGGATAAGTGAAAAATTATATACTTCATCGCTATCGGCTCCGCCTTCCAGTATGCGATAGCCAATGCGGAGGCTGCTCAGCCTGGATAAGTAAAACTGGGCAGCCAGCATCACATCTTCGGCCCGGCCATTAAAACTCACCAAAGCATCTCCCTGTAGTAATACTGACATTCTCTCCATGGCAAACCATTCTAACTGAAAATTGATCAGCGGAACAAAGCCTACGTTTTCCTTCTCTGCTTCCGAAACTTCATTGCTTACCCTGATACGCGCATCCCTGATTTTGGCAGTGAGTCCGATGCCAAATTTCAGCTTGTCCGTCCTGGGAAAAAGATAGCGATAAGTCAGGCGATAGGAATTGAACTGCCAGTAAAGGTCAAGAGGCAACTGCCCGCTGAAGGTTTCACCCGCAAAAGCGATTGGCCTTCCCTCAAGTCGGACTGCTCTGAAACTGAGCGGGGCATAAAGCAGGCTTAGGGTATGCTTATCGTCAAAAGTGTAGGAGGCACGCAGCCTGAAAAAGTAAGAAGGATCTACCATAAACCTGTCTTTCAGGTTGATAAACGTACCTTCATCTGCCGGTATCTGTATGTCATTGTAGCCGGTAAATGCCGCACCGCCTTCTATGTCTGCCTCAAACTGGGCGTACATAGGGTGAGAAAAAAGAAACATACAAGTGGATAGGAAGACGTACATGAGATGATTTTGCATAAAAATATCGGGAAAAAAGTTAAATTTTAAAAAACAATGAGCGTTCTTGCACGGGTACATCGGCAGTGCGATTTGGTGGTTTCGTTTTCGTTAATTATTAAAAATGAATGAGGGCGAACTATATAATGACAAAAAAATAAGCTGACTGTTTAGCACTAGAAATTAAGAAGCCTACCCTAACTTGAGTAGTGAACCGGCTTGATTCGCATTACGTTTAATTTTTTGACAAACTATTGATATTTTCTGTAATATTTGCGTTATTAAATAAGTAAGAAATACTACTCAATTATATGCGAAAAGGCCAAACTTTCATCACTTGTGAAGAATGCCAGTCCCGGTCTTCTTCCCTCTTCAACGTGCTTTGTGGTAAGCAATTAGCTCAGGTATCACAAAACAAGTCGTGCACCTTGTACAAGAAGGGTCAGATCCTCTTTCATGAAGGAACCCGCCCTCTTGGTGTCTTTTGTGTCAACAAAGGAAAGATCAAAGTTTATAAAATAGGTTTTGATGGTAAGGAACAGATTATCAATATCATAGGAGAAGGCGGTCTGCTGGGTTACAAAGCCATGCTGGCAGAAGAACCTTATTCTGTATCTGCCGAAACCCTGGAAGATTGCACCATCTGCTTTCTTTCACGCCCCAACTTCCTGCAGTCGCTATCTGATTCAGGCGATCTTAACAAGCGCATCCTCAAGCAGGTATGCCATGAGCACGGCTTACTTACCGAAAGCCTGACCAACCAGGCCCAGCGAACCGTCCGCGAAAGGCTGGCTATTACGCTGCTGAAGCTTAAAGATACCTATGGGCTCGACTATCATGATAATGGTGGCGTAGAGATCAATCTTACCCGTGAAGACCTGGCCAATATTGTGGGCACAGCTACCGAAACCCTGATCCGCCTGCTTCATGAATTTAAGAATGACAAACTGATCACTACTAAAGGAAGAAAAATCAGAATTGAAGACCCCGAAGGCCTGCTCAAGACGGCTAACTTATATTAGTCTTAATAATACTCATACACCTTTTTATCTACGTAAGCAAAGTGCCAGTGGGGATTATAATGGCGACTTTCTATAAGTTGCCCCCACTCATTATAAAAGTACTCTTCCTCTATACCCTCTTCTACTCCTTCAGGATGGTTAGTTATACCATTGATCCATTTTTTATTGAGTAGCTTACCCTCTTTGTCATACTCGTAAGTATACCAATATTTCAGCATCAATTCATTCATTTCACCAGCAAACTCGAAATACTTCTCTTCTGAGAGTCTATCATCACGATAGATATGTACCAATGAATCAGATTGACCTTGCCCAATTTTGAGTGTATCCCCAAAATATAAAAAATTCACAGTGTTCCTTGAAGAACCATCCTTGTTCAATATGTAGGATTGCGAAATAAGTCTTCCAGTATTATCATATTCATAAGTAAAAAATCCTATTGTACGATAGGACTCTTTGTATGGAATAATAGTATTCTGACTCTTCATGACCAGTCTCTCAGCCTCATCATAGGTGTATTCAAAGTACCTGTAATGATGATCATCTTCAAAATAGTTTTCTTCCTTCACTAGCAACTCGTCGCTGTTGTAGAAGAACTCGCTGCGATGATACGGCTTTTCAGCTACTGAATTATTGTGCACTATACCATATGTTAAAACTTTTTTAAGTTTTCCTTCCGGATAAGTTAATCTAGAAGCCACTTCATCTTCTGTACAAGCACTGAAAACCAGCAAAAGTACACAAACGGAAAAAATGTTATTAAAATTCATAGTACTAACAGTTATAAGTGAATTATCTAAATAAATATAAAAAAATATGTGATTATTTTGAATAATATAAAAAAACATTAGATTAAACACTTATCATTTAGATAATTTCAAATTTTCAACCTAAAATTACTAAAATGAAAAATTTAACTAACACGTGCTTACTCTTACTTTTATCCATCACGTGTACTAGCCTTATGGCTCAAAATGATTCTACACGCTTGCAAAAATTTGAAAGTAGGGCAGGTTTCCAATTTTATGATACCCAGGAACTTAAACCAGTCACGATGACTCCTCTCAATATTGATTCCCTTCAAAATGAGAAATAGGCTGATACTACTGAAACAAACTTCATCAAATTTGGTGAGGAAATCCAGGTACTGCTCAACATGAAAAATTCAGGAAAATGGATAGGCCATAGAGATGGTTCAAAAGTATGGGTCTTGAAGATTAAATCTGAAGATGCCCTATCTATTAATTTTATTTTTAACCAGTTTGATATTCCTAAAGGTGCTGAAGTTTACATATACAATGATAGTAAGACCGATATTCAAGGTCCATTAAATCATATGTTTAACAAAAACGGGGGTAGGTATGCTAATGCACCTGTCCAAGGTGAAGCGATCATTATTGAGTATTATCAACCCGCCGATCAGAAGGAAACTGGAAATATTGAAATAAGTACAGTGGTGCATGGGTTCAAAAATCTGCAAAGTTTATCTGGGCTACCTAGTGGAAACTTTGGAGGATCAGCTCCTTGCAATCGTGACATTAAATGCGAAAGTTCATGGAGCCGGGAAGCTAATGCTGTTGCAATGGTCTATCATGGTGGCATTTATAGAGGTACTGGTGCTTTAATAAATAACACCGATCAAGACTGGCATCCGTACTTTATAACTGCCAACCACATTCTGGTTGGCTCTGTTGCAGATATTACAGTATTTGCATTTAAATACTGGAGTCCATCTTGCGGTGGTGGTAATGGGAATACTAATACTTATGTAACTGGTTTCACGTATAATGCCTTATTTCAAGATACTAGATTAATAACTTTGGATGAATCCCCGGCTACTGTTTGGTTGTCAGATGATTGGACATACTTGGGTTGGTCAGTCATTAACTCTATACCTAGCACGGTAACTAATATCCTCCAGTACAGGATGTAATGAAAATTGCTTTTGGTAATCAATTAACGAGATCTCTAGCCTATGGTGGAGCGGATGTGTGGAGAGTGAAACTTTACGATGGTATTGCACAACCAACTTCTTCTGGATCGCCATTATTTGATACAAACACAAAAAGATTAATAGGTATCAATAGGGGGGCTTCGGTTATAAATCCAACCTGTAATGATCCAAGCGTGAACTTTTGGTACAGCAGGTTAGAATCCGCTTGGCCCATTTTATGCCCTTACCTCGATCCCAGTAACTCAGGAGCAACTACCTTAGGGAGTTCAGGTATACAAGGCAGTACATTATTCTGGGGAAGTACCACAACACCTACCATTACCCAATCAGGTACAACTGACGTGTGTACTACCAATAAAACTTTTACCCTCAATAGCGCTCCTTATGGAGCTACCTGGACTGTTACGCCCTCTAGTTTGGTGTCCGTAGCTTCGGGAATTGGTGGTACAGCGACATTTAAAGCCAAAACGTCTACTTCCAGTGGTTCTGCTCAGCTAAAATTTACCTATGGATGTAAAACATATACTAAAAATATACAGATCGGTAAATTCAATTCTAGTCAGATCATTGTATCAGGTACCACTGGAGTATGTCCTGGAAATCAATACACTTATACTGCTTCCGCTAGTGGGACAAGTTACAGTTGGACATACCCCAGCGGATGGACTAAAGTTTTCCAGGCTGGAAATCAAATTGTCTTGTATGTACCTTCGTATAATCCTCAGTATGGAACAGTAAGAGTATCTATAACAAATAGTTGTGGTACTAGCCCTTATAGTGGAGTCACTGTATATCCCAGCTACTCCTGTGGGGGTTATCTTACGGCAGGTGAATTTATCATCTATCCTAATCCGGCTGATGAGCAATTAAGTATTGAAAAGTCAAACATACTAACTGATTTGGTTCAGGGAGATTCTTCCACCAACCAAAGTTTAGAGCTAACATTAAACACTACACAGAAAGCTGAATCTTTTCATGCCAAATTATACGACGCAAAGCAGCTTTTAGTAGCAGAGGGTGTATCTCAGGACAATAAGATTCAATTAGATACCAGCAAGCTGCCTTCGGGTACATACTACCTGAATATCCATTACAAAGAAGCAGTATTACAGAAACAAATAGTTATTGAATAGGAGAAAAAAGAGAGAAACCTTCCACACAGTAGTGATAAGCTCCTCCGGGAGCTTTTTTTTGCCTAAGTCCTTCAGTATCACTTATTTTTTAAACTGATTTATGTCATT
>JBKHDR010000111.1:0-13610 GCA_046541235.1 Cyclobacteriaceae bacterium | reverse complement strand
ACCCGTCCCATGTTTCACTGGACCGATGAGCGCATTGCCGGGCACATCTGCCTGTGTTATATCGCTTATGCCTTGCTCAACTGCCTGAAGTTGAAACTAAATAAGAAGAATACTCCGATGAGTGAAGGGCAGATCAGAAAAGCACTGGATCAGATGCAGGTAAGCCTCATCAGGCAAAAAGATCAATACTACTACCTCCGTTCAAAGCAAAGCGAGCAGGCAGCAAACTTACTCAAGGCAGTGGCCGAAAAGGGGCTTCCCGACCTCATCTCTAAAGAACAGATAATCAAGCACTTACGATAATTTGTATATCGAAAGCATTTTTACAAAATGCTCATTACCAGTTACTTATCTCAAAATCGTGTCAAACTCAGGAGCTAGATCGCTAGTCATCATTTGATTCCCATCCGTTTCCCAAATCTTGAAAATAAAAACGCAACTAACTGTATATCAATTAGTTGCGTTTTTTGGGAATAGCCCCGACAGGAATCGAACCTGTATCTAAAGTTTAGGAAACTTCTATTCTATCCATTGAACTACGGGGCCCTAAATATCATCTGGCAAAAATAGGGCTTTCAGGCTTTATTTCAAACCTTCTTTCTTCCGTTTACTATAATTATCCTTCTGAGGTTATCCTGAAGAGAGCGGCAGCCGGTATCCACAGGTGCTTGCTCCAGCCTGAGCAGGGTACTTCAACTGGCAAATATTTGGCTCATGTCTTTGAAAGATTTGAATTCCAGCGCATTGCCACTGGGGTCAAGCAAAAACATAGTAGCCTGCTCGCCTACCTGCCCCTGAAAACGTATGTGAGGTTCTATGATAAACTGATATCCTTCTTCTTTTAGTTTGTCAGCCATCTGATGCCACTGTTCCCACTCCAGAATAGCCCCAAAATGCCGTACCGGCACCTTGTCGCCATCTACCTCGTTGGTACGGGCGGCAGCTACCTCTTCCGGCCGCAGGTGGGCTGAGATCTGGTGACCAAAGAAATTGAAGTCTATCCAGCGCTCGGCCGTACGGCCCACGCTGCAACCCAGGGTTTTCTCATAAAACTCACGAGTTGCTGCCAGATCAGACACAGGAAAAGCCAGGTGAAAAGGAATCATGCTTCTGTTATAGGTTTAGTGTTACAATTTCGTACCGCAATTTTTATCTTTGCACCCAAAATTAAAGCAGTTTCCGTACTAGTCAATAGCAGCATGGATGTATTATTTTGACTCTTTAAATGCCTTCTGCCTTTTTGAGCAGACGATTTACCATCTTACCAAATCAACCCATCATCCAAATGTTGATTTGTTTACCGGATCTTTAAACGAATCAACAAATCAACTTCCTTTTACTTATGTCTCCTGCACAGCTCAACCCTCTTCTCGGCAATATGGATATTTACCTGCTGGACCAGGTCCTGAAAGGGCGCTTCAGCCAGCCTATGCGTATCTTAGACGTAGGCTGCGGCGAAGGACGTAACCTGGTGTACTTCATCCGGCAGGGTATGGAGGTCTGGGGGATAGATCGGGATTTGGCTGCGCTCCGGCTGTTGCGTATGTACGGCAAAAGCCTGCACCCTGATTTTGATCCCGAAAAGATCATTGAAGATGATGCGCAGGATATCTCCCTGCCTCCCGGCAGCTTTGATGCCATCATCAGCAGTGCCGTGCTTCATTTTGCCGAGAATGAGGCGCAGTTTAGCCGGATGTTTTCTGAACTAGTGCGGCTGCTCCGGCCGGGGGGGGTACTTTTTATTCGTACGGCCAGCCGCATGGGAATTGAGCCCTTACTACAGCCGCTAAACGTACCGGGCAGATTCCTGCTGCCGGATGGCAGCGAGCGGTTTCTCCCCGATCCCGGCTTCTTTGCCGACCTCTTACAACTTCACCAGATGCAACTGCTGGAGCCTGCCAGACATGTGGTGGTAGAGGGGGCCCGCAGCATGGGTGTGTGGGTACTCGGTAAGAACGCTGGGTATGAACATTAAAATCTTTTGCACAGTTATGCAAAATGCTATGAAAAGTAAACTACCACTCTTAGCGGGCATCTTAATTTTTGCCCTTTCAGGCTGTAAACAAGGCAGTCAGGACAATCAGAACGGCAATGTAAAGGATGATCCCAAATACACCACCTCAGATGCGTCCGAAATCTTCTTTAGGAACGTACGGTCCATTTATTATGACAAGACCAGCATGGAGGAGGCCAGGCTGGATGTGTACCGGATCAAGGAAAGGGTGGAAGCCGAGGATGAGCCCGTGCTGAATCTGTCTATTGTGGTCAACTGGCGCTCTGATGAGGCCTATGTACTTACCGAACCTAATGCCTTCCTGCGGCAGATGGATACCATCAGAGTGATGTGGAAAGATACCAGCCGCAATGAGTCTGGTATCTATGCCTTTGGCCAGGGGAACAAGGATGCCCACTTCAGGTTTGCTACCCAACTGTACCGAAGTATAGATGCCGAGCATCAGCTACAGCTGCTGATGGAAGATCAGAAAGTAAGCTTTCTGGATAAGCGCAATACACGGGAGCCTTTCCGCAAGACCATGGTAGACTATTTTCGCTTGGTAGATTTATTATAGTTATTGGTATAATATGCAGTCATTTTGCTATCTATCCTGCATGTGAGACAGTTACAAAGCTTAATTTGAGGAACATGACCAATTTATACTGATATTTAAGAACTCTGCTGCCAAAATGAGGTTTTTAAAATATTAGGGGATAAATTGCTCATTGCTTTAGCTACAGCAGCATGTTATATTATAAAGATTATAGAATAGGAGAAGATAAAGATTGGGTAGTATTTGTCCATGGAGCAGGGGGGAGTTCATCCATCTGGTATAGGCAGATCAAGCTTTTTCGTAAGCATTTCAATGTGCTGCTGGTAGACCTGCGCGGACATGGGCGATCCAAAGATCTCCTGAAAGCCTATGTCAAAAGCCACTATACCTTTCAGGATGTCACGGCCGACCTG
This sequence comes from Cyclobacteriaceae bacterium, assembly GCA_046541235.1. Taxonomy (GTDB): domain Bacteria; phylum Bacteroidota; class Bacteroidia; order Cytophagales; family Cyclobacteriaceae; genus Catalinimonas. The sequence goes on along the minus strand of JBKHDR010000111.1, from coordinate 10,648 downwards.
CTGGAAGTAGTAGATCACCTCAAAATTAATAAAGCACACTATGTGGGCGTATCTATGGGCTCTATTATCATCCGGACGCTGGGCGAAATGGCCCCTGAACGCCTCAAATCCATGATCCTCTGCGGGGCGGTGATGCGTCTCAATATCCGTTCACGTCTGCTCGTTTTCCTGGGTCATTCTATCAAAAGATTTGTTCCTTATATGTGGCTTTACCGGCTCTTTGCCTTTATTATTATGCCTAATCCGCGGGATGCCCTCTCCAGAAACCTCTTTGTGAGAGAGGCTCGTAAGCTTTATAAAAAGGAGTTTCTCAAATGGTTCCGCATGACCCGTGAGGTAAACCCCCTGTTAAAGTACTTTAAAGAAAAGGAGATACCTGTGCCCACCCTTTATATCATGGGTGATGGAGATTACATGTTTTTGCCCCCGGTAGAGAAAATTGTGCAGGAACATCGGCATGCAGTTTTGAATGTTGTAGAAAATTGCGGCCATGTCTGCAATGTAGAAAAACCGGAAGTTTTCAATAAACTTGCTATCGGCTTTATCAAGCATGGCTATCAGAAGCTCCAGATGGCATCAACATGAGTGAGCTAACGGTTGCTGTACCTGATGGACATACTTTTACATCTTGTTAAGGTTTCTAATAGTTGTATATACATATATTTGCAGCAAGCAGACATCCTATACTCTTTTATTTCTTAAAAACCACAGGGTGGGGAACTCTAAGTTGTCTCTGCCCGATTAAGCTCTATAGTATCGTAAAGTAAACGCTCACATGAAAATAAATTTTTTTTTAGGTCTTCACCGGTATAGCTTCTCCTTGTTGCTGATGCTTTTGATCGTAGCAGGCGCCTGTACTGAAGAAAAAGCCGCTGAAACTAAACAGCCCGCTGCAGCCAGCCCGGCGGTACCAGTAGAGGGTATGGTGTTAAAGACCGAGTCGCTGGATGATGAAATTTATACCACCGGTACCCTGCTCTCTAACGAAGAAGTGGAACTGCGCCCCGAAACCTCCGGTCGTATCATGGGTATCTTTTTTGAAGAAGGCAGCCGCGTATCCAAAGGGCAGCTGCTGGCCAAAATTGATAACAGAGAACTGAACGACCAACTGAAAAGACTACAGATACAGTCCGAACTGGCCAGCACTGAAGAAGCACGCCAGAAAAAGCTGCTGGATATAGAAGCAATCAGCCAGGAAGAATATGATATTACCCTTAACAGGCTCAATACCATAGAAGCTGAAATGGACCTGGTCAGGACACAGATCAGCAAGACCAACATTGTATCTCCCTTCAGCGGAGTAGTCAGCCTGAGGTATGTCAGCGAAGGAGGCTACGTTTCTCCTACTACCCTTATCGCTTCCCTGCAACAGATTAACCCTATCAAACTGGAATTTTCAGTATCTGAAAAATATATCAGCGACATCAAAGAAGGCTCGGCCATCAATTTTAGCGTAGCTACTTCGGAAGAAACTTACCAGGCCAGGGTATATGCGATAGACAGCAAAATAGACATCAACACCCGTACCATAAAAGTAAGAGCCAGAAGTGAAAACCCTGATAACATGCTGAAGCCCGGTGCTTTTGCCAGGGTAGCGATTGTGCTTAAAACTTTTGAAGATGCCATCCTTGTACCTTCCGATGCCATCCTGACCGAACTGGAAGGTGAAAAGGTGTTTATCGCCGAAAACGGTAAAGCCATGCCCAAAAGGATCAGAACAGGTATACGGACCGAGCACATGGTGCAGGTAGTGGAGGGACTTACTCCCCAGGATACCCTGGTACTCACTGGCCTTATGTCCATACAGGAGGGCAAGCCGCTGGCTTTTAAAAAGATCAGGAAGTCTGCTGCCGAAATCAGTCTGGAACAACCCAATCTTTCACTTTAAGGCCTATGAATTTATCATCCATCAGTATTGAGCGTCCGGTGCTGGCTACCGTGATGTGTATCGTCATTATTATTTTCGGGCTGATAGGCTTTTCTTATCTGGGCATCCGGGAGTATCCCAGCGTAGACCCGCCTATCATCTCGGTGAGTACCAGCTACACAGGAGCCAGCGCTGAAGTGATGGAATCCCAGATTACCGAGCCTCTGGAGGAAGGCATCAATGGTATTGCAGGAATACGCTCGCTGACATCTATCAGCAGCGACGGCCGAAGTACTATTACCGTAGAGTTTGAACTGGGCGAAGACCTGGAAGCCGCCGCCAACGACGTGCGCGACCGCGTATCGCAGGCGAGGCGTAACCTGCCTCCCGATGCTGACCCTCCCATTGTGAGTAAGGCTGATGCAGATGCCACTACCATCCTGGCGCTTACCGTACAGAGTGATAAACGCAGCCTGCTGGAGCTTTCTGAAATAGGTACCAATATTTTTAAAGAAAGACTACAAACCATACCGGGCATCAGTAACATCCGTATCTGGGGTGATAAAAAATACGCCATGCGCCTGCAGATGGACCCCGCCCGGCTGGAAGCTTTTCAGCTGACGCCTCTTGACGTACGTAATGCCCTTCGCCAGCAGAATGTAGAACTCCCAACCGGTAATATAGAAGGTTATCGCAGCTTCCTGACCATCCGCACGATGGGAAGGCTGGTGACAGAAGATGATTTTAATGATATGATCATCAAGGAAGAAGATGGTGCGGTAATCAAGTTCGGAGACATAGGAGAAGCCGTGCTGGAAGCAGAAAACCAGCGCTCCATGTTGCGGGGCAATGGCAAGATACCGATGATAGGCGTAGCGGTGACACCTCAGCCGGGGGCTAATTATATTGCCATTGCCGATGAATTTTATAAGCGCGTCAGGCAGATAGAGTCTGAACTGCCTGATGATATTCAGCTGGGCTATGCCCTGGATACCACCCTGACCATTCGCAAAGCCATATCTGAAGTAGAAGAAACCATTCTCATTGCCTTTGGCCTGGTAGTGATCGTGATCTTCATGTTCCTGCGTAACTGGCGTACTACGCTCATTCCGGCTATTGCCATTCCTATCTCATTGATAGGCGCTTTCTTCATTATGTATGTGGCCGATTTTTCTATCAACATCCTGACCCTGCTGGGTATCGTACTGGCTACCGGCCTGGTGGTAGACGATGCCATCGTGGTGCTGGAGAATATTTACCAGAAGATAGAGTCGGGAGTATCTCCCCGGAAAGCAGCCCATGAAGGTGCTTCCGAAATTTATTTTGCCATCATCTCTACCACCGTTACCCTGGCAGCAGTATTCCTGCCTATCATCTTCCTGGAGGGTGTTACTGGCCGACTGTTTCGCGAATTTGGGGTAGTCGTGGCAGGCTCAGTACTGATTTCAGCCTTCGTCTCGCTTACGCTAACTCCTATGATGAGTTCTCGCCTGCTGAAGAAAAAAGAGAGAACAGCCTGGTTTTTCAGGGTCACGGAGCGGTTCTTCGTCAATATGACGGAGGGCTACAACCGCCTCCTGTTGCGCTTTATGCGTTATCGCTGGATAGCTGTGGTCATCATGATCATCTCTATAGCGGGTATCGGCTACATTGGCTTCATTATTCCCTCAGAACTGGCGCCGCTGGAAGACAAAAGCCGCCTGCGGATTTTGTCTACCGCACCCGAAGGTATTTCTTATGAACTGATGGATGACTATGTGATGGAGCTGCTTAATGTGGTAGACACGCTGCAGGAAAAGACTTCGCTCATTGCCGTGACCTCACCAGGATTTGGCGCCAGCAATTCTGTTAACTCCTCCTTTCTGAGGGTGACGCTGAAAGACCCTTCTGAGAGAGAGCGCTCTCAGCAGGAAATTGCCACTCAGCTTTCCGGCATCATGCGTAATATGAATTTTGCCCGTACCTTTGTAGTACAGGAGCAGACCATTGAAGTAGGTCGCTCCAGCGGACTGCCGGTGCAGTATGTGATTCAGGCACCTAATATGGAACGGCTGAAGGAGGTGCTTCCTTCATTTATGGAAAAAGCATCGCAAGACCCTAGGTTTGAAGTGGTAGACCTGGACCTTAAATTCAACAAACCCGAACTGGCGGTCACCATTGACCGTGAAAGAGCCAGGGCACTTGGCGTATCCGTACTGGACATTGCCGAAACCATACAGCTTTTCTTCAGTGGGCAGCGGTTTGACTATTTTATCATGGATGGCAAGCAGTACCAGATCATCGGAGAGGCCAGCCGTCCCAATCGTGATGAGCCCCTGGACCTGAGTTCTATCAGCGTTCGTAACAAGCGTGGAGAACTGATTACGCTCAACAATGTGGTAAACCTGGAAACACAGAGTGCCTCACCCCAGCTTTACCGCTACAACCGTTATGTGGCTGCGACTGTCTCCGCTTCGCCTGCCGACGGAGTTACTCTGGGGCAGGGTATTGCCGCTATGGATGAGATAGCTGACGAACTGCTGGACGAGTCATTCTCTACTGCGCTTTCGGGCACTTCCAAGGATTATGAAGAGAGCTCAGGCAGCCTTTATTTTGCTTTCGGCCTGGCGCTGGTGCTGATTTACCTGGTACTGGCCGCCCAGTTTGAGAGCTTTATCGACCCGCTCATCATTATGTTTACCGTGCCGCTGGCGCTCACCGGAGCCCTGCTGACACTATGGATATTTGGGCATACACTCAATATCTTCAGCCAGATCGGTATCATCGTGCTCATCGGTATTGTTACCAAAAATGGTATCCTGATCGTGGAGTTTGCCAACCAGCGAAAAGAGGAAGGCCTCAACAAATTTGACGCAGTAGTAGAGGCAGCCACACTGCGCCTGAGGCCCATCCTGATGACCAGCCTGGCTACCATACTGGGGGCCTTGCCTATTGCCCTGGCTTTGGGGGCAGCCGCTACCAGCCGTATTCCTATGGGAATGGCCATCATTGGAGGTCTGCTATTCTCACTGCTACTCACCCTGCTGGTGATCCCGGTCATATATTCTTATATGTCTTCATCTAAGACAATACATCCGGAAGCAAGAATTGAAAAAAGCCGAAAATAATTACCTAAACCTAGCATTTGCGCTCAATAATGAATATCAGAATCCCATCAGTAATTATGAGTATGCTGCTGTTGCTGGGCAGCTTTTCCGCCCAGGGACAGGATACACTCCGGCTGGCTGAGGCAGTACAAGTCGGACTGGAAAATAACTTCAACATCCGCATTGCCCGTAACAATGTGGGTATTGCCGAAAATAACCACAGCCTGGGCAATGCAGGATTTTTGCCTACGGTGGATGTGCTGGCCAGCAGAGATTTTGACATACAGGATTCTGAGCTGAATTTTGCCAGCGGCGATAACCAGATCGTCAATAGGGCCAGGTCCAACAACTTTACCGCTTCGGGCCTGCTTAGCTGGACCATCTTTGACGGAACCCGTATGTTTGTCACTTACGAAAGGCTGGCCGAAATCAGGCAGGCCAGTGAGTTGGATGCGCAGGTGGTGCTGGAGAACCTGATCTCTGATATTTCTGCGGCTTATTATACTGTCATCCTGGAACAGGCGCGGGCTGGTGTTTTGCAGAATGCGGTAGAGCTTTCCAATGAAAGGCGCAAACTGGCCCGTAACCTATATGAAATCGGAAAAGCCTCTAAACTGGAATACCTGGCCGCTCAGGTGGATTACAATGCCGATACCTCGGCGCTTATACAGCAAAAGGGACGTTTGTACAATGCGAGTGTCAATCTTAATACCCTGATGGCACGCCCTCCTGAAACAGAGGTCACCGTGCCCGAGCAGATAGATGCCAACCTGGAACTCGATCTGGAAGACCTGCGCGAGAATACCCTGGCCGGTAATCCCAACCTGTTGCTGGCCCGGCGCAACCAGCGTATTGCTTACCTGCAGATGAAAGAGCTGCAGGCAGAAATACTTCCTGAGGTGAACCTCAACCTGGGCTATAATTACGCTACCTCAGAGGCACAGGCCGGTTTTGTACTAGGCCGCCGCTCCAATGGCGTAGCCTATGGCATATCGGCCAACATGACTCTCTTTGATGGCTTTAACCGGATAAGGCAGAGCCAGAACGCCCGGGTATTGATTGAAAATAGCGAACTGCAGATAGAAAACCTGCGTCTGCAGCTTCAGGCCGACCTGCAGAGTACCTTCGTAGACTATACCAACAGCATCAGGCTGCTGGAACTGGAAAGCAATAACCTGGAGATCGCCCGTGAAAATGCTGCCATCGCCCTGGAGCGCTATCGCCTGGGCCGGAGCACGGCCCTGGAACTTAGGGAGGCACAGATCAATGCCGTACAGGCCGAAAGCCGCCTCATAGACGCTATTTATACCACCAAAATTGCGGAGATAGAACTGCTGCGCCTCAGCGGGCAGATCATGCAGCCATCCTGAGGTTTATTTACAGGATGATGATTTTTCTTGGGAGCACGGCTTCTTTGGTATGGATGTGCAGGACATAAATACCGGGTTGAAGTTGAGAAACATCCAACTGAAGCCCTTCACCGCTACTTTCGGCTGTCAGCACCAATTCCTGTCTGCTGTTAAAAAGCCTGACCGAAAAGGCCCGATCTTTATTCACAGTTGCGCTATAGTTATGGACACCATCTGTACTACTAAGCTGCGAATCTACGGCCATGACATTTCCATCATAGGCGATGCCCAGCAAATCATCCGCGGGATTGGGCGTGACCACAAAGGGGGAAGGGCCTGCGCCTGGTTCAAGCACATGGATGCCTATGGTCCTGCCGGAAGTACCACAACTGTTGGTACGAAAGCCGTTGACCGAGGCAAAGCCCGGTGTATCTGCCCGGAAGGTGATGCTGCTGCTGTTTTGGCTGATGATGGTAAGCCCGGCACTGACTGACCAGCTGCTGATGGCAGAAGAAGAAGTAATGGTGGCCAATGCACTTTGGTTCATCTCCACCCGGGCCGAAGGGTTGGTGAGGCCATTGATGCTCAAGTTAGGCCTGGCAGGAGAACCTACATTGATGGTCCTGCTCACGGTAGTGATACCACAGCCGCTGGCAATGGTAAAGGTAAGCGTAGCGGTAGCCTGACTGTTGATGGCTGAGCGCAAGTTGGCAGTGGTACCATTTCCTTAACTGGTCACAAAATAGCTGGCAGGGCTAGCCGCCCAGGTGACGGTTGAACCAAAAGGATGATGCCGGAGATTAAAGGGTGTATTAGTAGAGCAAGCAACATCACCACCATCTTCTATAGCAGCAATACGGTCAGATATCCAGTCGCAGTAGTTGGAAACTCTAGTGTAAATAGTTGGATTTTGATCTTTTGGAAAATGTCCCCAGCTACTTACCCCAGCTAAAACATTACCATTAACTACCATTGGCCCCCCACTATCTCCAGGCGCAGCTCCAATGCCACTTTGTTCCAAAGCAATCATATTATTTGTAACATCTGAACCTCTGTCTACTGCTTGTTGATTTGAGATTATTGGCAGTAATGCACTTTGTAAGTTATCAGGTCTTAGCCCAAGGTTATTTGTCCATCCCCATCCTGAAATAAGACCAAGTATTCCTGGATTGATTAAACCATTAGTAGCATCATTGGCTGTAGCATATCTTGTACCCTGTACATTTGTGTTAAAAGTTAATGGAGTATTTAATCTCAAGAGAGCTATATCATTATCAAATGTTGTACTATTATAACTAACATGTCGGATGATCTGCACTACATTTCTAATCTGACCACTACTTTTTGGCTCCTGCGAGTGACTCCTGCATAAATTCTTAACTGGTTTGCTCCGTAACGATTACCATTCAAATCTTCCAGGCAGTGGCATGCTGTCAATATCCAATTTGGGGCAATGATCGTTCCACCGCAATGATCAACTCCATTGACTTCAAGTAATACCTGCCATGGTACCGCACTGATATTAGTATCTGTACCCCCTATAATGAAAGGAACAACAGTGCTATCACCCTCGATGGGTAAAATCTGGGCGAAGGAACGTAAGTTTAAAATAAAAACAAAAGTGCATAGCAGTAGCACTGAAGAAATGTAGCATTTTTTCATGGGTGATCAGATTAGGTTGAAAAGAAGAAGATATTTTATTCTACAATGAAAGACACTTCCATTCTCACTGAGTCAGTATCTGTATATTTCAGAGTGAAGCCAGTGAAGTACTCGCCACTTTTAAGAGATGGCAGATTCATATTTTGAGGTCTAACATATCTTCTGCTTGAAGACAAAGGCATGTGATATACTGTGTCGTTCTCAGTTTGCCAAGGCATTCTAAAAACAAGCGCATCGTTGGCTGGAATATCAATACGTGATGCATCGTTAGTATTTGCTCCGAACGTAAATGATTTGCCTACAAAGGCTATACCCCCACTTTCCTGCGTTCGCCTATTTAAAGCAAAAAACGCTTCGTTAGTAATAGGAAAATACCAGTAAACCGGCAAGGTGTAGGTAGTATCTCCTCCATTCTCTATGATGAACTGAAACTGGAAATTATCTCCTTCCTGAAACACCGCCTGCGGCTCGCCCTGCATGTTGAGAATTTGGAGCGTAAAGGTCAGCTCACCCACCCGCACCCGGTCTATGGCGGGAGAATTGGAAGCCAAAGATGCTATATCATCCTCGCAGCCCATCGCCATTAGCGCTGCCGTACTGAGTAAGATCAAAGTTCTTTTCATAGGGTGCTGAATTTTCTGTTTAGCTAATGACACCCAAGACGATGAAAGCGTTGGGAGATACTGAAAAAAATACTGCGCCTTAGAGGCTGAGCGTTTGTACGTAACTTGTTTTACTAAACATACTGAATTTTAATATCACTTGTATCTAATGCTGAAAATTTATTTTCATATGCATCGTAACTTTATAAAACACTCTAATTTTCATGTGAATCAAGTGATTTTCACAATATTAATAATACGTGCTTAAACATGTCAGGCTAAATCCAGGGATGAGCAGATGTAAGTTGATGCGAGGCAAAAGCATGCAGCAAAAAGTAAAGATTACAGCCAAAGCAGTGGCAGATATTGGTTAACTTTGTTTTCTGTTTCTTCAAATCATTTTTTTGCCATGAAAGCCATTTTATTTGACCAGCCTGGAGGCGCTGACCAACTCTACCTGGGCGAGGCTGAAACACCTAAGCCTGCTCCCGACGAAATACTGATCAAAGTAGCCGCCACTGCCCTCAACCGCGCCGATATCATGCAGCGGGAGGGTAAGTACCCGCCGCCCGAAGGGGCCAGCCCTATCCTGGGCCTGGAGGTGAGTGGTGAAGTAGTCGAATGCGGTGAGTCCGTCAGCCGCTGGAAGAAGGGTGACCAGGTTTTTAGCCTGCTGCCGGGAGGCGGCTATGCTGAATACGCCATCATGCATGAAGCCATGGCCCTGCCGGTACCGTCTAATCTGAGCCTGGCAGAAGCTGCCGCCATTCCTGAGGTATTCCTGACGGCCTTCCAGGCGCTGCGCTGGCTAAGCCGCCTGCAGCCGGGCGAAAAGCTCCTTATCCATGCCGGGGCCAGCGGTGTGGGTACAGCCGCCATCCAGTTGGGTCGGGAAATGGCTGCCTCCGACATCATCGTGACCGCCTCCGCGGCTAAGCATGAAACCTGCCTAAAGCTGGGAGCCACTCATGCTATTGACTATAAAAATGCAGATTTTGAGGAAGAAGTGGATAAGCTCAGCCCGCAGGGTGTAGATGTGATCATAGATTTTGTTGCCGGGCCTTATTTTGAGAAGAACATCAACTGCCTCAAGAGGGATGGCCGTCTGGTACTGCTGGCTACGCTGGGAGGAGGCAAAGTGAAGGAGTTTAACCTGCTTAAGCTGCTCAGCAAGCGCCTGCAGATCACGGCTTCCACTTTGCGCTCTCGCAGCCGTGATTACCAGGTGCGCCTCTCCCAGGAATTTGCTGCCTTTGCCCTGGAACGCTTCGGCGATGGCCGCTTGAAACCGGTCATCGACAGTGTTTTTTCTTGGGAGCAGGTAAGAGAAGCACATCAGCGGATGGAATCCAACCAAAATACCGGAAAGATTGTCCTTGAAGTAGGTTAGTACAGTATTAAGCTGATACTGAAGGCATACCAACTATCTGAAGATGAGCGTTATATCATCGAAAACCATCAATATGAAATACTTACCCATACATATCATCATTATGCTGCTGCTTTCGGCTTGTTCTTCCGTTAAGATTATCGCTGAGCAGGAAGAGAGCTTTGATCAGAGCACCTACCGGACTTATGCCTTTGCGCCGGTAGATATGAAGCAGCTTGACCCGGCTACTGCCGTTCTCTACGAGGAAATCAGCAAAACGATTGCCCGTGAAATGAAGGAAAAAGGCTATACGGTAGACACAGAAGCGCCCGATCTGCTGGTTGCATTTAACATACTTACCGAAGAAAGTCGTAAGGAGGTATGGCGTAATAATAACAATATGGACCCCTGGATGAGTAGGGGTATGTGGCCCTATTCGCCCTGGGGCTGGGGACCCAATTTTAATGATCGGTACAAGGAAATCAAACTGGAGCGTACCGGTACTTTTGTGGTGGATTTGTTGTCCACCGAACAAAAAGACCTGGTGTGGCGAGGCATTGGCATCGGGCCGGTAAACGACCCGGAAGAGCGATTTGATACTGCTTATCGTTCAGTACAAAAAATGTTCAAAAAATTACCTGCGCAGCGGGGATGAAAAAAAGAAGCCACGGTGAGAGCCGTGGCTTTATTTTTACTTTTCTGATTTCTTGTCG
>JBKHDR010000110.1:0-13642 GCA_046541235.1 Cyclobacteriaceae bacterium | reverse complement strand
AACCCAGAAGTAAAACAGTCTGATGAAATTTCTTGCTAATGAAATTTTTCCCTTTCCTAGCGTAACTCTTCTCTTGAGCCAGCAGGTAGAAGTCATTTCAGTAGCCGATCATCAGCATGGCTTTTCAGATGAGCAAGTTATGAAGCTGAGTATACAGCAAGAGCGAACTATACTTACGCATGATAGTGATTATGGAGAGCTTATTTTTAAACATGGTTACAAACCCAAAGCTGGAGTCGTTTATTTTAGAATCTATAATTTTGAACCTGAGGATCCAGCCAAGATTCTTTTAGAACTAATAAGGTCAAAAACTATTTTTACAAAAAGATTGACAGTGGTTGGAGAAAACACCATCCGGCAAAGGACCTATTGACATTTTACCCACCTACCACCTCAGTTTCGCCACTTTCCCCTCATTACCGCTCAGCCAGGCAGCGGATTGTCCGGGAACAGGTTGTATGCTGTGGTAGCCTGCCGTATCCAGCGGCAACCAGGTTTTGCCAAAGTCAGTAGAATAATCAGTGCCATTGGTACCTGTGGCGATGAAAAGCTGATCTTCCTGAAAATAAGCCGCGCCCGAGCGATAGCCACCGGGCATCTGCACAGCGAGTTGCCAGCTTCTGCCACCATCGGTAGTGTAAGCGGCAATTTGAGTAGTATCATACGGCGCCAGAAAATCGCCACCCACTGCTACCCCTCTCAGGGTATCGGCAAAGGCCAGGGAGAAAATGCCCTGCGATGACTCACCTTGTATGATCGGTACTTCATGGTCTGTCCAGTTCTTACCGCCATCAACAGAACGAAACACACGGGAAGTTTTTCCGCCGCTGGCAAACCAGGCATGCTGCGTACCTTTCACTACAATGTTGGTGCCGCTGGCGGCAAAGCCACCTTCTCCCTCTCTGGGAAGTGGAATATTTTCAGATGCAATGCGCTCCCAGTGCTGTCCATCATCTGTCGTTTTTAAAATCACAAAACGGCCTTCGAGCGGGTCACCCATCACCACGCCTCTTTGCTCATCCCAGAAGGCCATGCCATCCAGGAAAATATCAGGAGAAGTATTTTCATACTGCTTGACCCAGTTTTGGCCTCCATCGGTGGTTTGGTAGATCAGGCCGGGCGTACCGGCACTGAGGAGATAAGCGGTATCTTCGCCAAAAGCTTCTACGTCCCGGAACTGCAGGGTATCGGGCACATCAAAGGAATACGACTGCCAGTTTTTGCCTCCATCGGTAGTGCGCAGGCAGGTAGCACCGCTGCCACTTGCCCAGGCTATTTCCTCGCTCACAGCAGACAGTCCGCGCAGGCTTGCTGTGGCAGGTGTATTGAACTCCGTCCAGGTGAAATCAAAGTTTGTTCTTTCATCAACAGAAACCTGCTGGTTTTCCTGAGGTGCAGGCTGGCAACTAACTAATAAAATGCATGAAAATAGGGCAATAACATAGCTTTGCTTCATAGGGTAAAGATAGCTTTTTGCCATGATTGCAAAGGTAGTGAAATAGAGAGGATGCAGAAAAGATAAACAAAAACAGGAACCGAGGTTCCTGTTTTAAATGAAATAGAAAATCATTTCTACCAACTTATTTTGTAAGTACAACTGTTAGCACCATTGAGCCTGCTGGGTTTATCACGATCAAGCTCTACATTGGTCACAATGGCATCATTAGGTTTGAATCTTCTGCTCATGGTTGCAATAATGCCTTTATCAAAATCACTGGGATAGGGATTTTTACATTCCATCAAGGCAATCCGCAGTTTACTGTTAAATTCAATGAGCTTATAATAGCCAATTTCACCTTTGCGATGGTTCATATGATAGGCCATATCAATGGCAGATAAAGCATTCTCCAAGCCCTTGATCTCAGGAGGAAATTTAGCATTTTCAGGTATGGCTTTACCAATGGCAAAAAGGGTATTGGAGCCGTACTTTTCTCCTATTTCTTTAAAAGCATCCAGCCAGGCCTGCTGAGGGTACCAGTTGTCTGCTTCCAAATCTTTGATGCCGTGCTTAATAAGAATATCTAACATGTTAGATTTGTAAATAGGAAGAGCGTTGACAAAAGACAAAATGGTTTGTCCATTTACCTCTACGCCTTTTGCGAAAGAAACATATTGTGCCATAAATGATAACTTGGTTATATTTGGACTCCAAAGTAACCGCTCATTTATTATTTTTTTAATGCTTTAATATTGAAAACTTACAAATTGGTATAAATAAGATTTTAAATAAAAATCACTAACCCATAAGCGAATGCTTTAGCACTAGGGCTATTTCGTGGCTAGGAATAACGCTACCCTTTATATAAGCATATTATCTGTAAAAAACTTCGGTTTATACAGATGAATCAGGTCCATCCATCCTCTTCGTCATCAAAGGGAAAAAAGATATCCAGTTCGTCCTCTTCCTCAATCTCATAATCTCGCAGGAAATTCCGCAGGTTCTCTTTGCTGGCAAACATCTTTACATCGTTCTGCATCAGCTTCAGGCGTTTTTTCAGCTCATTACGGTCCCTGTCTATGGCCTGGATAGCGAAGTTCTTGAAGCGGATGTATTCCGCAAAAGGCTCCAGTACTGGCATATATTGCAAAGCATGCAGCTTTTGGCTCAGTTCTTCTTCCTGTTCTCTGAGGAGTTTGTTGTAGAGCTTCAACTGCTCATCAGTAAGCTCATCCAGGCGCTCGTCTATGCCCTGCAGCAGTTCCATCTCCAGGCGGAGCAGCTCGTAAAAATCATCTTTTTTGTAGGCTTCCGTGATGCGCTGCATTTTTTCTGTCATCTCAGCCTGCTTCTGCGCATCACTTTCCCGGTCTGGGTGAAATTGCCTGACCAGCTTCATATAAATCTCCCGCGTGGTTTTGCTGATACTTTTGGCCTCTTTGGCAGCTTTTTCTTCCCTGGCCTGCTGAGCTTTGGATTTTTTGCGTTTCTTTTTTCTTTCTTCCTCAGCGGCCGCCTGAGCTTCCGCGCCGGAGCGGAGCCGTTCACCTATTTCCTCAAAATTATCCATGTCCACACCGTCGAGGTCTACATCTAAGCCAAACATGCTTTTGAACATATCCTCGGCCATCTCCCGGCTGGCATCCTTGGTCATGGCCTGCTCTTCCTGGTAGCTCACCTCATTGTGCTTGTTATAAATGGGCTCCAGTTCTGTTTTCCCGTAGTGGCTGATCAACTCGGTGGCATGCCCCAGCAGGATATCGCGTATCTTTTCCTTCTCCTTTTTGCGAAAGTATTTCAGTTCGTAGGATTTGTCCAGCAGCTTCACAAAACGCACACGGGTATCCACCACTTTATCCTGTACCGGCACAATCTGTTGCTGATAGTAGCTTCTTACCTGCGGGATAAGTGCCTCTGTTTCCTGTAGTTCTTCCTTGAGCCGGTTCACCTTGTTGATGCGGCGATTAAACTCTTTCTGCCGCTTGGACATGGGTTGGCTTTTATCTTTCTTGCCTATGGCAGGCAGTTGGCTTTTCTTCATTATGACACGTTTTTTTAAAAGTAGTATTTTAAATTTACAGAGTTATACTGAGATTAGTTCAGCGCGAACAACTCCTTCAAGTCCTTGTCAGGCAGTTCGCCCAGCCACTGCTCGCCCCGGCTCACGGCCATATTGGCCAGTTCCCGTTTCTCCTGCAGCATACGATTAACTTTCTCCTCAAAAGTAGCCTGAGTGAGCAGGCGATGCACAAATACCTGCTGCTTCTGCCCGATACGGTAGGCGCGGTCGGTGGCCTGGGCTTCTACGGCGGGGTTCCACCAGAGGTCGTAGTGGATCACCCGACTGGCGGCGGTGAGGTTAAGGCCGGTGCCTCCTGCCTTGAGTGAAAGGATCATGGTCCTGACGGCAGGATCATTTTGAAAATCATCTACCATCTGGTCGCGCTGCTTGCGGCTGCAGCCTCCGTGCAGAAACAGGGCTTCGGTATGAAATTCGTCATGGATGATCTGTTGCAGCAGTTCGCCCATTTCTCTGAACTGGGTGAAGATGAGTACTTTTTCACGATTGCCGTAAATGGTTTCTAAGAGTTCCAGCAGGCGGCTGCTCTTGCCTGAAAGTTCAGGCGCAGTTTTTCCCTTTTTCAGGTAATGCACCGGGTGGTTGCACACCTGCTTGAGTGCGATGATGAGTTTGAAAACCAGCCCCTGACGCTCTATGCCTTCTTTCTGCTCCATCTGCTGCATCACTTCGTCCACCACATTCTGGTAGAGGGCGGCCTGCTCCTTGGTAAGCTGGCAATACTCGTCGGTGCTTACTTTTTCGGGCAGGTCGCTGATGATGCTTTTGTCGGATTTAAGTCTGCGCAGGATGAAGGGCGAAGTAGCTTTCTGGAAATGCTGCAGTCGTTCCTGGTCCTGCTCTACCTCGATAGGGTAAGCCACCTCCTTTTGAAAGCGTTTCTGTGGCCCCAGGTAGCCTTTGTTAGAAAAATCCATGATGCTCCAGTATTCGCTGAGGCGATTTTCTACTGGCGTACCGCTCATGGCGATGCGCACATCGGATTTGATCTTCTTGATGGCCTTAGTCTGGGCCGTACCTGGATTTTTGATGTTCTGTGCCTCATCAATCACCAGGGTGTGCCATTTCTGATTAGCCAGCTCTTTCTGGTCACTGCGGGCGATACCGTAGGTAGTGAGCAGTATGTCAAAACCATCTTCGGGTAATTTGCGCTTGCTGCCGTGGTAGATGAAGGACTGCAGGTTTCTGGCAAAGCGGCTGATTTCTTTCTCCCAATTGGTAAGTAAAGTGGTCGGCACCACTACCAGGGCTTTCTTTTTTTCCAGGTAACCTTCTTCCTTGAACTTGAGCAGGGTGGCGATGACCTGCAGGGTTTTGCCCAGTCCCATATCGTCGGCAATGATGCTGCCGAAGCCGATGCGGCTGTTTTTATACATCCAGGCGTAGCCCCGCAGCTGGTAAGGGCGCAATTGGGCATTCAATCCCTGCGGCAGTGAGATAGATTCAGTTTCCAGCAGCGCTTTTAACTGCTTCTTTAATTTGGGCGTAAGCTTCACTTTCGCACCTTCGTAGGTCTCGGTCAGTGCCACCTGCATGAGCTGATTTCCCTTGAGTGCAGGTGGATTTTCCAGCTTGCCCAGTAGCTTACGGATTTCTTCAGGATCAAGGTGTACGTACTGATCGCGCAGCCTGACGATACCGCTGGCACCTTTGACCAGTTGAGCAAACTCTTCGGGCGAAATCTGCTGGTCGCCCAGGGCTACTTTCCACTGGTAACGCAGCAGTTCATCCATGCTCAGGAAATGTTTTTCTATGCCCTTTTCTTCGGCATCCAACTGCATGGTGAGTTGCGGGCGGATCAGCTTGTGCAGGCTTTTTGGCAGCAGAATGCGGATGTTGAGCAGGCGCAGTACCGGCAGTATGCGGAAAAAGATGGGGACAAACTCACTGCCGTTGACCTGCAGGGCTCTTTTGCCCCTGCTGCTGAGCATAGGCGCTGCCTGGGGAAAATAGTTGAGCAGAATGGCCACATCCTGCATAAAAGCCGCTCGTACTTTGCTCAGCGATGCTTCGGTAAAGACTTTTTCCAGCGGCCAGGGCGGCTGATCTGATTTTTTGTCTTCCACCCAAAGCTCAATCCGGAAGCCTTCTTCCTCTTCCTCTACCCTGATGAGCGGGCTTACGCTTCTTTCCGTTAAGTGGAAATGCTTGAGCCAGAGATAAATCGTAACCGGCAGTTCTTTTTCCTCAAAACCCAGGCTGCTCAGCGTCTGCCCCTCCAGGAAGGCCACATTGACAGCATCCACCTGGTCGTACCTATCAGCTCGGGCGTGTTGGATCAGGTAGGTAATAAAAGCCGACAGCAGGTAAGTGGCCTGCTCCTGCTGCGCATAATAGCGAGGCTTCTTGGCAGGAATCTCCACCTGCAGCAGGTCCGGTGGCAGCAGAGCAGCCAATTGTTCTATGACCAGCCTGACCTCTTCTTTGAGCGTAGCAGGCAGCCAGCGAATGCTGTGAAACTGCGGCTCCAGCTGGTAAATCTGTGGTACGGTAGCTCCCTGCCTGAGCAGCACCAGTGCCATGCGATGGGCCAGCGACAGGGCCTGCAATGCCGGTGCAGCCAGGCTCAACGCCTCGGGGTCCATCGTTTCCAGCCACTGAAACAGGCTATCCAGCGGATGCTTTTTGCCCGTGGAAAAAGTAAAACCACCATCGGCCGTATCAAAATGAACCGCCTGCACCTGGAGTTGCACATCCTGACGAATATGCACATGCCTGACTGAAGCCGGATGCAGCCCCCCGTCTGAAGCCGCTTCCTCTTTCATCACGTGATCCAGCGTCTTTTTGGCTTCTTTGCCGCAACGTTTCAGGTGCTTATCCAGTATGTCCTTAAAATCTTTGCCGGGATAAAAAAGCGGATGAGGGCTAAGCAAAGACATCAGCTCTTCATGTACGTCGGGTATGGCTGAAAGGTCAGGCTGCTGAGGGACTTTACCATCATCCTGGGAAAAGGGCTGCTCCTCCAGAGAATTGAGCAGCTGCGGTATGGAAGGAATTTCCTCCTCCACCGAGCGGGAAGTGAGCATGCCCATTTTTTCCAGTTGTGAGAGCAAATCCTGCCCGTGCATCTCAAACACCAGGAAGGGGTTCTTGTCAATTTCATTGGCTATGAGGTAGATCACCGCTGCAATGTGCTTACAGGGCATGGCATAGTCGGGACAGGAGCAGCTGGCCTGCATATCATTCCAGGAGCGGGGAAAGAGCTGTATGCGGTGGCGCTCCAGCACCTGTGCCAGGTCGGGCGGCAGCTTGCGGGCCAGCAGGCTGGAGAGAAAGACAGGATTTGAGGTAATGGTATTCATCACCTCCTGCTGCTCGGTTTTGGAAAAAGCCGGAAGGTGCACACTTACTTTATAAGGCCTGGGCCGGCTGCCATCTACCAGGGCGCTGATGTCGGTACCTTTGATTTTGATGTCATGCGCTTTGCCATTGCGGGCATAAGATTTCCCGCGGGGCAGACGGTTGCTGTAGTCTATGTGCGAGAGGGCGTTTAGCCATTGTTTGCCCCACCAGGTAATGCCGAATTGCTTGATCAAAACGAAAAAAGTTTAAAATGCTTAGTCAGATTTATATAGAAAAATAAGCTGGAAATTGCCAGATCAGCTGGAAGATTTTCTGATACGCTCTACCTGCTCAGCCGTGAGGCCGGTGTACTGTATGATTTTTTCAGGTGATTCGCCGTTGATATATTTTTCTTCAAACTCAGACATACTATCAAATTTTAGGTAAAAATACAGCTTCATCCCCAATTTGCCAGATTTATGCAGCCCCTTCCTTTGTCACGAAAGCAAACAGTAGGTGTCACGAAAACGATACAACTTTTACAATGTGCAGAGAACAATGAACAATTAACATGCTGATTATAAGCAACTTACAACTTTCACTGTTTTTTGGTGGGAATTTGGCTTTTTGTTAATGCGAGATGATGTCTCATGAAAATTCATTCATCATTGCCCGATAATCATCCATCATTATGGGTTTACCAAAGAGAATGTATTGGTCCTAAGGAATGGAAAAACCCTGGAGAGTAATAAGTATACTTTTTACAACGCCTTGAACAGCCTGAGCGAAGTAAGAGGAGTGAGTTTTACAGATGTTTCCCCTCTGGCAGGGAGGGTACGACGGCTCCGTATTTATTCCGGCAACCTTCGCAGGTAGTATTGAAGGGATGACCTTTCGTGACGAGGACGCTCAAATCTTTAACAGCATGAGGGTCAGCTATCATTACCTGACCGCCATGAATATTCAGCTCAAAGAAGGCCGTAATTTTTCTCGAAATATTTCCGCCGACTCGGCCAATTATGCTATCATTCTGAACGAGAAGGCCGTCAAAGCTTACGGGTTACAAAAGCCACTTGGCAGTCAGGTGATGGTCGCCAGCGAGTTTGAGGCAGTAGTAGTTGGTGTAGTGAAGGACTTTCACTACGAGTCGCTGCACGCTGAAGTAGAGCCGCTGGTATTGGTGCTGTCGGATAATCAGAATTTTGTGGAAGTGAGCATTGCTTCTAATGATCTGCCCCGCACGCTGGCTACGATTGAAGAGCAATGGAAGCGCCATACAGGTGATACGCCTCTGGACTACAGCTTTCTGGATGAAGATTTTGACGCTCTCTTCCGGGCCGACCAGCGGGTGGGGATGATCTTCGGCGGCTTTACCGCTCTGGCAATCCTCATTACCCGCCTGGGATTGCCGGCGCTGGCGGCTTTTATGGCTGAGCAGCGTACTAAAGAAATTGGCGTACGCAAAGTGTTGGGCGCTTCCGTACGCTACATCGTATTGTTGCTGACCAAAGATTTCACCAGGCTGGTGCTCATCGCTTTTGTGGTAGCCGTGCCCCTGGCTTATTTTGCTGTGCAGCAGTGGCTGGAAGATTTTGCTTATAAAATAGACATCGGAGCAGCTTCTTTCATACTCGCCGGCGCGCTGGCTTTGCTGGTAGCCCTGCTTACAGTGAGCTATCAGTCGTTCAGAGCTGCCGTAGCCGACCCGGTAAAGAGCTTGAGTAATGAATAAGGAAACAGGCCCCTTTATCACTGCCCAAGCCTATTCTCCAGCGGATCTTTCAAGGTTTTGCGCAGCTGCTCTATGTGCTTAGACAGCTGGGCGATGCGAGGATTTTCCGCATTGCCGCCCTGGAACACTCCTGCTGCATCATAAATATTGACCCACTGATTGCCTACCGAGATTTCCATGCAGGGGTTGGGCAGGTAATAGCCTCTTCTGATACGTATAAACAGGTGCTTGTTATAACGGTCATCCCTGTCTATTTCATTCTTGGATAAAATGCTGCTCAGGTAGGGCCTTTGCCTGCGGTACTGCGGCATGATCACCTCCGGATAATGCTCAACCGCCCTGATAAAATCTGCCGTTTCAAAGCCGGGGTAATCTTTCAGCGATTTGTAAGCAATCACCTCCGAAAGCAAGGCCAGCATGTAGTTGAGGATAAAGTACTCCATCAGGTGCTCATCTATCTTGACCAGTCGATTGAATATCTTTACTTTAATGTTGCCGGTCCTGAGCAGCGGATATACCCGGTAGAGGGTTTTTGCAGCATAAGTGGGATGGAGATACGATTGCAGCAGGGCCAGCTGAAAGGCATTGCGTCCCTGGTTATCCAGCGCCGTCTTATCGGCACCGAGTTCCGAAAGGATCTCGATAAGTTGGGGAGCACCGGCCATGGTTGCCAGCATCAGGGGTGTCTGGTTGTACTCATTACGAAAATTAGGGCCATATTTCTGCAGCTTGGGCTTAAGCTGCTTGGGATTATCCTGCGCATACTCACTGAGCAGCCTGCGCATCAGTTTTTGCTCCTCCTTACCAGGCTTTCCGTTTGATGTAGGGCTGAAAGGTTTACGAATAAAAGTCCGCCCGCCCTGCTGCACCAGCATACTGTCGGCAGGTCGGTATTTGAGATCTGCCAGTGTGCCAAAAACCTGCCATTCGTTATAGAGTAAGGCATATTCAAAAAGGCGGTCTTTGGCCTTTTTATTAAACTGCTCCGGGTTCAGGGCCTCGGCTTTGAGGGCAGGCAATTCATCGGCTGTAATGACCTCCCAGGGCGGCGACTCTACGTGCAGTATGGATTTACGAATGGCCTCAGCCTGCTCTTCTTTGCCCTGCAGTTCCAGTCTCCGTGCTTCCTGCTGCCACTCTTCCTGCGTTGACTGCTGTTCTTTTAGCCTTACATCCTGCCTGAAATCAGTGAGTTCCAGCAGGGCCAGTAAAGGATGTTTGGTACGTTGCTCAATGACATACAAATTCTTTACAGCCCTGGTGATCGCCACGTAGAGGGCATTAATGTAAAACTTATATACCTCCAGCGACTTATCACTTTTATCTTTGGCACGTGCGTAAGTCAGTTCTCCCTGCAGGTCAGCTGAGTTTACCCCTTCGCAGATGCTCAGAAACTCCCGCTCATTGGCAGAAATAAAATTGTACAGGATGATATTCTCATATTCCAGGCCTTTGGCTTCCTGTACAGAAAAGAGCAGGGGCGTACGAAAATACCTCCGCGCTTCTGCTTTGTCTTCCTCCCGCATCACCAATACAGCAAAGCGGGCTGACTGGGCCGTCCGCTGGTTGAGCTCTTTCTTGATCTTATCAGTATCCTGATAAAACTCTACAGTGCCTTCTTTGGCAGAAACGGTATCTATCAGATAAGTACTTTCTTTGTCAATGGAGCCGAAACGGGCATTTTTTACCCGCAGCAGCTGGTTGGAAAGCCGGGTCACTTCCGGCGTATTGCGGTAATTAGTAGCCAGCACCCGGGTCAGTTCCCGCTTCAGTTTCTGGTGGTAAAACATGGTCTTTACGTTCGCCCACGAAAACGAATTGGGATGTACGATCTGGTTAGAATCTCCGCACAGGATAAACTGCGAGGGATCATACAGCGATTTCAAAATGAGCGACAGCTGCACATTGGTAATATCCTGCACCTCATCTATCACCGCAAAATCGTAGGATGGCTTCACTTTATCCAGGTAGGAATAGGCCAGCAGGTTGCTGTCGTAGTAGCCGTTTTCGGGCAGAAACTGAAGATACTTCTCAAAAAGCTCATAAATCTTATCACGCTCCTGGCTAGCATAGACCGACTGCCTGATGCCTAATTCAAGATACTCTTTCTGTGTGAGATAGGGTTTATCTACCACAGCTCCGCTGAGCACCCCCTTAAATTCTTCGTACAGTTTGTAGCTGTCCTTGATTTTGTAGGCCTGCTTAAATCGGCTTATCCAACGATCAAAAGCCCGGAAGTTGATTTCTTTACCTTCAGGCACCGACCAGGTAGATAAGTACTCCTGGAAGGACAAAAAGCTGACCTCCTGCTGGCTGTTTTCGTACTGATAGCTGTAGTAGATATTTCGGGAATTTTCTACCAGAAACTCCGACAAGGTACAATAAAGCACCGAACCGGGCAGCGCTTTCATTTTCTCCAGCGTAAGCGCTGTCTTGCCGCTGCCCGCTGAGCCAATGATAATAACGGGCGGTGGCGTAGTAAAAACTTCCTCCTGATGTTCGTCAAATGATAAGATCTTGTCCAGCAGCCTGAACTGAGGCCTGTCCTGATTGACATAGGTAATCGGCATCACATCTGCTTCGGGCACATCTGATGTTGTTTGTAGCGGACGCAACTTACTTTCATCTACCACCGCTCCGTTCAGGAAGCGACTTTTGTCATAATCATGGTTCAGGATGACTTCCAATAAAAACAGATAGGTTTCTCCCTGGTACTGTCCAAACCTGAACAGCAGGCGGTTGGTATCATCCAGGCGGGCGCGATAGTAAGGAGAGGGCGACATCTTGCGCACATCGGCTGACTTAAAATCACCCTTCTCAAGAAAGCTGATAACTTTTTTCAGCTGTTTTTTTACCGAAGTATCATTAAGCTGGTCATATATCAGAAGCTTCATATCAAATGTACTGGCTTTGGTGGTAGTACGTGCTTTCCAAAAGTCTTTCAGAAAGATCACAAAGCTAAGTAAAGAACTCAGCACATGAAAACCTGCAAACTGCTTACCTTGCTGATTTCTATGCATACAGTGGCATATCACGGGTATATGATTAATTTTGGGGAAAGCCCATTTTTATGTCAGAAGCAAAAATCAGGGTCGGGATCGTCGCCTACGGAAGGGTAGCGCAAAAGTATCATGCCCCTATCCTGCATGCCCTGCCCGGTTTTGAGATTGTTAAAGTGCTGGAGAGGCACCAAAACCTGGCTGAGCAGCATTATCCGTTTGTGCAGACCGTACGCAACATGTCCGAACTCCTGGAAGATGACAGCCTGGACCTCATTGTAATTACTACGCCTAATCAATTCCATTTTGCCCAGGCTAAGGCAGCTTTGGAGGCTGGCAAACACGTGGTGCTGGAGAAGCCATTTACCGTCAGTAGTATGGAAGCCGAAATGCTGCTACAGGTTGCTGAATCTGAAGACAGGCTGCTTAGTGTCTTCCACAACCGCCGCTGGGATGGCGATTTCAAGACCGTCAGAAAAATCATAGCGTCAGGTGCCCTGGGAGAATTGGTGGAGTTTGAGTCTCGCTTTGACCGCTTTATCAACCGGCAGCGCGACAGCTACTGGCGTGAGCAGGATGTGCCCGGAGCAGGCGTGCTCTACGACCTGGGACCTCACCTCATAGACCAGGCCCTACAGCTTTTTGGCAAACCCAAACGCCTCTTTGCTGATATCCGCAAACAAAGGCCCGACAGCCAGGTAGATGATTATTTTGACCTGGTTCTCTATTACGATCGCCTCAAGGTAAGGCTCAAAGCCGGTAATTTAGTGAAAGAACTGCAGCCCCGTTTTGTACTGCACGGCACCCAGGGTTCTTTTATCAAATTCGGAATGGACCCGCAGAATCGCCTACCCATCAGCGCCGAAGCCATTGCCCGTCCAGATTGGGGGAAAGAGTCGCCCGAGAAATGGGGAAAGCTCAACACGACTTTTCAGGGTTTGGCCATTAGCGGCAGCGTAGAAACCCTGCCGGGCACTTATTTCAGCTATTACGAGGATATTTATCAGGCCATCAAGCATGGGAAGAAACCTGCCGTAACGGCCGAAGATGCGCTGGCCACCATAGAAATCATAGAAGCCGCTATGATGAGTGATCGGAAAATGACTGTTTTATCGATGTAAGACATAGTTGCGCTTTAATTGTTTGGCTACCAACATCTTTGAACTAACTTGATTCTTCGTAGGCAGTGACACCCTGTGCGAAACAGATGGTTGTTATACGCTTAAAAAATCTTCTCTATTACCTCATCTTTAGAGATGCGGAAATGAGCGGCCACTTCTTTGAGTATATTTGAAAGTGTGCCAATTTTAAGAGGATGATGATCGGGAATAGTAATGTGGTGTGTACCTTGTTGCTGAGTAGTTAGTCTGATGTGACTGCCCGACTGCCGCGTAACTTCATAACCCAGTACATTTAAAGCCTTGATCAGTTGCTTGCCCGACACATCGCGCGGGAGTTTCATGCGGAAAAAACTTCTTCTTTTACAAGATGTAAGCGTACCATTTTAGGACGTTCTGACTCCTCTTCAAAATGACATTGTAAAGCCTCTCTGATATTTTGTTTGAGTTCGTCTATGCTTTCCCCTTCTGTAAAGATAGCCTGGCTCAAAGCTTTGGCCTGGTACCCACCTTCCGGGGCTTCTTCTACTACAAAAATAATCTCTGTCATACTTCCCTACTTTTATGGTAAACATACGCATTTCTCTATGCGGATAGTATCAACTGCTGCAAATTTACTTGGGAAAAATATTTCTTTCCGTGACAGACCCCAGCCCTAAAGGGCAAGGGTCGCCGTGACGCGGCTTCATGCCCAACGCACGAGCTAATGCTCCACGTTAGCGGACATAGGTGCTGCCCTGCACCCGAAGTCTCTTATATTGATCGCAGCATTAATGTCGCGATCATGGATAGTAGAACAGGACTTGCAAGTCCATTGACGATCAGACAAAGAAAGATTATGATTTGTAGTACCACATGCCGAACACATTTTACTGGAAGGTTCAAACCTGCCAATCTGTATGAAATGCTTACCGTAGGTTTCGCACTTATACTGCATGAAGGTCTTGAACATAGACCAGCCCTGTTCGCTAATAGAACGGGCAAGACAATGAT
>JBKHDR010000109.1:0-14028 GCA_046541235.1 Cyclobacteriaceae bacterium | reverse complement strand
TCCCGGCGACCGGCTTCCCGGCGAGGACGATGATCAGCTTTTAGAATAAATTGTAATATTTTTTATTATTTAAGGGAAAGTATTTTGATTATAGTGGTGAAAACTACTTGTATAAAATTTTACAGCTCCTTTAAATTTCCATACAAAAAGATAGCAGATTGCGTTTTTTAGCTACTTGTGCATAAAAAGAAAGTCATCAGGCATCCCCAAAAATCTCCGCCAGTTTGGCCTCCAGTTCGGCACCACGCAGGTTTTTCGCGATGATTTTTCCTTCTTTGTCCAGCAGCACCGTTGCGGGTATGGCATTAATGTTATAAAGCCGGGCCGCTTCCGAATCAAAATAACTCAGGTCTGACACATGTGTCCAGGTCAGATTATCATCCTTAATAGCTTCCAACCAGTCCTCTCGTGTACGGTCCAGGGAGACACCGTAAATCTCAAAGCCCTGGTCTTTGTATTTATTGTACATGCGTACCACGTTGGGGTTTTCCATACGACAGGGTTTGCACCAGGCCGCCCAGAAGTCAATCATCACATAGTTACCCCTGAGCGAAGAAAGCATCACCGTATCTCCTGCGGGATTGGGAAGAGCAATTTCAGGAGCGGTATTACCTACTGCCAGCTTTCTCATATCTTCTACCTGCGCCACAAACTGCCGGGTATAACGTGAATCAGGAAGATTTTCCTGAAACCTATCGGCCAGTGTACTCAGGTACTCAAACTCTTTTTCAGCATCCAGGAAGTTTACCGCATAAAAAGCCGCAATAGAAGTACCCATCTGGTCAATGGTATCTTTCAGCTTCTCGGTATTTTGTTTTTCCAGTTCCAGATATTTTTCCTCCACCGCCTTCATGGCTTCAGCATCATCATCCGCCTGTGCTTTCATGAAGTCTGCGTTCATGGCATTTACTTTTTCCTGAAAATCGCGCATGATATCGTTAACCAGGTAAAAGTAGTCGGTATCCTTAGAGCCTGTAACTTTTACCAGTCCATCCGGACTGTTACCATCAGCTACTATCTGTACATCCTCATCGTTCAGGATCAGGTTCACATACTGCCGGTCGTAAAGGTTAAGCCGGTAAAAACCGGGGCTATCGTTTTTCAGGCTGTAACGAAAGCTGCTGTCACTGGAAACCATCAGGGTGTCTACCAGAGAAATGTCATCATTGCCGATAGATTCAAGCAGCACATACCCCTCTTCGGCCGGATGATTGATCTTGCCCTGTATCTCTACATAACCAGGTTTATCAGCAGGTTTCTCCATAGTGTCTCCACTCTGGGCGCAGGCGGAGAATACCACCGCACTGAAAGGAATAAAAAGCTTAAGTATTGTATTCATAAATTATGTTTGCTCAAAAATCTTCTAAATTCAACCTAATTCTTTTCTTAACAGTTCATTAGTCACTTTAGGATTGGCTTTGCCCTTGCTACGCTTCATGACCTCACCTACAAACATCCCCAGTAAACCCTTTTTACCCTTCCTATACTGATCTACTTTCTGCGGATGGGCAGCCAGTACTTCAGTAACCAGCAACTGTAGGCTATCGGCATTGCTCTCCTGTAGCAGGTTCATGTCGGCAGCCAGTTGGTCGGGAGCCGTAGCAGGTTCCCGCAGCAGGCGGGGAAACAGCTTCTGAGAGGCAACGGCAAAACTCACTTTATCAGCCGCCACCAAGGCTATCAGCTGGGCCAGTCGCTCCGGGCTAAGCGGAAAGGTGCTGATATCTATTCCCTGCTCGTTGAGATAAGATCTGACAGGGCCCATCATCCAGTTAGAAACGGCCTTGTAATGAGGAGTAAAAGTACATACCTCCTCAAAATAGCGGGCTATGGCTTTGGTTTCGGTGAGTAGTTCAGCATCGTAGGCGGGTAAACCGTAGCTTTTGGTAAACTTGTGCCAGAGATCATGCGGAAGATCCGGCATTTTTTGCCTCACGCTGGCCAGCCATTCTTCAGAAATTACC
Organism: Cyclobacteriaceae bacterium; assembly: GCA_046541235.1. Lineage (GTDB taxonomy): Bacteria > Bacteroidota > Bacteroidia > Cytophagales > Cyclobacteriaceae > Catalinimonas. The sequence continues at coordinate 12,064 of JBKHDR010000109.1, read as the reverse complement.
ACTGGGCTCAGGTCCGGCTCGGGAAAATAGCGGTAATCATTGAGTTCTTCTTTGGTCCGCATACTGTAGGTGGTGCCGGTATCAGCATTGAATAAGCGGGTTTCGGAGATAATCTCTTCACCTTGCTCTAGCAGCATGATCTGCCGTTCCATCTCATGATCAATAGCCCGTTGCACATTACGGATAGAGTTCATGTTCTTCACCTCTACCTTTTTGCCATATACCGTAGCCCCTTTGAGCATGATGGATACGTTGGCATCACAACGCAACGAGCCCTCTTCCATATTACCATCGCAGATATCCAGGTAGCGGACCAGCTTACGAATCTCGCTCAGCACCGCATAGGCCTCCTCAGAACTTCGGATATCTGGTTCGGTAACGATCTCAATAAGTGGCACACCCGCACGGTTAAAGTCTACCAGGGTTTCGGGCTCATTCTCCAGGTGAATGGATTTACCGGCATCTTCCTCCAGGTGGATATGGTGCAGCTTGATTTGCCTTTCATCCTGGTCTTCCAGCCGGATATAAACTCCCCCGCCCACGCAGATAGGCGTTTTGTCCTGCATGATCTGGTAGCCTTTAGGCAGGTCGGGATAAAAATAATTCTTACGGTCAAAGATATTGTGACGGGTGATCTCGCAGCCACAGGCCAGGCCCATGCGAACGGCATATTCTATCACCTGTTTGTTAAGACGGGGCATGGTACCGGGATGCCCTAGGGTAATTACGCTGATATTGGTATTAGGATCAGCCCCATAACGGGTAGGATCTGAAGAAAATATCTTGCTTTGGGTCAGCAGTTGTGCGTGTACTTCAAGGCCTACCACCAGCGTATACTTTTCTCGGGTGCTTTTATCCAGCATGATAGGTTCAGGTAGCATTAGATTCTACAAACATACATTATTTTAAGGCAGGAATGCAAAGCAGCAGCACTATCCTTTTTGAGGAATCCCAGATAAAAACCGGCTGATTTCCTGAGGCTTACGTGTGCTGAAGAGCACTTTCTTGCCGTTTTTCTTCTCAATCTCCAGGCCCTGCCCCCTGTCTCCTATTACATTATAAGCCTTGTTGCCGCTGAAATTGATACGAATTCCCCAGCCGCCAAATTCTCTCAGGGCATCATATTGCCTTATCCGTGCTTCTCGCACTTCATCCCAGCCAATGTACTGCTCCCTGAGATGGAAGGGGATAAAACGGTAATGTATCCCACTATTGTCAAGCCTGTATCGCAGGCGCGATAAGCTCAGCAGCAGCAGAATAAGTACTGGCAGGCTCCCTGTTATGATCAGCCAGTGATCAGCCAAGGGTTGATCTCCGAAGGGGCTGCCTAATACCAGCTGCTGTACAATACCGTATCCCATCAAAGCAATGATGGGTACAAGGATGACATACAGGATCGGATGGCTAAAGCTGAGATTCTCCTGGTATTTCATAGGCAAGCATCTGTAAAAAGTCACTTTCCGATATCAGGCGAGTCTGACTTCCTCTTTCCCTGAGTTGTGAGGCTTCTCTCACCTTGTTATTGTGTAAGCCTTTTGACAAATTGAGAAAAATCTTTTCGCTCAGCACCAGATAGTGCGTCTGGTTATTGACATAAGAAGGAGCGATGCCTCCTGCTTCCAGCACTTTCTTCTGTGCTTCTGCCCGGCTCATGCTCTTGAGCGTACCGGTAAATACCACCTGCTTGCCATAGAGCGGGTGCTCATGATGGACTTTTGACAGGTCGATTTTCATATCCTGCAGGGCAGGTTTTTTCTTCTTGCGCGGCCGCATACGTCCCGCCGGGCTGTAGCCGTTGGGATACAAGCTGCCGAGTTGAAGCCCGAAGGCGCTTTCAATGTCTTCAATATGGGATAGCTGATGCTCCTCCATGGCTCGCAGCAGGATACGGGCGCAGGCTTCTGCATCAGAACCTGCCGCATGATGCCTGAGCGCTATACCGAAACGCTCAGAAAGAGAACCCAGCCCGTAAGAATCGTAACCTCTCCAGGCCCTGCGCGCTACCTGTAAGCTGCAGGTATATCTCAGCTCAGGAAAGGGAATACCGTATTGGGCCAGCACATGCCTGAGTACACTAAGGTCAAAACTGGCATTATGGGCCACCACAAATGCCTGGTCAAAATAGGGCAGCAACACACTATGCCAGAGCTCGTCAAACTCTGGTGCATCGGCTACCTTCTGCGCATCAATGCCGTGGATGCGGGTGTTCATGGAGTTAAACCAATTGTCACGCGGCCTGACGAGCCAGGAACGCTGCTCCTTCAGCATCCCCCCCTGTACCAGGGCGATACCTATTTCACATACACTTTCCCGCTGGTGGTTGGCTGTTTCAAAATCCAGTGCTACAAAATCCATAATAAGGCGGCTGTGGTCCCAAGTTCAGTAATGGAAATTCTCTATATTTAAGCATCTCAAAAGACCGGCTATCCATCAGAAGTGCTGCCGGAACTTTTCATGAAAAACTAACCGCAAAGCTATGTCAAAAATTCACTTTTTCACAGCCCTTTCCCTCGTCCTGCTCCTCCATGCCTGCCAGCCTGCCGCTAAGCAGGAAGTAGCCGAAGCCAGCCTGACACAGGAGGTAGACGTAGAGCAAAAACTCAAAGATATGGGCATTGAGCTTTATGACCTACCCCAGCCTACTGCCAATTTTGTAAGAGCCGTACGTACCGGCAACCTGGTGTTTATGGCCGGCCACGGCCCCAGCACCCCTGATGGCGACACGATCAGGGGTAAACTCGGCCAGGACATCAGCATAGAAGAAGGGCAGCAGGCAGCTCGCTATGCGGGAATCACCCTTTTATCAGCCCTGAAGGGAGAAATCGGTGACCTGAACAAGGTAAAGAGGATCGTCAAAGTGCTGGGCATGGTCAATGGTACGACAGATTTTACCCAGCAGCCGCAGGTGATGAACGGCTTTTCTGATTTCATGGTAGAAGTTTTTGGTGAGAAAGGCAAACACGCCCGATCAGCCGTCGGTATGGCCTCCCTGCCGGGTAATATCGCGGTAGAAATAGAAATGATAGTGGAAGTGGAAGACTGACCTCCTCCGGCAGATGTTACAGGCTTTTCTATCCACCTGAGTAAAATTCAGCTTACAAAGGTAAATTTACGGCTGTCCAATATGCTTTCACCATCCCAGTGGTAAGCCACGGCCAGTGCCCGCTCTGGCTGGTTGAAGTCCAGGCAGGTGTAGTGGTTGGCCAGCAGGAAAGGCTGCCCCGGCAGGTTGTAATGCCCGAAAAAGAGAGGAGGCGCCTCCTGCGGATAGCGGTACTCTTTTATATCCACCTCAGCCGTAGAAATATCCGGGTTGCCAAAGTCATCCTCAGGCCGTATAGCCAGGTCACGGTATTGGCTGCTTTTGCCCAGGTTCCACCATTTCGCCTTGAAATATTCTTCACCTCCGGGCAGCGGCAGCTTGATACCCACCAGCAGTTCGCGTATGGCCTTTTCGGTGGCACTGCCGGGAGTCATCGCCCTGAGAATTTCATGACTGAGCCTGGCTTCAGCATATTTGGATTTCAGAAAATCAATACTGGGCTGATGCCAGTAGGCGTGTACTACTCTGAAGCCATCCATCTCCAGGAAAAGTGGCAGGGTCTGCAGCCAGTTCAGATAATCCTCGAGCAGGGCAAGATCTCCGCTGAAAGCCTGCAGTGTAGGAGACAGCTGCTCCTGGTTGCTTTCGGTATGCGGGCGCACAAAATCCCCTCCGGCATGCTGGTGGAAGTAGCCGAGCAGGTACAGCTCATGGTTGCCGGGCACCGCCAGCGCTGTATGGCGCTCCGTCATGGTCCTGACGATAGCAAGAACCTCCCGGCTCTGCGGTCCTTTATTGATAAGATCTCCCACAAAAACCGCCTTGCGCCAGGGGTGCTGCCAGCCACCTTCCTGCTGCCGGTATCCTGACTTTTGCAGAAGCTTTAGGAGTAAATCTGCCTCTCCGTGTAAATCTCCAATGATATCGTACAAAGTAGCTTTTTTATTCTACAGACTCATAAGCCGCCTCTGTTGTTATATTGACGCAACATTTAGTGAATTTCTTGAGCCAAATCACTCAGAAAATTATTTTTATTCTGCTAAGTGTATTTACTGGTTGGCAGATTCTACTGTTGAGAATGTAAAATTACATGTCTGCAATTACACTTAAAATGGGCAATAATTTCCAGCTCTGCTAGGATAAATTTGAGGCTTAATATTGATAAATAATGAAGCAATCACTAGAACAGGCTCAGGCAGAAATAGAATCCCTGAAAACCCAGCTCAGGGTAGTACGCAGCATCAGTGATCAGCGGATAGCCTCACTGGAACGAGACCTGAGAGAGATACAGGATTTTGCCGGCATAGGCTGGTGGTCAGTTGACTTGTCCAGTAAAAAAATAAACTGGACTGAGGAAACATTCAGACAGTTTGAATGGCCTCAGGAGCAGGGAGCACCTGGTTTTGAAGAATATTATCAGTTGGTACACCCTGAGGATCTACCTACCGTAAGGCAGAAGATTGAAAAGGCCTATGGTGGAGAATGTATCAGGTTCGAGCAGCGCATCATCACGCCCAAGGGAAATACCCGTCATATCAAGGCTACAGTAAGGCCTCTCACCGACGAAAGAGGCAAGACAATCGGTGTTTACGGCACTACCCTGGATATCACCGATATCGTTAAGGCAGAGGAAGCCCTGCGACTGGAAAAGGAAAAGTACCAGCTAATCACAGAAAATGTCAGAGACATCATCTGTATGCACGACCTGGAAGGTAAGATGCTCTACATTTCCCCTTCAGTAAAGCAGACACTTGGTTTCTCTGATGCTGAGCTCACCAACCAGGACCCTTACGAACTGGTGCACCCCGAGGATAAAGATATAATTAAAAATGGCCCTCACGCCGTGGTAGCCTCCGGGAAAAACGTGGACAATATCGAGTACCGTATGCTCCGAAAGGATGGGGTATACATCTGGCTGCAGGCCAACTTTACGCCTGTTATGATGGATGGAAAAGTGGTCAGCATACAGTCGGTATCACGGGAAATCACCCAGCAGAAGGAGGCCCAGGACAAGCTCCGGGCCAGCGAAAGCAACTACCGCCGCCTGGCCGCTAACATACCTGATACGGATATCTACCTGTTTGATAAGAATAAAAAATTTATACTGACAGAAGGTCCTACCCTTAACAGAATTGGCTTCACCCCTGAACAAATGGAAGGCAAAACATTAAGGGAAGTTTCAGATGCCAATAATATAGCCATACTTGACTCCTTATATGATGCTGCACTCAGTGGCCAGGCTGCCAGCGAGGATATCCTCTACTTTGGTCGGCAGTTTAGTGTCAAAGCCGTACCTATACGTGACATCCACGGAAATATTGAAGGCGGATTGATCGTCAATACCGATATCACCGAACGCAAGCAGGCAGAAGAAGCCCTGCTGAAGACCAAAGAAGAACTGGAGGAGTCGCAGCTGCTGGCTCGCCTGGGCAGTTGGGAACTGGACGTAGCAAGCGGAAAAATCCACCTCTCAGATCAGTTCAGAAAATTGTTAAGGCTAGCCGAAAACTATCAGCCCAGTATCAGACAGTGCCTTGGCTTCCTGACAAAGAAGTCGCGTCAGGAGTTTCAGCAGGCGATACGTGCAGCCATTCGTCATGGCAACCATTTTGACCTGCAGCTACAAGCCTTTACCGGCAACTATGAAAAAATATGGGTAAGAGCGTTGGGAAGCACCCTCACCCGCAACCGTAAGGCATTCAAGGTCAAAGGGGTATTCCAGGATATCACCCGGGAGAAGATCTCTGAACTCAACCTACAGCATTTCCAGCAGGGACTCAAAACGCTTAACGACATTGCCTCCCGAAACGATCTTGACTTCAAGGAACAGGTCTCAAAAGCCGTACTTGAAGTTTGCTCTTTCCTCAAGCTGTCAATGGGTGTCATCAGTCGTATAGAGGTAGGAAAATGTCATATAGAGCATTTTGTAAGAAGAGAGACAGGCTTACCTGAACTGGCCAATCAGGAGGTTGAGCTGGACTACAGCTACTGCAGCCTCGCCTACCAAAAGAACGACGTGGTGGCTATCAGTTATATGGGTCAATCTGAATACGCGCAGCACCAGGCTTACCGCCTATATGGCCTGGAAAGCTATATCGGTGCCCCCATCTGGGTAGAGGGTAAACTCTACGGAACAGTAAACTTCTCTTCACTCAAGGCCCGTAAGCCTTTTTCAGAAGAAGAAAAGGAATTTGTCCGCATGCTGGCCCGCTGGGTAGGCGCTACCCTTGAGCGCTCGCGCAAAGAGCAGGAACTTATCCAGGCCAAGCAGCAGGCAGAACATGCCTCTATGGCTAAAGCACAGTTTCTTTCTACCATGAGCCATGAGATACGTACGCCCATGAATGCCGTCATCGGCATTACCCACCTGCTGCTGCAGGATGATCCCAAGCCCGAACAGGTTGAGAACCTTAACGCACTCCGCTTCTCAGGAGAGAACCTGCTGGCACTTATCAACGACATACTTGACTTCAGCAAGATAGAAGCTGGCAAAGTTGAGATTGAAAAAGCTGATTTCAGCCTGGCAGAACTACTGACGGGTATCCGGCAGTCACTTGGCTTCAAAGCAATTGAAAAAGGCCTGGACTTCAGGATCTGCGAGCTGGGTAGCCTTCCTGCTACCCTGGTAGGCGATCCGAATAGGCTCTCCCAGATCCTCAACAACCTGGTTAGCAATGCCATCAAGTTTACCGAAAAAGGATATGTTTCACTCAAGGTTGATGTTCAAAATCATACTGATAGCTTTGTCGACCTTTATTTTGAGGTAGTTGATACCGGTATAGGCATAGCAGAGGATAAACTGGATACTATCTTTGAAAGCTTCTCACAGGCAAGCGCTGATACCAGCCGCAAATTTGGAGGTACCGGCCTGGGGCTGACCATCACCAAAAAACTACTTGAACTGCAAAACAGCCAGATTCAGGTGGAGAGCAAATTAGGAAAAGGTACAAAATTCTTTTTCACACTCCGTCTTAAGGTAGGACAGGACGTCAAGAAGAACAATTCTTCAGTCTTTCAGCAAAGCAGTCATTCATTTGAGAGCCTGTCCGGTTACAAAGTACTGCTGGTAGAAGACAATGCCATGAACGTAATTGTGGCCCGGCAGTTTCTCAACCGCTGGCAACTGGATTTTGATCATGCTGAAAACGGGGAAGAGGCTGTCAAAAAAGTGGTTAACGGCCAGTATGACCTGGTGCTGATGGACCTGCAGATGCCGGTGATGGATGGCTATGATGCTACCCTGCTCATCAGGCAGACCTATCCCGACCTGCCTATTATCGCCCTGACCGCTTCAGCTATACTGGAGATACAGGAGCAGGTATTTAAGGTGGGAATGAATGACTTTGTGACCAAGCCTTTCAACCCTCGTGATCTTTACCTCAAGATCAGGAAGTACCTACAGCATAACTCTCTTGAAGCCTGACTTTTACTCAACCGCAGGCTTTGGTAAGCAGATTTGGCAGGGATACTTTTCTTTTTTAGCTTTAGTGGATTCAACCCACTGCTTTCATGTATTCTTATCTTTTTGCTGCTGCCCTTATTTTTACTGCTGGTTTCGTTGAGGCTCAAGTACCACAAAAGGAAAAAAAATTTGAAGGGCAGGCCCCGGTATTACGGGTAGATACCAGCCCGCGCCCAGTGCAGATACAACACACCAGCACTTTCCACTTTCCTGAAATGGGGGTAAGCCTGAGCAACCAGTTTGAAGGTGCCCGGCTCAACGGTGTGCTTCAGCATGAGGATACGCTGATTGCCTGGATCACGCCCGAAAACACGCCCATCAACCCCAGCCCCTGGTATGCCTTCAAAATATGGTCGGCACAGCCCCGGGAGATTTATGTCAAGCTGACTTACCAGGATGCCAGACACCGCTACTACCCCAAGCTGAGCCAGGACGGCAGGCACTGGACAGCCCTGGATTCTGCCCGCTATGAAGAATTCGACAAAGGAGAGGCTGACTTTGGCGTAGGCTCCCTCCCCGAATATGTGCGCCTGCGGCTGCCGGTAGGCCCGGATACGCTTTGGGTGGCAGGGCAGGAGCTACAGACCAGTACCCAGGTTTATGCCTGGATGGACAGCCTGGCTACACGACCTTTTATCACTACAGAAATTTTTGGCAAAACCCGCCTGGGCCGACCTATGCTGGCCCTGACCCTGGGCGAAGCCAAACTTAAGGATAAAGTCATAGTGGTTATCAGCCGACAGCATCCGCCCGAAGTTACCGGCTATCTCGCCATGAAAGCCTTCATAGAAACCCTGGCCGGAAACAGTCAACTGGCCCGCCGGTTTAGAAAGGAATATACCGTACTAGCTATTCCTCTGATGAATCCCGATGGCGTAGACATGGGCCACTGGCGGCATGCTGCCGGGGGCGTAGACCTTAACCGCGACTGGGCGCAGCAACACCATCCTGAAATCCGGGCAGTGAAAAACATGCTGGATAAAAAGCTAAGCGAAGAAAATGGCAAGCTCTACTTTGGCATAGATTTTCACTCCACCTGGGATGATATCTTTTATACGCTCGACTCTACGGTGATCACCCATGCGCCCGGGCTGGTGGAGAAGTGGCTGAATGGCATAGAACAAACGATTCCTGACTATGAAGTAAATGCCAAAGCCAACATCAGTTCGGATGGTGTCTCCAAAAATTTTCTATACAATACCTACCGTGCAGAGAGCCTGGTATATGAAGTGGGAGATAACACACCCCGACCGTTTGTAAGGCAGAAAGGTATGGTAGCCGCCGAGCAGTTGATGAAGTTGTTATTGGGAAAGGACTACCTGAGGTAAACTTTTTCGTACGCTTCATCAATAATCTGCAGGGCATAATCCCAAAGCTTGCCAGAGCCTTCGGCAATACCTTTGCATTTGCTGATCACCTGCTCACGGCTGATACCGTTCTCTTTCCAGGAGCGGCCTTCGCTGTGGAAGTTGTTCAGAATGGGCATCAGGCGATCTATGGCTTTGGCAAAGCGAGACTCAGCCGTCTCACCTGCCTCAAATTCCTTCCAGATGCTGAGATAAGCTGCGCCCTGATCAGCAGGTAGCATGCCAAAAATCCTGTCGGCAGCTTCCTGTTCCTTTTTTTCTTTTTCGGAAGCGTCGCCCTCGCCATACAGGTAAGTGTCACCCGCATCTATTTCAACCAGATCATGGATGAGCAGCATTTTTAGTATTTTACAGATGTCAACAGATTCTTCGGCATGCTCGGCAAGCGTAAGCGCCAGCAGCGTAATCTGCCAGCTGTGCTCTGCGGTATTTTCCAGGCGGCTGCCATCAGCATTGTAGTTGCGACGAATCACTCTTTTGAGTTTATCCGTTTCCATGATAAAGGCGATCTGCTCTTGTAGTCTTTTGTCCATACAGGCAAAACTATGCACATGCAGCGAAGTTATAGATATTTGTACTAATAAGATTTTTTATGTTTCTGTCACTTTTTGAAGATAAGCCCCTTAAACTGGAATGGACGGATGGTTGGGTGCTGTATGACCCTCACTTTCTGGATGGCCCTGACAGCGACCAGTTTCTGGCTTATCTCACCCATGTGATTCCCTGGGAACAGAAGAAAGTACGTATTTTTGGTAAATGGGTAGACCAGCCTCGGCTTACCGCTTTCTACGGAGACGAACATGTTTCCTACACTTACTCTGGCTTAAACTGGCAGGCCACCCCCTGGACACCACCACTTGCTGAATTGAAAGAAGCTTTGGAAAAGAGTACGGGCCAGGTTTTTAATTCGGTATTGCTTAATCTATACCGGAATGGAGAAGACAGCATGGGCTGGCATAGCGATGATGAGGCGAGCCTGGGTAAGAATCCGCTGATTGCTTCGGTGAGCCTGGGTGCGGAAAGAAATTTTATGCTGCGCCATCGGCAGGACAAGAAAAAGAAGCAAAGCCTGGTGCTCCATCATGGTAGCTTGCTGCTCATGGGTGGTGCCCTGCAGCATCACTGGCAGCACCAGCTCCCGAAAACAAGAAGACTGGCAGAAGCCCGTATCAACCTGACTTTCAGAAATATTACCTCATAAAAAAAACCGGCTTCTCAGCCGGTTCAATACGTTCAGACAGGTTTTTTCAAGACCTCATATCCAAAACCTAATCCTCAAACCATTACTTACCCATCGCGGCTTTGTAACTCTCCATATAATCTATGGTTAGCTTGCTGAGCGCACGTACGCCCAGTTTATTAAATGCTTGTATCAATATCATTATAGAATAAGGCTGTAAGCGTAATTACTCAACCATGATTCTGCTCAGAAATTACCAATGTATTCCGTAGGTAAATAACAAGTGCAATAAATACAACCGTACTGAGGATAGACCCTTCTATACCAAAGAGGCCACCATTAAATAGGGTATTTTCCTCAAAGGAAATTAAATAGATACTTGGAACATCAATCCCACTTACCGGGAAACCTAAAACAGAACCCTGCATAAAGTTCCAGGAAAAATGAGTTCCGACAGGCACCCATAGATTTTGGTATCTGAACTTTAACGCTGCTAAAAATATACCTACCAGGATGAGGTTGAAACATTCAAGTAGATTGAAATTACCATTGAATATATGTAGCAGGCTAAATATGATGGCAGAAATCAATACCGCAAATACGCGTGGATAATATTTGACAAGATAAGAAAGAATATATCCCCGTATGAGCAATTCTTCCCCAATGGCAACCAGGCAAAATACAAGCAGATAGCCTGCTAAATCAGCAAAGGCGAGGTTATTGGCTGTGATACTGATAGCATCAAAAGCTATCAATGGCAATACAGATAGTAAGATAAGCAGGATGCCAATACCTATACCTTTGATCAGGTTTGATAGTATCTTATGTTTTACTATGCCCACTTCTGACCAAGAAAAAGCCCAATTTTTGGAAAATTTAAAAATGCGTGCCGTGCAAAGTACTGCGACAAACAACGCAAAGGAAGAAGTTAACGCTGCTTCTATAGTAGAAGCATCTTCCGCCCATATAAGATCAGAATCTCCTCCCATTAATGCATAGGCACCCAATATTGGTATGGATATAAGAATGCTAACAATGAACAAAAAAAAGATAAACCCTCCTGCTTTGATAGCAGGCATAATACGATCGTACATATAGTTGTAGTGAGAAGAACTAAAGTAGTTTTCATAGACTGATTACCTACCAACCTAAAACATCGTCTAAGATAAACACTGTAAAGTTGTACAGGGCATGTAAGCCCACTATATAAAGAAAAGGAAATCTCTTCTTCTCCATTTTCAGGTACAAATAATAGGATGCATATACCAGCCCAGAAACAAAAGCAAAAAAGATATATATGATATTGTAGTAATGCCCTAAACTGAATATTAACGCTGAAATAATTATAATACTACTCACACTGATCTTTTTGAATCTATACAAGATTTCAATAACCAGATATTGACAAAGAAAAGTCTCGAGTAATGGAGCAAAAATTACAGTGACAAAAAATATTTCAACAAGTGGGGTACCATCCTCGAATATTTTAAAAATATCAGGATCATAAAAAGCTACTAGCCATGCTATTGCTGAACTAAAGAAAAAGTCTAAGAAATAAATAGCAAAAAAAAGGGGAATGCGATTTGTTTTCCTCTCCAATTGGGATATGTAATCAACCATGCTTTAATGAAAACTTGTTCCAGGATGTTTATATTCGTCAAGATGGCTTGCAAGCTCTTTTAAAAACTCTTAAGAGTGCATCTATAGCTTTCCATAAAGTATTACACCCATCAAAACGACAGCTAAGACATAAAAAGAAGCTGCTATTTATTTGTCTATCGCATTATTTTTTTTGATGAAGATACCCTCAATACCAGTCCAAACACTGGCCTAAAGAATTTGTCCAGATATAATTAATACAAGTAGAAGCATTGAATTTATGACTAGTTGATATGCATTAGATTCTGTCATAATTGAATATCTATTGCCTAAAATTTATAGAGTAATTTCAAAATAATGCAAAAATCACTATTTATTGAATAGCAATGGTTTTAAGAATAAACAATGCTGTT
>JBKHDR010000108.1:0-14152 GCA_046541235.1 Cyclobacteriaceae bacterium | reverse complement strand
GGACGAAAAATCTGGTTGCTCATAGGGAAAGTATGCGTCCTCTTTAGTAGTTTGTGAAACTAAAAAAACGGCCTGCCGGGTTTTCCATGAGTGATCCTGGTTCGCCCGATTTTTCAATATCAAATATCCATGCTTCACAGAAAACTTGTCTATTTTGCTCTGCTTCCTGCTTTACAATTTTGTTTGTTTGCCTGTGATTCTCAGCGCTCCTCTACCGAAGAAAGCACCTACCTGCAGGATGCCGAAGCTATTCAAAAAGGAGAGCGGCTTTTCTCCCGGTATTGTGCCTCCTGCCACGCTTTTGACCAGAACCTGATCGGCCCCAACCTGAGCGGCGTCACCAAAGTAGCAGGTCATGAATGGCTGACATCTTTTATTAGAAATGCGCCTGAAATGATTGAGCAGGGCGACCCTCGTGCTACTGAGCTTTTTGCCCAGTACAAGCAGTATATGCCGGCTTTTACCTCGCTGGAAGATGAGGAGGTGGCATCCATCCTGGCGTACATCAACACCTATGATGAAGTGCCGGTAACTTCTGCGGCTGCCCTTGATACTACCCATGTGCTGGAAAATCCCATCCCTGAAAAGATTCCTGATTCAGGCCTGAGGCTGGTACTGCAAAAAGTGCTGCAGGCACCGGCCACGGCCGGGGAAGGCATAAGGGCGCGCATCAACCGCCTGCAGGCTATCAGGCAGAACGGCAAAGAACGTATGTTCCTCAACGACCTGCGGGGCCCTCTGTATGAAATCAGGAACGGCCGCTGTGAGGTTTTTCTGGATGCCAAAGCCCGCTTTCCCAATTTTATGGACAGCCCGGGTTTGGGTTCAGGACTGGCCCAGTTTGAGTTTCATCCGGAATTTAACGAAAACGGTATCTTCTACACGACTCATACCGAAAAGCCCGGTTCCGGCGAGGCTGACTTCACTTATGCCGATTCCATCAAAGTAACCGTGCAGTATGTACTTACCGAATGGAAGATGGATGATCCTCAGGCCAAAACTTTTTCAGGTAGCAGCCGGGAAGTATTTCGTGCCAATATGGTGACGCAGATCCACGGGATGCAGGCGATTGATTTCCGGCCCAATGCCCAGCCTGGTGATGAGGATTATGGGCTGCTTTACATCGGTATAGGCGATGGCGGGTCTGCCTTCGGCGGTTTTCCCTTTGTGACCCATAACAGGGCCGGTATCTGGGGTTCGGTGCTGCGCATTGATCCTATGGGAAACAACAGCAAGAACGGAAAATATGGCATCCCCGCCAATAACCCCTGGGCAGACGAGCCGGGGGCGCTGGGCGAAGTGTACTGCTATGGTTTCCGGAATGCCCATCATCTTTCCTGGTCGCCCGACGGTGAAACTTTGTACGTCACCGACATAGGTCAGCACCAGATAGAGGAAGTCAACATTGCGGTGCCGGGCGGCGACTACGGCTGGCCGGAGCGTGAAGGTACTTTCGTGATCAGCACCCGGGGCAAAGCCTCTCATGTGTATCCCCTGCCCGAAAATGAGTCTGAGCGCTACATCTATCCGGTGGCCCAGTATGATCACGACGAAGGCAATGCCATTGTGGGTGGGGGTGTCTTTCAGGGTGATATTCCGGAGCTGCAGGAGAAGTATATTTTTGGCGATATCGTCAATGGACGAATCTTTTTTACAGAAACTGACGAAATGCAGCTGGGACAGCAGGCGCCCATACATTCGCTCAGCATACGCTTACAGGGCGAAAACGAAACCACCGACTTCCAGACGCTTACCGGCGTACAGCGGGTGGCGCTGCGCATAGGCGAGGATAGTAAGCACCAGCTGTATTTCTTCACCAAGAGTGATGGGATGCTCTACCGGGTGGTGGGCTGCGAGCAGACAAAGGTGGCAAGCTGACATGCGAGGCTGAGGATTTTTAGCTGAACAGGCTTAAGTGCGGTCTGGCATCTGCGTGCGTTGCTTTTTGCACTAATCTGCCGGGCCGTCTTTTTCTGCCCGTCAAAAAGTCCTAGCTTTGTGGGCCTAAACAAACCTGAGCTATCATGAGCAAGAAGATCAATGCCGCACTGATTTCAGTTTATTATAAAGATAATCTCTCCCCCATCATTCGCCTGCTGGATCAGTATGGTGTAAAAATCTACTCTACCGGGGGCACCCAGAAGTTTATTGAAGAGCAGGGTGCCGAAGTAACTGCCGTAGAAGACCTGACGGGCTATCCTTCCATCTTAGGTGGCAGGGTGAAGACGCTGCATCCCAAAGTATTTGGGGGCATCCTTTCCCGCCGCGAGCATGCGGAAGACCAGCAGCAGGTGCAGGAATACGAAATTCCACCTATCGACCTGGTCATAGTTGACCTTTATCCATTTGAGGAAACGGTGGCTTCGGGTGCTTCTGAGGCAGAAATTATTGAGAAAATAGACATCGGCGGTATCGCACTCATTCGCGCGGCAGCCAAAAACTTTAAGGATGTCCTTATCGTCTCTTCCCGCAGCCAGTATACTGCGCTGGAGCGGCTGCTGGCTGATAAAAAAGGCAGCACCGACCTGGAAGACCGGCGTGATTTTGCCATGCAGGCCTTCGCCCAGAGTTCGCATTACGATACGGCTATTCACACTTACTTCAGCGGAGGCGGTCAGCAAGCTGGCTTTGGCAAAGCTGGCTTGCCGGAAAAACCGCTGCGTTATGGTGAAAATCCTCACCAGGAGGCAGCCTTCTACGGTCCGCTGGAGGATATGCTGGAACAGCTTAACGGCAAAGAGTTGTCGTACAACAACCTGGTGGATATTGACGCAGCGGTGGCACTTATCCAGGAATTTGAAGGAGAAACGGCTTTTGCCATTCTTAAACATACCAATGCCTGTGGCTGTGCTACCGGCAGTACCGTAAAAGAAGCCTATGAAAGGGCTTTTGCCGCTGATACCGTGTCAGCTTTTGGCGGGGTGCTCATTACCAATGCCGAGGTAGACATGGAAGCCGCTGAGGCAATGGACAGCCTCTTTTTTGAAGTACTTATCGCCCCCTCCTTCAGCGATGAGGCACTGGATCTGCTTAGCAACAAAAAGAAGCGCATCCTGCTGAAGCAGAAGCAGCCCATGACTGCCCGGAAGCAGTTCAAAACCCTGCTCAATGGCGTGATAGAGCAGGACCGTGACCTGAAGACCGACAGCATGGAAGACCTGAAAGATGTCACCAAAAGAGCTGCCAGCCAGGAAGAAAAAGAGGCGCTGCTGTTTGCCAGTAAAATCTGTAAACATACCAAGTCAAACACCATTATACTGGCAAAGAAAGGGCAGATGCTGTCCAGCGGCGTAGGACAGACTTCACGCGTGGATGCGCTGAAGCAGGCGATAGAAAAGGCCAGGCAATTTGGATTTGAGCTGAAAGGAGCCGTCATGGCCTCGGATGCTTTCTTCCCCTTCCCCGATTGCGTAGAGATCGCCGACCAGGAAGGTATTTCGGCAGTGATTCAGCCGGGAGGCTCCATCAAAGACCAGGATTCTATTGACTATTGCGATGCCCACGACATGGCGATGGTATTCACCGGCTTCCGCCACTTCAAGCATTAATTTTGTACGATATGCATAAAAATCCCGGCCTGTGTTTCCACAGCCGGGATTTTCTTTTTTGATCTAACTCTTCAAAAGATGTTCAACGCATCCTTGTTAGCGAGAGGCTGAGCTAAAAAAGCCTTCTCCCTTTTCTACCAGGGCAGGTGCCCAGATTTTAATGTTGTCAATCATACCGGTATCGTCAAAGGAGCCAAAACCGATATGTCCGTAGTCAAAGTGGGTGTCTTTACCTTCCATGACAGGCGTTTCCATATCGTTGAAATAGACTTTGATGGTACCCTCCTGCACATCGCGGGCAATACGCACCTTATGCCAGGTGTCGGTATCGCCCCAGTCCACCCCGCCTGATACTTTTTCGGCTATGGCCACCCGAGGCTCATCGTTGACCAGGAAGATATTATGCGCATGCGGATCAGGTTTGGAGGCCATATGCACGTAGTAGAAGTTACTGGGATCTTTGATGTTGAAGAAAAAGCACATATCGCGGTGACCGTACTCACGGCCGGTCTGCCGCACATCTGCCTCCATGATAAAGCTGCCGAACATCTTATCTTTGATCATGGCGATGTTGAGGGGAGAACGTACTTTTGGCTTGTAGTCACTCTTTCCGTACAGTTCCAGGGCCATGCCATATTTGCCTTCTTCCATTCTCCAGGCACGGGGGTCGGTCATCTCAAAATCTTTCATGGCTTTTTTACTGCTGAAATCCTGCTCATACAGCAGTTGGTAATCTTCGGGTATGTTGCTTTGCTCCTTCTGAGGTGGATCAGATGACAGGAAAAATGCTAAAATGATAACTGTCAGTGACTTCATAATTTCATAAATTAGGTTGTGAAAATCAGCCTAGAAAATAAGTATTTCATAGAGAAAAAACCATCATTTGCTACAGACTGACAAAAGTTGACAAAATTTAGCGTAGAGTACAAATGAATCAATCCTCCGGATAGGTCATTTCGGTAATGATCTGCCGGTGCTGCGGAAACTGCCTGATGAGCTCACTTCGTTGGGCCATCTCAAAATCCCTGAAATCAAAACCAGGGGCTACCGTGCAGCCTACCAGGCCATAGCTCGTGTTGTCAGGCATACGTGAACCAAACCAGCAGCCTCCGGGCACCACAAACTGGAAGGTTTCCCCGTTTTCAGGATTACTGCCCAATCGTTGGGTTTTTAATTCGCCCTGCTCGGTAAGCATGATCACTTCTACCGGGCTTCCGGTGTAAAAGTGCCACATCTCATCATAGGCAATGCGGTGGAAGGCGGAAAATTTATCTTCCAGCAGCAGGAAGTAAATGCCCGTGCTGTAGGAGCGGTCCAGGGCTTCAATTCTGCCAGCGGAGCGATAGGTCTCGGCGTAAAAGCCTCCTTCGGGATGAGGCTGCATGTTGAGACGGTCAATCCAGTATTGTGCGTTGTGGGGCATAGGGTTTTAAAAAATTTTCAGGTTGGCGTATTAGGTTTATGGGTTCAATATTCAGGGCAGCCCTAAATGAATCCTGTAATAACTTAAAATCATCCTTGTCTACAACGAGGATGGACGAGATGGGTGTTTTAAAACGCCCTATTATTATTTTGGCGGCGATACAATCGCCTTTCTCATACATCCTCTTTACAAAAGAGGATGATCATTGGCCTTAAAACTGAATTAAAATTTCTTTTATTAGACATTATTACGGTTAGTATAACAGGCTCTGACAGTTTTCAAACCTGTAACCTGTAACCTTCAACCTATAACAGTTCAATCACAGCATCCGCACAATCTCCGCCAGGTCCAGTTCCTCCACTTCCAGCCGGGGATTTTCGCGCATCACCTGCCGCATGATCTCCTCCTGCCGCCGCCCAATACGCAAGGCATCAGAGTATCGCATATCGCTGAAGGTGACCATGGTATAAAGGGGAATCCATTTATCGGGAAAGGCTTCGTGGAGCCGGGCCTCAATCTGCTTACGCCTCAGGAAGGCAGGGTCGGCTACCAGGTCGCGCATTTCTATGAAATTCTGTAGCGCCAGTTCTGCAATAGCGTCTGCATCGGGTTTACGTATGGCCTGAAACTGCTGTACCAGTTCAGGCAGTTCGGCAAAGCCGCCCTCCAGCATATTGGCCAGGATACGACAGTCCTCAAAGGCCGCATTCATGCCCTGCCCGTAAAAAGGTACAATGGCATGGGCGGCATCCCCGATGAGCAGCTGACGCCCGTTGTAAGTCCAGGGATAACACCGGATCGTCACCAGGTCAGCCAGCGGATTGCGGAAGAATTCATCCTGAAGGTCAGGCATCAGCGGAACGGCATCAGGAAAGGTCTGGCGGAAGAAGTCCAGTACCTTACTTTCGGTATTTAACGCTGCAAAGGAAACTTCTCCTTCGTAAGGCAGAAAAAGTGTGCAGGTAAAGCTCCTGTCAGGATTAGGCAGGGCGATCAGCATAAAGCCACCCCGGGGCCAGATGTGCAGGGCGTTGGGGTCCATGGCATAGGCTCCCTCAGCCGTGGGAGGAATGGTCAGTTCTTTGTAGCCATGCTCAATGTAGTGCTGGCTGTAGTTGTAGCGAGGGGTGATCTGCATGGCGGCGCGTAAGGCAGAGAAAGCGCCATCGGCCCCAATGAGCAGATCGGGCTGTATCTCTTTCGTACCCTCTTCGCTTTTCAGCCAGGCCCGGTTGGTTGGCAGGTCTACCCTTTCGCAGGTGTGGTTGAAGTAAAAAACAGCGCCTTTTTCCTCTGACTGGCTAATCAGCTTGCGGTTTAACTCAACCCGGGATACAGAATTAATGTACTGCCCTCTCTTGCCGTAAGGCTGTAGCTGTAGTTCTTTACCAAAACCATGAATCATCCGACCTCTCATTGGGATAAGCTCCTGCTGTATGATACGATCGGCACCGGCCTTTTTGAGCGCCTCCAGTCCGCGGAAACTCAGGGCGAGATTGATAGATCGGCCTTCTACCTTTTTGATCTTTCGCGGGTCAGAGCGTTTTTCATAAACTTCTATTTTGTGTCCCTGCCGGGCCAGCAGGGAAGCCAGTAAAGAGCCGGCCAACCCGGCTCCCAGGATAGTTATATTCAATTCTTTAGCTTGGTTCATGCAAAGTGCGGTTGAGAATTTCGTAGAAGCAATATACTTCCTCAAAGGTGTTGTAGAGCGGCGCCGGGGCCACCCTGATTACATTGGGCTCGCGGTAATCCACGATGATGCCGGCCAGGCTGAGCTGATCAAAGAGTTTTTTGCTGTCACGGTGAATGTACATGGAAAGCTGGCAGCCGCGCTTTTCAGGTTCTGCAGGTGTAATAATGCGGATCAGTTCCCCCTCAGGATCTACCTCGCGAATGCATTCCTCCAGAAAGGCAGTAAGCTTCATGCTTTTCTCCCTGAGCCGGGGCATACCCGCTTCGGCTAGCATTTCAATAGCGGCTCTCTGTACGGCGGTAGCCAGGATGTTGACATTGCTCAGCTGCCAGCCGTCTACGCCATACATAGGTTTGAAGCCTTTTTCCATTTTAAACCTCTCTGCTTCCTGATGCCCCCACCAGCCGGCAAAGCGGTGCAAATACCTGTCATCAGCAAAGCGCTCATGGATGAAGGCGCCCCCGTTATTACCCGGCCCGGAATTTAGATATTTGTAAGAGCACCAGACAGCAAAGTCAGCGTCCCAGTCATGCATCTGCAAAGGCACGTTACCTACCGCATGCGCCAGGTCAAAGCCCACTCGCGCCCCTGCTGCATGGGCGGCCTGGCTGATAGCGGCTATGTCAAAAAACTGCCCGCTGTAGTATTGTATGCCGGGAAACAACACCAGCGCCAGTTCAGGGCCGTGGGCTTCAATCTGCCGGAGGATATCCTCATCGCGCAGGCTTTCCTCACCTGCTCTGGGTTGTACCTCAATGATGCCTTCTTCAGGATCAAAGCCATGAAACCGCAGCTGGCTCTCTACCGCGTACAGGTCTGAGGGAAAAGCACTGCTTTCCAGCATGATCTTATAGCGGCTACCTTCCGGGCGGTAAAAAGTTACCATCATCAGGTGGAGGTTGACGCTCAGGTTATTCATGCTCACCACTTCATGCTCCCTGGCTCCCAGGATGTGCGCCAGGGCAGGCTTGAGCAGCTTGTGGTACTCAACCCAGGGCTCAGGCTGGCTGAAATGGCCTTCCACTCCCATCTGCTGCCATTTTTCCAGCGACTGGTTCAGGTATTTTACTGCATTTCTGGGCTGTAGTCCCAGGGAATTGCCGCAGAAATATATTTTTGGCTGTCCTTTTTGGTCTGATGGCAGGTGAAACTGCTCACGGTACTGCCTGAGAGGATCAAGGGAATCCATTTCCCGTGCTTTCTGAAGAAGTGATGACATAGGCTGATGGTTGATGTGTATAATTTCAAAGCGCTGGCAGCTTATAATGTTACTAAGCACTTACAGGTATTTTATTAAATCGGACTTACGACAAAAAGTTAGCTGCAATGCTGCCGCAAATTTCATAATTTTATCCGAGATAAAGATTATTTACCAAACTACCAGCTATGAACACTGACCTGAGAGGAAAAAGGGCGATAGTCTGCGGGAGTACCCAGGGTATCGGCAAAGCCGTAGCGGAAGAGCTGGCGAGCCTGGGCGCTTCCATTACCCTGCTGGCTCGTAACGAACAGAAGCTGCAGGAAGTACAAGCCGCTCTGCCCGCCGCTGACGGGCAGCAGCATCATTATGTGGTAACCGATTTCTCCAGGCCCGACTATCTCAAGTCAGCGATCGGCTCTTACCTGGAGGGGGTGGATGAAGTACATATTCTGCTCAACAATACCGGTGGGCCTCCTGCCGGCAAGCTGTATGAGGCTGCGCCAGAGGATTTTCTGAAAGCCTTTGATATGCATATCGTCTGCAACCAGCTGCTGGTGCAGGCAGTGCTCCCGAAGATGCAAAAGGCAGGCTATGGGCGCATCATCAACATCATTTCTACTTCTGTCAAAGAACCTATTCCGGGACTGGGCGTGTCTAACACCACCCGCGGAGCCGTAGCCAGCTGGGCTAAAACCCTGGCGGCCGAGCTGGGGCCTATGGGAATTACAGTCAACAATGTATTGCCTGGCTCTACCAATACCTCTCGCATCTGGGCACTGGTGAAGAACCGTGCGCAGGCGCAGGGCAAAAGTGAGGAGGCCGTGGCCGAGGATATGAAAGCACAGATACCCCTGCGCAGATTTGCCGAGCCCTCAGAAACGGCAGCGGCGGTAGCTTTCCTGGCCTCTCCTGCTGCGGCATACATTACGGGTGTAAGCCTGCCGGTAGACGGGGGAAAAATCGGATGCCTGTAATAAAGAAGGCGCTCACTTTTACCTTTACCCACCGCATCGTTGGCAGTCAGAGAGGCTCCCTGTTGTGCCTGGGGCTGCTCTGGCTGCTGGTGCAGCTGATCTGCTACTCAGCCTACGGCATCAGGGTGGGTGCCGACTCGGCCGTGTACAAAGAATATGCCTACAGGCTACTGGAGGGTCAGTGGCCTGATGGCCGCATGTTCTGGTATACCAGCTATATCAGCCTGCTGGCAGGTATTCTTGCCCTGGGAGGCCAGGTAGCTTGGGTAGTAGTTGTACAAATGAGTCTCTCTGCACTGGCAGCCCTGGCCCTCTGGAAGGTGGTAAGGCAGCTGTCGGCTGATTCGCTGACTCCCTTTCTGGCGGTATTTCTGTACATCGTGTGGATCAAAATTCACCAGTGGAACATCTTTATCTACACAGAGTCAGTTTTTACCAGCCTGGCGATCCTTTCTTTTTCCGTTTTCTTTTTATCAAAACGCACCTGGCAGTATTTTCTGGCGGTTTTATTGATCATCATCACTTTTTTTGTCAGGCCTTCAGGATTCGGTTTCCTGGGCGGGTGGATGGTTTACGCTATGGTGGTAGTGCCCCTGCCTGGTAGGGTGAAGTGGATTTTTGTACTCACAGCAGGTATTACCGTGCTCCTGCTACTCAATTTTATGCTTACGGATTTTGTGCTGGTAGAGAGCTACGCGCGGGGAGAAATCATTTACCCTGGTATACAAATGGGCGTGGATACCCCTGAAAACCTGAGGATACCTGATGAAGAAAAGCCACCCCTGTGGCGCCTGCTGCTTTTTGTCGGCTACCAGCCCTGGTATTTTGTCAAACTTTGTGTGGTTAAGCTGGGTCTCTTCTTTGCCAATGTCAAGCCCTACTTCTCCCTGCTGCACAATGCGCTGATTGTTTTGTTGCTGTATCCTCTTTATGCGCTGGCCATCCGGGGGTATAGTATCCTTTCCCGCTACCGGCAGGAGAAATATTTTATGCTGGGCTTTATCGGGATACAGGGCTTTACAGTGATGCTGACGACCGTAGACTGGGACGGCAGGTTCCTGGTACCTATCCTGCCTTTTATCTTTATTTTATCGGCCTTCGGGATCAGCTCGTTCATAAAAAAAACCTCTTCCGTGAGCAGAAGAGGTTTATCAAAGATTTAAATTTTGGAATATCAGGCCATGGGTGCAAAAGAACGGCCTGCTTCTTTAGGCGTCTTCTTCAGACGGGCTATGTTAAATATTTTTTTGGTTTTATAACCGGTGTAGCTGCATTCGTAGTATTTTACCAGCGTGCCCTCCTTCTCTTCAGTAGGAGACTCCAGGATTTCTTCCTTCACTACGCGCAGGGTATAGTAGCCGCAGGTGGGGGACTTCTCAGCATGGAGGTGGCCCTTGTACTTTTCTATCTTGGTTTCCTCAGTTTTCTCATCTATCCATACATCATAGTCTACCGAAAAGATATTTTCTTCAGCCTGCATACCCTCATCCAGGTAAACATCTTCTTCGGCTTCGCTGAGAAGCTTCATAGGATTGCCCGCGCTGGAGATCCTGGGCTTGTAGCGGAGGGCCTGCAGCCGTTTCTCAATCAGGGTAGGATAATAGTACTGCAGGTAATTGAAGATCACCACGCCGAGTATCATACCAAACATGAAAGATACAAATACGCCTACAAATACATACAACCACTCAGTAGCCAGTATGGAGGTGATTAACATACCGGTGGCGATGATCAGGGTCAGGCTGCTGTACCAAAGGGTGTTTTTCTCACTCTTGTTGATAAAATCATATCTGGCCTTGTAATCCTTAGTCGCAGACAGGCGAATGAAGTAAAATACTACCATGCCTATACTCACAGCAAAAAGAGCAAACGAGCCGTAGTACAGGACTTGTCTCACGATGTTTAGTAAACCTTCCATATCATTGATGTTGTTTGTGACCTTGTGATTTGATATACTGATAATGAGCGACTTAGTGACAAAAATATTCTAGTACAAATAAGCTAAAATCCAGAATATAGTAAAAAATATACCCGCGCTAGTTTATCAAATATATTACATAAGGCTGTGTGTGTGCTGATGGGAAATTACGAAAATTATCAGTCAATTAACAGTTTCAGCCTAGATTTTCTCTTTGACAAAATCAGTAATCATCTCAAAGAGGTGCAGACGGGTATTCCCTCCGTAGATGCCATGGTTGCGGTTGGGGTAAAAAAATGAGTCAAACTGTTTGCCTGCCGCGATCAGCGCGTCCTGCAGGGCTATGGCATTTTGAAAATGCACATTATCATCGCCTGTACCGTGGACCAGCAGGAAATCTCCTTCCAGCTTGGCAGCATGGGTCAGCGGCGAAAAGGCATCATAGCCTGCGGCATTCAACTGCGGCGTCTGCAGGTAGCGTTCGGTATAAATGGTATCATAAAAGCGCCAGTTGCTGACCGGGGCTACCGCTATACCTGCGGTAAAGACATCATTTCCGATAAACAAGGCCAGTGAGGCCATATAGCCGCCATAGCTCCAGCCCCAGATGCCGATACGGTCCGCATCCACATAGGGCAGTCCGCCCAGGTACTTAGCGCCAGCGATCTGGTCCTGTACCTCGTACTTTCCCAGTTGCCCGTAAGTGATGTGCTTGAAGTCGCGGCCCCGGCCACCGGTACCGCGATTGTCGATGCAGGCCACAATGTAACCCTCTTGCGCCAGGTAGTGAAACCAGTAATCGCGGGAGCTCTGCCAGGAGTCGCGCACCTGCTGGGAGCCGGGCCCTCCGTATACATACATCAGCACCGGATATTTTTTATTTGGGTCAAAGTCAGCTGGCTTGATCATATAGCCGTAAAGCAAGGTATCTTCGGGTGTGCGGAAGGTAAAAAACTCCTTGTTGCCCAGTTCGTAGGTTTGCAGTTCTTCTTTCAGTAGCTGGTTGTCTTCCAGTACGCTGATCTGCCTGGCAGAAGGAGCCTCATGCAGGCTTACTGTGAGCGGACTGTCTACTGAGGAATGGTAGAGCACATAGTAGCGGTGGTCCGGGCTGAAGTTGGCTTCATAGGTGCCGGGGCCTTCTGTCAGCTTTTTCTTTCTTTTACCATTGAGTTTGATGCTGTAAAGGTGCCGCTGCAGGGGCGATTCTTCGGTAGAAGTAAAGTAAATCAGTTCACGCTCAGGGTCATAAGTGGTAAGCTCGGTCACTTCCCAGGCACCGTCGGTGATCTGTCTCACCAGGCTGCCGTCGGTACGGTAGAGGTAAATGTGCCTGTAGCCGCTGCTTTCGCTGGTTGTCAGGAAGTGTCTGCCGTCCGGCAGGAAGATGAGCTGGTCATTACTTTCCACATCCACATAAGTTTTGGCTTCTTCTTTCATCACCAGTTCAGTCTTACCGGTAGTGGCATCAGCAAAGAGCAGTTCCATACGGTTCTGTAGGCGGTTCATGCGGATGAAAGAAAGCATATTATTGTCAGTCGTCCACTTCACCCGCGGGATGTATTCGTAATCTTCGCCAACCTCCATTTTTACCGTCTTATCCTCATCCAGGTGGTATACCGAGAGGCTGATTTCTGAATTGGCTTCGCCGGCCTTGGGGTATTTGAAGCGATAATCTGCCGGGTAGAGTTCGCTCCATAGCTGCATATTGTATTCATTTACGGCGGCCTCATTGAAGCTCAGGTAGGCAAGTTTATCTCCTTCGGGCGACCAGTAAAAGGCCTGGGCAAAACCAAATTCTTCTTCATATACCCAATCGGCATTGCCGTGAATAAGGTGGTTAAATTTGCCGTCGGTCGTGATCTGATGCACCTCCATATCATCCAGGGTCACGTAGAAGAGGTTGTTGTCCCTTACAAATGCCACCTTACTGCCATCCGGCGAGAAAGTGGCATAAGACTGTTTACCGGCATCATCTATAGGACGAAAACTCTTATCACGGG
This sequence comes from Cyclobacteriaceae bacterium, assembly GCA_046541235.1. Taxonomy (GTDB): domain Bacteria; phylum Bacteroidota; class Bacteroidia; order Cytophagales; family Cyclobacteriaceae; genus Catalinimonas. Next base: position 1,389 of record JBKHDR010000108.1, on the reverse strand, counting down.
TGTCATACACATAATAGTAGGCTTTGGAAGAGCGGCGGTAGATGGGTTCCAGTTCGGTTGCAAATAGCAGTTTGTCTTCCCGGCTGCTCAGCTGGTAATCATTGTAAGCCAGGGCGTAAGGTTCGTCATCCGGCACCAGGTCGGCCCCGTTGACCAGCGTATCCACTACTTCTCCGGTAGTGATGTCAAAGCGAACGATATGTTCGTAATACTCTTCAGCATCGGGTAGCATGGCAGTATAGTAGCGGCCATCAGCCATCCAGTTGATACTTTGCACACTTTGTTGATAAAATACCTGTCGCTCAAAAATATCTTCCAGGCTCAGCGTTTTTTTCTGCTGTGAAAAAGCCGGAAGAGCGATCAAACAGGCCACAGAGGCGATGAAAATGCGGTTATATAGTTTCATAGATAGAGTTAATACACAATTGGGCAACAATTTAAGCCTTAGGATAACAATTTCTTAACTTTGGTATTAAATAAGCAGCCGCTATAAATAATTTCACGTAATGTCTAATGACAGCCACTAAATCGGCTGCGAGAGTAAAGTAAATAGGTAACGACTGATAAATAAAGATGAGTACTAATAAGAAAAAAAGCTTCAAAGAATTGATAAAATCGGCAGAAACGCCTGTGTTGGTTGATTTTTACGCCACATGGTGTGGCCCCTGCCAGACGCTGAGCCCCATCGTGCAGGAGGTAGCCCGGGAAATGAGCGGGCAACTCAAGGTGATCAAGGTGGATGTAGACAGAAATCCGGCTGCAGCGCAACAATTCCAGATACGCGGCGTTCCTACCCTGATACTTTTCAAAAATGGCCAAGTCCTCTGGCGTAAGTCCGGGCTCATGACCAAAAGAGACCTGATCGCTTCCGTGAAGCAGGCTGAACGTGCCTGACGCTGGCCGGCTAAAGGTAATATTTTTTTGTAAAGCTGATTTCTAATTAAAAATTTTTATAACAGGTGTGGACATATTTTTTTAGGACAGTTCTGGGCTGTTTAGCATATATTTTTTTGGACAAATTGGATAAAATTTTTTAGCATGTCATGTTTTTTGCGAGAGAATGCTTAACATTGTCTATTCATATTTCCGTATTAGTAGTTACTTATCTGCTTCAAATTTTACGGTGAACAACAATTTTTTTAAGATTATTGCCTGCCAGCCTAAAAGCAGGCTGAGTTTAATGGTGTAACTTTTTTTGTATTAATACTGACTATAAAATCAAATTAAATCTTTCAGCACTATGCTGCCGCATAGGTTTTGCTTAAAGCCGCATAAGTTTAACTTTTTCTAAACCCAAATTAAAATTCACATGAACAGAATGTTGCGTTATTTTTTATTTAGCTCACTGGTGCTTTCAGTGATGTTTTTAGCAAGTTGTGAGGAAGATCC
>JBKHDR010000107.1:0-14159 GCA_046541235.1 Cyclobacteriaceae bacterium | reverse complement strand
GATGACTACCACACGCTCTCCTTTTTCATTGGTGGTAAATTGTACTTCTTTTTCCATTGCAAATGCCTTTTTACAGGATAAAGTTAATCAAGATTGTCAACAAAAAGATTCATAACCCGCCAAATTTAGCCATCTAACAACTCAACCCATCAACAACTCAACATATTCACACCTCCTTCATCATCGTGCGGAAGCTCATCGCCTTATTGCCGTAGCGTTTTTCATGCGCATCATCAAAGGATGGCTCATACTTCAGCTGGTAAATATCCAGGTGCTCGCGGGTTTCGGCCATAAGCTGTACGGCATAGGTGGCGGTACCGGCTGTTTCTTCTATCTCCAGCAGGCGGTAGATGCGGGCCTGTACAAACATGCCGGTAGCCAGTATATCCGGTATCTGCTGTTCTTTCATCCACTGTAGCCAGTCCTTTTCTGCACTACCCTCAATATTGACGGTCTGATTATACTGAATCATAAGTTCAATGTATTAAAAAAGAAAGACACGTAAGCTACGTGTCTTTCATTCAACCAAAACCAAACAATTAGCTCTGAGAGCTTTTGTCAACAGAACTACTTAATACGCCTGAAGTTTTCTTATCAGGCATATTTTCCTGGGTAGCGGCCGTATTGGCATCGTTCTGTAATACCAAATCTTTTAAACATGCAATCCATAGCGGATGGTCATTAAGGCTCTCTACCAGGTCCCACTCTTGGCCGCCTTCTTCCATAAACAGCTCTTTGTACTCTTCACCTACTTCCAGGGTAGTCTCCAGGCAATCGGCTACAAAGGCCGGCGAGAAGGCGAGTATCTTCTTTTTGCCTTCTTTAGCCAGTTCTTCTATCACCTCATCTGTATACGGCTTGATCCAGGGCACCGGGCCCAGGCGCGACTGGAAGGACACCGTGTATTTGTCTTCCGGTATGCCCAGCTTCTTGGCCAGCACACGCGAAGTCTGGTAGCACTGTGCACGGTAGCAATACTGGTTCATCTTGCCATACTTATTGCAGCATGTACCGATCTTACAGTAATCATCATAAGAAGCCTTCTTGATCTGGCTCACTGGTACGCCGTGGTAGCTGAAAATGATGTGGTCGTACTCTTTGCTTTCTAGGTGCTTACGTGCGCGCTCGGCATGGGCTTCAATAAACAGCTCATGGTCAGGAAACTTGCTGACAAAGCGGATCTCCGGGATCACCTGCCAGTCGCGGGTGATTTCCATCACTTTGTCAATCACTGATCCTGAGGTGGCCGAAGCGTATTGCGGGAAGAGCGGAATGCAGATAATGCTGCCTACCTTTTCCTTCTGCAACTCCTGCAGGGCGCTCTTGATGCTGGGCTTCTGGTAGCGCATGGCCAGTTTCACGATGTAACGGTCATCCAGTTCTTTCTGCAGCAGCTTTACCACATCTTCTCCGTAATACTTGAGCGGAGAGCCGCGCTCCTGCCAGAGCTTACGGTACTCTTTGGCCGATTTGGGCGCACGAAAGGGCGCGATGATGAGATTAACCAGCATCCAGCGGGGAATGGCCGGGTAATCTACCACACGCTTGTCCATTAGGAATTCACGCAGGTAGCGTCTTACATCGCCGGTAGCCGGGCTGTCAGGGGTGCCCAGGTTGACCAGCAGTACGCCTACTTTATCTTTATTTTTTTTCATAAATGTGAAGGGTCTGAAAGGTTTTTTTTCCAAACGTAGTGAGTAAGAGGATTGTTCACTCAATTTTGATGGGCAAAAACGGCAAGAAAAGGTTAATTAGCTGAATTCGCGTTAATTGAGCTAATTCATTAGCCGAATTCGCGTTAATTCAGCTAAAATAGCTGTCGCCAGTTGATCCCCTCCCGCCAACCCACTTCAAATCTTGTTGTGTGCTCGGCAAAAGCTAAACAGTTAACGCAAAATATTAAACGCTCTTAAACCAGCTTCACATAGCTCCCCAGCCACTTGATCTGCTCTTTGTAATTGCCGATTACCTTCTGCACCTTTTCATCGTGGAAGTGTCCTTCAAAATCAATGAAGAAGTAGTACTGAAAGCTGCGCCCTTTTTTAGCCGGGCGGCTCTCGATCTTGGTAAGGTTGATTTTCTCCTGGTCAAAGGCCTGCAGGAAAGTGGCCAGTGCACCCGGTTTATTGGAATGCTCAAGCCTGGCAAGAATGCTGGTCTTATCCTTACCACTGGACTGGTTGACAAAGTCCTTGCTGATAATGAAAAAGCGGGTCTGGTTATCGCCGGAGTCTTCTATATTTTCAAAGAGAATAGGCATCTTATGATCCTGAGCGGCAATATGGGAGCAAATGGCAGCGCTTTCCGGCTCCTGGGCGGCCATAAGGGCTGCCTTGGAGGTAGATTCTACCGGGATCAGTTCCACCTGCGAATCGCTGACTACGTTTTCTATAAAGTTACGGCATTGCCGGAAGGCAATGTCTTTGGAATAGATCTTCCGAATCTGTTTCAGATGGTCAGTTTTGCTGGCAAAGGCAAAATGGATAGCCATCGGCACTTCGGCCACGATGTGCACATCATAATGGGCTAGGCAGTCAGCCGTTTCGGGCACCATACCTTCCTGGTTATTTTCTATAGGCACCACCCCAAAGCGGGCCATACCGGCACTGACCGTGTCAAAAATAGCCCGTATACTGGCGATGGCCATGTATTCGCTCATGGCTCCGAAGCGGCTCTCAGCGGCCTGGTGGGAGAAGCTGCCGCTGGGCCCCAGGTAAGCAATGCGCTCGGGCAGTTCTATGTTACGGCTTACGGCAAAAATCTCCAGGAAGATAGCCTCAATGGCCTGGTCGTTGAGCATGCCTGTGCTGAGGCGCTTCAGACGGTCCAGTATGTCTTTTTCCCTCTCCGGGCGATAGATAATAGCATTGGTAGAGCGCTTCAGTTCGCCCACCTGCCGCACCACCTCCATCCGCTCATTGAGCAGCTCAAGGAGGTGAGTATCGATGTGATCAATTTTTTTTCTCAGGTCATCAAGGGTAATTTTGCTCATGACTGTTTTCTGGTTGAATGAAAACGCTGCTGACCAGACTTCTCATCTAACAGGGAATGGCAGACATGCCATGCAGCCCTGTGACAAAAACTAACAGCAGAAAGATCAGGATTTAGGGCCTAAATCTAAACTTAATCTCAAGCAAAGCCAAAAGAAAGCTGGGCCCACATTCTACACTTTACATCAAAAAATGTAATTTTGGAACGTCCCGGAAATCCGGAACTAAACGCAGCCTATCTTCATTATGCTTTGAGATTGTCTGCCACTTCACGTAATTTTGATATTTCTTAAGCACTCAATTTTATGCAAAGAGACCACGAAATCTTTAATCTGATCCAGCAGGAAAAGGAAAGACAGCAGAGAGGCATTGAGCTGATCGCCTCCGAAAACTTCACCTCCGAGCAGGTGATGGAGGCCATGGGCAGCGTCCTGACCAACAAATACGCAGAAGGCCTTCCCGGCAAGCGCTATTACGGAGGCTGTGAAGTAGTGGATCAGATTGAGCAGCTGGCAATTGACAGAGCCAAAGAACTCTTTGGAGCCAGTTGGGCTAATGTGCAGCCTCATTCTGGTGCACAGGCCAATGCCGCGGTCATGCTGGCAGTGCTGCAGCCCGGTGACAAAATCCTGGGCTTTGACCTCTCGCACGGAGGTCACCTGACGCACGGCTCACCTGTCAACTTCTCGGGTAAGCTGTACCAGCCCTTCTTCTATGGTGTAGAAAAAGAAACTGGCCTGATCAACTGGGATAAGGTAGAAGAAATTGCACTGAAAGAGAAGCCCAGGCTGATCATCTGCGGAGCCTCAGCCTATAGCCGCGATTGGGATTACGAACGCCTGAGAGCCATTGCTGATAAGATTGACGCTTTCCTTCTGGCCGATATTTCACATCCTTCAGCCATGATCGCCCGCGGTTTGCTAAACGATCCGCTTCCGCATTGCCATTTTGTAACCACCACCACACACAAAACTTTACGCGGCCCTCGTGGCGGACTGATCATGATGGGAGAGGATTTTGACAATCCTTTTGGCGTCACGCTCAAAGGAAACATTCGCCCGATGTCGGCACTGCTGGATATGGCAGTATTCCCCGGTACCCAGGGCGGGCCGCTCGAGCATGTCATTGCAGCCAAAGCTGTGGCTTTCAGAGAGGCACTCACCGATGAGTTTATGGATTATGTGGTACAGGTAGTAAAAAATGCCAGGGTAATGGCCAGAGCTTTTGTAGAAAGGGGCTACCATGTGATTTCCGGAGGTACCGACAATCACGAAATGCTGATAGACCTGCGCTCTAAAGACATCACCGGTAAAGCCGCTGAAAAAGCCCTGGGCGAAGCCGATATTACCGTCAACAAAAACATGGTGCCTTTTGATGATAAGTCGCCTTTTGTCACCTCAGGCATACGTACCGGTACGGCTGCCGTGACTACCCGCGGCATGAAAGAGGCCGATATGGAAACCATCGTAGCCCTGATGGATAATGTGCTCAGCCAACCTGAGGATGAAAAACGCCTGGCGCAGGTGAAGCAGGAAGTGAATGATTTGATGAAGCGTTTTCCTTTATACAGTAGTTTAGAGAAAGTAAGTGGATAGTCAAGATAAAAATTCTGGTAAGCTGGATCAGCAGCAAAACGGCCTGGGAGAACGTCGCGAGGATGCCGTTGGGCCTTACGATCATACGGCCGAAGATGGCTCGCAGATGTCGTTTCTCGACCATTTGGAAGAATTGCGCTGGCACATTGTGCGCTCCATATCTGCTATCCTGATCCTGGGCATCGTAGCCTTCCTGATGAAAGATTTCGTCTGGGGCGTCCTGATCCTGGGTCCCACCAAGCCCGACTTCTGGACTTTCCGTATGTTTTGCAAGATGAGTTCTGCCCTAGGCTCAGAAGCTTTTTGCTTTGATGAGATGCCCTTTATCATACAAAGCCGCAAAATGACGGGACAGTTCTCCATGCACATCGTATCATCGGCTGTACTGGGCCTGATCGCCGCTTTCCCCTACGCCTTCTGGGAAATATGGCGGTTTGTAAGTCCGGGCCTGTATGAAAATGAGCGTCGGCTCAGCCGGGGCGCCGTATTCTTCGTCAGCCTCCTTTTCATGATGGGCGTACTCTTTGGCTATTATATTATTACACCTATTTCAGTTAACTTCCTGGGTAATTACCAGGTGGATACCAGCATCCTGAATGAGTTTGATATTACCTCCTACGTTTCTATCGTGGTAACGCTGGTGCTGGCCTGCGGCCTCTTGTTCCAGTTGCCTATTGTAGTGTATTTTCTTTCCAAGGCGGGTATCATTACCCCTGATGGGCTGGTGACTTATCGCCGTCATGCCATCGTGGTGATCCTGATCATCGCAGCCCTGGTGACGCCGCCCGACCCGATCACGCAGTTGCTGATTACCTTCCCGCTCTTACTGCTTTACCAGGCGAGTATCTATATTTCGCGTATGGTAGTGAGGAAAGAACGAGAGAGAATGACCCGGGCTGAAGGCCAGGCCTGATCTGAATAAACAATATTTTGTCATGAAAAAGAAGATCATTGCGCTGGGTGGCGACCATGCCGGTTACCAGTACAAGCAAATGCTTATTGAGCAACTACAGGCAGAGGGTTACGAAGTCCGGGACTTCGGCCCTTCTTCTGAAGCCTCGGTAGATTACCCTGACTTTGCCCACCCCCTGGCTGAAGCAGTAAGCAAAGGTGAATGCAGCCTGGGCATACTGATCTGCGGCAGTGGCAATGGCGTAGCCATCACCGCCAATAAACACGCAGATATCAGGGCGGCCCTCTGCTGGAATACCGAACTGGCGGCCCTGGCCCGCCAGCACAATAATGCCAATGTGCTTTGCCTGCCTGCTCGCTTTATCAGCAGGGAACTGGCCGTTGAGCTTGCAGAAATATTTTTATCAACCGAATTTGAGGGAGGGCGCCATGAAAAGAGGGTAGCCAAGATTTCCTGCTAATTTTCTCCTTCCTTAAGCAGGTAAACACTTTCTCTGCCAGGCATCTGGCGGTAAGACTGCTGCAGTAGTGGCAGTCTTTGCTGTAAATCGGGCATCAGGCCCTGCAGGTCTATGATTACCTGCGGCATATCGCGACTGAAGTTGGCGTAGACACTGGTCAGGTCTTCAAAATATTCTATAGACGAAAGCTGCTTCTGGGCCAGTCCCCAGTCCAGGTAAGGCGTGGCCAGGCGGGCATTCCTATAAACGCTCAGATTATCACCCATTACCAGTACCCGCTTACCAGCTACCACTTCATCATAGGCAGTAGTTTGCGTCAGCAGTTCCTGCTGCGTGTCATATACACGGGCAAGCGAAAAATAGCCAAAAAGAAAAGCATAGGCATTGAGTACCAGCAGAAGGCCTAGTAGAAAGGTAGCCAACTCAGCCAGCAGTATGCGTCGGATAGACAGCAGGTAATGAGTAATAAAAAAAGCCAGGGGCGGCACAAAGGGCAGCAGGTGGTAAGGAGCCAGCTCGCTGACAAACAGCAGACTGACCAGAGAGGCTACGATTTTGATGAACATGATCTGCTGCAGCTTGGTCTGCTGATTGGTAAAGCGGCGCAACTGCCCCAGGCGGTAAGCAGAAATAAGCAGGAAGACTAAAGGAACAATGCTGACGTACAGCAACTGCAGCGGCTCAATGTAAAAGTCATTTGCCAGTTCCTGGAAAGCCAGCAGGTACTGGTTGACAAACGCATAATGAGCATCCATCAGGAAAAAATAGGTAAAGGCCAGCAGCAGCGGCATGGCAGTACCATAAAACAGGAGCAGGTAGCGGCGAAAGGAAAGGCTGGCAAAGAGGAAGTAGGCGATCATGGTAGAGAAAAGAAAAATCAGGCTGGGCAGGTAGCAGAGCGTGGCCAGGCCCAGGTAGATGCCGGTGCTGAGAATGCGGTTGTCGCGGGAGCGGCTTTCTATGCGGTAAAATACGTTTCGCAGGGCCAGCAGTATCCAGGTCAGAGAGATAAGTACTGGAGAAAGCAGGAAAAAGTCAAAGAAAAAGCTAGCTACCAGGATGTAGACCAGCGCAGGCACATAAGTATTCTCATTGTAAGCTTTTTTGTTGAGCAGAAAAATGTTGAAAACCATAGCCTGGTAGGTCGTCAGGAGAATGGCCAGGATAACATACACTGTCTGGCTGCGGTCGAAAACCCACTCAATGAGCGCATAGATCAGAGCAGCCAGAGGGCCAATATTGTCCCACAAGCCACTGTACAGCGGCCAGCCTTCCGAAAGCCGTTCGCCTGCCAGCATCCAGTTAAGTTCAGGCAGGCTCAGCGGCACATCAGAGGCCAGGAAGGGAAACCTCGTCAGGATCAGGAGGAGGAAAACTCCTACAGCCCGGTAAGGATCATTTACTCTGAAGTAACTTAGCAAGCAGTGAAAAATTTAGTGTTAGCCAGAAAGATAGGGTAAGTCAGGCAAAAAAAAGCATACACTTTGGTATTAGCAATGATCTGTACTAATTTATGAATTTATCGAAAAATTAACATTTTTAGACCTATTTTTGGCAGAAGGTGCAGCTGGTTGTCGTTATTATTTGAAAGGCCACTGATCTGGCCCGGCGGATAGCCAATCTGGTCTGGCAGCACACAAATATGAACTGAGATGAAGGAAAGCAAAAGACAAAAGCAATTCTCAAGTCTGATACAGAAAGACCTGAGTGAAATTTTTCAGAGAAATGCAGCATCCCTGGTAGGGCCTAACACTTTTGTGACAGTCACTAATGTCAAAATGAGCCCTGACCTGAGCGTGGCTAAGGTCTACCTGAGCTTTATGCTGAGCCAGCATCAGCAGACGCTGATCGATACCATTAATATGAAAAAGGGAGAAATACGCCGCCAGCTGGGCAATCGCATAGGCAAGCAGGTAAGGGTAGTGCCCGAACTGATTTTCCAGCTGGACGATAGTGCTGACCATGCCGCTCGTATCAACCGTATTCTGTCTGACCTGGAAATCCCCCCGGCAGACGAAGATGAAGACGACGAGGCTTAAATTTTGATTCTGTTTCACCAAGTTAGTTTATCGCATTGAACCTCTCATTCCTGATTGCGAAGCGCTACTTTCGCTCTAAGAAGAAAAAGAACTTCATTCAGGTCATTTCCAACATTTCGATGATAGGCGTAGCCATCGGCACCATGGCGCTGGTGGTGGTACTCTCCGTATTTAACGGTCTGGAAGATCTTATCCGCGAATCCTATAATACCTTTGACCCGGAGATCAAGATTGTGCCCCGCAGCGGAAAAACCTTCGCGGTGAGTGATTCGCTGATCAACGTGCTTGAGCAGATAGAGGGTGTGGACTTGGTGACGGAGGTGATTGAAGATAATGCGCTGGTGCGCTACCAGGATGCGCAGATGGTGGTGAAGCTGAAAGGGGTCAGCGACAACTTTGTGGAGCAGGAGCGCCTCAACCGGGCCATGATCTTCGGTGAGCTGGTGCTGGAAAAAGACGGAGAAGACTTTGCCATTTTGGGAAGAGGCGTTCAGTATACCCTATCGGTATCGCCTTCCAATGACTTCTATGCTCTGCAGGTATTCAGTCCCAGGCGAGAAACAGAGTCGGGCTTCAACCCTGACCCCATGACGCGCTACTTTAAGCGGCGCAATATCATGCCCGGGGGGATATTTGCCATAGAAAAGCAGTTTGATGCCAGTTATGTCATCGTACCCCTGGATTTTGCCGCCAGCCTTTTTGATTATGATGATGAGCGGACAGCGCTGGAGATCAAAACCACCGCTGAAGCCAGCATTGCTAAGGTAGAAGAACGCATTGAAGAAGCATTAGGCAACCGCCTGGAAGTGCTAAACAGCGACGAGCAACATGCCAGCCTGCTCAGGGCTATCCGCATAGAAAAATTATTTGTCTACCTGACCTTCTCCTTCATCCTGGCGGTAGCATCTTTCAATATCTTTTTTTCACTCTCCATGCTGGCAATAGATAAGAAAAAAGACATCGCCATGCTTTTTGCCATGGGAGCTACCAAAAGGATTGTCAGGAGGGTATTTATTTATGAAGGAGCGATTATCGCGGCTATAGGAGCCGTTACGGGTCTTAGCATCGGCCTGCTCATTTGCTGGGCACAGCAAACCTTCGGCCTGGTGTCAATGGGGATGCAAACAGCTATTGTAGATGCCTATCCTGTCAAAATGCAATTTTCTGATTTTTTCTTCACAGCAGTCAGTATCACGCTCATTACTTTTTTAGCCGCATATCGCCCTGCAGCCATTGCAGCACGTACAGAAGTCAAAGATTTTTTGTAGATTAGTTAGATTAGTAGAAGTGCCTGTGTACTTTTGCTGTTTGTTTGCTATCAACCCTGGCCGCTTTTTTTATGAAAGTATCCACTGAACGACCATTTAAAATCATTTATTCACTATATGCACATGAGTATCTTGGATATCTCCTCGAGTCTTTTGCTGTGCAGTTAGATGAAAAAGGTGAGTTTACCTTTGAGCATCAGAATATTTCCTCCAAGAATGCTCCTGAATTTGCCTCAGAACTCACAGATGAAGACTATGAACTCATCCGCCTCATGGATGCCATGCAGCAGGATGTGGTAATCAGCCGTTTTCACAAAAAGAAAATCAAGCCCCCTGAATTCTTTTACAAGGTTTACGAAACCAATACCGATAAGCACCAGCAGCTGCGGCAGGAGATCGAGAGCTACCTGGAGAGTATACGTGCCAGCATCCTTCCTCTGCTGCAGGGCAAGCGCCTCTTTGAGATGAGCAACGATGGCGAACCGGCAGGCGCAGAAATAGAGGTGCAGCAGGAAAAGGCAACGGTACTGTTTCACTTTCGCCGCAATGAGGAAAGCACCATGTATTTTCCTACCATCAAGTATGAGGGAGAAAAGCTGGATTTTCAGTACAAAAAAGCTTACATCATCTGTAAGGAGCCCGCCTGGATGGTGCTGAACAACAAACTGTACAGCTTCGCCAAAGATGTGGATGGTAACAAACTGCTGCCCTTCCTCAATAAAAAATTTATCATCATTCCGCGTAAGGTGGAGGACTCCTACTATCGTAAGTTTGTGGCTCCCCTGGTGGCTTCTTTTGATGTCTATGCCAAAGGCTTCGAGATCAGGACGGAGCGGCCTCAGGCGCAGCCCCAGCTTAGCTTCTATGAGCTGCATAAGCATCCCGAATTGGTAGGCGGTGGCAATGATGCTGCTGATACAGGCGAGGCCGAAAATATCTGCTTTGAGCTTTCTTTCCTCTACGGGCAGCATCACTTCAAGCCTAGCCAGTACGAAGATGTGAGCGTAGTGGTAGACAAAAACCGTGACGACTATGTCTTTCGCAGAATCGTACGCAACCGCCGCAAGGAGGATGAAGTGCTGGAATTTTTTCGAAACAGGTCGGTGGAGTTTGTCAAATCCCGCATGGTGATGCCCAAGGGATCTGCCTTCTCATGGATCAACACCCATAAAAAATCGCTGGAAGAGGCAGGTATCATACTGCAGCAGCAATTTGATAAAGATAAAAAGTATTTTCTCGGTGCCTCTTCCCTGGATGTGGAGGTGAGGGAAAATATTGATTGGTTTGACATTTACGCCATTGTCAGGTTTGGCGATTATGAAATCCCCTTCCGAGAGATCAGGGAACTCATCCTGGCCGACAGGCACGAACTGAAGCTACCTAACGGAGAAATTGCCGTGATTCCTGAGGTATGGTTTACCGAATATTCGGAGCTGTTTGCCTTCAGCGAAGAGAGTCATACAAGCGAAGGCAGTGCGGTCAAACTTAAGAAATACCACCTGGCCCTGGTACAGGACCTGCAGAACGGCAGCCTGGCCAAAGTGACCATGGACCGCAAACTCAACCGCCTGCGCGAGTTCGACAAAATAGAAGACCAGGCGCTGCCTACTCATTTTGTGGGAACGCTGCGGCCTTACCAGAAAGCCGGCTTTAACTGGATGAGCTTTCTCAACAACTACAACTTCGGCGGCTGCCTGGCCGACGACATGGGGCTGGGCAAAACCGTGCAGACGCTGGCCCTGCTGCAGCGGGAGAAAGAGCGCCACCAGCAGAACGGCAGCAACACACCCCGTACTTCGCTGCTCATCATGCCTACTTCCCTGATCTACAACTGGGAAATGGAGGCCGCCAAGTTTACGCCCGGCATCAAAGTCTTTACCTATACAGGAACCACCCGCGATAAAAACGTGGAGCAGTTTCAGGACTATGACCTGGTACTTACCTCTTACGGGATCGTACGCCTGGATGTGGACCTGCTCAGGAATTTCTACTTCAACTACGTCATCCTGGATGAGTCGCAGGCCATCAAAAACCCGGACTCCAACATTGCGCAGGCAGTGAAGGAACTCAACTCCCGCTACCGGCTGATCCTGACTGGTACCCCCCTGGAAAACAGCACTTTGGACCTCTGGTCGCAGATGTCATTTATCAATCCGGGCCTGCTGGGCACCCAGTCATTCTTCAAAAATGAATTTGTACTGCCCATAGAGAAAAAAGGAGATGCTGGTAAAAGAGACAAACTGTATTCCATCATCAAGCCCTTTATCCTGAGGCGGCAGAAGTGGCAGGTCGCTAAAGAGCTGCCTGAGAAAATTGAGAATGTGCAGTACTGTACCATGACCGAGGAGCAGGAAGCCTGCTATGAAGAGGCTAAATCCTTTTACCGGAACGAAATCCTTAACCTGATTGAAAAGCAGGGCATCAACAAGTCTCAGCTGTTGCTGCTGCAGGGGCTCACCAAACTGAGGCAAATCGCCAATCATCCGCGCATGGTGGACCCGGATTACCAGGGTAGTTCCGGTAAGCTGGAGGATGCGGTGCATATGCTGCTTAACGCGATCGGTAAGAATCACAAAATACTGGTATTTAGCCAGTTTGTGAAGCACCTCTCGCTGCTAAGCAGTGAAGTAGAGAAAGCAGGTCTGCCCTACGCCTACCTGGATGGCAGTACCAAGAACCGCAAGGAGCAGGTAGAACGCTTTCAGAATGATGATTCGCTGCGGCTTTTTCTTATTTCGCTCAGGGCAGGCGGAATCGGCCTCAACCTCACCAAGGCCGACTATGTGTTTATCCTGGATCCCTGGTGGAATCCGGCCATAGAGCAACAGGCCATAGACCGGGCCCACCGTATCGGGCAGGAGAACCGGGTGTTTACTTACAAATTCATTACCCGTAATACGGTAGAGGAAAAGATACTGAAGCTACAGAAAAACAAGCTCAAGCTGGCTACCGAACTCATCTCTACCGAAGAAAGCTTTGTGAAGAAACTGACCAGAGAAGATATCAGTGCCATTCTTGAATAACCAGCTAAGCGCCTCTTATACTGAGGATTTGATTGAAGCCGGTTGCGACGAAGCGGGTCGGGGCTGCCTGGCTGGACCGGTAGTGGCGGCGGCGGTCATCCTGCCCAAGAATTTTAACCATCCCCTGCTAACCGACTCTAAACTGCTGAGCCTGGAGCAGCGTTTGCAACTGAGAGAAGAAATCAAAAGAGAGGCAGTTGCCTATGCGGTAGCCGAGGTCGATCATCATACCATTGATGAGATTAACATCCTGAATGCCTCCTTCCTGGCAATGCACCGTGCTGTGGAGCAACTGCCGCTCAGGCCGGAACTGCTGCTCATAGACGGCAACCGCTTCAACCCTTACCCTTTCATACCGCACCAGTGCATCGTCAAGGGAGATAGTAAGTTTTTTTCTATCGCCGCTGCCTCCGTGCTGGCCAAAACCCATCGTGACGAACTGATGCAGCAGCTGGCGGAGGCTCACCCGCAGTACGGCTGGCAGACCAATGTGGGTTACCCTACCAGGTCGCACCGGGCCGCCATCGCTGAGCATGGACCTACTCAGTGGCACCGCCGCTCCTTTAAGTTAGTGGCTGATAAGTAGCTTAATGACTGTTGACGATTTTTACCAGTTGGTACCTGATTCATTAAACTCCTTTCTCATGCAAAAGCTCATTTTTGTTGTAAATTGCGGCCCATCAGAAAACAAAACCGACCCGAAATATGAAGAAAACAGCATTATACAATAAGCACGTAGCCCTGGGTGCCAAAATGGTGCCTTTTGCCGGCTATGAAATGCCCCTGCGCTACACCTCCGACATAGAAGAGCACATGAAGGTACGTGAAGGGGTAGGCGTATTTGACGTATCCCACATGGGTGAATTTTTCCTGCGCGGCCCCAAAGCCCTTGACCTGGTGCAGCGTGTGACCAGCAATGATGCCACCAAGCTATTTAACGGCAAAGCCATGTATGGCTACCTGCCCAATGAAACCGGTGGCATCGTGGATGACCTGATCGTGTACCGCATCAGCGAAGAAGAGTACATGCTGGTGGTCAATGCCGCCAATATAGAAAAAGACTGGAACTGGATCAGCCAGTACAATACGGAAGGGGTAGAGATGGAAAACGCTTCGGATAAAATGTCACTTTTTGCCGTGCAGGGTCCCAAGGCTATTGATGTCCTAAAAAAACTGACCGATACCGAGCTGGAAAGCATGAAGTTTTACACCTTTCAGCAGGGTACAGTAGGCGGTGTAGCCGATGTGATTATTTCGGCTACCGGTTATACCGGCGCAGGAGGCTTCGAGCTTTACGTAGCCAACGAGCAGGCCGAAAAGCTCTGGGATGCGCTCTTTGAAGCAGGCAAAGAAGCAGGCATACAGCCGATTGGCCTGGCTGCCCGTGATACCCTGCGCCTGGAAATGGGCTACTGCCTCTATGGCAATGACATTGACGATACCACCTGCCCCATTGAGGCCAACCTGGGCTGGGTGACCAAGTTTACCAAGGTCTTTACCAATGCCGAAGCCCTGCAGCAGCGTAAGGAAAGCGGGGGAGAGCAGAAGCTGGTAGGCATACTGATGGTAGACAAAGGCATTCCCCGCCACGACTACGAGCTGTTCAATGCGGATGATGAGGTGATCGGCCGCATTACCTCAGGCACACAGTCGCCCGTACTGAAAAGAGGCATCGGAATGGGTTATGTAAAGAAGGAATTTGCAGCGACAGATACCGAGGTATTTGTGGGTGTCAGGAACCGCCGGCTGAAAGCGCAGGTGGTCAAGCCTCCATTCATCAAATAAATTTCTGCTTCATCCTCGTCTTTGACGAGACGGGTGTTTTATAACGCCCTAAGCTTGCCCTCGTTACAAACGAGGGTAATCAATAC
>JBKHDR010000106.1:0-14247 GCA_046541235.1 Cyclobacteriaceae bacterium | reverse complement strand
ACGCCGCATAACACCGTTCAGGCCGCCAGCAGAGCTGGCGCCTGCACTTGGCGTTACTTGCCATTGAAGGAAAAAAGAAGGAACTTAAAAAGAAAAAACTAGGATGAACTATAAAGAAAGAATATCGGCGAATCCTAAAGTGATGCTTGGAAAACCCGTCATTAAAGGAACCCGTATCACCGTTGAATTGATTCTACGAAAGATAGTGGGAGGATACTCTTTTGATGAGATAATTGAGATGTACCCTCATATTAGTAAAGAGGACATTATGGCCTGTGTAGGCTATGCGGTATCTGTACTAGAGAGTGAAGATACCCTTCAAAGTGCTTGATCATGATTTTGGCGGATGAGGGACTAGGCGTCCCCGACTCAATGGTAATCTGGTAAAATCCTTACGAGAGGAAGGGTACCAGGTAATTTGGATCAAAGAATTCAATGCTGGCATGGCTGATGAGGATATTATTGCCTTGGCCAAGCAAAACAGTCATGTTCTGATTACTGAGGATAAAGACTTCGGTGAATGGATTTTTTCTCATCAACTATCGGGATTAACCATCATTTTTTTGCGATACGATAAAGAGGATTACGATACAATTTTTTCATTCCTCAAATCTGCTTTAAAAACCTTAGAGACTGAGGAAAAGAATGAATTTATAACGATCAATAAAAACAAACTACGACGCAGAAAAATATGATACGGCAAGTAACAATATCTACAAAATGAAGAGAGTCATTAGACTTATTAGTGGTCTGTTTGGAGGAACTGTATTTTTAATTGGTGCTATAATGTTCTTGGCTATTGCAATTCTACCTTATAATATACATAAAGGAAAAGTGGTAAGTGATGGTGTAGAAAATCGCCGAACAAGGACAGGTATTAAATCAGATAACGAAAATTATTATTTGATGGTTAGCGGCATTGATGACACCCTTCGCTGGTACACAATGACACAAGATTATTCAGTTTTACTTCAAAAAATCAAAGAAGGAGATGAAGTTGAAGTGCAGTACATCCAATCTGAAATATTTGAAATCACTAAAGGTGATGATAAACTGATTGGCAATAGTTCAATTTTCAATAAGAATGTATTAGTTGGATTATTATGCGCTATTTCTGGGATATTTTTCTATTGGCTATCATTTAGGTTTTATAATAAAAAAAGAATTCCAAAATGGATAATGAGATTAAATAGATAAAATACTACCCCATGCCCGGTACGCGGATTTAAAACATACCTATCAATATTTCCTCACAAAGCCTTTGAAGACCACGCCAGGTCGGCACAGAACAGGCAATAGCAACCTATATCCATCTATCTCTCTTCCTGTAGAAAAACATTTCCTCAATATCCAGCATACAAACGTATATGCAGCCTATTTCATAGCAAAAAGCAAGGATGCCACGTGTCATCCCTGCATTTCAGTAGGAAAAAATGAGAATGCAAGTTAGAATTCTGGCTTTCTGCTAAGCAAAAACGAGGATAAAGAACGGATTGCTTCTATTAATGCAGACAAAAGTGAAGATGCCGGGCGTAATCCTGGCTTTTGTATCATACAAAGTATGCCTGCTGCCTTTCATCCTGGCAAAAAAGAAGTCATCCATCAGGAAATAAGTCGTCTGTGACTGCCTGAGGCAAGCCAGCACCAATCTTAATATTAACTTTACCAATTCTTAACTTTCCTTTCATCACTTCCACTTAAGATTTGCTTAGATAGCTCAAAAAAAGGGGGAGATATGCCTATCATAGGAAAATTACTTAAGAAAGGATTACAACTCAGGTCTGCCATTGAACAGGATTACAGCCAGCCATTTGACCTGCAGAAAGAGCAACTCAAGCAACTGCTCATTACGGCCGGGCCTACAGGCTTCGGGCAGCACTATCGCTTTGATGCTCTCCTGAAAAGCTTTCGCTCCACTGAAGCCGGGGCTTTCTACCAGGAATATCGCACACGGGTACCTATCCACGACTATAATAAGATGCACAACGAGTGGTGGTACCTCTGCCGCGAAGGGATGAAAAACGTGAGCTGGCCGGGCAGGGTCAGGTACTTTGCCCTGAGTTCGGGCACCTCAGAAGCTGCTTCCAAGTACATACCCGTCACCAAAGAGATGCTGAAAGCCATGCAGAAAGTGAGCGTCCGGCAAATCCTGTCTCTCAACCAATACGATCTGCCGGAGCGCCTTTTCCAGAAGGGCATCCTGATGCTGGGCGGCAGTACCGACCTCAACCGCTACAAATACAGCTACGAGGGCGACCTGAGCGGCATCACCTGTAGCAAAATGCCTTACTGGCTCTCCGGTTTTTATAAACCAGGACATAAAATTGCTAAAGAAAAGGATTGGATGCGTAAACTGGACGAAATCACCCTGAAAGCTCCTAAATGGGACATTGGTGTGATCGTGGGCGTACCGGCCTGGCTGCAGATGTTGCTGGAGAAAATCATAGACCACTATGGCCTCACCACCATACACGACATCTGGCCCAATCTCAGCATTTTTACCCACGGTGGAGTTTCTATCACCCCTTACCTCAAGAGTTTTGAGCGTCTGACGGCCCGTCCGCTGACCTATATTGAAACCTACCTGGCTTCGGAGGGCTTTATTGCCTTCCAGAACAGGCCGCAGGTCAAGGCTATGCAGATGATGCTCAACTGCGGTATCTTCTTTGAGTTTATTCCATTTACTGAAAAAAACTTTACGGCTGAAGGTGAATTAGTGGATCACCCGGAAACCCTGATGATACACGAGGTGGAGGAGGGTAAAGAATACGCTCTGCTGCTGAGCACCTGTGCGGGTGCCTGGCGCTACCTTATTGGCGACGTGGTAAAGTTTACCAATAAGCAGGACTCTGAAATCGTGATCACCGGGCGCACCAAACACTTCCTCAGCCTTTGCGGAGAGCATTTATCAGTAGACAATATGAACAAAGCCGTGCAGCTGCTGGCTGAAGACCTCCACACAGAGATCAACGAGTATACGGTGATAGGTACCACCCATGAAAGCCTTTTTGCCCATCACTGGTTTTTGTCAATCAACCAAGATGTGGAGGAAGAAAGTGTAAGAAATAAGCTGGACGGCTACCTGAAGTCACTGAATGATGATTACCGAACCGAAAGGAACGCGGCCCTGAAGGAAGTCAAGGTTTCACTTTTACCCGCAGAAGTCTTTATTAACTGGATGAAAAGCCAGGGCAAAATAGGAGGGCAGCATAAGTTTCCCCGAGTAATCAGGGGAAAGAGCGTAACCTCCTGGCTGGCATGTGTAGATGCATTTAAAGCTACGACAAAAATGTGAACACTTAGTTTTGATGCCTTGCGGTGCTTTATGACACATGTATTGTCTGCCCGTCATGGCATATTATGTTCAGGCCTGCTTGCCTATTTTTGCTGAGTAAAATTTACAGTAGCAATAAGGTCATGAGCAAGAGTATCAACAACAGGCTAAGTCTGGCATTTGTCATAATGACGAGCATTATCATCTTAAGTGGTATATGCTCCTTTTATTACCTGCACCTGGGGCAACAAATGAGGGATTTTGATGACCAGGTTGAACACCTACAGTTGCTTTCCCAGCAACTCTTCATGGCCGACCAGGAATTCTTCAATCTTGCAGCTAATTCCTCTGATTTCTACCTACATGTTGAAAGTCCCGAGTTGCTTCGCCGCGATAGCCTGAATAGTCTTTTACATGCCAGACTCAGCCTTGTCAAAAACAGATCGCAGCACTTTTTGAATGCTGATCATGCCTTTGGCCAGCTTGACAGCCTCTTGCTGACCTACGACAAAGCCATACAGCAGACCCTTCCCCTACTGAGGCAGAGGGGCTTCAAAGATTTGGGTCTGGAAGGGAAGATGCGCAGGCATGCCCGCTGGCTGGAAGACCACAACTACTATAGCCTTCAGAATTTGCTGATGCTGCGTCGTCATGAAAAGGATTATTTTCTCAGGGGTGATGATACTTACCTGACACTTTTCAATGAGTTGAGCAGACAGATGAAAGCACGTACTGATGCCAGCCAGGAAGCCCGCATGCATCTACAGGAGTATACAGCAGACTTTAACCAGATAGCCGAACTTGAAAAAAGGATAGGCTTCACGGCCGAAGCGGGCCTCAAAATGCAGATTAATGAGCTAAAGGGCCTGATCAACCAGGAAATGAGTAGCATTTCGCTGGATGCACACGAGCAACTGGAAACTTTGATGGTCAGGGGCCAAAAAATTTATATTGCCATGATCGTGCTAAATCTGCTGACTGCCCTGTTTATATCATACCTGATGTCTAAGAGGATAGCAAACCCTATCATCAACCTTACCCAGACCATCAAAACCTATATCAATAGCCACTTCAGGCAGTACACACCCGTAAAACTTCATACCGAAGTCAGTGAGATCAAGGACATGCAGGCTGCCTTTGATGAACTTATCAGGCACCTGCAGCAACTGCTGGAAGAAGCCGAGCAGCACAATGTAGAACTGGAGGCGCAGAACGATCAGCTACGTAAAATTAACCAGGAACTGGATATGTTTGTCTACAGTGCTTCCCACGACCTGCGTGCCCCGCTGACTTCTCTTGAAGGATTGGTGGACCTGTGCAAAACCGAAGAAGACGCCAGCGAGCGCGCCTACTACCATGAGCTCATGCTGAACCGCATACAGAAACTGGATCATTTCATACATGACATCATAGACTATGCGCGTAACAACCGCCTGGAAGTGAACCGTGAAGAAGTGATAATGGAAGATACCATCAGCGAAGTGCTGGAGAACTACCGCTTTATGCCCCTGTATGACCTGATCAGCAAGCAGATTGAAGTGAAACAAAATACGCTGCTGTTTATTGACAAAAAACGGCTGGAGGTGATCCTCCGCAACCTGATTTCCAATGCCATTCGTTACGCAGATACTCATAAGCCTGATGCTTTTCTGAGAATAAGTGCACAGATCAATCGCCAACACCTCTGCCTGGCTGTGGAAGACAATGGGGTAGGGATCAAACCAGATAAGATGGACAGGATTTTTGATATGTTTTACCGGGCCAGTGCGGAGGCCAAGGGTTCAGGACTGGGATTGTTTATCGTGAAAGAGACCGTGGAGAAACTGGGAGGCAGTATCTCGGTAAGTTCTGAATACGGCAAAGGGACAATTTTTAGCATTACCTTGCCCAACATGATTGACCAGGCTGATCAACAAGTAGTAGGGGCAGCTGCAACATTGACTTCGCCGGCGAACAGTTGATGTACGAAAATGTACAGACAGGGAGCCTCCTAGAAGTGGTAAGCCACTGCTTTACAAGCGTTTAGGAAAGTGGCTTCAGCTTTGAGGGAATCATTTCAAAACTGAAGCCTATGTCAACCTTTCTCTCTCTGGTACTTTGGTGCCTGCTACTGGTACTCTGCTGGCCGCTGGCCTTGTTAATACTGCTGCTTTACCCCTTATTATGGCTGTTACTCCTGCCCTTCCGCCTCCTGGGCCTTAGCGTAGAAGTAGTCATCAGCCTGGTAAAAGCTTTGCTGCTTTTACCCTTCAGGTTAGCCGGTAAAAAAAGTACCTGACCACAGTAAGCACTACCGATCACTCAGCTCATACCTGAGCGTACGTCCCTTCAGTTTGGCAGGTATTCCCTTTTCCATCCACACCGGCATGGGCTCTCCTTTAAGATAATAGTCAAAGAACTGCGACATGCGGATAGAAAGGTCTTTGCGGTTCTTTCTTTCCCGCAGGTTGTGTACTTCTTCATTGTATACCAGCATCCATACCGGCTGCTGCAGTCTTCGCAGGGCCATGAAGAATTCTATTCCCTGGTACCAGGGTACTGCACTGTCGGCGTCATTGTGCATCATCAGTAGCGGTGTTTTGATGTCATTGGCATAGAAAAGCGGTGAGTTTTCAATGTACAGGCGCGGCTTTTCCCAGAGCGTACCTCCCAGGCGGCTCTGGGTACGCTCGTACTGGAACATACGGCTCATGCCGGTGCCCCAGCGTACGCCTCCGTAAGCTGAAGTCATGTTAGCTACCGGAGCTCCGGCCATGGCTGCAGCAAACATATCGGTGCGGGTGATCAGGTAAGCCACCTGATAACCGCCCCAACTCTGGCCCTGTATACCGATTTTGTCTTCATCCACAAAACCCATGTCCACTACCTTAAGTACACCTGGTACGATGCAATCGTAAGCGCTGCGCCCGGGGTAACCTTCTTCATACACGATATCCGGCACAAACACTACATAGCCATTGCTGACAAAATAAGGTATGTTGATGGTAGAGGCTGAAGGAGATGGCGTGCGGTGGGAATGCATACGGTCGGAAGAACGCTCATAGAAATAAACCAGCATCGGGTAGTTGCCGTTGGGATCAAAATTTTCAGGTTTGTAAAGGAGTCCCTGCAGGTCTTCGCCATTAGTTCCTTTCCAACTCATCAGTTCTACCTCTCCCCAGAGATAGTCCTCCTGCTGAGGATTGGCCGTACTGATCTTTTTGGTCTGTTTGAAGTCCAAGGTGCTGTACCAGATATCCGGGTAATCCGTGAAGCTTGATTTGCGGAAGATGAGATCGTCGGTGGTGCGGGCTTTTTCATCAAAGTAAAAACCATAATTATCCATCACCAGCTTTTCGGGAGCTTTCTTCCTGCCGGTATGCTCGCGGAAGAAGCCGCTCTGCTTGTTACTGCGATGAAAGGCCTCCAGCAGAATCTCATCATTGGCCGGGATGAAGTATTCATCAGGGTCAAGTTTCTGATAACGCAGGGCAATTTCATTTTGGCGCCCATAGCCGTCGGTAAGGTTTTCAGGTTTCAGCGTTTTCGGATCTATTTTCCAGATATCGTAGTAGTCATAGACCAGGAAGTGCTCATCCTCTTCTGTCCAGCCGGCAGAGCCGTAGCTGCCGGGCAGGGCCGGAATGTCGTTAAGTTCGTCATAAAAGTTTACATCAATGGCTTCCGTCAGGTTCCTGGTTTCTCCGCTGGCAATCTCGTAAGCCATCCAGCTGCTGTCGGCCGCCTCGTACCAGTAGGCATACTTTGCAGCTGGAGATATGGCTGGGTAGCCGGTGGCACGCTCAGCAATCAGCGTGCGCTCTCCATTCTCCAGGTTCACCAGATAAATATCCCTGCGAGAGGGATAATCCCAGGAGATTTGCTGACGATAAAACAGGTCGCTGATGCCGATGGCATAGGGCAGGCGCTTTTCGGGGTCCATCCGCATCTCGGGCATCTCTTCATCGGCCAGGGGCACGATGCGCTGCTGCGAAATGTCATACATCGTCATGTAAGCCCGCTTTTTTTCTTCCTCGGCCTGCAGTTGCTGCATGGGCTGAATGTAGTCATCCTTCCATGACCATACATCTACCGACACCCGCTCCTCTTCCAGGATGGTGGTATCTTCTTCATAGTCATATTTTTCAGGACGGGGTGAGGTACCGAAAAACAGGCGGGAGGCATCTTCAGAAAAGAAAGGTGTTTCATGCTCGCTGACCATCCAGTTTTCAGAAATACCCACCGAAGCGGTATCAGCTACCTGCTGCACTGTATTATCCCAGAGGTAAAGGCTGTAAAACCTTTCCTCAGCTTTTGTACTGTCTTCGGTAGCAAGAAAAGCCGCCCGGCTGCCATCATCGCTGAGTGCCAGCCGCTTATAAGTAGCCTTACCGCTGTCCAGCAGGCTCAGGCGCTCTGTTTCAGTATCAAAGGAGAAAACAGCAGCTTTGGTGACCGAATCCTGCTCCACACGGCTGAAGATCAGTTGGCTTCCGTTTTCAGAAAAGAGGTATTCATCTACCCCTTCAAAGCGTTGTTCCTCCATACCGTCCAGTTTGAGCAGTACCAGCTCGTTACCTTTACCTTTTTTATCCGCTTTTTTCTTTTCGGCGGTAGCGGTGGTATCTGTTTCGGTAGTATCTTTTTCAGGCAGTCCTTCTTCCAGGAGGAAGGCCAGCCAACCGGAAGCTTTTTCGGGAAGCTTGTAGGATTTGACCCGCTCGTGCCGGTAAACATCGCCACTGCCTAAGTTCATTACAAAGAGCGAATCTTTGGGCATTTTATCCTTATCAACTTTTTGCAGCTTCATCATGCGTACACTGTCGTACTGGGGTGCTACCTTGAAAGCCAGGAAACGGCTGTCATAGGTAATCTCCGGGTTTTCTCCCCGGGCAAAGGTCTGCTCCTCCTGCTGCTTTACATTCCTGACATACAGCATATTGTCACCTTCCTGCGGACTGACCACATAAACGACATGCTGTCCGTCACCCGACATAGTTGAGGTGCTGATGGATTTCCATTCATCGTAAACACTATGCGTCAGGGGTTTTTTCTGGGCTGCTACCTGCAAACTAACCAACAGGCATAAGCTGCTCATTAAGAATAATCTGTGTAGTGATAAATTCATTTTTAAATCTGGCTTAGGTTAAACCGCCAATATAATCAATCAATGCAGGGATGCCATGAGAATTTTGCTTCGTGCTCACTGCGCTCCGGCAAATTCATAAAAATAAAGAGGATCGTCTTTTTACAGGCAGATAATCCTTTGGTGAAAGACTTTATTTGACTACTTTTCTAGCCAAACATTACACTACATAGTATTATCATTATGAGCTTTTTACGAATTCATGTTCTATTGATTTGCCTGGGCCTGCTCTTATCTTCAGACCTGCAGGCACAAAAAAAGAAAAAGAGTGCAGAGAACCCACTACCCAATCCTGAACTTTACGAAGGTCTTAAATTTCGCAATATAGGCCCTTTCCGGGGCGGGCGCTCGGTAACCGCCGCCGGGGTCATCCAGAACCCGCAGGTCTACTACATGGGCAGTACCGGTGGGGGTATCTGGAAGACCGAAGATGCCGGCCTGAGCTGGAAAAACATTTCTGACGGTCAACTGGAAACCGGTTCCGTAGGTGATATCGCCGTAGCCGAATCTGACCCCAACGTTATTTATGTGGGTATGGGCGAACATGCCATCCGCGGCGTGATGACCACCCACGGCGACGGCGTCTACAAATCCACCGATGCCGGTCAGACCTGGAAAAAGGTCGGGCTGGAGAAAACCCGCCACATTTCAGATGTGATCATACATCCCACCAATCCGGATGTGGTGTATGTAGCGGCTCAGGGTGCTGCCCACGGCCCAAGCGAAGACAGGGGTATCTATAAAACCACTGATGGCGGTAAAAGCTGGGAGAAAATTCTATTTGTTGACGAAAAAAGCGGTGCTTCCAGCCTGAGCATGGATATGACCAACCCCCGCATTCTTTACGCAGCTTTCTGGGAGCACCAGCGTTATCCCTGGACCGTCAAATCTGGCGGCCCCGGCTCCGGCATCTACAAATCTATTGATGGAGGTGAAAACTGGGAGGAACTGACCGAAGGCCTGCCCGAGCTGATGGGCAAAATTGGCATCTCGGTTTCCCGCGCCAATCCTAACCGCATCTGGGCAAATATTGAGGCGGAAAAAGGCGGTGTCTACCGCTCCGACGATGGCGGAAAAAAATGGCAGCTGACCAGCAGCGACCGTGCCACCCAGGCCCGCTCCTGGTACTACATGGAAGTTTTCGCCGATCCGCAGAACGAAGAAGTAGTTTATGTGCTCAATGCACCCATGCTCAAGTCTATTGATGGCGGCAAAACCTTCAAACCTGTCGCTACTCCCCACGGTGACAATCACGACCTGTGGATTGACCCTACCGATAACCAGCGGATGATTAATGCCAATGATGGAGGTGCAAATGTTTCATTCAATGCCGGTAAAAGCTGGTCTACCCAGGAGAATCAGCCTACGGTGCAGTTTTACCGGGCCATTACCGACAACCGCTTCCCTTACCACGTTTACGGTGGTCAGCAGGACAATTCTACCGTGGCCATCGCAAGCCGCAACAGCGAAGCCGGTATTGGCTGGAAAGATTGGTATGCCGTTTCGGGTGGCGAAAGTGCCTTCCTGGCCTTTGACGAAGACGATCCGCAACTGGTCTATGGCGGCAGCTACCAGGGCAATATTTCAGTATACGACCATGCCACCGGCATGACTAAGGACATCATGGCTTACCCGGTGGTGGGTCTGAGTTCTACGCCCAAAGACATGAAGTACCGCTTCAACTGGAACGCGCCCATCGTGATGTCGCAGCACGATAAAAAGACGCTTTACCACGGTGCCAACGTGGTACTCAAAAGCACTGACGGTGGCCTGAGCTGGAGCGAGATCAGTCCCGACCTGACCCGCAACGACACCACCAAGCAGGGCTCAGGCGGTGGCCCTATCACCAATGAAGGGGCCGGAGGGGAAAACTACAACACCCTGGCCTACTTGGTAGAATCTCCCCACAAAGCGGGCGTGCTCTGGGCAGGCAGCGATTGCGGACTGGTACACCTGACGCAGGATGGCGGACAAAGCTGGCAGAACGTGACCCCTGCCGATGCGCAGGAAGGCATCATCAACGCCATTGAAGTCTCTCCCCACGATCCGGCCACCGCTTATGTGACGCTGATTCGCTACAAACTCAACGATTATGCGCCTTACGTCTATAAAACGACTGACTTCGGCCAGAGCTGGACATCTATCAATAACGGATTTGAAAGCGAAGATTTTGTCAGAGTCGTTCGGGAAGATCCTAAAAAGAAAGACCTGCTCTACGCCGGTACCGAGGGAGGTATGTACATCTCTTACAATGGCGGACAGCAGTGGGCGCCTTTCCAGCTCAACCTGCCGATCACGCCCATCAATGACATGACCTTCCGCGATAATGACCTGGTGATCGCCACTTCCGGCCGCGGCTTCTGGATACTGGACGACGTGGGTGCCCTACAGCAGAGCGATGGTGTGCTGGCCGATGCAGACATGAAGTTGTTTTCGCCCAAGCCGACCATCAAATTCAACGCCTCCGTACCCGATGAGCCGGTACCGGGACTGGGACAGAACCCGATGAACGGTGTCATCATTGACTACTACCTGGCCGAAGAAGTAGCCGATAGCCTGACGCTCAGTATGGAAATCCTGGATGCTTCGGGCATGGTAATTCGCAGCTACAGCAATAAGAAGGACGAAAGCTTTAAGCCCTATCCCGGTGGGCCTGCTCCTAAGAAAGTGTTGCCTACCGAGAAGGGGGTCAATCGCTTTGCCTGGGATTTTCGCCGGAACACCATTCCCCATGTGCCGGATGTGTTCGTGATGGGCGACTATCGCGGCCACCTGGTAGCTCCCGGTGATTACCAGATTCGCCTGACTTTAGGTGAGGAAAGCCAGACCGTTAGCTGTACCATCCTGCCTGACCCAAGACTGGATGCCACGCCTGCCGAGTTTGCCGCCCAGCAGGAGATCCTGATGGATATTGAGAAAAACGTGGTAGAAATCCATGAGTCGGTTAATGCCATGCGTAAAGCCAAAGCACAGGTACAAAGCCTTAATGAAGCTTTGAAAGACCAGGAAAAAGCCCAGGCCCTGCTGGACAGCGGTAAATCTTTGATCAGCAAAATTACGGATTGGGAAGAAAACCTCATCCAGCCGAAACAGAAGACTTTCCAGGATGTGATCAACTTCCCCAACCAGCTCAATGCCGAGTTGCTCAACCTCAAAAGCCGGGTGGATGAGCATGACCCGGCGGTGACTAAAGGTGCTCAGGCCAGACTGGACGACCTACAGGCGGAGTGGCATACCCACCAGCAGGCCATGCGGCAGATCGTTGACCAGGACCTGGCCGAATACAACCGTATGTACCGGGAACTGAACATCCCGGCGGTCATCGTAGAGATGCCCGAAGAAAACCCTGCGAGAGGGAATTGATGAAAACATCCTCCCATCAACCTGATGGGAGGATGTTTTTGCTTTTTAATTTACCGAGTGTTTATACTTTATTGCCTTTCTAAAAAGGATATTATTCCTGAATCGGTTGGTCAGCCTGAGTAGCCATATTTTTTTTTCAAAATTCTGTAATAAAACCTCACTTTGCTGTACTAATCCAAAAAAAAACAGCATGGTAAAACGACTGATCATCATGACGCTACTTCTTTTTGCAGGAAGTAGTATACTTGCGCAAAGTACTAAAATACAGAAAGATACCCCTCTGTTTGAAAAGCAGGCGCCCGACTCCCTACGCCCGCCTACCTATACTATACGCTCACTCTCCACCGGCCTCACCAGCCTCAGGGACCAGTTTCTTTCCCCGCTTCTTTACCAGGGTATGAACCTGGGCACCCTTACCAATCACTTCATCTACAAGCCCGACCGGCTGATTCAGCGAAGTAACCATAAAAGCGTGGCCTTCATGACAAATGAAGTGACCGAATCGACATTTGCTTCCCTGGATTTTGGCTTCCGTTACGGACAGTTTTTCCCCATTCAGAAACTGCAAGGCCCTGACACACGCGTGTATGCCGGCGGTTTTGCAGACCTGTCGCTGAACGCCAATGTGCTTCCTAGCAACCAGAATAACCCTTTTTCTTACGCCCTGCCGCTTTCGCTGGGAGCTTCTGCCCTGGTGGAACATAAGTTTTTCTGGTTAAAAAGACACCTTATGTTTTCTGGCCAGTTGAGCCTGCCACTTCTGAGTGTCCTGAGCCGCACACCTTATGCCTGGGTAGTGCCCAACATAAACGAAGGAGGCTACAGATTTGGAGAGGTCGTACAGCTGGGCACATTGAACCGTTATTTCCACCTGGAGAACCGTATATCCCTGGATTTTTACCTGCCTTCTGCGCCCAGAATATATAAAGAACTAGACCCTTACAGGCTTTCTTACCACTGGACTTTCAGGCAATTCAGCCAACCCAATCAGTTACAGATCGCCCATCATATGATCACCCTTGGAAAAATCATTCGTTAAAAAAAACAGCCCTATTTATGCTTTCAAAATACCAATACCCGGCTACCTGCTGCATACTCCTCCTGCTAAGCATGGTGTTCAGCGCCTGCGAAGCCCTTTTTATAGAACCTGACCCAAAAAATAATTCCAGGCAGAACCTAGAGATACTCTGGAAAACCGTAGATGAGAAGTACAGCTTTTTTGAACTCAAAAACATTGACTGGGACGAAGTAAAAGAGCGCTATATTGCCAGAATCCCAAACCGGGAAATGCGGGAGGAAGAGCTGTTTGACCTGCTGGCCGACATGCTCTTCGAGCTGGAGGATGGTCATGTCAACCTGATTTCCGATTTTGATGTGAGCAGAAACTGGCTCTGGTACCTTGATTACCCGCCCAACTTCAACTGGAATATCATTGAGCGTAATTACCTGGGCGATGATTACCGCATTGCCGGGCCCTTTCGTACCAAGCAAATCGGCAACGTAGGCTATATCCATTACGACAGTTTCATGAGCGACATTTCTACTGATGTACTAGACAGGCTACTGAATAGTTACCAGGGCACCAGCGGCCTGATCATAGACCTCAGAAATAACCAGGGGGGCCTGCTCCTCAATTCTGATCTGCTGATGTCGCACTTTGTAAGCGAGAAATACCTGGCAGGCTACGTTCGCTACAAGGAAGGCCCCGGCCATCAGGATTTCTCCCGGCCTATACCACACTACATAGAGCCAGAAGATGATATATACATCTATACCAAACCTGTAGTCATACTCACCAACCGACAGGTGTACAGTGCTGCCAACATTTTTACCGCAATGATGCAGCAATTGCCCAATGTGCGTGTGGTAGGCGACTTCACCGGCGGAGGCGGCGGTGCGCCCATCAGCAGTGAGCTTCCCAACGGATGGAGATACAGGTTTTCCACCAACCAGTTTCTGAATGCTGCCCAGGAGCAGATTGAGGAAGGCATAGCGCCTGATTTTCGGGTAGACATGCTGCCCGAAGATGAGGCTGCCGGAGTAGACACCATACTGGAATTTGCCTTAACGTTGTTTATGTGAAAGAAATTATTTTACATCATTAAGCCAGGCAACACAATTTATACAACATCAAAAAGCAGGACAGTTTAAGAAAACCAGCCTTTACCGGTCATAAGCAGACATTCAATTTTTACAGGCATTTTTGGCTTAGGTTTTTTATCGCGCAGCGTACAGGAAAATCTGCAGCAGGCAGCCTCTGATCACATTCCCGTAGCCAGTGTGGCTCACCAGAGACGAGTGAATGATAAGTACGGGCCTTGCAGTGCGGAGAGGATGACTGCGACATGACTGGTCGGGTGTAAGAGAGGGCCGGAGGCCCTTGCAGATATTGGTCACTCGCCGGAGGCGAGCGACTGGGGGAATGGTTATTCGCCGGAGGCGAGCGTTTGGAAAATATAAACGAACTCCTTAAGAGCGACCGGAA
>JBKHDR010000105.1:0-14365 GCA_046541235.1 Cyclobacteriaceae bacterium | reverse complement strand
TTTCAGGGAATTCACAGAAGTCATTCCCCAATATAGCTCCACACTAATTGTGTAATCTAATGAAAAAGAGTGATTTCAGGGAATCACCTAAAGTTTTCATCCATTTTGACCTTATTTAATTTTTCATTTTCAGCTCAAAATACCTTCATTTAATATTTTTCTTTTAACAACTTTATCGGCCCAAGTAAACCTGCAGGTAATAAAGAACTACTGCTTTCATATGAACTCACTGCAACATAGGTAAGCCGCTTGCCTACAGGTAACCTGCTATCACCTACCAGACGGTTGACCCATTGGTTCACCACCTTTATTTCCACGTGATTTTCCCCTTGCTGCAGGTAGGAAGTCACATCCAGTTGATAAGGCTTATGCCATACATTTCCTACCTTTTCACCATTAAGGAAGACTTCGGCCATGATGTTAACATCACCTAAATCAAAGATTATCCGGCCATCATCAACACTTGTGTAATCAAAAGTTTTGCTGTAAACAGCTGTACCTGAATAATATTTGACACTATCATTGGTATGCTGGCTCCAGTCCTGCAACTCTTCGAAAGATACCGATTGCTTAGGTCCGCAGAAAGCGGTGTCAAACTGAACCTGCCATTGCTCGCTCAAGTCCATGAGTTCGGACTGAGAGGGAAAGTTGCGAAGGTTGTTTGTGGCTGCTGGTTTCTCTGCCGTGAAAACTACCAGCCAGCTCTGAGCTGCTTTGAATTTTAGAGGTACCACTACCTTGCTTTCCTTGACAGTATATTCAGGCAAGGGCCTTATTTCGCCAGTCACTGGATTCCATAATTGTGGAAATTTATTTTTTACTCTGAATTCAGCAAAAGCATTCAATTCTTCATCGCTTTGATTGCTGATAAAGTAAATATCCGTATCAACCATTTGTCGGTGGGTATACAAGAATTTTTCCTGTTGCTCAATCTTTAAGTCTGGCACTTCACCAAGATGAGCAAATGCTTCCTCCAGATTCATATGATTAA
Source organism: Cyclobacteriaceae bacterium (assembly GCA_046541235.1). Classification (GTDB taxonomy): domain Bacteria; phylum Bacteroidota; class Bacteroidia; order Cytophagales; family Cyclobacteriaceae; genus Catalinimonas. The sequence continues at coordinate 13,374 of JBKHDR010000105.1, read as the reverse complement.
AAATTAGCCCCAGTTGATATTTAATGACTTTTTGCTGCTCATCACCCCACATAGCATGAGCCAGCTTTGCCACTTCAGTATCTGCTTTGGGATAATTTTGAAGACTAGGCGAATGTTGCGGTGGCGGACCTAAAATTTTACCTCCCCGGGCTACCAGCCTTTCAATTTTTTGCAAAAGCTCAGGTCGCATGGTCTTTAATGGCGGCAGCACCAATATGGAGTAAGAAATACCTTCCGGCAACACCAGACGACCATCCTTTACTGAGAGCCTGTTCAATATCACATCGGCATTGATATAGTCAAAATCATATCCGACGGGTAGAGTGGGCTGCAGCAAACCTGTCATAACCGGGGCGTCTTCACCAATAAAATAAGCCACGTCCTTGACCGGATTACCTCGTTGTAACATGAACATGATACGCCGCTGGTAATCAATCCACCCTTTGAGCTGATGGAAATAGGTATTGTGACGGTTAAATTCTACACCAAACCAGGCATTCATACCTGGAATGGTATCCTGCCAGGGCTGCTGTATGTATAAATGTAATGCCACATGGTTGATACCTTCGGTAAATGACCAGTCACCGCGTTTTTTCAAAGAGGCTGGATGCCGTTGAAAATGTTTGCCTGCCGCTGTATATGATTCAGCAGATATTACTTTTTTACCATAGATATGGGAAGCTGAAGAAGCCGCACGGCATTCAATAGATCCCAGTTCTCCTTCAGCCCAAAACTCCCCACTGATCTGGTCAGCATAGGCTCCATATTTTAAAAATTCAGTAGGAAATCCCCAATGCCCGTAATTCTGTAACCAAAGATTTAAACCGTTTTGATTTGCTAGCTTAGCCAATTGGCCACTGTATTCAGTAACAATTTGATCAGCCACCAACCTTCTTAGGTCCCATAGAAATCTTTCTGACTGAGCGGGAGAATTGATGACCGCACCCGTAAGCACAGGCAGCCAGGGTATGGGATCATAGCCATAGATTTCCAGAAACACTTTCTGGAAATTATCTGTCCAGTTTTGAGAACCGGTTTCATAGCTATCCACCACAACATGCTTCAAAGAGGCTCTTTCCTGATCCTTGATTTTTGCCAATATTTTACCCAGGAAAGAATCAAAATGGAAATTCACAGCTTCCCGGTTCATTTTGTCTACTTCTAAACCTTTTGCTGCAGGCAAAGCGGGGTGATTGGTTACTCCTGTAGGTACCATGCCTATGCGAAGAATCTTCCATTTGCCTTCCGGTACCTGCCATTGCAAACGATTTCTATCTACTTTTTCTGATAAATCAATGACTTTTGATGATTGAACAGTAAAACTGTCCAAATCTGCCTGTGGCTGCAACCTCCACTGATAGGCGTACCAGTCTGGTAAATTCTTCTGGTACATCTTGGCCAGTTGCTTTTCAGAAAAATATTCCAGTACCGGGACAGAACTTAATTTGATTTCTTTAAGCCCAAAGGTATTCTCAGGCTTATAAAAGATCAGTTGAAAGTTTTTTGCAGTAATAGGCGGGAAAGCAATAGCTACCGGAGCAAAAGGCTTTGGCCCAACTTCAATTCTATCATTATGTCTGTCAATGGTAAAGCCTCTAACCTTTACCCATTGATCGTCATCTTTGGCCAATAGCTTACCTTTCATAAAACCTTTTTGCTCAATTGGGGTGAAAACAGCGGCACGTAAACTTTTTGGGGCATCCAGGGTAATCTCAACCATAGCAGAATCTAAATCTGCGGGATAAAGAGCTTCAGTACCTGTTTGATTGTCAAAAAGGTGATGCCCATCCTGAAAATCGGACTTCAATGAAATGATGTGTTGATTGATATTCTGTTGATCCTGAGGAATGGCCAATAAAGCCACCTCCTGAAAATCTGCCGGGGATACCCATGTCATATCAAATTTTGCTGGTCCTTGTATCAGCGTATCCTCTATGCTGAGGTAGCGCATGGCTTTGTCAGAGGTAATCCAGGGGCCACCAGATTGACTCCAGCCAGAACAGTTGAAAAGCCCAATATTGACTCCAGTACGAGTTCCTTCTTTGATGGCATAAGCCATGTGTTCTAACCAGTCTTCGCTTAAGATAGGCACATTTCCTGTCGGCACTCCGGAGACAGCTAAATTGTAAATCAGGGCTTCTCCTATACCTACACTGGCCATGGCTTCCAAATCCCGGCTTATTCCTTCTTTAGATATATTGTCATTAATCCAATACCAGTAAATCCATGGTTTTACAGAATCAGGGGGAGAGATAAAACTTTCTTGAAGCGCTTCCAGGCTCACATCTTCAACTGTAATTTCGTTTTTAGGTTTACAGTGGAAAGTTAAGAATACGAGCAGCCACAAAACGAGAAGTTGACATTTCATCATACATCCATTCTTATAGAGCTACTTAAAGATTGAGGTTATATGTATTATAGAAAATATCTATTTAAACTTCATCGGGATGGGTGCATTTGAAGGGATTTCATTCTTCTCCCAGTACACTTTACCATCTTTGTATTCCAGCAAGCGAGTAGAACTACCTGCAGCAGGTTCAGCAATTTTATCGGGTATGTAGGTCCTTAACTTTTCTTTGATAGGCTCATAGGACTTCAGGCTAGCCAGATTGTTCCATTCATTTGGATCTTCAATATGGTTATACAATTCCTCAGTGCCGTTTGCATATTGGATGTAGCGCCATTGTTCGGTGATGATGGCATGGTTTCCTGGACCGAAACTACAGATAGCAGGTGCATTACGAGACTGTGAAATATCTTGTAAAATGGGTTTTAAAGAATAGCCCTCCAGACCAGCCTTAGCCTGTAATCCTGCCAGATCAATTAAGGTGGGATAAAGATCAAGCAACTCTACTGCTTCACGGCTGATGCTCCCTTTTTCTGAAATTCCCGGTCCAGCAAAAATAAATGGCACCCGGGTGGATTCATGCCACAAAGTATTTTTGCCGGTAATGTCTTTACTGCCCAAATGATACCCATGGTCAGAGAGCAAGACAACTATGGTATTTTCTGTCAAACCTTGGTCTGCCAGGGTGTCAAGCAAGCGGCCTACCAGCATATCCACAAAGCTGATACTTGCCAGGTAAGCCCTGACCTTGTTTTTCCACTGATGATGCATTTTGAGAAAGGCCAAACGTGGTTCTGGCAAGTGCCAATGCAGATACCAGGAAAAATCAGGTATATCATCACGATCATCTCCTCTTACTACCGGCAACAACAGATCCTCTTCAGGATACAGGTCAAACCAGGGCTGTGAAGCATACAAAGGCACATGTGGATGCCTGAAGCCTACTGTCATCAGAAAGGGCTTGTCTTTGGGTGGATTTTTCAGGTGTTCTATGGCCCAGTCTGCAATTTTCCAATCATCCTGCATTTCGTCCTGTGCAGGATAAACTCCCCAGTCTACCAAGGGATGTTTGGTTTCTTTTACAAATGGCTCTTCCGGTCGTGGGCCAAACTTTCCCTTCCACCCCCAGGTGGTAAATTCCACTCCGTCCTTCGCTGCCTCTGCTGGTGGGTAAGCATCATGATAGACTTTACCGGTGGTTAAGGTATGATAACCATAAGCTTCAAAATACTGCGGCAGGGTCTGCAGATCTCTGAATTCTTCTATTTCGCGAAACCAAGGATTCAACCCATAAACACCTGTTGTAGTTGGCCTAAGGCCTGTCATAAAACTGGTTCTGGAAGGATTGCATATGGGTGCCTGTACATGAGCATTGTTAAAAGCCACTCCCTGACCAGCCAGGCGGTCCATGTGAGGTGTTTTTACCTTTGGATGCCCCTGCAGGTAACCTACCCAATCATTAAGATCATCTATGGTGATGATTAGGATATTGGGTTTTTGATCCTGCGCATGACTATGGGTAAAAATAAGCGTAGCTAAAAATGAGATCAATACTACATGTAGGCTGCTGTTAAACAAGTATTTCATGATTGTTGGTATCTATAGCTTTATTCCAGAGTTTTATTCTTCACAAAGGTGTACTTCTTCCGGAGTTAGTGTAGTGTTCTAAAAGGTCTGTCAGCGCTTTTACCCTCTCAGGATGCTGATCAAACACATTGTTTGTCTCCAGAGAATCCACCGCCATATGGTAGAGCTGTCCCGGCGGATAATCAAAAGCACGACTATCGCCCCAACCACCAGAACCCTGCCCCAGGATCAGCTTCCATCCGTCTTTTGTAATGGCATACACTCCATAGGCAGAATGGCTCACCAGCGCTTCGCGCAGCGGTGAGCGATACGCCTCTCCCAACAGTACGGGCAATATATTGTAGCTATCCTCAGCCGCGTTTTCAGGTAATCTTGAGTTGAAAATGGCTGCTACCGTAGCCATCCAGTCGGTAAGACATATCATTTCATTGGAACTGCTTCCCGCTTTGATCCTGCCGGGCCAGCGGACAATGAATGGAACCCGAAATCCTCCTTCCCATATCTGCGTCTTGCGTCCTTTCCAGATGTAATTTCCTCTGTGTCCAAAGTCAATGGGCTCGCCTGAAACAGAGTCTTCATCCATAGACTTCTCCCCACCCAATGAGCCATTGTCACTGGTAAGCACGATCAGCGTATTGTCTTCAATGCCATGCTTTTGTAGGGTTCTCATCACCTCCCCTACTGTCCAGTCTACTTCTGCCACCATATCGCCTCTTTTGCCAGCTTTACTCCTTCCTTTGATAAAGTCAGGCGGGTAGAGCGGACGATGCGGCGCTGAAGTGACCAGATGCAGGTAAAAGGGTTGAGGCTTTTCTTTCGTGGCCTGTTGCTCAATAAAATCTATGGCTTTTGCTGTAAGGGTAGGTCCTACGTCTTCATGCCTCCATCCTGCTACCATCATTTTGTTGCCGTCATTGGTAAATACCTCTGGCGGAGCAGGCACATTGGGTACGCCTACTGTTTGATGGTTTTCTATAAAAACCAGGGGTGACATATTCAAAGAAGCATTGATACCAAAAAAATAGTCAAAACCTAGTTCCAGCGGACCAGGCTTGAGGGGTGGATGGTAATAATCAATAGAATCCTGATAGCCCAGGCCCATGTGCCATTTGCCTATCACTGCCGTGGCATAGCCCTGGTCTTTGAGCAGATCAGCTACAGTGTATCGGGATGTGTCAACCATCAGTTTGTCAAAAGGCCCCAGCCCACCTTCTTTGAGCCAGGTACGCCAGGCATAACGTCCTGTCAGAACGCCATAGCGGGTGGGCGAGCAGATAGAAGAGGGTGTGTGCGCGTTGGTCAGCATCATGCCTTCCCGGGCCAGCTGATCCATGTGGGGTGTAGGAATTTTAGAATCAGGATTATAGACGCCCACATCTCCATAGCCCATGTCATCGGCCATGATGAAAATGATGTTGGGTGCCTCAGCAGCTGCTTCATCAGCCGGACTTGTCTTACAGCTTATCGTCAGTAAGGCTACAAACATTACTAGAATTATGCTTTGCATGTAGTAGCGTTTCATAAGCTCTATTTACAATCTTAAAAATCAAAAATCTCATTTTTCACAACTTCAGCCCTGATTTTTTCCCTTTCCTGCTGTGACAAACCCTGATAAGGAAAACTGGGAAAAGTATCAGGAGTGTATTCATCTGTTGCCCTGTTAGTAACTGCATTGTAATAAGCCAAAGCCCGGTAAGCATCCTCCTGCCACTCAAACTGCCCTATAGGACCAGTATGAGGATACTGAAGCATCTCTTCTGCTATTCTTTTAGCGTCTATCATCCCCTCTTTCAGGGCTTGCTTTACGTAATCTGTGCGAAACTCAGGCCCTCTGGCATACACCCTGTATCCGAAATAAAGTTTGGCAGTGGCTTCATAAAGCTCAGAAGTGAAAAGCGTCCTCTCATAAATATGCAGCAGAGAATCGTAATTCTCCTGATCTATGACAAAAGTTTTGGCCTCTTGTACAAGCTTGAGTGCTTCCTCAGACTGCTTTACCCCATAGTTTTTTTCCTCTAAGACATAGCGCAAATACGTTTCATCCATCAGCTCTACCGGCTCAAGCCATCCTTTTTCTATTACCCAGGGGCTTTCTCTTGCCAGTTGTGTGCCTTCACTTTTCTTGTACCAGGCTGGTGCCAGGTGATTTACAATATCTTTCCAGTAGTGAAATTCTTTGTCTATCCCATTTTCCAGTTTTATTACCGGCTCCTCCATCCATTTAGCCGATACATGCCTTTGATACGCAGAGTTGTCGTCGTACTGTAGCCTTGAATGTGAATTGGTGTTAAGTCCCAGGGTATAAAAAACAGATTGAATAATAGAATGACTCATCCTGAATGCTGGCACAAGCTGATCAACGGCTTCTTGGCCATAGTATTTCTGGACAAACTCCTGGTAAAGGCTATCCGGACTGACATCCTGCGCAAAACCTTGATTCAGGGCAAACAGGTTGAGCTCTGCCGGATTTTGATGAAGAATAGAAGTGTTGTTGAACCTGTCGGTGCGGGCTACATAGCCAATCACGTTGGGGAATTGTTTGTAATAATTCCACCGCTGAAGATGTAGTTCTGGAAATATACTGGCAATAATTCCCTGCCCATTGTATTCATGAGCGGCATCAAACTCAATAATGGTAGGAAATCTGATATCCTTCACATGCTTTGCCACCGGATGCGTTAGGAAAAAGTCATGAGGCACTTCCTTTTCCATCACCCTGATCTTCTCATTTTTGATAAGTTCCAGACACTTCATCATGCTGGTCAATTCTGCATGATTGTAAGTGAAAGTCCGGACATACAACTGAAGGCCTTTTTCATCTATGATCACCGAAGCCAGGGAATCAACCATTGCAGCCAGCTTTTCTTCTTCTGTTTTTAGAATTTCAGAGTACTGGTCTTCCACATGGGCCCCGGTTTCAATGAAGGTGAGTACTACACCATCTATTTCGGGTAGCAGGGACAACATCTGGCGATAGTCATTTTTGATCCAACGCCAGAACTCAGGATTATCCAGGTTGATCAGGCTATCGGGTCCGCTGCGAAATGCTGCCGGATAGTAATCCAGGGTGTACAAAGCATGGTCCCATACCAGCACTTCGTCTATGCCGGCCCCATGCGCTTTTTGGGTAAGTCGGTTGACCATGGCAGCACGTTTGGAGTTCTTGGCATGCCGCAGATCCATGATTACCTGATGTGAAAGCTGCAGGTGATTGACACCATACTCACTGGCTCGTTCAATCACCATTTCAGCCATCTCTTCGTTGCTGGATAAGATGTTCCAGCCTTGCATATTTTTGTTTAGCTCCTTTCCCTCCGGGCTTTCAGCGGTTTCAGCACTAGTGCAGGAAGAGAGCGTGAAAAAAGAAGCTAAAATGTAACACAAAGATCTGATCCCGCCTGTCAATATTTTCTTTTTCCTGTTCATCATTTTTAACTCATTTACACAACTGAAATGATAAGCCTTATTTACTCAAGCTAAAAAAACTAAGATTAGAATTTAAAACTATCATACTTCCCCATCAATTCCCAGCAATCATTACTACCTCCCAGGGTTTTATTTTATCCAGGCTTACCACCTTTCCGTCAGGCACTTTTTTTACTGTTAATACTTTGTCTTTGTCTTTGGTAATTTGCCGGATAGTTTTTGCTGTGGTTCTTATTTTGCACTCTACGCCTGAGAGTTCATCCAGGGAGTTGTTGAATAATGCCAGCACAAAACGGTCTTTACTTTTGCTGATCCGGATGATCGGCATGATCCGGTAAGCATCTTCCATAATTACCGGCATTTTGCCTCTGCTCAGAAAATCCATCATCCGGCTAAGTTGTATCGTCTTTTTAAGGGCACCCGGACTCTTCCAGGGCTGATAGCTGCTTACTGCCACTCTACCGCCCAACTCATTTTCATACAAGGTAAGGCAGGGGCCCATCCGCTCCTGAGAACTCATATGGCGAAGTTCACTGACTACCTGTACCTGATCATTTAGCGGATTCAGCCAGCTTCCCTGTGCCCAGCCATAAGCCCGGCGCATGGCTCCTTCCATCCCGTGGTTGATAGGATGCTCTGCAAAAACTTCTACAGCAACCACTGATTCCGTTACAGGTTTCACACCAGTAAGCGCCCCAAGTCCTCTTTCCCACAGTAGTTCAAGGGCAGCGGTGTCCAGGTAAACAGCTCCGGAAAGGATATCTTGCAACTCCTCCCGGGTTGAGGCTTCTGCGATTCTGCCCGACATTAACACGCCGCAGCTATCCTCATAGCTGTTGCTGAAAGGGATACCCACTTCTGTTAATTCATTGACAGTATGGACGTGGTAGGCATCATTATCGTGTAGCCATCCCTGGCCATTTGTTTTATGTTTTGTCAACCTTTCATGATATTCCATAGGCCAAAATCCACTCAGGGGTAAGTCGGACTTAAGCTTATTCACCTTTTCCCAGAGCTTTTTTTGCTGACTGATTTCCTTGAGCATACGCACCTTTTCTTCCCATTCATTGGCATAAATCGCATTGAAGGCGATACCCGTGCAACCCATCATAAGCGAAAGCAGGCACTCATTCATTTCAGTTTGCACCGATTTGTTCAAGGTGGCATATGTCCAGTTCTCCAGTTCATATTGAATATCCGTGGTAATGGCAGGATAATTTTTCACCTGCCTTCCAACATCCAAGAGTTTCTTAATTAGCTCTCTGGGTTTACTTTCATTGTAATACCCGTGTCCTGGCCTGGCTTTGACTGCTTCCATACTTTGCATCCAGGTGTGATAGTCATAAGCATAGGTGCCTGCTTCTGAGCCTATGGTCATCAGACCAAGTTGAATGCGGGGGTTTACCTCATGAACAGACTTTTTTATTTTAACAGCCAGCTCATTGAGCGTATTGTTCATAAATTGTATCCATTGTTCCCTAAGAGGCTGGTTATCAGACTCATTCAACTGTGCTATCAACTCCTGCCGGCTGCCTGCCTGTCCAAAACGATCTACACATTCCTGGCAAAAGCAGGAGTATGAGATACCAACTTTGTTGGCATTGCGAAAATCATCATCAATCCAGATGAAGTCAGGATTGGCTGAAGCATATACCTTGAGCTTTTCCAGAAAAAATGCCTGCATATGCTCATCATTGGGACAGGGGCAAAAGGATCTGGTTTTACCATCATGACCTACCATGGGCCGGAAATCAAATGTATACCCGCCTTCAAAATTTCTCACACCAATATCATCATATACATTGATGCCCACTTTATGGATACCGGCTGTTTTGAACTCAAAGATCCTTTGCTGCATCAGCGAGGCTACTCGCTCTACCTCATCCATAGTCATGAGGGTTCTATGGTTCAGTGATTCATCAAATAAGGCAATTTCGTTGATTGCTGATTTGTATTGCAGCAATCCCTTTTCTATTTCTGCAAAGGGTCTTTGCCATAGTTCTGGATGCAAGCGGTAAGATAAGGTAACAGCAGGTGTACTGACTGTCAATTTATGAGCAAGGCTTTTCTGCGGGCTTAGCCACATAGCAGCCGTAGATATACCCATTACTTTTAATGATTCTCTTCTGTTCATTTTAAAGCATTAAAAGGTGATTAGTCATCATTTTTCTTACTGAATAGACTAATATGCTCTTCCATTGCTAGTCTATAAAATCTAATTTTGGTGTTCTACTTTATACTCAACATAGTATTTCTCTTATAGCTACTTCATCTTTTCCGGCATTTGTGCACCTACATTTTTTCGCCAGGTCGCAAGCTGTGCTTGCATTTGCCTGGCTCTTTGCTTTTCTTTTTCTGCCAGGTTCTGGCTTTCATGAGGATCTTCAGACAGGTTGTATAGTTCCAGTCTTCCAGTTTCCAGATGCTCTATCAGCTTCCAGTTTCCCTGACGAATGGTGCTGGAAGGTCTGACACCTCCCAGAGATTTATGGTAATGAGGGTAATGCCAGTACAAATTTCTATCGGGCAGCATGCCACCTGTGAGCAGCTCTTTCAGGTTCAGGCCATCCAGGTTTTCTGGCAATGCCGTGTCTAGTATTCCTGCAAGGGTTGGAAAAAGATCTGTCGTCAGGACTGGCATAGTTACGGCAGTACCTGCATTTGTAACTCCAGGCCATTTGATGATCATGGGGATTCTGATACCTCCTTCGTAGTACTGACCCTTTTGTCCCCGAAGTGGATCATTGCTCGTCCCTCGGTATGGCCCTGTTTCCTCCAGTCCGCCATTGTCTGAGCAAAAAACGATGATGGTATTTTCCAGTTTTCCGGATGCTTCCAGGGCTGCCATGACCTTCCCAAAGCTGTTGTCAAGGCTTTCTACCATGGCAGCATACACAGGATTGTTCTGGCTGTCATTGGCTGGAATAGCTTTCCACTTTTCCACCATTTCCTCTTTGGCTTGTATGGGCGTATGCACAAGGTAATGGGATAGCATCAGAAAAAATGGGCGCTCATCTGTACTTTGGATAACTGCAACAGCTTCATTTGCCAAGCGTTCCGGCAGGTACTCTCCTTCCGGTCCGTCACTGATCTGATCGGGAAATCCGTAGGGAGAGAAATAAGTTTTGGGCGCACCACCGCCCAGAGGTCGCTTACCCAGGCTGGCAATGTCCGTTTCGTATCCATGATCCTGGGGTTCTGAATGATTGTCTTCATTGCCCAGGTGCCACTTACCGATGTGTATGCTGCGATAACCGGCCTGAGTAAATAATTCAGGAAGCGTGACTGCTTGCGGTTCAATAAACTTCTGCCAGTCTGGCTCCTTTAACAGGGCATCTTCAGGGCGAAACAGGCCTCCGGGAATCCAGTCGGTGATATGAGTGCGTGCCGGTGCCTGTCCGGTAAGGATACTTGACCTGGTAGGCGAACATACCGCACTGGCCGCATAAGCCTGGGTAAAACGAACACCCTGCTTAGCCAGTTGGTCTATGTGAGGGGTGCGGTAGTAACTACTACCCTGACAGCTCAAATCCCGCCAACCCAGATCATCAGCCAGAAAAAAAAGTACGTTTGGCTGATCATTTTCCTGCTGAAAAGCAAAAGCGACTCCCGGAATCAAATAAAAAAATAAGATTTGTAGTATTAATTTCGTCATGTTTTTGCTTGAGCGGTAGTTATGTTAAAGAAAAGGGCAAGTCTTTCCTTTCAGCAGTAACTTATCTTTTTCTTATTGAAGGATATTACAGTTTATTTTAAAGACTGATGATCATTCTCGCCTTGACGCTCTTTAGGTCTTCTGAAAGCGAGAAAGGCGATTGTATCCCCGATGCTACTAAGGCCGGGCGTTATAAACCCACATATCGTCCATCCTCGTCAGAGACAAGGATGATGATTTTGATTTTATATCAATTCTGTACCAAGGCAAGTTAAACCAACCGTCACAAAGTCTTTTATTCTGATATAAAAAATGAAAGTAAAAAAATGAAGTGGAGAAGTTCTCCACCCCTTTCACATTTATCAATTCTAACAAAACAACATATATTCTAATATCCTGTATTCTGGCTTAGATTTGGATTTTCAATCACCTCAATTTCAGGCAGGGGATAGTTGATGTTGAATTCCTCAAATTCAAAGTCGGAAGAAATGGTCTCAAAATCCCAGTTAGTAAGGTCAATTTCTCCGGCGAGATGCCTGCGCCTCAGATCCCACCAGCGATGGCCTTCTTCCAGAGCCAGTTCTCTGCGTCTTTCTTCAAATACCCACTCCAGCACAGTGGAAGCATCTGCTCCGCCAGCATCTAAATTGGCAGGAACAGCAGCCTCGCTCCCGTCTTCAGTAGAAAACCTGGCCCTGGTTCTTATCTGATTGACCAGATCAACAGCTTCTGCTAGATTTCCACCAGACCTGACAATGGCTTCCGCTTTCAGTAGAAGCACATCTGCATACCTGAGAATACGCGGGTTGTTGATGTTGTAACCATTGTTTCTGGCAGGGTTCAGAGGCCCGCCGGCAGCGTTTCTGGCAAACTCACCATCTTTTACATATTTGGTGATATTGATCAAATCTACCGCTCCTGTATCATACACATGGATGATTCTGGGATCACCTGCTTCATAGGCATCCTGCAGGCTTTGAGTGGCTGTAAAGAAATCATTGCCAATCCAAACAGGCACACGGTTGAAGAAACCCCACCAAACCGTCAGGTCAAAAGCCGGAAAAGCTTCTATGGATACAAAGGCGTTGACACCGCCTTGTGTACTTCCGGCCTGATACTCAAACAAAGACTCCTCATTGTTTTCATACAGGTAGTTGAAATTCTTGTTGTAGTGATCTACCAAAGCCACCCCGGAGATGGCATCAAAAGCTGTAATAGCCTCGCTAAAATCAGCCTGATTGTTGTTGACAGTGCCTCTGAAGACCAGGATTTTTCCCAAAAAACCCAGGGCAGAATTTCTGGTAGCCCTGCCCAGGTTGGCATCATCCCAGGTGTCGGGCAGCAGATCAGCCGCCTCCTCCATGTCCATGATGGCCTGGTCAAGCAATTCTGTTCCCTGCGAGCCTGAAGGATAAGCGTCTTCTAACAAGGTAATGCGCTCTGTAACAATCGGAGCAGTGCCGAATATATTCCACAATCTCCAGAACATCCATCCTCTCAAAAACAAAGCTTCGCCCTTATGGATGTTCATAATCTCCTCGTTCCCCTGGTACACTTGCGCACCATTTATTTCTATTTGTTCCAAAACCGCATTAGCTCTGGCAATCATGCGGTAAGCATAGGCATAAAGCCGTCTCACCCTATCTGAATTGGGAGTGATTCCGGAGAAATTATCTTCCGGATAATTTCCAGGAGAAGTTAAATCGTCGCTGGGCAACAACCAGATGGTAGAAGGTACTCTGGAAGTACCTCCATGAAAAGAGTAAAAATCCCTCATTGAGGCATAAGCACCAAATACTCCCTTTTCCATTTCTTCTACAGTTTGGAAATAGCCAACTTCAGTAGCTCCGATCGGATTGAGATCTATCGTAGATTCATCGCAGGAAATAAGGAGAAAACCTGCGGAAATAGTCAAAGCGTATTGTAAAAATATCTTTTTCATCATGTATACTATTTAAAAGCCCAGGTTTACACCAAAAGTAAAGGTAGTAGGGGTCGTATTATCTTCCGGATCCAGATCAGTGTAGGGTGATAATACGAAAAGGTTGGAACCTGAAATGAAGGTTCTCAGGTTACTGAAACCTACTCTGCTCAGGATATCTCCTGAAAAGTTATACCCCAGCTGAAAATTTTGAAACCTTAAAAATCCTGCATCTTCCACGAATCTGTCAGAAAACCTGTTGTTGCCTGACGGGTCTCCGTGCAAAGCTCTGGGAATGGTATTTGAAGGATTTTCAGGTGTCCAGCGGTTAAGATAGGTGCTTAAATAATTGGTACCTCCTCCGTCTATGCTTCTTTTTCCGTCAGAAAAGACTTTCTGAACATCACCCAGGCCTCTGAAACTGATGTTGAGGTCAAA
>JBKHDR010000104.1:0-14368 GCA_046541235.1 Cyclobacteriaceae bacterium | reverse complement strand
CCTGGAACACAACTCATGCTATGGCAGCAAACTATCGCTTCTGATTAATAGTAAACTCGAGCTCATAAAATTCATTAATTTTAAAACATAAGTTTGTTGAATAATTAGAAATGAATAACTCAATCATAGAGACCTCTGCTTATGCGAGAGCTGGCCTGTTGGGTAACCCAAGCGATGGGTACCATGGAAAAACCATATCAGTTATTGTCAGAAACTTTGGTGCCAGAATACTTTTGTACCCTTCTCCGGAAATAAACATAGAGATGCAGGAGCAGGATATCAATGTATACAGAAATATTCATCATTTAATAGACTCGGTAAATACCATGGGGTACTACGGAGGATCAAGGCTCATTAAAGCAGCTATAAAAAAATTTGGTGAATATTGTGAATCAAATCAGATAAAGCTGCAAAATAAGAATTTTACCATCCGTTATCATTCATCTATACCACGTCAGGTAGGCTTAGCAGGATCAAGTGCGATAGTCACTGCCACAATGCGGTCACTTGTCAAATATTATGAAGTTGATATCCCGCAGGAGGTCCTGCCAAGTATAATTTTATCTGCTGAGGTAGACGAACTGGGTATTAATGCAGGCCTACAAGATAGAGTAGCTCAGGTATATGAAGGCTGCGTCTATATGGACTTTGATAAAAAAATTATGGATGCAAAAGGGCATGGAAATTACGAAAGAATAGATACTTCTCTTCTACCCAACCTGTACCTGGCCTATAAAACAGATCTCAGCAAAGTATCAGGTACAGTTTTGAATGATATAAAAACAAGGTATGCAAGAGGTGATAAGGATGTGTTGCAAACCATAGAAGAAATTGCCTTACTAGCAGAAAAGGGCAAAGAAGCCATAAAAAACAGGAACTACCAGCTTTTACACGAACTTATTAATCATAACTTTGATCTACGCTGCAAAATTATGAACATTAGTCAGAGTAATATGGAATTGGTACATACGGCAAGAAAATGTGGGGCTTCAGCCAAGTTTACAGGCTCGGGAGGCTCTATCATCGGTATATATGAAAATGATGAGGTGCTTAATAAGCTTGTCATAGAATTGAAAAAGATAAATGCAAGAGTAGTCAAACCTTACACAGTGTAAACATGATTAAAAAGGCAGTTATACCCGCAGCAGGTTTAGGAACAAGGTTTTTGCCAGCTACTAAGGCGCAGCCTAAAGAAATGCTGCCAATCATTGATACGCCTACGATACAATATGTAGTGCAGGAGGCAGTAGATTCGGGAATAGAAGACATACTCATTATATCTGGAAAAGGAAAGAGAACAATTGAGGATCATTTTGACCGAAATTTTGAGTTGGAATCACGCCTGGCAGAGAAGGAAGATGAAAGCTTTTATAATGAGATCATCAGAATAGCGGATATGGCTAATATCCATTTCATCAGGCAAAAAGAAATGAATGGGCTGGGCGATGCGATCTATCATGCAAGGCACCACGTAGGAAATGAACCTTTTGCAGTACTACTCGGGGATACGGTGGTAGATTCAGTCATTCCAGTTACTCAGCAACTCATAGATACATATGCACAGTACCGTTGCTCGGTCATTGCAGTGGAGGAGGTGCCCAATGATAAAGTATCGCGCTATGGTATAGCAGGAGGAAAAAAATTAGACGACAAAACTATGGAAATCAATGTGCTGATAGAAAAGCCTAGTCCTGAAAACGCACCCTCTAACCTGGCAATTGCTGGCCGATATATACTTACGCCAGAAATATTTAAAGCCATAGAACAGACACCGAAAGGAAAAGGCAATGAAATTCAGCTTACCGATGCCATGAAGTTACTGATGAAAAAAGACATGATCATCGCCAACACCATAGAAGGTAAGCGCTATGACATTGGCAACAAACTGGATTTTCTTAAAACTACCGTAGAATTTGCGCTGAAAAGAAGCGAATTTGCCGAACCTTTTTTTCAGTTTATGAAAGAAACCGTGGAAGCTTACCAGAGAAAGAAGAATAAGTCTACCGTTTAATCATACAACCTGTAGGATGAGTATGGCTTACCAGCACAGGCTTATTGCTGAGAATAGCGTCAAGGGCATTCTGAAGATACCTATGAGAAACATCAGAAGCCACCTGAGGATTATCGTCAATAGCACCCCGATAAAGAATTTCATACTGAGATCCTCTTTTTTGTAATACAAAAGCCTCGGGCGTCTTATTTACATCAAACATAGAAGCCACCTTTTGCTCAGAATCTACCAGGTAAGGTGCATCCCAGCGCATATCTCTGATTTTTTTTGCTAACTCTTCCTGACGGTCGGCAGGGCTCAAACGAGGGTTGTTAGGATTGATAAACACAAATTTTACCCCTTTTGGACGATATGTATCTAATAAAGAAGAAATTCGCTGATCATACAGTTTTGAATAAGGACAATAATTGCTGTTGAACAGAATGACAATAGCCTTGGCATCAGCATAATCAGAAAGAGAAAAAGCATTACCATTTACTGCATTCGTCAGCGTAAAATCCTGCACCTGTTTAGGAGTCACAGCAGAAATGAACAGATTGGAGAAGAATATAAAAAAAAGAGTAGTAATCATAGTTTTGATACTTGTGCCTGAAGTAAAATAAGGAAATTGAAGACAGATAGAAAGAGATGCTAAAGTGGTACAAGTAAGTTTATAGCATATATGGAACCAAAACAGAAAGAACAAGTTAAAAAAATATAACTCATACATTCAATAAGATAAAAAAGTTCTCTTCCTGATAAATAGCTAACTTATAAAAAAGGATTTGGGAAGGCAAAATAATGGCAGCTTCAAGCATAGCCTGAGTAGGGTAATAAAGCCTCTTAATCATAATGTGCTCTTTAAAACTCAGGTATTTTTTTCCGTACAGCTTATATAGGCTTTCTTTGGCACACCAGGCCAGGCACAATTTTTCTGCCTGCCCATAAAAATCAGCATACTCAGATTCGTGCAAAAACTTATGCTGTACCCTAAGTAATTTTTCAGATGGTTTTTCAATATCTATACCTACCGGCTCTCTGCCAATCACAGCCACAGCATAAGGATAAGAATTGGCCAGTGAGATATGTAAGGCATGGTTTCTTATATGTGGCTTGCCATATTCATCTTTAAACAATTTATACTGCCTGATTCCAATAGAGTCGAGCAAAGCATGTAAAGCCAGGCGGGTTGCCAGGTATTCGGCTTTCTTCTGAGGGTGAGAAATGGCCAGGAGAGCAGCCTCTTCATCGGCCGAAAAATCTTTGAGGCAGAAAAGCTCCTGCCAGTCAGCATCTATTTTCCATAATGCCCAACTAAGCTTGTCGTTTATCTTTACTATTTTTGATAAAGCCATTGCAGATACAAAGGTATTTTTTTATCAAATGTTAGCCAACTTAACAGCCATGATTCAAAATAAAGACATATTAGTAAGTAAAAAGAACAGCTTACAGGGTCATAAAGACTGTATCTATACGCTGGCGCCTGCCACACAGCCAAATATTTTCTTTTCAGGTGCAGGTGATGGTATGGTGGTACGCTGGGATTTTCATGATATTGAAAAAGGTCGTATCATAGCTAAAGTGCCGGCATCCATATATGCTATCCATTACGAGCCCGAAAGAAACAAACTGATTATAGGGCAAAATTATGAGGGCTTGCATGTCATAGACCTTAATGAAAACAAAGAAGCTGGTTCAGTTAAAATGACGGCTGCTGCCATATTTGACATACAGGTCTATAAAGAAAAAATCCTTGTGGCGAGTGGAGATGGCTTGCTGACAGTGCTCAATTATAAAAACCTGAATACGCTAAAACGAATACAGGCCAGTACTGAAAGTGCCCGCTGCATCGCTGTCAACCACCCAGCCAGCGAAATGGCTGTAGGATACAGCGACAACAAAATCAGGGTGTTTGACCTGGAAAGTTACGAGCAAAAATACGAAATAGAAGCGCATAAAAATTCGGTCTTCACCCTCTGCTACAGCCCGGATTATCGCTGGTTGCTGTCGGGTAGCCGGGATGCGCATCTCAAGGTATGGAATGTCAGTGAGCATTACCAACTTCATGAATCCGTTGTGGCGCATATGTACTGCATCAATCATATTGCTTACCGGCCAGATGGCAGATACTTCGCTACCTGTAGTATGGATAAATCCGTAAAAGTATGGGATGCTGCAAGCTTCAGCCTGCTCAAAGTAATAGATAAAGCACGACATGCCGGCCATGCCACTTCAGTGAACCGCCTGCTCTGGAGTGGTTTTAAAGATGAGGATCAACTCAATCCGCTGATTTCGGCCAGTGATGACCGGAGCATTTCCGTCTGGCAGGTTGATATAAAGGAAAAAAAGAACGATTATCAATAAAAGATGGTAATTAAGGCGGGCATTAACCGTATTGAGGCAAAAAGACCCGTATCTTTGCATACAGAACAGAATAAGTTGCGGTACAAGCCAGCAACTATGACTAAACGATCCTGAACAAATGAAAATCACACCACTAGAAATACGTCAGAAAGACTTTGAGAAGAATTTCCGGGGATATGATAAAGATGAGGTAAATGCCTTCCTGCAGACACTCTCACAGGAGTGGGAGCGCATACTGGAAGAAAACAAAGAGATGCGCTATAAACTTGAAACCACCCAGAAGGAGGTAGAAAAGCTGCGTGAGGTGGAAAATTCCCTTTTCAAAACGCTAAAGACAGCAGAAGATACGGGTGCCAATATGGTGGATCAGGCCAAAAAATCAGCCGAACTCAAGCTTAGGGAGGCCAGGCTGGAGGCTGATAAGATCGTAAGTGAAGCCAGAAGTAAATCCAAAGAAATAGTCAGCAATGCTGAAGAAAAAGCCCAGGCCATTATTGATGAGATGGAGGAGCGCGTGAAAATGCTGAAGCAAAATTACAAAGCCGCAGAAAGTGACTATGACAACCTGCTCTTTGAACTGCGCAGCCTGGCCCAGAAAACCCTGCAAAGGGTAGATAAGGCTGAGTCAGAACACCGGTTTAGTATCGAAAAGAAAGTGGAAGAAGCCGAGCGTATTGTAGAAGAATACAACGAATTCCTTGCAAAGCAGAAAGCCGAGGCGGCAGAATTAAGAACACAGCATTCGGCTCCTGCTCCGGCAAATGAAGAAAAGGAACCTGAAGCAGTAGAAGAAAAAAGAAGTTACCCTGCTACTCCCCCACCCTCTGAACCTAAAAGAGGAGGCTCTTTCTTTGACAACATAGACTAAGCTATGGGCAAAATTACACTGGAAGGACTGGAGTTCTTTGCCTACCATGGCTTTCACGAAGAAGAAAGAAAGATAGGGAACCGCTATGAGGTAGATATTACGGTAGAAACGGACTTTGATAAAGCCTCAGAAGACGACCTGCTGGAGCATACTGTCGATTACGGTCAGTTATACCACCTCATTAGCGATGAAATGCAACAGTCAACAAAACTGCTGGAGCGCCTGGCAGGGCGTATCAGTCAGCGTGTGCTGGATGAAATCAAAGCGGTAAAAACCGCAGAGGTAAGCATCAGCAAACTTAATCCGCCTCTGGGAGGTTTGTGTAAAAAAGCCAAAATCACCCTTATCAAAAGCAGAAACTCATGATTTACCGCCTCATTATCTTCACCTTTATTCTTTTGGCATTTACCATGGACAAACCGGCTTACCTGCTCTACAGCGAAAAGGGCAAAGAGGTAAAATACAGAAAGATGCTTAACGAACTGGCCAAAGCAGATGTGGTACTGTTTGGTGAGCTACACAATAACGCACTGGTGCACTGGCTGCAACTGGAAGTTGTGAAAGACCTGAAAAAAGAAGGTCGTACGCTGGTAATGGGCGCAGAGATGTTTGAGACAGACAATCAGCTGGTAATTAACGAATACCTGGATGGCACCATAGAAGCCCGCCACCTGGCAAGCGAAGCCAAAGTCTGGAACAACTATGCCACGGACTATAAGCCGCTGCTGGATTTTGCCAAAGAAAACCAGATTCCATTTATTGCTACCAACATTCCCCGCCGCTATGCCAGCCTGGTCGCCCGGCAGAGCTTAACGGCCCTGGATAGTCTGGATAAGGCAGCAAAAGATTATATCGCTCCCCTGCCTATCACAGTGGATATGGAACTGCCCGGCTACAAAAATATGATAAGCATGATGGGCGGGCATGGCGGAGGAGGCAGCCACGGAGGTATGCAGGCTGAGAATATGGTGAAGGCGCAGGCAATCAAAGATGCGACCATGGCTCACTTCATCCTGCAAAATCTACAGGAGAGTAGCACCTTTGTACATTTCAATGGGGCCTACCATTCGGATAACTTTGAGGGAATTTACTGGTATCTCAAACAAGACAAGCCAGATCTCAACATCGTCACCATCAGCAGTGTGGAGATGCAGGATATTAGCCAGTGGAACGAAGAACTAAATGACAGAGCCAATTACATCATCAGTATTCCGGAAGATATGACCAAAACCTACTGATTACCAATTCAGGCTTTTTGAAGTTGACTCTTAAATTGATGTGCCTTTTTGTGGGCCCGCCTAATAAAAACAGGGTAAGCATGTAAAGGCCAGAGGTAATGACCGGTAACAGGCTGATGGGGCTAAAAGCGACCAGGGGGAACATGATGAGCATCTGCAGCAAACAGGCGATCTGGCAATTAGTATAAAGCTGCCAGCGTCCTGATTCATACCATAAAGCAGATAAGCATTAATTATACAGTAAAGCCAAACTGAATTAGCTATAGAATCTCAGGTCGTACACAAACTCACCAGCCCGTAGTTTGATGAAAGCAAAATAAGAAACTGCCAACAGGTGCGCCACCATATTCAACAAAGGATAAAGAGCCAGAAAGAATGGGATAAAAGCCGTGAGCTTTCTCATGTTGAAAGAAGGGCTCATGTACATTACAAAATAATTGTCAGGCAGGGATGTGGATGATTGTTATAGAATAGTATTGCATAAAGATCCGCGCAAGCATTCAAATCATAAATATCTGAAAGAGAGTAGATTAGCTACCCTTAGCAGGGTATTTTAAGTGAAGGCAGATACCATCAATTGTTTTAAGACCTTTGAAGGAAAACCTCCCTGGCTTTGTCCAGTATTTCAGCATGGTCAAAAGCCAGCTCGGGCAGGGCATTCATGCTGAACCAGTCCACATTTGCCGCATCGGTAGCTGCCTGAGGATTTACAGACTCTTTATTGACCTTGGTAAAGTAGGCGATAGAGACAGCTCTGCCCCGAGGATCACGGCCAGGTTGGCCAAAAGCATGGAACTGATGCAGTTCTTTCGCCTTGATACCGGTTTCTTCTTCCAGCTCCCTGAAAGCCGCTGTTTCCAGGGATTCATCGTCTTCCACAAAGCCACCGGGTAGGGCCCATTTGCCTTTGAAGGGGTCACTTTTTCGCTCAATGAGCAGTACCTGCAGATCTTCATTCTGGTAAGTAAAGACGACTGCATCTACCATGACATAAATATGCTGGGGATAAGCCATAAAAGTTGTTGATTGTTCCTTGTTTGCCGGTTTTTATACAACAACAGTAAAACACATCAACAGTTTATTACCTGCGTAATTCACTGCTGAGAATTTCAGAAAGGGCGGTATCCATCTGCAGACGGAGGAGGAAGGCATTATTCACACGGTCTTCATCCGTTATATCCGGCATCTGCACATACTTTTTACCGGCAGCGGGAGGCCAGGCAGCTGTCTTAGCTTCCATCGTCACTTTGCCCTGGCTAACCCCCAGCTTTTCTACCGTAAAGCTGTTGGTTTTACCACTGTTAAGCCGGGCAGTCAGAAAAGAAGCTTTTACGATCCGGCCTGTTTCGGGGTTTAGGCGGGCAATGATAGCCACTTTAGGGCCACCACCCTGCCCGTAGCTGTTCTGATAAACATTCTCAAAAGCGCCTGCTTCCACAGATTTTTTGGTAATATAGCCAGCATCGTAGCTGCCGCCATCAACGGTAAATACCACCCATGGATTTTGTTCTTCATCCAGGGTAATCAGTACAGCCCGCTCATCAGCCGGAGAGGAGGCATGGGTCACTTTCCACAAAGTGTTACCCTCTTTGTCCTTTTTTTCAACAAAGGCATCCTGGTTATTGCTGCTTACCTGCTGGTATCCCACAGCGTAGGTGTTCCCGCTTTTGTCTGAAAGGGAGGAAGTTGCGCTAAGTTGTTCAGCAAGCTTCAAAGCGTCTTCTTCCTCACATGAAAGCAGAATAGCCAGAAAAAGTGAATAGAAGCTGAATGATATAAGAAGTGAAAATGAATGATCGTAAACTCTATTGTACAGACTGCGCTTTTTCATTGGGTTTGATGAAGGTAAATCCACGGGCTTCGTTTCCTTCATAAAAGTCAACTTCCATACCAATGAGAAACATGGTATCCTTCTTGGCTACGTACACTTGCACACCTTCCAGTTCAAATTCAGCATCGCCTGATGCCTTTTTATCAAAACCTAACACATATGAGACCCCCGCACAACCGCCACCTTTTATGCCTACCCGCAGGCCATAATCAGCAGGAATGTTTTTGGTGGTAATGGTATTTTTAATTTCTTGAAGCGCTTTATCAGAAATTTTGATAGGTAACATGGATAAGATTTTTGTATAAAGCCAGCCGCGTAAGATAAACGGCTGTACTGCTGCAATCAAAAATTTGAGGAGCAGGTATTTTAGTTAACTTTGAAACGTCTGAGCAAAAATAATGATTCTCACATAAATTACTTTTATTAAACCACATGGAAGTTGTCGTAGAATTTGCCAAACTCCTCCTGCCTGCTGCCGCCGTACTTTATGCCATGTATCTGACCGTTAAATCATTTCTTAACAAAGAAATGGCCCAGAAAATGGTAGACCTTAGATCGCAACAGACGGCCGATGTAGTACCTACACGCCTACAGGCTTATGAGCGACTTACACTATTGCTGGAACGAATCAGCCCCAACAACCTGGTGAGGCGGCTTAATGATAATAACTACTCAGCCAAGGAATTTCAGCAGATACTCATAGCCAATGTCAGGGAAGAATTTAACCACAATCTTTCGCAGCAGATTTATGTCAGCAATGAAGTATGGCAGATGACTCGCAACGCCATGGAAGATGTGGTACTCACCATTAATCAGGCCGCTGAAGGCCTGGATGATAAAGCGCGTAGTATAGACCTGGCGCGTAATATCTTTAACCAGCACCTGCAAAAAGAGCAGGATGCTATTTCACAGACCATCCTAGCACTCAAAAATGAAGTAAGACAGCAGTTTTATTGAAACCGTGAGGCTGATTGCTAGTTAGAAGAGATAATATTATTTCTCTAAATATGCCATTTTTTAATAAAACTTATACTTCGCGAAATACCAGCTTCAAAAGTGCCAAAAAAAGGGCCTCTGGTATTTTACAGGATCCTGAGCGCCTAAGGAAGCTACTGGCCAGCTCTGTTCACAAAATCAGACAGGTAGGTAACGATACTGAAAGCCTGCAAAAGCTCAAGGAGCAGGTTAACACCTTCAATCGCATGATCAGGGCCTATCTCAGCGGCGACTACCGCAACATACCCTGGAAAAACCTCCTCCTGGTAACAGCCGGTATCGTCTATTTTGTTTCCCCCCTGGACCTGGTACCTGACTTCATACCACTTACCGGACTGCTGGATGATCTCACGGTGCTGATGTGGATATTCAATTCCGTACAGGGTAGCATAGAAGAATTTGAGGAGTGGGAACAAACCGGGCTGAGTTCCAAGTAGCCTGATCTCCCTGCAATAAAAATTGCGCATCTATTTTAATCAAAGAATCAGCATATCTGAATTGTCGCCTTTTTTCAAATCTTTTGCTATGAGTAATGTAATTACCAAGGAACATATAGAAAAAGCCATGATTTATGAGCAGTATCTACAGCTTACAGATGAGTTACTGCAGCAAAACAAGACCACAGGTCCAAACCAAAGTCCGGCCATGGTAGAATATACCCGCATGAACGAGCGGCGTATGAAGCGGCTCAACAAAATCATCCTACTGGACAGTGAACTCAAAGATAAACTCCAACAAGTGACAACACGCTGGATATGGCTGGTCATTACCGAACCCTGGTGCGGAGATGCGGCGCAAAATGTACCCGTGTTGGCTAAAATGGCTGAGCAAAACAAAAATATCAATCTCAGGCTGATTTTACGTGATGAAAACCTGGATGTGATGGATGCTTACCTCACCAATGGTGGCCGTTCTATCCCTAAACTGATCTGCCTGACACCCGAACTGGAAGAGATAGGTACCTGGGGCCCCCGCCCGGAGCCGGTGCAGCAGATGGTGCTTGATTTTAAGAAAGAAGAAAACGGAGACTACAAGGTATTTGTAGAAAAGGTACAACTCTGGTATGCCCGGGACAAAACACAAACCATGCAGAGCGAAATGATATCGCTTCTGGATAAGTGGATGGCAAAGAGCACGTAATTTACACCACTATTGGATTCACTGACGCAAGCCGTACTGGGCGCTACCGTAGGAGAAGCAGTACTGGGAAAAAAAGTAGGTAACAAAGCCCCACTCTGGGGCGCTGTGGCTGGTACCATACCCGACCTGGATGTGGTGCTCAATTATTTCGTAGGAGAGGTACAGAGCACCCTCTGGCACCGTACCTTTTCTCATTCGCTCTTTGTACTGACACTGGCCGCCCCGCTTTTTGGTTACCTGGTGTACCGCATTTATCGACGAAGGTCATCAGCTACCTTCAGCGACTGGACACTGCTCTTTTTCTGGGGACTGATTACCCATCCGTTGCTGGACGGATGTACCAACTACGGCACCATGTTGCTCTACCCCTTCAGCATGGAGCGCATTTCCTGGCGTACCATCTTTATCATTGACCCGCTCTACACCCTGCCGCTGCTGATTGCTACGATAGCGGTATTGTTTATGAAAAAAGGATCTTTAAAAAGGAGACGAACTGCCATCATCGGTCTGGGTATAAGCTCGGTTTATCTGGCCACTACTTTTTTTATTAAAGCGCATGTAAGCAAAGTGGTGGAAGCCAGCCTGAAGGATCAGAATATTCCTTACCAGAAATTTATGACTACGCCCACTTTTTTTAATACGATTCTCTGGTCAACCGTAGTCAAAAGTGAAGCGGGGTATCATGTAGGCTACTATTCTCTGCTGGACGACGACCGGCAGATTGATTTTAAATACCTGCCGCAAAATGAAGCCTTACTCTTGCTCTACCTGCAAGCCGCTTCCCCGGAAAAGGAGGAGCAGATTCGCGACCTGATAGACTTTACCGAGCGCTTTTATGCCATGGAAGAAGCGGAGCAGGGCATTTACCTCAACGACCTGCGTTTCGGCATCATGACGGGTTGGTTTGATCTTTCTGAGGATTTTATCTTCTCTTTTCATATCTTCAAAGAAGCAGGCGCAGTGAGGGTAGAGCGGGCCGATTCGGCAGTGAATCCCAACGGAGAGGATTTCAACCGACTGCTGCAACGTACACTGGGTAAATAATAAATCTATGGAAAACAGAAGCGCACTTATTGCCGGAGCCAGCGGGCTGATCGGCAGCGAACTTTTACAACTACTTGTCAAAGATAATTTTTACCATAAAATTTACGTGCTAACCCGCCGCACACTGGACATCCCGAAAGAAAAAGCAGAGCAGTTGGTAGTAGACTTTGATGCCTTTCGGGCGGAAGAACTGCCCAAAGTGCAGGATGTCTACTGCTGCCTGGGAACCACCATGAGTGGTGCCGGTTCCAAAACAGCTTTCCGTAAAGTGGATTATCATTATCCGCTTAAGATAGCAGAGCTTTGCCGGAAAAACGGTGCTGAGCAGTATATGCTCGTCTCCTCCATGGGTGCAGATAAAAACTCCCGCTTTTTCTACAACCAGGTAAAAGGTGAAGTAGAAGAAACCCTGGCTGCTGTGGGTTATCCGGCTTTGCATATCTTTCGGCCTTCCATATTATTAGGAGAAAGAGAGGAAAAAAGAACCGGCGAAAAAATAGCTCAGGTGCTGATGAAGGCAGCCTCACCCCTGATGATCAGCAAACTCAAAAATTACCGGCCTATCCACGGAAAAGCAGTAGCTGAGGGGATGTTCGTCGCTGCCCGCCAAAAGCTACAGGGGCCCCACCTCTTTGAGTCAGCGCAGATCAAAGTGCTGGCTAAAGAGTACGAGAAAGAAGCTAAACTTAAAACCTTTAACCTGTAACTTTTAACTCTACAGATGATCGCCCTAGTACAACGCGTATCCGAAGCGTCCGTAACCATAGAAAATCAGGTGAAAGGAAAAATAGGCACAGGTCTGCTCATACTGCTAGGCATAGAGGATGCCGATAGCGAAGAAGATATTGACTGGCTGAGCCGTAAAGTAGCCAACCTGCGTGTTTTCAACGATGAAGAAGGGGTGATGAACAAAAGCCTGCTGGACGTAGATGGTGAAATGCTCATCATCAGCCAGTTTACTCTGCACGCCAGTACCAAAAAAGGCAACCGTCCCTCCTACATCAAAGCAGCCAGGCCCGATGTGGCGATTCCGCTCTACAGGCAGTTTATCACCGCTGCCGAGCAGCAGATCGGCAAAAAAGTCGCCACCGGCGAGTTTGGTGCCGATATGAAAGTAGGACTGGTCAACGACGGCCCGGTGACCATCATCATTGATACCAAAGACAAAAAATAATGACCATAGAAGAAGCACAGCAGCAAGTGGATGCGTGGATCAAGACTACCGGCGTCCGCTATTTTAATGAACTGACCAACATGGCTATCCTCACCGAAGAAGTGGGAGAAGTGGCTCGCCTCATCTCCCGGCAGTACGGGGAACAGTCTTTCAAGGAAAGCGACAAAGGCAAAGAACTCGGCGATGAACTGGCCGACGTGCTTTGGGTAGTCATATGCCTGGCCAACCAGACTGGTGTGAACCTGACTGAGGCGTTCCAGAAAAATATGGAGAAGAAAACCCAACGCGACAGCAACCGCCACCAGCAGAACGAGAAGCTGAAGTAAGTCTCTACCATAGTCGCTCGCCTTGGGCAAGGGCAGAGTTTAAGAAAACACAGTCGCTCGTGCCTCACGAGTGGCCGGTATCATCAGGGACTACGGCCCACTTTACATGCTCTTAAAGCGAAAAAGGGCCGGAAGGCCCTTTAAGATATTTGTCACCAGCCTGGGCGGCCCCGCCAGAAGCCAGCGGTTGCGAAGCGAAAGCTATGACCTAAAGGCTGGCTACATATATCAGGAATTACTATTCATCCTCATAAATGCCAATGTACATCTTGCCATCGGTATTCATGGAGGCGCGATACATGCCGGCGGTATTGAAGGGCATGGCTATGTTACCCATGGCATCAATGGAGATGACGCCACCGCCGCCGCCCATCTCTACCAGCTTGTCTTTCACTACCTCATCGGCAGCTTCCTGTAGGCTGAGTCCTTTGTACTTCATCAGCGCAGCGATATCGTAAGCGACTACCGAACGGATAAAATACTCTCCGTGACCGGTAGCGGAAACGGCGCAGGTCTCGTTGCTGGCATAAGTACCGGCACCGATGATGGGCACATCCCCTACCCGGCCGTAGCGTTTGTTGGTCATGCCGCCGGTAGAGGTAGCGGCAGCCAGGTTACCGTCCTGATCCAGGGCCACTGCGCCTACGGTACCAAATTTCCTGTCAGGAAACTTCTGATCTAAAATGCTGCCTTGTCGGCTGTCTTTTTTAGTGTCACCATCGTGATCCAGCTGTTGCTTTTCGGTATCAATAATGCGTTGTAGCTGCTGATAGCGATTCTCGGTATAAAAATAGGAAGGGTCTACCACTTCTAATCCCTGTCCTTCGGCAAACTGCTCGGCACCTTTGCCGATCATCATCACATGGGGTGAGTTTTCCATCACGGCGCGGGCGGCGGCCACCGGACTTTTGATATTGGTGATACCAGCTATGGCCCCAGCATTACGTGTGGCTCCATCCATAATAGCGGCGTCCAGTTCATTTTTACCTTCGTTGGTAAATACCGCACCCTTTCCGGCATTAAAAAGAGGTGATTCTTCCATCACCTGTATGGCGGCTACCACCGCATTCAGGCTGCTGCCTCCCTCGTCAAGGATAGCATAGCCGGCTTTAAGAGCTTCTTCCAGTTTGGCGCGATATTCTGCCTCGCGCTCGGGCGTCATATTTTCCCGTTTGATGGTTCCGGCCCCTCCATGAATAGCCAGGGCTACTTTTTTGTTGTTCTTCATTTGTGCAAAAGCTGGGCTGCAGAATAGCAATATTAATACAGCGTATAATAAATTTCTCATCGCAGATTAGGTTTGTCCTCAAAATGCCAAGATAAGGAAAGATGGGCTAAAGGCTCAACTCTCTGACGGATAAGCACAAAAAAGGCGCAGGGATGGTTCCGCTGCGCCT
>JBKHDR010000103.1:0-14677 GCA_046541235.1 Cyclobacteriaceae bacterium | reverse complement strand
TTTGCTTTTTGTCACCCGCTTACAAAAATATGGGATGACTTATGTTTTTGCTTATCAGCGATATGACAAACGGTGTCGATCAAACAGGCGACGGAACTTACCTTCTTTAATTGCCGAGAAGGGCTGCGTATCTCGGCTGATTTCCGGCTGGTTCATTGACAGGCTTTCCTGGCTGAGGCTGATGCTGGCACCTTCACGATCTACAAGCTGATGGCTTAAAATTTGAGTTAATGTAATCATGGCTAATGTTATTTTCGGGTTATCCAATATTCATGTTGTTTTTCTGATGAGTATATGCCAAGCGTTGTGCCAAAAGGAAAAATGTCCAAAATAAGCTCTAAATGAGGTTTTTTGCCCGCACCTATGTTCGCCATCGGACATTTGCTGTGCATCCCTGAACAGTAAGATGGGATGTTAGTAGTAATGGAACCAATTAGATTCAAGGTGCTATGCTCTCTAAAGCAGTATATCTCAAGCTAAGTGAGTATAAGTAAGCTTCAGACATTCGCCTCCATCTGTCAGCTGACAAAAGCAAATTGCAGAAGCCCCAAAGCTGCACGCTGGCCTTTGCTTCTGCTGCTCCCAAAAAAATCACGAATAAGTTTTGCCAGCAGGTTTGACATTTTGAATAATAGAGCTAACTTTGCAGTTCTTTAAAATCAGGACAGAAAATACCTGTTGACAACAGTAAGAAATATATTTTAGCAATGGCAAATCATAAATCTGCATTAAAGCGCATTCGTTCTAACGAATCAAAGAGAGAAAGAAACCGCTACCAGCTGAAGACTACCCGTACTTTTGTAAAGAAGCTGAAAGCAACCGACAACAAGGCTGAGGCAGAAGATCTCTACAAGAAAGTGTCTTCTATGCTTGATAAGCTGGCTAAGAAAAACATTATTCATAAAAATAATGCAGCTCACAAGAAGGCTAAGCTGGCCAAGCATGTGAACGAACTTGCCTAAAATACTTACATAGAAAATTTTACAGGCCTTATGCTTTCTGAGTGTAAGGCTTTTTTGTTTGCTTTAGCCTGTAAAATTCTAAGCTAAAGCCATGCAAAATCGCTACCGTACTCGCGAAAAAGGGATACTGAGTTGGGCCGAAGACGACCGTCCGCGCGAAAAATTACTGCTAAAAGGTAAGGCCTCCCTGAGCGATGCCGAACTCATCGCCATACTGATCGGCTCGGGCACACCCACCAAAAGTGCGGTAGATTTGAGCAAGGAGATACTGGCTAGCGTGGATAACAAGCTACAGGAACTGGCCCGCATGTCGGCAGATGACCTCAAGCAGTTTAACGGGATAGGAGATGCCAAAGCCATTGCCATCATCAGTGCACTGGAACTGGGCCGTCGTCGCAGGGAAAGCGAGCCTCTGCAGCGGGAAAAGATCAGCTGCTCGGCCGACGCCTACCGGGTGATGCAGCCCCATCTCAGCGATCTGTCTACCGAACAGTTTTGGATCATCATCCTCAATCGCGCCAATATGGTGATCAGGGCGGAGATGATCAGCGAGGGAGGTATTTCAGGTACGGTAGCCGATCCCAAAGTGATATTCAAAAAGGCGTTGAGCAAACAGGCCAGTTCTATCATTCTGGTACATAACCACCCCTCAGGTAACCTGACTCCCAGCCAGGCCGATATTCAGCTTACCCGCAAACTCAAGGAGGCAGGCTCCCACCTCGACCTGCCGGTACTGGATCACCTGATCTTTACGGATCATGCCTACTACAGCTTTGCCGATGAAGGCTTACTCTGAATTCGCTCATTTCATGTAGTATCTTTTCATCTGATATTGTTGCAGTACTGCAAAGAGCGTATATCTTTATAGCCTGTAAAAAGGAACTCTAATTTTCTGAGTTGCCTTTATTGACTATCAAGCTATGAAAAAAGTAATCAGCATTATCGTATTTCTGGTGATAGGCGCAAGCATCGTTTATTCACTACAGGGAGGGGAAAGTGAGGAAGAGTATGTAGAAAGAATTGATGAAGAAAGAGAAAGGACGCAGCGCTTCATGGAATCGTCTGAGGCCTCTCCCTTTGCTTCTGATAGTATTGAATTTGAGGGTTTGAGCTTTTTCCCGCCTGATCCCGCTTACAAGGTAAGAGCTCGTCTTACGCCTATACAAAACAAGAAATTGCTACAAATCCCTACCTCTACCGGTGAAGAAGAGAAATACATACGCTACGCTTATGCTGATTTTGAGCTAAACGGGCAGCAGCACCGGCTGATGCTGCTACAGCCTTTTGAGAAGCAGCAAACGCTCTTTGTGCCTTTCAAAGATGCCAGTAGCGGCCGCGAAACCTACGGAGGAGGGCGCTACCTGGAAGTAGAGATGCCGCCCAGGGGCAGGAAAAGCATAGAACTGGATTTTAACACAGCTTACAATCCCTATTGTGCTTATAATGCCAGCTATAGCTGCCCGCTTCCTCCCAGCGAGAATATCATAAGTGTACCCATATTGGCCGGAGAGCAGAACTACCGGGGAAAATAAGCAGGAACCAGGTACCAAAAAACAGTCGTCTCAGTCGCTCTTTCTTACGAGGTACAACAATCCAGCAGTGAGCAGTGCAGTTCCCAGTGCCACAGCAACAGTAGCCCCCCTGTTAGTGGTCACTTCCAACTCATAACTTTTGTCAACAGATACATGGTCGAAGCTGCCGTGCGAGCCTCTGTCTTCAGCTATAGGTTCCCATAGGTTATCAGGCCTGCCTACAGTTTCATCTTCATCCGTTTGCTGTCCGGAGTAGCCGATTTTGGCAAGTACCTGGTCTAGCAGGCCGGGAAATAATTTGTTGCCGATGATGGTCTGGGCGGTAGCTGAGCCTACATAAATGGTTCTGCGGTTATGATGTGCTGCATAGTAGATAGCTCTGGCAGCTACCTCCGGCTGATAGATTTTGCCCATAGGCTTGCTCTTCTTGGGCAGACGGGATTTTACCCAGCCAAACTGTGTAGTGTTCATGGCCGGCAGGTGCACGGTAGTCAGGTTTATGTTACTTTGATCGTGCAGCAGTTCGGCACGAAAAGAATCAAAAAAGCCCTGTACAGCATGCTTGGCGGCGCAGTAAGCCGACTGCAGGGGGATGCCACGAAAAGCCAGTGCTGAGCCTACCAGCACGATAGATCCGCTGTTGCGGCGGCGCATGTATTCGTAAGCAGCCAGGGTGCCGTATACCTGGCCAAGGTAGGTGACTTCCGTAACCCGCTTGTACTCTTCAGGCTTCATTTCCTTGACAGGTGAAAACACCCCTACCATGGCATTGTTGACCCATATGCTAATAGGACCCAGTTCGTTTTCCACTTTTTCAGCCGCGGCTTTTACCTGTTCAAAATCTGTAAGATCCGTCTGAATCGTAAGAGCCACTCCACCTAATGCTTCTACATCTTTGCGTACGCCGTCAAGGCCTTCCTTACCGCGGGCCAGCAAGCCTATTTTGTAGCCTTTGCGGGCAAACTCTCTGGCTGTGGCGCGCCCTACTCCACCGGAAGCTCCGGTAATTACCACAACATTGCTAAGATGAATGATGGACATACTTTGATATGGTTAGTTGTTAAAAAATTACTGCCTGAGCCTTGTATAGGCTACAGGAAATGAGTTTATCGTCGTTTTTAAATAGACGTAAGGCAGCCAGCACGTGCATCCCGTTTTCTGCGCCATACCGATGCCAGTCTGAATGTTAAAAATTACCGGTAGGCCCGTTAGCCGTCACTGCTTGTTATTCAGTAGAGCCGGTACATGATGCTACGCATTTTACTACGACACAGGTTTTATTTTTTAAGTACCTACAGAAGAATGCTGGCAATGATACAATGTAAATAATGGATGTGTCTGCAGAATGTTTGAAGGAAGATGCAGGATGAGGCCTCAGACAAAAAAAATCCCGGAAGAATATTATCACTCACCGGGTATTTTAATAAGACGTTCAACTCAAATCTCTTCAGGTATTGGAGCGTACTGATTCAATCTCGTTTACCACTTCAATCACCCCCTCCGTCTGGGAGGCAATGGCCTCTGCCTTAAGTTCGCCCATGCGTGAGTTTGAAGTACCGCTGAGGCTTACTATTCCATTTTCTACCCTTACGATAATACTATCCTGATCGGTATATGCATCGCGCTCCAGTGCAGCCATTATAGTGTTGGCGATATTTTCGTCTCCCAGGGAGCCGGTAGGTACTATGGTGATCTCATTAGTCACTTCTACCACCCCCCGTACCGAATGGCAGAGTTCTTCTGCCAGCAGCTTTTTCCACAGAGCGCTGGTACTTCCGCTCAAAGTAATGTATCCGTTTTCTGAAATGACAGTAATCTCGTCACTGCTCAGGTTTTCATTGAACCTGTACATCTTATTGACGAAATCCTCAATTTCGGCATCGGTAGGCACCTCTACCTCTGTATGATAACTAATTACCAGTTGGTTATCTATCCCATTTACACCTCTGACAGAAAGTGCATCAACTTCGGCATTGCGCAGGCTGGCATAAGAAGGCACACTTCCACTCAGGCGGACAATGCCACGATCTACCTCTACATTGATATCGGAGGCCATCACTCTATCATCCCAACGTAACTGTTCTTTCACTCTTTTCTTGATATCTTCTTCCAATGTAGGCATGCTGTAGAGGAATTTATCAGGCGGAAAGTACTTTTTTAACATCTACTTCGTCCAGGTAAGGGTCGAGCGTATTACTGTCCTGAAAACTTTTGATCCTTATTATATTTTTCCAGGGCAAAATCTGCGTACTCCATACTTCTACAAAAAAATCACGTATGGCAAACAACCTGATCACACAGGCATGGGTGCGGCGGGTGGCAATATGAGTTCCGTATTTGCGGATCAGCTTCACTTTATCTTTGAAGGAAGACTTCTTAAATTCTTTATATGCAGACATAATCAAAATAAATTTATTGACTAAGGTTAAAAAATAATGTAATACAATACTATAAGCTTAATTTCTATAGAAAGGTTAGCTCCAGGACGTATGCGCAATATAAATTAGTTATTTATACCCAGCATCTCTTACTATTTCACCTCAGAAAAAACTAACCAGCCTGAACAGAAATAGGTAGACACCACTGATTTCATATTTTCAGGCTGAGCAATGAACAATTCATTCTAATGTCCTATCTATTAATAAGTTAACATTCATTTTTACGATAAATAAATTTTTATGGGACTCAATTTTGAACAGTTTGCCAACGATGGCAATCACTTTATTAACCAGCTGGAGGCGCGGCTTGGCATAAGTAATCGTGACCGTACCGCCCGCATCTTCCGGGGGGTTACCCATGTCATACGTGACCGTATCCCTATGGGTGAAGCGTTTAACCTGCTTGCCCAGTTACCTATGTTTGCCAAGGCCGTATATGCGGATCAGTGGAAGTACAAGCCGGAGCCGGATAAGTTCAGAACCATCACGCAGTATACGGAAGCCCTACGCAATCGCCCGGAAATCATGGAACTCAGCGACTTTACCAGCGATGATGATATCCTGGACGCTACCCGTCATGTGCTTGCTCTTTTGTGTGAACATGTAAGTGAGGGGGAAATGGAAAAGGTAAAACATATGATGCCACAGCCACTGCAGCCCATATTTGATGAAGCCATGGCTGATGCTTACACCCCATAAATGTACCCGGCCCTGCTTCTGATGAAGTGGGGCTTTAATTTAACTTCACACAAATCATTTTTCAGCATGATACATGATATGCGTTTTGACGAGGAAGTAAAAGTCACGGTAGGCGATGGTCTTGTGCTGAGCGGCCACTTAAAAGTGCCTGAAGATGCTAAAGCTATCATCGTCTTTGCTCATGGCAGCGGCAGCAGCCGGCACAGCCCCCGAAACAACTACGTGGCTGAGGTACTCCACAAAGAAAATTTTGCCACCCTGCTCATAGACCTGCTCAGCGAAGAAGAAAACCAGGAACGTTCCAAACGATTTGACATTGATCTGCTGGCCGACAGGCTTAACGATGTTCGCTCATGGATTGATAAAAACCCACACCTGGAAGCACTCATGGTTGGGCTGTTTGGGGCAAGTACAGGAGCGGCTGCGGCTCTCAAAACAGTAGCAAAAGTAAATAACAGAGTGGCAGCGATCGTATCAAGAGGAGGCAGACCTGATATGGCTTCTGAGGTGCTTGACCAGATCAGAGTGCCGGTGAAATTGATTGTGGGAGGCAATGACACTGAAGTACTTCGGCTGAACCAGCAGGCCTATGATCAGCTTGAAACCACCAAAGACCTGCAAATCATTGAAGGCGCTTCTCACCTTTTTGAGGAAGCCGGTAAACTGGAAGAGGTGGCTGACTCAGCCGTGGAATGGTTCTTAAAACATGCTTGAAATATTTACTTTCGTATAAAATATTGTATTTTTAAAATTATTAACTTACATTGATATCATATTGCTGATAAATAAATATTTTATATGAATTGGATAGGCATGGTAATTATTGTTTTGGTCGTATTGCTTGAATATGTACCTCTGAAGAAGTAAGCATTTGTTTGAGCCGGTATTTGAAAGGCTTTCAAAGCCCCCAACTTATAGGCTTCTCCTTTTGTCAAGCACAAAAAAAGCTGTCTGGAAGAACAGAAATCCTGCTCCTCCTGACAGCTTTTTTCTTTGAGAAAAGTATTGTTAAATCAGTACCCCTGCTGGATTCGCATATCTTTTTCCTGCATCAGGGCGCCGGAACCTTTCATGGCAGCCTGGGCAGATTCCAGTACTTCTTCATAATTTTCCTCGTCCAGGCTTAGCACCTTAGCTATTTCCGTATCTAGTTTTTCTCTGTACAGCTTTAGCTTTTCAATATTTCCCTGTATCACTGATGAATCTTCTGAATTACCCGGCATGTTTTCCAATTCTCTGATCTGATTCTCAAGTTGTGTTTTTCTGCGATTCAGGGTAGCGTATAGTTTTTTTACCTGAACACTGGCAAATTCGCTATCCAGTTGCATAGGCTTATTGGAATTAAGGTTGGTTTCTTCCTGGATTTTATCAGACGGATACATTGCCTGATTCTCATCGTAGACGGTATCTGCCTGCCCATACTCCACTTCGGAAGCTTCATTGTCCTCACCAGCCACTACATCATTACGAGGATAATCCTCATCAGCCGGGTATTCATCATCTACGCCTTCTTCCTGCCCTTCTTGTTCATCATTAAATGTCAGGTCGTCAGGTTGCAAGCCATAGGGTTCACGCTCATCCGAATCGGAAGAGATACCGCTTTCTTCTTCACCTTCTTTAGGTCCATATTCAGTATTGCGGCTACAGGCGGCAAATAACAGTATCAGGGAGAGACACAGGTAAAAAATACTGGCTGAATTAAATATATTCTTATATTTCATCGTTAGCTCCATTAGTTAAAAAAATGATTCTGACAATAAAACAGATCCAAGGACGTACTGTTTGATATCGCCCATACTTAGCCAGATTTCAGTACCTTTCAGCCTTGCTATCGGGAATGAAAATTGGTGTAAACAGCTTATGAATAAGTTTATGATACTCTGCATGTCGGCCTGCGTAGCGGTGCTGACTTTCGCTTTTCACATGCCCGGCAGTGACCTGGTAAAAAAACAGCTTACCGAAAACATACAGGTATCCCTGCCTGCTACTTTTTTTCCCATGGACGAAAATATGCTCAGTGAGCGCTATTTATCTGCCCGTAAACCTATTGCTGCTTTTACAAACGAAAATCAATTAGTTGATTTTACGGTCAACACTTCCAATACCCGCTGGGGAGTAGATGATCTGCCTATCCTCAAAGATTTTTATAAAGCCAGCCTGATGGAACTGTATGATGAGGTGGAATTCAGTCGTGCAGAAATTGAAGAAATCAACAAGCAGCCCTATGTGGTATTTGAGTTTACCTCGGTGGTGAGACCAGAAGAAAATGCCATGAGCATGCAGCAGCCGGTTCTCAAATATACCCGCGTGCAGTACACTGTATACGATAATGAAACCCTGGTTTTCAACTTCAGCTGTCCGCAGATGAGGCAGCAGGAGTGGGCGCCCACCGCGCGGGAGATCATGCAAAGCATCAAACTCAAGTAAAGTGGGGATTCTCAAACCAGATGATGCCTATTTTATGCAGCAGGCGCTGCGCCAGGCTGAAATGGCATATGCCGAAAATGAAATTCCCGTAGGAGCCGTGGTGGTAGCCGACAACCGCATCATTGCCAAAGCTTACAACCAGACAGAGCGCCTGCATGATGTGACGGCTCATGCCGAAATGCTGGCTATGACCTCTGCCTTTAACTATTTTGGTGCCAAGTATCTGCCCGAATGTACGCTTTACGTGACCCTTGAGCCCTGTGTGATGTGTGCCGGGGCCATCCATTGGGCACAATTAGGCAAACTGGTATACGGAGCCGCAGATGTAAAGAAAGGTTTTAGCTGCTATAGTGACCAGATACTGCATCCGCGAACCGAAGTGCGTAGCTCGGTACTGGAAAAAGAATGCAGCGAAATCCTGCAGTCTTTTTTCCGCCGTATCAGGGAATGAGAGGCCTGATTGATTCTTAGACTACAATGTATAGCCTATGCCGAAGCGCAGGGCCAGGTTACTGTGTTCAAAATAATAGTCCAGCATACCCTCTAAACGGAGGTTATCCGTGATTTTTCGGGCATACCCGGCTCCCAGCGCATAGTCTACATCATTACCCAGCAGGGGACGGAACCTCAGGAAAACCGGGTCAATGGGATAGAAACGCATGCCTGGTATAAAGTAAGTATCTCCAGCCGACCAGAATTCTACCCCCGTGGATAAGGAAAGCTGAGGGTAAAGGAAATAATTAAATTCCAGCCCCATCTGCACTTTGTCTGCAAATTCAAAAGGGTCACGATTGTCGGTTTTGTAAGCATCCATCTGAAAGCTGAAGAGCATTTGTGCGGAGGCCGCAGTGATTGTCAGCAGCAGCAAAACGACTGCCATCAAAAATGATTTTCTCATAGTTTGTTTTCGTAGCTGATTATTTCTTGATGGAACAAAGTTAACAGCTAAACTTTTTGTTCGTAAAGTTTTTTCAATTCGTTCAGTTCGTCACGCATACGGGCAGCCTGCATGAAGTCCAGTTCCTTGGCGGCTTTTTCCATGTTTCTGCGGGTGGTAGCCATGAGTTTTTCCAGATCGTCTTTGTTCATATAAGCCACTACCGGATCGGCGGCGATGCTCTGCTCGTCAGGACCGGCATAAGCTTTTTTGATGACCTTCTTAGAATCGGCCACCCGGGTAGAGAACATGATGGCTTCTTTAGACTTAAGAACGGTGCGGGGCGTAATGCCATGCTCGGCATTATAGGCCATCTGCTTGCTCCGTCGGCGGTTGGTCTCATCAATGGCTACCTGCATAGAGCCGGTAATGGTATCGGCATACATGATCACCATGCCATTTTCGTTACGTGCCGCACGACCTATGGTCTGTATCAGGGAGCGCTCGTTACGCAGGAACCCCTCTTTATCGGCATCCAGGATAGCTACCAGGGAAACTTCAGGCAAATCCAGCCCTTCTCTCAGCAGGTTGACGCCGACCAGTACGTCAAACTCACCCAAACGCAGCTGGCGGAGTATCTCCACCCTGTCAAGTGGCTTTACTTCTGAATGAATATAACGACTGCGCACCCCGGCTCGCTCCAGGAACTTCTGCATCTCCTCCGCCATGCGTTTAGTGAGGGTGGTCACCAGCACCCTCTCATGCAGTTTGACTCGTTCATCTATTTCGCCCAGCAGGTCATCAATTTGGTTGAGACTGGGCCTCACCTCAATCACAGGGTCCAGCAGGCCGGTAGGGCGAATGACCTGTTCTACCACTACACCTTCAGATTTTCTCAGCTCATACTCACTGGGCGTAGCACTCACATAGATCACCTGATTGGTGAGGTCTTCAAATTCATTAAATGTAAGCGGCCGGTTATCCATAGCCGAAGGTAGGCGGAAGCCATAGTCTACCAGGCTGACTTTACGGGCCCGGTCTCCTCCCCACATCGCTCTTACCTGGGGTACTGTCACGTGACTCTCGTCTATCATCAGTACATAATCGTCCGGGAAATAATCCAGCAGGCAGAAGGGGCGCTGCCCAGGCTGGCGACGGTCAAAGTAGCGCGAGTAGTTCTCTATCCCAGAGCAGTAGCCCAGTTCCCGTATCATCTCCAGGTCAAACTCGGTACGCTCTTTCAGACGCTTGGCTTCCAGGAAGCGCCGGTCATCCTCAAAATTCTGTACCTGGGCCACCAGGTCGTCCTGTATCTGATAAATAGCCTGGTGGGTAGTATCCTTGGCAGTTACAAAGAGATTAGCCGGATAAATGCTGATGATGCGCTCATCGGCCAGCTTTTTGCCACTATGCGGGTCTACCCGGTGAATGGCTTCTATCTCATCTCCCCAGAAATAAATCCTGTAGGCAAAATCGGCATAGGCCACGAAAATATCCACCGTATCACCCTTCACCCTGAAATTGCCTCGCTTAAATTCAGCTTCCGTACGGCTGTAAAGGATATCTACCAGGGTATAGAGCAGACGCTGACGTGACACCTGGTCGCCTTCCTGCAGGCGGATGACGTTTTTGCCGAATTCATCCGGGTTGCCCAAACCATAAATACAGGATACCGACGCCACCACCAATACATCACGCCGACCCGAGAGCAGCGCTGAAGTAGCACTCAGCCTCAGTTTTTCAATTTCCTCATTGATAGCCAGGTCTTTTTCAATGTACAGGTTAGTAGTTGGAATATAAGCTTCGGGCTGGTAATAGTCGTAATAAGAGATGAAGTACTCTACGGCATTTTCAGGAAAAAACTGCTTGAATTCACCATAGAGCTGAGCCGCCAGGGTTTTGTTGTGGCTCATGATGAGGGTAGGCCGGTTCACGTTGGCAATCACATTGGCCATTGTAAACGTTTTACCGGAGCCGGTCACCCCCAGTAGCGTCTGGGCGGGCTCACCGTTTTCTATGCCTTCAGTCAGTTGTCGGATGGCCTCCGGCTGATCACCGGTAGGCTCATATTCTGAAATGAGTTTAAAATCCATGATTGTAATGAGCAATGATTAATGAGCAATGAACGAAGCCCTAACAATGTATTCCATCCTAGTAAACACGAATATTTGTCCTAAATGACCATGATGTAGCTTAAATTGTTCACTGTTAGCTGTTCATTGTTCACTGATTCCATATCTCCCAGCTTTTTTCGGCCTGCAGGTGCAGCATCTCAATGCCGTTCTTTACGGATGCCCCTTTTTCGGCCGCTTTCTTCATAAAGGTCGTCTCCTCAGGATTGTACACCAGGTCATAGCAGTAATGCTGTTTGCCAAGCTGATCATAGTTGATATCAGGGAAGGTGTTGACGTTAGGAGACATGCCCAGTGGCGTAGAATTGATGATCAGGGGATAATCCTGCAAGTCATGTTTTTTCCTGAGTTCTTCATAGGTAACCGTATGTTCTGAAGCGTGGCGCGAGATCAGCAGGTATTCTATGTCCATGGTGTAAAGGGCACAGGTAACCGCTTTTGAGGCTCCGCCTGTGCCAAGGATAAGCGCCTTGGCAGGGCGAAATGTGCCGAGCCAGTTCTCCAGGGAAGCTTTAAATCCGTAGAAGTCAGTGTTATAACCTATTCTTTTTTTGTCAGTAAACTTCACCGTATTTACTGCGCCTACCTGTTTGGCACTGCTGTCAAGTTCATCCAGGTAGCGCATGACCTGCTGTTTGTGAGGAATGGTAACATTCAGCCCCTTGAGTTCGGGATGAGCTTCTACCAGGTCGTTGAACGCTTCAATTCCCTCCATCTCAAAAAGTTCATAGCGTGCCCCTGCTATATTTTCTTTCCTGAATTTTTCAGTAAAATATTTTTTAGAGAAAGAATGACCGAGCGGATAACCAATAAGTCCGTAAAGCTTTTCCATAGTTAAAAAAAATGAACGAAATAGCACATAGGCCCGGCAAGCAGCCGCAAATGAAAAGATTTGCAGCTATAGTGCTAAAGGGCTACATGGGTGTACGGAAATAAAAGAAAAAGTAAATAAATAAAAAGAGATAGGCGGTGAAACTTTATCGGCTATGTCAGACCGGCTGTTTGACGATAAACCTTTCAATTTCCTTCAGCTTAATCAGCCCTTCGTAATAAGCCTTGCCAAAAACTACCCCATAAAGTCCCAGGTCACGCAGGCGCTCAATGTCTTCAATCCGCTGCACCCCGCCACTGGCAATGAGTTTGATACCGGGAAACTTATCCATCAGGTCGCGATAAAGTTCAAAGGAAGGTCCTTCTATCACCCCTTCTTTAGATATATCGCTGGTTTTGAGGTACTTGAGACTGCGGGTGTAGAAGTATTCAACATGATCAAATAACTTGATACCAGTATCCTGCTGCCAGCCCTGTATGGCTACGGTACGTCCTTCAGGGGTACCTGTCATAGCATCCCCTCCCAGGATTATTTTCTCCCTGCCATAAGACATGATCCAGGAGGCAAATTCTTCATGATTTTTGACTGCAATAGTGGCTGCAGTGATCCGACGGGCGCCATAGTCAAAAGCTTTGTTAACATCGCCATCGGTATTAATGCCTCCGGCAAAATCGACTTCCAGATCGGTATGGCCGGCGATGGCTTCCAGAATATGGTAATGTACCGGTTTGCCCTTGCGGGTACCATCCAGGTCTACCAGTTGCAGTTTGGTAATGCCATGATCCTCAAATTTCTTCGCCAGGTCTATGGGACTTTCGTTGTAAACCTGCTCACTGGAAAAGTTTCCCTGCCTCAGACGCGTAATCTTATTATTGAGGATGGAAATAGAAGGAATAATTTGAATATTTCTCAGTTGCATATTACGATCAGATGGTGATGAACAAGCTTAGAAAATAAAATGAAATATACTACAAAATATCCTTATCTATAAAAGATTAGAGCAAATAAATGCCTATTTCTTATACAAATTGCAATTTTTTCAGGATATGCCTGTTAAAATGATAAATTTTAAATATTTGTATACGTATTTACACCCCATCAACGAATACTTAGTTAGAAAACCCGGGGCTTAACTTCACTTCTCTCTTATATAAGGCTATTCTATGTGTAGATAAGACATATTACTTTATTCCACAATTCTTGGCTTGATAAAACTATACAAATATACTTAAGTATCTCCTGTTGCTTTCAAAAGGGTAATTTTTCAAGATCTACGTTGCCTCCGGTCAGGATAATGCCCACTTTTTTGCCAGTAAATTTTTCCTTCTGCTGCAGCAGTGCAGCCAGGGGCACAGCGCAGGAAGGTTCAATGATGATTTTCATACGCTCCCAGATCAGCCGCATAGCCGCTACGATTTCGTCATCACTTACCGTAATAATTTCTGCTACCAGTTCCTGTATGATGGGAAAGGTCTTGCTGCCCAGTGAGGTCAGCAGGCCATCTGCAATGGTGTTAGGCGATTCAGATGGAATAATTTTACCAGCCTGCAATGAACGATAAGCATCATCTGCACCTTTGGGCTCTCCGGCTATGACTTTGGCTTCCGGCAGCAAAGCATTAGTGGTAATAGCCGTACCGCTCAGCAGGCCTCCCCCTCCCACCGGTGACATGACGATATCCAGCTTTCCGGTATTTTCTATCAGTTCCAGCGCCGCTGTCCCCTGCCCGCAGATAACTCGCTCGTCATTATACGGGTGTACAAACTCGGCCCCGGTACGATCCACCACCTCGGCTAAAGTTTCTTCTCGTGCCTGTAGAGTAGGTTTACAGAAAATGATCTCCGCCCCGTATTCGGCTACCGCTTTTTTCTTGACGCTGGGAGCCGTTTCCGGCATCACGATATAGGCTTTGGTACCAAGGCTTTGGGCCGCTTTGGCCAGGGCCTGCCCATGGTTGCCAGATGAGTGCGTAGCAACCCCGCGCTTTCTTGCTTCATCCGTTAGGGATAGCACCGCATTGGCAGCACCTCGCATTTTGAAGGCACCGGCTTTCTGAAAATTTTCGCATTTAAAAAATATTTTAGCACCGCTGATCCGGTTGATACTTTCGGAAGTAAGCACTGGTGTACGATGAATCAGGGGCATGATACGACGAGCGGCAGATTGTATGTCGGCAAAGTTGGGCATAAATCAAATATTCTGAGATTTTTTGCTGAAATTAATCGGATAAGCTTGTAAATATGGTTTATAAAACTTACAAACCATAAAGTATTTAATTTTCCATTCACAACATTTTTTTGGCATGGCAAAGAATAAGAAAAAAAGAAAAGCACCAGCTAAAGTAGTGCATCTTTCCCCCAAAAAGT
Source organism: Cyclobacteriaceae bacterium (assembly GCA_046541235.1). Taxonomy (GTDB): domain Bacteria; phylum Bacteroidota; class Bacteroidia; order Cytophagales; family Cyclobacteriaceae; genus Catalinimonas. The sequence continues at coordinate 412 of JBKHDR010000103.1, read as the reverse complement.
ATATCAAAACCAAAGCCAGGGATTTACCGATCAAATCATGCCTGGTCACGGAAAACTGGCAGGAACTGGGCCTGGCTACTGTTTTGGTGGCCCGTGAGATGCCCAGCGGCAACCTGACGATGGCTTCCTTTCTGGTAGATACCTTTTGCCTGGGCATAAAAGACACTATGTATTTTCATAGTCTGACGCCTTATGAGTACAATGACCTGATTAAGCAGTTTGAGCAGGTACAGGACTTGGCTCCCTGCGACTATGTGGAGGCACATAACATCATCTATGGTGCCATCGCTTTTGCTGAAGAACTGGGCTTTGATCCACACAAAGATTTTGACCTGACCAAATATTACCTGCAGGAAGACGATGATCAGGTGGACCTGATTGAGTATGAATTTGGCAAAGCAGGAAAACCCGT
>JBKHDR010000102.1:0-14979 GCA_046541235.1 Cyclobacteriaceae bacterium | reverse complement strand
ATTCCTAGAAGTACAATATTATTTCTGCAAGGAGTCAATTTGACGAAATAAAAAAGCCTCCCAGTAAACTGGAAGGCTTGGTGGAGAATGCCGGAGTCGAACCGGCGACCTCTTGCATGCCATGCAAGCGCTCTAGCCAGCTGAGCTAATCCCCCGAATGGAACGCAAAATTAGACAAAATTTTTAATTGTCAAAATACCCTACGCGCTTTTACGAAAATTCTTCTGTAGTAGTCGGAGTAAATGTTGTTCTCTACTACCCCCAGCTTGGTAGAGGCGTGAATGAACTGCACATTATGCTTGTCTCTCACCTCGGTCACCATGCCTACATGGGTGATTTTGCCCGGACGGCGCTTCTGGGCGGCAAAAAACACCAGGTCGCCGGGCCGCAGGTCGTAAAGCCCTACATTATGCCCTATCCTTACCTGCTCCGAAGTAGTGCGGGGCAATTGAATGCCTACGCTCTGAAACGAAGTAAGCAGCAGGCCCGAGCAATCCATGCCGCCCCGGCTGGTGCCACCCCAGCGGTAGGGCGTACCTGTATAAGAACGTGCCGTACTGATGACCTTGGTCGCCTGGCTGTCAGCTACGCCAACCCTACGCCCTCCATCACTTCTCCTCTGAACAGCTTTCTTTTGCGAGGCACAGGAAGAAAGCAAAGCCAGCAGAAGCACGGCCAGCAGCACATGTTGTCTGAAAAAGCTGTTTCGGTCTGTTGCTTGGATCATGAGGCAAATATAAGAGCTCTGTCTTTTCTGCTAAAGGCAACGCCACCACAAATTCTTTATTTTATATCTTTAGGTAACAAAGGCGAACCCCATCGTCAAAAGCAGGGTGACTGACCGGTAAATGGAAAAAATTTCAGCTTCAAAAAAAATATGATGCCAGCACAAAAATCTTTCACTTTTTTCCAGGATGTGTACGAGGTGGTAAGGCTGATCCCCGCAGGGCGAGTGAGCACCTACGGGGCCATCGCCGCCTATCTGGGCAGCAAAGGTAGTGCCCGCATGGTAGGCTGGGCCATGAATCAGGCGCACCAGTACCCAGACGTACCTGCTCACCGGGTGGTCAACCGGGAGGGAGTGCTCACCGGCAAGCATCATTTTGGCTCACCCACGGCCATGCAGGCTATGCTGGAAGCCGAAGGCATCATAGTGGTACAGGATCAGGTGCAGGATTTTGGCCGCATCTTCTGGGACCCGGTGAAAGAACTTTCCTTCTGAAAACTGTTTAGCTAACGCTTTCCTGCTTAACAGATTGATGAGTTAGAAAAATAGTTTATGAAAAACAGCCCATTTATCAAAGCCCGTGAAAAATACCGTCCTGATCCGATCAAAGTACTGATGATCACAGAAGCACCCCCTCGGGTAGAAAGTAACCGCTACTTTTATTATGAGCAGGTCAGGCGGGGTGATAGCCTCTTCCTGGAAACACTCAAGGTCCTTTTTCCTGAAGAAGTAAAGGCATTTGACACCGTAAAGCAGCTAAGGGCTGAGAAGACGTATTTCCTGGAAAGACTACAGGAAGAAGGGTTTTTCCTGACCAATGCCGTAGAAGCTCCCCTGCCTGACAAAAGCTCGGCAGCCAGAGCGCGCATTTACCAGGAAAACCTGCCCCAGCTTATCAAAACCATTTTACGCATTGCCAAACCTACTACGCCTATCGTCATCATTTCGGCAGTGGTTTACCGCGCCATTGGTCCTGACCTAAAAGCAAGCGGTTTTAACCTGATACAGGAAGATATCATTGAATACCCAAACTCAGGGCAACAACTAAACTTTCGTCGAAAATTCGGACCTCTCCTCAGGGAGCATGGCTTGTTACCCCATCCCATTGGCTGATGAGAAACCCTTGCAACTTATAGTCAAAAGCCTAAGTTAAACCATAGACCAGCTGTTGATCTGTTTATTTGATCTTCGCATCAACGCATCAACAAATAAACCAAACTCATCATCCAATATTATAAACGAATCAACCTATCAACAGATAAACCAATAATCAAATAAACCCTTTAAACACCTTTACCCATGACCTATAAAAATCTGCTTCATCTGCACAACGAACACCGGCACTGGCTGCATGAATATGATCTTTACCAGGACGAGATAAAGTTCTTTCAGCATCAGCTGGCAAAACAGGCCGCCCAACCTGGTCTGGACAAAGAAAAAAAGGAAGAAATCAGGTATTTCAAAGAGCAATGGGTCAGTATTTTGGCAGGAATAGATGAGTTGCGGCACAAGGTTTATGCGCATGAAGGGCAACTCTACCGCAAGCTGGAACTGGCCAACCGTACCAAGGATAATGTCATCACCGATGAGGAGCATCATATCGTTAAGGGAGAGATGGAAGAATTTGCCCTTCAATACAAAGCCCTCAAGCTGAGATTTCAGGATTTTGTCAGATCCGACGGGTAGAGAAGTGGCGGGTCCTTGCAATTGAAGGTAAATTGAAATATTTTTCGGCTGAACCCATTTTTTTTATATGCAAACTTCTCGCCGTCACTTCTTGCAACTGCTTGGCTTAGCCGCAGCTGCCGCTCCCTTTCTTCAGTTTTCACCTTTGCAGGCAAAGCCCAAAGTATTGATTGTCACCGGGCAAAACAATCATACCTGGCGTCGCACTACGCCACTGATAGAAGCTATCCTGGAGGAAAGCGGCAAGTTTGATATCACCCTCTCCATGGCACCGGCCAAAGGCTCCAAAGAGGAGGTCTGGGTCAACTGGCAGCCTGATTTTACCGATTACGATGTGGTACTTAATAATTATAATGGAGAAATGTGGCCCGAGCCGGTTCGGCAGAGCTTTGAAAAATATATAAGCAATGGCGGGACGGCGCTCATGATACACGCTGCCAATAACCCTTTTGAAGGCTGGACAGAGTACGAAAAGATGGTAGGCCTGCTCTGGAGAAAAAATAATGGAGGTACCAGGATTTACTATGAAAATGACGGTACCGAAGTACGCATACCGTCCGGAGAAGGACCGGGAGCAGGACATGGCAAAGTACATGACTGGCCCATCAGCTCATATGATGCAGGGCACCCCATCATGAAGGGTTTGCCCAAAACCTGGATGCACGCTAATGATGAACTCTACCACGGACAGCGTGGACCTGCCGAAAACATGCGAATGCTGGCTACGGCTTATTCCAGCGAAGAAAGCGGGGGCACCGGCATGCACGAACCTATGGTATGGTGGATTCCTTACGGCAAAGGTAAAGTGATCACCTTCCTGCCCGGGCACCTTTGGCCTACGCAAAAAGAGGACACCGCCTTTCTCTGTGTGGGTTTCCGTACCCTGCTCAATCGCTCGGTAGAATGGCTCGCTACCGGAAAAGTAAGTATTCCTGTTCCGGATAATTTCCCTACCAAAGACAAAATCAGCTTAATTACACCCTCCTAACGGTGACTGCTGACCCCTCTCTGCTCGCACATATCAAGAAGCGGGCATTTGGAGCAGTGGGGTGACACGCCCTTGCAAACATGTTTGCCAAAAGGTACCAGTAGGCGATTGATTTCTACCCGGTAAGCTTCAGGAAGTTTGCCTTCCAGCGCCAGCATGGTTTTTTCGGGCGTTTTGGCCTCCACGTAGCCCCAGCGATTGGTGACGCGATGTACATGAATATCTACCCCAATGCGCATTTGCCGGCAGGCAATGCCCAGCGCCAGGTTGGCACATTTGGGACCTACCCCTTTGAAAGAAAGCAGCGTATCAAAGTCGCAGGGTATCTCGCCATTGTGTTCATTGACGATAGTCTGCGCAATTTCCAGGATCTGCCGGGCCTTACCTTCATGAAAGGTACTGTCGCTTATGGCTATATCAATCTCTTCTGCCGAAAGATGAAGCATGGCTTCCGGTGTGCGTGCCTTCTCAAAGAGCCTGATGGCGGTAGGGACCGTCACCTCATCATAGGTGCGGATGGAAATCATGCAGGCGATCAGCTGCTCAAAGAGGGAAGTATAACCCTGGTCGTAGAGGTCAAAAAGAGCGGCTTTAGGCAGTTTACTCACCTTCTCCTGCAGCAGCGGAATTGCTTTTTCTATATTAAATGCTTCTCTGGCAGCCATCACTAATCAAAACGCCAGGACTGCCAAATGTTTGGTTTCAGCGTAATTCGGGCAGTGAGATACCTTTAATATGCCGGAAAAGATCTACCGCATAGAGATCAGTCATGCCCGACACGAAGTCTACTACCGACTGCACCTTTTCATAGCTGCTGGCTTCCCCCTCAGGCTGAAATTGCAGAGGAAGCAGGCGGAGCAGCTTTTTGCTCTGGTGTCCGCTGCGGTCAAGTACGGCAGGGACGAACTCTTCCAGCAGTCCGCCCAGGATTTTGTAACCGGCCAGTTCTATCTCCACCACCGGCCGGTAATTGTAAATCCTCTCCACCGATTTGTCAATCAGTGAGGCAAAAGCTTCGCCGAGTGAGCCCTGCAGTTCGTCCAGCAGGCTTTTTTCGTAAGTACCCTGTAAGATGGCATCCCGGTTTTGCCAGAAGATATCCGCGCACTCATCCACCAGGCTGTTGATCGCTACCGCCCTCAGGTAGCCGATGCGTTCGTTCATGTCCTGTATCCTGAGCATGTTATTTTTGATGCGCTGGTACTTATCGGAGGGTTTATCAGCAAAAAACTGCAGCAACTGATTTTGCGCCTCCTCGGTGCTGATGATCCGGAGGCGATGCGCATCCTCCCAGTCAATGACCTGGTAGCAGATGTCATCGGCAGCCTCTACCAGGTACACAAAAGGATGCCGGACGAAAGCCAGTGGCTCTCCTGAAGTAGGCGTTAGTTGCAATACTTCAGCGATCTTCTGGAAAGTAGCCTTTTCAGAATGGAAGAAGCCGAATTTGCTGCGGCTCTTGCGGCTTTTGTCCAGCCCGATAGATGATTCACAGGGGTACTTGACCATAGCAGCCAGGGTAGTATAGGTGAGGCGCTGCCCGCCGCTGCTCCTTTCCTTAAACTGGTGTGTCAGCAGCCGTAGGCCATTGGCATTTCCTTCAAAGTTTGTCAGGTCCTTCCACTGGCTTTCAGAAAATTCCTGCTGTAGCTTTTCCTTTAGGTCGCCCTGCAGGTTTTCAAAATAGGTAGAAATAGCTTTTTCACCAGAATGGCCGAAAGGCGGGTTGCCAATATCGTGCGCGATGCAGGCTGCGCTGATGACCGAGCCCATCTCATTGCGGTAAAAATGCCGGAAATCTTCATCCTCATCAGGATGCTCGTCGGCGATACGATGACCGATGATGTTGCCCAGGGAACGTCCCACACAGGCTACCTCCAGGCTGTGGGTGAGGCGGTTATGTACAAAGACACTCCCCGGCAGGGGAAATACCTGCGTCTTATTCTGTAAACGACGAAAAGGAGAAGAGAAAATGAGTCGGTCATAGTCCTGCTGATAAGGGTTGCGGACTTTATCGCTGTAGACAGGCCGGTCCTCCACACCCAGGCGGACGGCGGAAAAGAGATGGTTCCAGTGCATTTTGTAGAGATTTTATCTTGAAAGCATGTAGTAAAGAAAAAAATGGGTATAAAGACCTATTTTTTTATTACAAAACCGATAAAAAAAATTGTTTTTTTAATATTATACTAAAACTTACATGTTTACTGCGCAGGTCAATTAACAAAGGCCAAAGTAATTTTTTTTTCCCTACTTGCCCTAAAATTTTTCTATATGAGAAAATATCTACTACTCTTTCTTGTCATTCAACTAATTGGCATAAATCAGTTACTTCAAGCGCAAACGATTAATTCTACTCAAACTGGGGACTGGCAAGATAATGCTACTTGGGGAAATGTTACTTATCCAGATGGTAATTGCGGATGTACTCAGATTATACTTAATCATAATATCACCATAAGAGGCCAGGGTAGTGATGCTAGTAAGATCATAGATCTAACCAACTCTACCAATCTTACAGAAGTGATCATCAGGGCTAACCAGACTTTAACTTTTGAAAATAATACCCAACTTATACTGCCAGCAGGGGCAACTATTATTCTTGAAGAGGGAGCAACTATAGAAGGTCCCACTAACCGAAGTGGTAGCTTGATAAGCATAGGTGGCAATGAAATATGGGGAAACAGTTGTGCAGATTGTACCGAAGGACCACTCACCGGCCCGGGAACGATGGATCAGAATTCCGATCCTGCTAGCCCCCTCCCCATAGAACTCCTCTACTTTAAAGGTCGGGCTACTGCTGAAGGATACGCGCTGGAATGGGCTACTGTTTCTGAAGAGAACTTTGATTACTTTACGCTGGAGCGCTCTACCAACGCCGCCGATTTTTATCCGGTAGGTACTATCAAAGGCCATGGCAACAGCACTTCTACCCTCGTTTACAAATACCTGGACAAAGAAGCACCCGAGGGCATATCCTACTACCGCCTCAAAGCCACTGATTTTGACGGATACACCGAGTACTTCAAAATCATCAGCCTGCACAAAGAGCTACGAGAGAAGCTCGCGGAGGTATATCCTAACCCGGTAGATGAAGGAATTTTACGTGTGCTTACCCACCCCAAAGTACAGGAAGCTGTATTACAGTTGCAGGATATGTCTGGTCATACTGTCTACTCTGAGGTGCTGGCAAATTCTTCAGAGGAAATTATCCTAAATAATAATATCAGGCCAGGTACCTATCTGCTTTCAATCAAGGGACAAAATATCAACCATATTCAGTTACTGATCGTCAACTGATCTGCTGAATGCCCGCAGCCATGTCAATATCCTGATGATAACAGGCAAAAGATAAGCTGTTAAAGGTTTAGGAGGAAAAGGCAGCCATCCTTATTTTAGGAGGAAATTTTGCCGAACCGCCTAAACCTTTTTCTATGTACTCCAGAATATTACTCTGTCTGTGCGTTTTTCTCTTCTCTGCTGCCTGCCAGCCGCAGGCCACCTCTGACACTTACCAGCTGACCGAAAAAACCGAAACCCCTCCCAACATCATCATTTTTTATGTTGATGATCTGGGCTACGGCGATCTCAGCAGCTACGGCGCCACAAGGGTGCAAACGCCGCAGATAGATCGTATGGCTGCCAATGGCCTTAAACTTACTGACGCGCATAGTTCGGCCGCTACCTGCACTCCCTCCCGCTATGCCTTGCTTACCGGCAGCTATGCTTTTCGTAATGATGCGCAAATCCTGCCGGGTGATGCCCCGCTGCTGATAGATACCGCCCTGCAGACCCTGCCTGATATGCTCAAGAGAGCGGGCTATGCGACAGCCGTGGTGGGCAAGTGGCACCTGGGCCTGGGTGATGGCGATATTGACTGGAACCGGGAGATTAAGCCGGGTCCGCGGGAGATTGGGTTTGATGAATCCTTTCTGATTCCTGCTACCGGAGATAGGGTACCCTGTGTGTACGTGGAAAATGGCCATGTACTGGGACTGGAAGCCAGTGATCCCCTTCACGTAAGTTATGAGGGGCCCATAGACGATGCGCCTAAGGCTTACGAACACCCTGAACTGTTACGTTACCAGTCTGACAGGCAGCATAGCGATGATATCGTCAATGGCGTAGGGCGCATCGGGTACATGAGCGGGGGCGATAAGGCGCAGTGGGTAGATGAGGAGTTTCCCGATCTGCTAACTGCCAAAGCCAAAGATTTTATCAGAAAACAAAAAGAGCAGCCGTTTTTCCTGTTTTTTTCCTTCCATGATATACACGTACCCCGCCTCCCGCATGAACGCTTCGCAAGGACTACCGGGATGGGCCCCCGGGGTGATGCTATTGTGCAGATGGACTGGTGTGTGGGCGAAATCATGCGGCAGGTAGAGGACCTGGGGCTGTCAGAGAACACCCTGGTCATTTTTACCAGCGATAATGGCCCAGTGCTGAATGATGGCTACGAAGATCAGTCGGTAGAACTCCTGGGCAGCCACCAGCCGGCCGGACCGTTCAGAGGGGGCAAATACAGTGCTTTTGAGGCAGGCACCCGTGTTCCAACCATTGTATACTGGCCCGGTACCATAGCTGCCAGGGAAAGTGGTGCCCTCATCAGCCAGGTGGATCTTTATGCTTCGCTGGCTGAGCTCGTGGGTCAGGAGACTTCGGTATCTGAGGCTCCTGACAGCCAGAAACTGCTCCCGGTCTTGCTGGGGCAGTCTGACGAAGGACGTGAATTTATGATTGAAGAATCGCTGGTACTCTCGCTGCGCCAAGGGAAATGGAAGTACATCCCTCCTGCCGACAATATTCCGGACTGGATAGCCATGAAAGGCATAGAGGGTGGATTATCGTTTGAACCTCAACTGTATGACCTTTCAGCGGACCCGGGCGAGCAGCAAAATGTAGCAGCTCAACACCCTGAAGTGGTGGAAGAGATGGCGGCAGCGCTGCAGAAGATCAGGGAGCAGCCGGGCAACAAGCCGGGTGCCGGGGGTTGAACACCCGATTAATTTTTTCATAAATAAGCTGATTTTCTGTCAACTTATTTCAGGGCGGGACATTTACAAAAAAAAGCGGTGTCTCCACCGCTTCTTTCATAGCAAATGATTATTTACAGATCAGGCATTAGCCAGGCTCACCGGCACACTCACCATGGTATCTTCCCATACCATGATCATCTTGGACTGGTCTTCACTGAATTTGATGGTAAAAGGCTCATAGGTAGCCTCGGCCTTTTCTACCGGCACGCTTACCCGTACGACATCCTTGCTTTCATCGTAATTGTAGGCTCCCCATTGCCCAAGGGCTTCGTTAAAAATGAGGGTCCACTCTTTTTTGCCGGGAATGGCATACATGGAATAGGTACCGGCTTCTACCTTTTTGTCACCGAACATCATGTCTTTGGTGAGGGTAATTTCGGTAGCTTCATTGGCACCCAGCCTCCATACTTTATCGTAAGGCACCAGGTCTCCGCCAAATACCTTGCGGTCACGCTTATGGGGCTGAGAGTAAACTACTTTTACATAGGCATCACCTTTACTCATAGTGGCTACTGCCAGGGGGCTGGGACGAGGCTTTACTGCTTCCTGGGCAAATACCTGGTCCTGTACCATGAGCATGACTGCTACTAGCATCATTGTCATCAAAATGTTTTTTTTCATAGCGGGTAGTTATTTTAGTTTAAGTTTAAAACGACCAAAGGTAAACAAAAATAGTGGCAGGATGACAAGAAAAGTATTAAACAATTGCCAGCAAACCAAGATAAGATACTAGAATCCGTAAAGCAGGTGTGCCACTGAAAAATAGACCGCCAGCCCCAGCAGGTCATTAGCGGTAGTAATGAAAGGGCCGGAAGCCAGCGCAGGATTGACCCCCAGGCGGTCAAGGATGAGAGGCGTAATAGTGCCCATCAGGGAGGCCAGCAGCACCACACTAAAAAGGGCGATGGCAACCACCGTGGCCAGTGTCAGGTTTTCGCCAAAAAGCAGGTTAAAGCCAAACACCAGGGCAGCCAGGGCCAAACCGTTGATCAGGGCTACCAGCAGTACCTTGCCCAGCCGCTTGGCTATGCTGTCGCTGAAAACTGAGGCATTGGCAAGGCTCTGCACCACCAGCGTGGAGGATTGTATGCCTACATTACCCCCTGTGGCAGTAATCAGCGGAATAAAAAAAGCCATCGCGGGTACCAGGGCGATATCGCCTTCAAAAATCCCGATAAACTGCGCACCCAGCAATCCTCCTACCATGCCGATCACCAACCAGGGCAGGCGGGCCCGGGACAACAGCCACACGCTGCCACTGCGCTCCTCCACATCTTCGGAGATACCCGACATGATCTGCCGTTCCTGCTCAGCCATCTCGGTGATCACATCCACCACGTCATCTATGGTGATGCGTCCTACCAGGCGGTGCATGATATCTACCACAGGTATAGCGTCCAGGTCGTAGCGGCGCATGATGGCCGCCACTTCTTCCTCTTCCATGTACGTCTCTACCGACACTACTTCATCATCATAGATATCGGCTACCTTGGTCTGGTCTTTAGAGAGAATCATCCTTTTGAGCGAAACTTTACCGATGAGGTGGTTTTTTGCATCCACTACGTAGACAGAATAGATCTTCTCCACATTTTCGGCCTGTCGCCGGATTTCCTCAATGCACTGCTGCACCGTCCAGTCAATGTTGACCTTAATAAGTTCTTTGGCCATCAGCCCGCCAGCGCGGTCTTCCTCGTAGCGGATGAGGTCTTTGACGTGGCGTGCCTTCTCGGCATTCTCCATCTTGTCTATCACCTCCTCGCGGGTCTGTATGGGCAGGCGGTTAAGGATGTCGGCCCCATCGTCGGAGTCAAGATAGTCAATGAAGCCAGCCACCTCTTCGGCACTGAAGTTTCGGAGAAAATGTGGCTGCTGGTCTTCTTCTATATCTACGATCACATCAGCGGCCGTCTCTTCATCCAGCAGTTTGATCACGTACTTGGATTCAGCGGTATTGAGTTCGTAAAGCACGGTAAGGATATCAGGCGCGCTGGCATCTTCCATACTTTCCCGTATGGCGACGGCCTCGTCCTCCCGGATGGCCTCCCTGAGCCAGTTCAGATACTCCTGCGATACCTCAAATTGCATGATGGATCCTATTGCCAAGCTTCTTCTATTTTTTTGGTAAGTTCTGTAAAATCGCCGACAGAAAGCTGTTCTGCCCGTTTATCTAAAACGCTGAGCTGCCGTATTGTTTCAGGCAAATTAAGCGGTTTGAGCGCGTTGCGCAAGGTTTTGCGCCGGGTCTGAAAACTTTGTTTTACTACGCGGCGAAAGAGTTGCTCGTCGCATTCCAACTGAGTTACGGCATTGCGCCTGAGCCGAATCACGCCAGAGCGCACCTTGGGCGGAGGGTTAAATACGCCCGGTTCTACGGTGAAGAGATAGTCAATGTCGTAGTAAGCCTGCAGCAGTACGCTTAGTATGCCATACTCCTTGCTGCCGGGAGGTGACTTGAGGCGATCGGCTACCTCCTTCTGCAGCATGCAAACGATCTCGGGTACTTCATTCCTGATATCCAGGATTCTGAAGAAGATCTGGGAGGAGATATTATAAGGAAAATTACCAATCACGGCGAAGGGCTCCTTCATGAGTTCCATCAGGTCGGTTTTGAGAAAATCACGGGAGTAGATACGTGGCCTGAGCTCGGGGTAATGCTCCTGCAGGTAGGCCACCGATTCGGTATCCAGCTCAATTACCGAGGTAACAAAATCTTCTTCCTGCAGCAGAAACTGCGTGAGCACACCTGTGCCCGGCCCGATTTCCAGCACCTGCCGGTAAGAGCCGTGCCTGCTCAGCCCCTGAACAATCTTGCGGGCGATGTTTTTGTCTTTTAAAAAATGTTGGCCTAAGTGTTTTTTGGGTCTTACCACAGTGATAGGTTTACAGGTGAAAGGCAAGTGCCGTAAATGGCAGAAAGATGGGGAATAATCCTCTTTATTGAAAAAGCATTCTTAAATTGCAGTTCATTTAAGCGATTTTTTTATGTCAATCAAGCTCAAACACAGCAAAGAATTAAAAGAGGAGCGCCACCTGCTGCTCATCATCCACAATATTGAAGAGGCCACTCCTCATTGCCGCAGCGAAGCCGAAAAGGCCTATGTGGATAAAAAAATCAAGGATAAAGCCGGTTTTATTACTATCAACCAATATGACCGTATGCTGTTCCTGATTTTACCTGATGAAGGTAAGGAGGGGCATGCCTTGCGCGAAGCTTTCCGCAAAAAAGGCTTTGAGCTTTATAAAATAATAAAAGCCGAAAAGCTGGATCAGCTGCAGTTGAGCACTTCAGGCAATGAAGTCCAGCCCCTGCTTGACCTTTGTGAAGGCCTGCTGCTGAGTAGCTACGTGTTTGGCAAGTACAAATCCGGGGAAAATAAGGGTAAACCATCGCTGGAAAGTCTTCACCTTATCCATCCTGAACTGAAGAAAAAGCAGCTGGAGGAACTGGAAAACCTGGTAGAGGCCACCTTCTACGCCCGTAACCTTGTCAACGAACCGGCCCTCTCGCTGAATGCCGAAAAACTGAGCAAAAAGTTCAAAAAAATGGCCAAGGAACTGGGTTTTAAAGCTGAAGTCTTTGAAAAAGACCGGATCAAAGCCCTCCGGATGGGCGGCCTGCTTTCGGTCAATGCCGGCAGCGTGGACCCGCCAACTTTTAACGTACTGGAGTACAAGCCTGAAGATGCTGTCAATGAGTCGCCCTTCGTGCTGGTGGGTAAGGGTGTCACTTACGATACCGGCGGCCTGAGCCTGAAGCCCTCTGAATCTATGGTGGGCATGAAGGCTGACATGGGAGGAGCGGCGGCTGTAGCCGGTGCTTTCCTGGCAGTTGTCAAAAACAAGCTGCCCATTCACCTGGTGGGGCTGATTCCTGCCACCGACAACCGTCCCAGTGGCAATGCCATCACGCCCGGCGATGTCATCACCATTTCAGATGGCACTACTGTAGAGGTACTCAATACCGATGCGGAAGGCCGGCTGATCCTGGCCGATGCCCTGGTCTATGCGGCCAAATACAAACCTGCTCTCGTCATTGACCTGGCTACGCTGACCGGCGCGGCCGTGGCGGCTATCGGCAAAGAAGGCGTTGCCATGATGAGCACCGCCAGCGAACTTACCCGTCAGCAGATCAAAGAAACAGGCAACGAGGTGTACGAACGTATGGTGGAGTTTCCGCTCTGGGACGAGTACCGCGACTATCTCAAGTCAGACATCGCTGACCTGAAAAATATAGGCGGACGTACAGCCGGGGCCATCACTGCCGGTATGTTTCTCAAACATTTTACTGATTACCCCTGGATTCACCTGGACATCGCCCCTACTGCCTACCTGGATGCGGCAGATCACTACCGGGGCAAGAATGGAACAGGAGCCGGGGTGCGCCTTCTCTACCATTTTCTTAAAAATATGATCAAGAAATAGTTATGGAAAAAAACATAGATATCGTTTCAGCCCATAGTAAAAAGGCACCACGCCGCAAAAAATATGAACTGCCGGTAATCGGCATCAGCCTGGGCGACTTCAATGGCATCGGACCCGAAGTGACGATCAAGGCACTAGCCGACAAGCGCATGCTCCACATGATGACACCGGTAATTTTCGGGTCTTCCAAAGTGATCTCCTACTATCGCAAAGCGATCAATATGGAGGATTTCAACTTCATGACCATCAAATCCATGGATGAGCTAGCCTACGGCAAGGTGAATGTCATCAACTGCTGGAAACAGGTGAATGTGGAACCTGGTAAAGTTACCGATGAGGCCGGTGAGGCTGCCTGGATCTCGCTCAAGACGGCTACCCAGGCCCTGCAGGATGACCAGATTGACGCCATCGTGACGGCTCCCATTAACAAGAATAACATCCAGAATGAGGAGTTCAGGTTTGCCGGGCATACCGAGTATTTTGCTGCTACCTTCAAAGCCAAAGAAATGCTGATGACGATGGTTTATGGGCAGTTCAGGGTGGCCGTGGCTACCGGGCACATTCCACTTAGCGAGGTCAGCAATAAGCTCACCAGGGAGCTGATCCGCCGTAAACTTAATACCCTGGAAGCCTCTCTAAAGCAGGATTTCGGCATCCTCAAGCCTAAAATTGCCGTACTGGGCGTCAATCCCCATGCTGGAGAAGAGGGACTGCTGGGTACAGAAGAAAAAGAGATCATCCAGCCGGTGATTCAGGAGCTGAAAGGTAAAGGTAAGCTGATCTTCGGGCCTTATCCTGCTGATGGCTTCTTTGGTACCAATGCTCAAAACAAGTTTGACGGGGTACTGGCCATGTATCACGACCAGGGCCTGATTCCCTTCAAAGCCCTGGCTTTTGAGCATGGCGTCAACTTTACCGCCGGGCTGCCGGTGGTACGTACCTCACCCGATCATGGCACGGCCTATGACATTGCCGGCAAGGGAGAAGCCAGCGAGGTCTCCATGCGAGAAGCACTTTACCTGGCCTGTGATGTGATCAAATCGCGGCAGCGCAACGAGCCGGAAGACTAAGCTTACACCTGTTTTTATGCCTACTAAAATTTCAAAGGAACTGAAGGAGGCGATCCTGCACATGCCGGAAAGGGAGAAAGACAAGCTGCTTATCCGCCTCATCAACAAAGACCAGACCCTGATCAGTAAGCTGCAGTACGAGCTTTTGGAAGGCGAAGGAGAGATGGAAAGGCGCCGGCAGGAGATTGCTGACTCTATGGAAGAAGTATTTTCCCGCGATAATTTCCCCTTCTGGCACGATACGCCCGGACTGCTCATGATGGTCATGCGCGACTTCAGCGGCGATATCAACCGGCATATCAAGATCACCAAAGACAAGTACGGGGAGGTAGAGCTGTTTCTGAAGCTCATCAACCTGGCCTTCAGCAAGCAATTCAGCATATTAAAGGGAAACGAGTATCGGGCGGAGAAATTCGCCGATTACACCTGCCGCAAAGCCCAGCTCATCCTGCGCAGGCTGGAAAAAATGGACTCTGACTATTACCTGGATTTTGAAAAACCAGTTAACGAAATGCTCGGTCACCTGCATGGCTATTTTCCTACCCAATACCGTATGAAAAACTATGGTCTCCCGCAGGAGTGGACGTATTGAGGCATTTCTGCTTCCTGGCTCATCATTTTAAGATACAGTGCGCCCGCCCTTTTGAGCAGAGGAGTTGCTACTGCCTGAAAGATTCATTTTATGTTTTTTGTTATTATAGGATGTAGGAACTTCAAGTACCGTATTCATCCTGGTTTTTTGTAGATTTTATAGAAAATTGGAAGCCATAAGAGGAATTTTTGATGGTGAAAGAATCGTAGCTACAGATCAAACTTCCTCTAAATAATATGAAGTGATCATCACTTTTGTAGAGGAAACTGATGAGCAAGAGCATGGCTCAACTGAAGACAGCAGGTACTTCACCGCTCAGACTGAAGACCTACCTTTCTGTCAAGACGAAAGAGAAGATCTTTATCAGGATTATTTGAATATTGAAAACAGGTTCCATTCTTTTAGTGTCTTTTGCTGAGCTGACAAATCACAAAGTCAGACCTTCAGTATTAAAGGATATT
>JBKHDR010000101.1:0-15078 GCA_046541235.1 Cyclobacteriaceae bacterium | reverse complement strand
GGGTTTTGTATGCAGTATGTCAGTGAAAATGAACAGTGAACGCAGAACGCAGAACCCTGAACGTCAAACGTTAAACGAATTAACGCTAAACCTTTAACTGGAGCATCAACGATTTACACTTAGCATTCATTTTTTAACATATTTCAGCAGTGAACATCACATTTTTAGGTACTGGCACATCTCATGGCATTCCTTTTATCGGGTGCCGCTGCGAGGTCTGTACTTCCTCTGACAAGCGGGATCAGCGGCTTCGTACCTCCATCCATTTGCAGATTGATGGCAAAAGTATGATCATTGACTCTGGCCCCGACTTCCGGCAGCAGGTGCTCCGGCACGACATACGCCGCCTGGATGCGCTGATTTTTACTCATGAACACAAAGACCATACGGGCGGTATGGACGAAATCCGCAGTTATAACCAGCTGCAAGAGGAGCCTATTCCTGTATTTGCTACTGAAGCCGTATGGAAAAGACTGAAGATGGAATTTTCCTATATCTTTTCAGGAGAGCAGTACCCGGGCATTCCCCAGGTAGAGGAGCATTATATCAGCAACCAGCCTTTTGAGGTATTGGGTACTACTTTTGAGCCTATACTGGTGATGCACTACAAGATGCCCGTTTTTGGCTATCGCATCGGCGACTTCACCTACGTGACGGACGCCAAGGATATCAGTGCAGAGGAAAAAGCCAAGATGAAAGGCAGTAAGGTTCTGGTGCTCAACGCCCTGCAGCATGAGCAAAATATTGCGCATCTTACCCTGTCTGAGGCACTGGCACTGGCGGAAGAAGTAGAGGCCGAACGGGTGTTTTTTACGCATATCAGCCATCAGCTGGGCCGGCATGAAGAAATCGCCCGTGAGCTACCTTCTCATGTCAGCCTGGCTTATGACGGGCTTGTCATTGAAGTATAGAACTATTCGGAACAACCAGCGGATTCCTCCGCACAAGTACGCAATACGATTGGTAAATTATGCCTATATTTCGGAACTATATAAAATCATAAATTGTGCACTGCATTTTTGCAGCTTTAAACTTTTCAGTCAGCATTTTGAAGTAATCATTCAATAAAAATATGGAGATTTAAGCCGATGTTTGAAGACAGAGCAGACGCAGCCAGCCAACTGGCTCAGAGACTGGAAAAGTACAGACATAGCAATGCAGTAGTTTTAGGAATTCCCAAAGGAGGCGTACCCATCGCGTATCACCTGGCCGAGGTGCTGCAACTGGATATGGAAATCGCCCTGACTAAAAAACTGAGTCATCCCTATAACCCGGTACAGGCTATTGGGGCTATCAGCCTGGATAGCGCATCTATCCACGGGCAGCATGACGTACCCGAAGCTTATATAACAGCAGAAATTGAGCGTATTCGCATTGAGCTTAAGAGAAGGCGTGAGACCTATACCGGAAGCCGCGAACGCATCAGCCTCAGCGGCAGGCCAGTCATCATCACCGACGATGGCATTACTACAGGCAGCACCATGCTGGCCACCATTGACCTGGTAAGAAAAGCTTGTCCATCCAAAATTATCATCGCCGTACCGGTGTCTCCCCCCTGGCCCAGGATCAAACTGCAAAAGGAAGCCGATGAGATGATCTGCCTGCTCAATCCCGCTGATTTTTTCTCGGTAAGCCAGTTTTACCGTAACTATGAGCAGGTAAGCGAAGAGGAAGTAATCAGCCTGCTACACCACTGAAGCCGCCACCCCAACAAAAAACTCCCACGCTGAAGCGGATTCAGTGTGGGAGTAAAGGGCCTGCTGAATGCATCCACATCCGTGGCTGTTATTCGTCAGCAGTTCAGCTTTGTAGGGCAAACCGAGACAATGGATAGATTTTCATTCTGATTATCTCCTTCTTTTATCTGTTATTCCTGGCTTAACTGCTGCCCGGCTTGCAGTTCTTCTATCAGCATCAGGTACTCTTTTTCCTTGCGTGACATCTCTTCCTGGGTAGCGGCCAGTTCTTCCATATTTTGGCGCATCTCTTCTTCCTGCGCCCTGAGTTCCTCTGCCTGTTGCTGCGACTGTTCAAGCAGCAGCCGCGTTTTATGATTAACACGAGCCGTAGAGAAGGTGGCGGCAATGCTTTCAGCTACCTTATTGATAAACTCCAGCTCGTAAGGCTCATAGGTACGAAAAGCTGCCATCTCCAGCATACCTACTACCTCTTCGTTTACCATGAGCGGCACAATCAGCACCGACCTCGGGCTGGCCTTTCCTATACCCGAACTGATCTCCACATAAGACTCAGGTACCTCCGTGAGGTAAATTGCTTCTTTTTCAATCCATGCCTGTCCCAGAAGGTCCTCTCCTGGTTTTATCTGCCTGCTGATATGCTTCTGACGACCCCAGGCATACATACCGGTCATTTCCAGGTGAGCTTCCTGTTTATCATCATTGACAATAAAAATAGCTCCCTGGTTGGCATCCAGATACTTGACCAGTGAAGACAGCACCTGCTGCGAAAGCGTACCCAGGTCTTCCTGATACTGCCTGAGCAGGTCAGCGAAGCGGCTGATACCTTCGCTGGCCCATTTTCTTTTCCCTTCTTCTGCGGCTACTTCGGCCAGTTGGTCGCGCATGCTCATCAGGGACTTTCCCAGTTTGTCCACCTCACTGGCCGCTTTAAAATCTCTGTCAAATATGCCCTTACCTACCTTTTCGGCAAAAGCAGCCTTGGCCTCCAGGCTATGCGTAACCTCCGCCATGTAGCGGGTAGCTTCACCCACTTCGTCTTTAGCCTGGTGTACAATGATTTCTGAAAGGTCTCCCTGTGCCAGTCGGGCCGCTACATCGCGAATGTTTTCCACGGGTCTGATCAGGAATTTCTGCATCAGGTACAATGAAACACCGATCATCAACAGGTTAAGAAAAAGTATCATGAGCAAAGCAATATTGAGCCTGGCCTGCTTCTTAGCGCTATTTTCTACATAACGCTTCACCATTTCGTTATCCTTCTTCAGCATCTCGGCAGCATCTTTTTCTATATTTCCCAAAGCAGCCAGCACATCCGGGTTCACTATCTTTTCTTTCAGTTCAATTTCATAGGTATTGCCACTTGTGTCGGTCACTAACTCAGCCTTAGTAATCTCCTGAAGAAGCTCCTGCTGTAGGATGATCTGTGCATTTTTCATGTATTCTTTCCACTGGTCTTCTGCACTAAGCAAAGCAGGAAGTATATGCGGAGGAGTGGGCGGCAGTATCTGGTCGTTGGCAATACGGGGAGCCACACCTCCCAGCTTAAGCGCCATCAGTGATTCCTGGTGCAGGTTGATAGCTTCTTTCAGTGCCAAACGCGCTTCTTCTTCTCCCTTTACCACTCTTTCGGCAAAAAAACCAATCTGCTGGGTAAGCATGCGGTTGCGCCCTGCTGCATCTATCACCGCGGCATCATAAGCCTGTTGGTTTTGAAAATATTTGATGAGTACAAAATTGAGCAGGGCAGTAAAGGCAAACAGGGTGAGCAGTGTGCCAAATTTCCAGCTCATACGCAGGTTTCTATATACCGGGATTTTCATCTTTATCAATAAATTAGATATATGAACAGCTTTACATTTTTCTGTGTGCAAAAGTCATAGATTGGGAAGAAAAAAAATCGCAAATCAGGAAAGGAAGAAGTTCAGGTAGTATTTTGAAACATATGTGCAGATTGTGAGGCTAACCAGAGAATCAGCAGGAGACTAAACTAATATTAGTCATTTTTTACCATCTAACATCCTCACTTTTACACAGGTAATCAGATAAGTATCTCCCAATTTTTTCATATTTCATAAAAAAATTACAATAAGCTAACTATTACCGGGCTGGCAGCTGATAGATGAAGTAAACAGCAGATGAGGAAAAGACAAGACGGGTTCTACCTTTTGTTTCTTAATGGCCTCAGCAGGTAATCTAATCCATTGCTCTTGATCACCAGCATGGTAGAGAGCAGCATACCCAGTTTGCCCTGCGGAAAACCCTCACGGGCAAACCATTCCAGGTAATATACCGGCAGGTCACAGATGAGCCGGTCTTTGTACTTGCCAAAAGGCATTTTTACCCTTACCAGGTCTTCCAGAATTTGGGGGCTGAGTTCTTCCATAGGTAGGGGCCAATAAGTATTTTAAAAGCTGGCAATTTACCTAAAAAAAATCGTCTGGCCCCGCAAGTAAGCCAGACGATGTCAAATGTTGTTTATATCCCTCCGCCTAAGCTCAGTGAACAGTGCTGAACCAGGCAAAAAGCTTAATCTCCTGTCTTGATATCCAGCGTTTCCAGAGAGGCCATTTTACCTTGCAGGCTGTTCCACTGGCCTTGGAGCTGCTCAAAACGGCGGTAAGCATCCTGGCCCGGACGCTGGTCGGCACCCATGAGCATGTAGCGTAGATAAGCAAGCTGGGCAATCAGCTGCGGCTTCATATAGGTTCCTTCAGCAGTTACCAGTTCATCATACACCTGGGCTAGCTGCTCATCCTCTTTCTGTAGGCGATTGACTTTTTTCCCGCTCTTCATCATTTTGTCAATTTTATCCCGTTTCTCTTCTATGGCCGCAGCGGCCTTTTTAGCTTCGCTCTCCAGGTTCACGATCTGTAGCAGCAGCGCTTCCTGCGCCATCAGGTCCTGTGCCGATACCTCCTGCAAGCGGGGATCAGGCAGTACCTGGAAGTTTTCGGTATATTCCTGGCCATCTACTTTGAGCCTTGCCCTATACTCGCCAGGCGCTACCATAGGTCCGTTCTGGTAGCTGCGACTGGAGTCATCGTCCCAGGCACCGGCATGCTCCATATCCCAGAGGAAGCGGTGCATCCCTGCCTCATTACCCAGGCGATCGCTGCCCAGTTTGGTAGTAAAGCCGGTAGCCATGCTGGTCTGCTCCATGTACTGCTGGGCAGGCGTGGCGCTGCTGAAGGTACGAATCAGCTTGCCCTCACTGTCCAGAATATCCAGCTGCACCGGATTGGCCGACTTGGCTTTCAGGTAATAGTCTATGCGTACGGCGGCAGGCGGATAAGAGGGTACTTCCTGTCCTCTTGAGCGACGGTAGCGGTAGCGGATGGCATCTTCGGGCTGAAAGAGAAAGGCTTGTGTAGCCTGCTTTGCCTGCGCCAGCTGGTGCAGGGGCGAAATATCGTCCAGTATCCAGAAGGCCCGGCCCATGGTAGAAAGCAGCAGATCCTTGCGGAAGACTTTGATGTCGGTAATGGGTGTTATGGGCAGATTCTGCTGGAAAGCTTCCCACTCGGCCCCGTCATTGAGCGAGACGAACATACCGTATTCAGTACCCGCATAGAGGATACCTGCCACATCGGGATCTTCTCTCACCACACGCACCGGATAGTCAGCCGGGATGCCTTTGGTGATGAGCGTCCAGCTTTCGCCATAATTTTTGGTGCGGTAAATGTAAGGCTGCCAGTCGCCCAGCTGATAGCGCAGCACGGTCACATAAGCCTTACCTGCCTGGTGAGGAGAAGGCTCTACGCTGTCTACCCTACCGCCGCCGGGCAAACCCTGGGGTGTTACGTTCTGCCAGCTTTTGCCACCATCACGGCTTACGTGCACGGGTCCATCGTTGGCACCGACCCAGATTACACCCTCTTCCAGGGGCGACTCTCTGATGCTGTAAATGGTACTATGATATTCTTCACCGGTCACGTCACGGGTGATGGGCGAGCCGGAAATCACCTGTGTGGCGGGATCATTGGCCGTAAGGTCAGGAGAAATGGTCTCCCAGTTCAGGCCATCATCAGTTGTCTTATGCAGGTACTGTGAGCCGTGGTAAACCACATCCGGATTATGAGGAGACACGTGGATAGGTGCTACCCGCTGGAAGCGGTACTCCAGTTCGGTAGGGTTGTGCCCGTAAATATTGGTGGCCCCTACATAATATTGTTTTTCCTGCCCGGTAGTTTTGTTATAGACACCGAAACGTCCTTTGCAGTTAGAATACACGATATTGGGGTTGCCCGGCTTGGGCACCGCAGGACCGGTCTCACACCCGCCTACTGCTATCCAGTAGCCCTCTTCACCGGCGGGCGCATCATAAGGAGGCACGCTGGGTACTGCTATGGTAGAATTATCCTGCTGCCCGGCATAAATCCAGTAGGGATACTGATCATCCACTTCAATCTGGTAGAGTTCGGCAGTAGGCTGGTTGTGCTGCGTTGACCAGGATTTGCCACTGTTGAGGGTAACATTGACTCCCCCGTCATTGGCCTGGATAAAAACAGAAGTATCATTACGGTTAAACCACATGTCATGGTTATCGCCGTGGGGTGTAGACATGATCTTCCAGTTTTTGCCGGCATCTGTAGATTTGTAGAAGCGGGTAGAATTGACAAACACCACATCAGCATTCAGGGGGTTAGCATCCACATTGCAGTAGTAAAAAGGTCTGTCCAGCAGGCCATCTTTGTTGCTGACTAGGTAGAAAGTTTCACCCCGGTCGTCGGAGCGGTAGAGGCCGCCCTCTTTGCCGGGCGCTTCTACCAGGGCATACACCCGCTGGGGATCAGCTTCGGAAACGGCCAGGTCTGATTTACCGATCAGGCCCTGGGGCAGACCCTGGGTAGTTTTTTTCCAGGTGTCGCCACCATCAGCAGATTTATAGATCCCTCCGGACTGCATACCACCGCTGATGATGGTCCAGGGCTTGCGCTCGGCGCGCCACATGGAAGCATAGATCAGCTCAGGATTATCCGGGGCAAACTCCAGGTCTACCGCACCCACGGTATCTGACAGGTAAAGCACCTGCTCCCAGTTTTTGCCGCCGTCTTTGCTGCGGTATACGCCTCTTTCCTTATTAGGCTGAAAAGGTTGCCCGATAGCGGCTACATAAACCAGCTCAGGATCTTCGGGATGGATCAGCACGGCGCCTATCAGGCCGGCCTCCGTGAGGCCAATGTGCTGCCAGCTCTCGCCGGCGTCGGTAGATTTGTACATGCCTTTGCCGGCGATCACATTGGAGCGCAGCCCATCGGAGCCGGTACCCACATAGATGATGCGGGGATCTTCCTGGTAAACGCTGATAGCTCCAATGGAAGGAGAAGCGAAGTAGCCATCTGAGATATTTTCCCAGTGTTGTCCAAAATCTTCTGTTTTCCAGACCCCGCCACCGGTACTGCCCATGTAAAAGGTTGAAGGCTGAGAAGTGACGCCAGCTACGGCCGTTACGCGCCCTCCCCGGCTGGGGCCTACATTTCGGTAGGTAAGTGACTCATACATGGAATTGGAAGTTGAGAGCGGTTTGGGAGCCTGGGCATGCGCTGCGCAGAAGAAAAGCACGGCAGACAGGCTCATCCAAATACGTAAGGATGTGATCATGGTAGATTAGGTTATGAAATAAACAGCCAGTTGATGTGAAACTGCTGCCCTAAGCTACAAAGAGATAAGCAATGTTGGGAGCAGATCCCTAAGAAAATTGGCTTACAGATACATTTCCTTTAAAGATAAGGTATAACACTTTCAATGCTTCTTTTTTCCAGCAATGAGGTCGAATCAGGCGTAAGTATCCTGACGCAGGAAAGAGGCAACTACAGCGGCAATTTGATTTTTGATAAAAAATTTGTTTGAAGGACAGGGGTTAAGTATGAATAAAGATCCGGTGCTTGATCCCAGGAGTGGTTCTGTACTGACAGACATATCGATCAAAATCACCGATAATGTAGGTAAGTTGCCCGGCTATCTGCCTGACTGCTGCGGAAGGCGTTATCATCAACAATTATCCCATCAATCCGGAAAGAAATACAGGCATCAACTGTAGTATATGTTTTGATGTTGAAGCTGTTAGCAACAATTACATGAGCCGGCCCCTTTACCTGATCAGAGTGGAAAACACCAGCCCTACCTTCCGGCAGATTTTGAAAGTCATCAAGGGATTCTGACCAAAAGGGTAAAAGAAATACGAAAGGCTATTTACAAAGAGTAGGTAGCCTTTTTACTTTAATGCAGTGCTCTGGCAAGATAAATTCTAAGCCTTGTACCCTACCTGGGGTATGTAAAAAAAGAATAAACTACCTTTGCTACCTATCAGAGAGATAAGATTAGCTGTTCCTCCCTGAATTATTAATATACACTGAGTGCCCCGTAAGACACAGATTTTATTTTCCCTGAATATTTCTTTCACATAATTTCCCTTTTTTCGTCAGATTGCCACAGGACTTTTTCTCATCAAACTAAAAAAAATGAATAAACTACATTTTTATAAATACCAGGGCACCGGAAATGACTTTGTGATGATCGACAATCGTGAAGGCATTTTCCCGCGTGACAACGAAACGCTGATCCAGCGGCTTTGCCACCGTAAATTTGGCGTTGGTGCCGATGGCCTCATACTGCTGCAAGACCACCACCAGTACGATTTTGAGATGCTGTATTTTAATGCCGATGCCACCACCAGTATGTGCGGCAATGGCAGCCGTTGCGCGGTTCACCTGGCCCACCACCTGGGCATGATTGGCAAGCACTGCGAATTTTACGCCGAAGACGGGCACCACCAGGCTACCATCGCGAATGACATGATCCACATCGGCATGATAGACGTCGGTGCTATAGAAGAAATGGAAGGAGGCTATTTTCTAAACACCGGAACCCGCCATTATGTCAGACAGGTGGAAAAGCTGGCAGCTTTTGATGTACTGGGAGAAGGTAAGCGAATTCGCTATCACGAAGCTTTTATGCCCCAGGGTACCAATGCCAGTTTTGTAGAAATGCACAATGGAGAAATTCACATGCGCATCTATGAGAAAGGAGTAGAAAATGAGACTTTATCCTCCGGAACGGGCGTAACAGCCGTTGCCCTGGCCCTAGCCAAAGCAGAAGGTATTAAAAGTCCGGTACGCGTGAATACGCAGGGAGGGGTGCTTTACGTTTCTTTCAGGCAGGTAAACGAACACACATTTACCGAGGTTGAAATGATCGGCCCGGCTGTCATGGTTTTTGAGGGCACTGTATTTGTGTAAGTCGCTTTTATTGACAAATTTGCCCTCTCAAACCGGCCAATTCCATAACTTGCCCCGGCAAAATTGTTTACATTTTAGGTATAGACGCAATTAATTTATAGAGCATGCTGAATTTTATATCCAAAGGCTTAGCCAAAATATTTGGAAGTAAATCGGAAAAAGATATCAAGGAACTCATGCCCCTGGTGGAGCAGATCAAAGAGGCTTATGCACAGCTGCATGATATCAGCGACGATGAGCTTCGTGCCAAGACAGACGAGATCAGGGCTACTATCAGCCAGGAACTTGAGGCAATTGACAGCCAGCTCAAGGCCTTGCATGATAAGGTAGAAGAAAACCCCGATCTGGACATTAACCAGAAGGAAGAGATTTTTGCCGAAATAGATAAGCTGGAGGAAGACCGTAACAAAAACCTGGAAGAGGTGCTGATGAAGGTACTGCCCCAGGCCTTTGCCATCGTCAGGGAGACCGCCCGCCGATTTAAAGAAAATAAGCGCCTGGTGGCCAAAGCTACCCAATTTGACCGTCAGCTGGCGGCTACCCGCGAGCATATCAAAATTGAAGGCGATCAGGTGATCTGGGAGAATGAATGGCTGGCGGCCGGTCAGCGCATTGTCTGGGACATGGTACATTATGAAGTGCAGCTGATCGGAGGTATTGTGCTGCACCAGGGTAAAATTGCCGAGATGGCAACCGGTGAGGGTAAAACCCTCGTAGCTACCCTGCCCGCCTTCCTCAATGCCCTGGCCAACCGTGGCGTTCACCTGGTGACCGTCAATGATTACCTTGCCAAAAGAGATGCCGAGTGGATGGCTCCGCTTTTCCAGTTTCATCAGCTCTCCATAGATTGTATAGATAAGTATCAGCCCAACTCAGACCAGCGCCGCGCTGCCTATGCTGCTGACATTACCTACGGTACCAATAATGAGTTTGGCTTTGACTACCTTCGCGACAACATGGCCCGCGACCCCAATGACCTGGTACAACGCAAGCACCACTTTGCCATGGTAGATGAGGTAGACTCCGTACTGGTAGACGAAGCCCGTACGCCTCTCATCATTTCCGGCCCGGTACCGCGTGGGGATGAGCACGAATTTTACGAGCTGAAGCCCCGTATCTCCCGCCTTTATGAAGCCCAGAAAAAACTAGTCAACGAACTGCTACAGGACGCAAAAAAGAAAATTAAGGAAGGCGACACCCAGGAAGGTGGCCTCTCTCTCTTCCGCGCTTACCGTGGCCTGCCCAAGTACAAGCCCCTGATCCGCTTTCTGAGTGAGACTGGTAACCGCCAGATTCTGCAAAAAACCGAGAATATCTACCTGCAGGATAATGCCCGTAACATGCCGGAGGCAGATGCCCCTCTCTACTTCACTATTGAAGAAAAGAACAACAACATTGACCTTACTGAGAAGGGAATTGACCTGATCACCCAGACAGGCGAAGACCCCCAGTTCTTCATCATGCCTGATATTGGTACAGCCATCGCCGAACTGGAAAAAGATGAGGAAATGAGCGATGAGGAGAAGGTGGAGAAAAAAGATGCCCTTATTAAAGATTACTCTGTCAAGTCGCAGCGTATTCACACCGTCAACCAGCTGCTGAAGGCTTACGCGCTCTTTGAGATTGACCAGGAGTATATTCTGGCCGATGGCAAGGTCAAAATAGTAGACGAGCAGACGGGCCGTGTGATGGAAGGACGCCGCTACTCCGATGGGCTGCACCAGGCCATTGAAGCCAAAGAAAATGTAAAGGTGGAAGAAGCGACACAAACTTACGCCACCATCACCCTGCAAAACTACTTCCGCATGTACCATAAGCTGGCCGGTATGACCGGTACGGCCGAGACAGAAGCAGGCGAACTGTGGGAAATCTATAAACTGGATGTGGTGGTCATTCCCACCAACCGCCCTATCGTACGTGATGACCGTGAAGACCTGGTGTACAAAACCATGCGCGAGAAATTTAATGCCGTGGTAGACGAGATCAACAAGCTCACCGCTGCCGGACGCCCGGTACTGGTAGGTACCACTTCGGTAGAAATTTCTGAAGTACTGAGCCGCATGCTGCAGATGAGGAACATCAAGCACCAGGTACTTAATGCCAAGCAGCACCAGCGCGAGGCCGAAGTGGTGGCCGCCGCTGGTCAGGCAGGCACGGTCACCATCGCTACCAACATGGCAGGCCGCGGTACGGATATCAAGCTTTCCAAAGAGTCTAAAGAAGCAGGTGGCCTGGCCATCATCGGTACTGAGCGCCATGAATCTCGTCGTGTAGACCGACAGCTTCGCGGACGTTCGGGCCGTCAGGGTGACCCTGGTTCTACACAGTTTTTTGTGTCCCTGGAAGATAGCCTGATGCGCCTCTTCGGCTCCGACCGCATCGCCAAGCTCATGGACCGTATGGGCCTGGAAGAGGGCGAGGTGATACAGCACTCCATGGTGACCAGCTCCATTGAGCGCGCGCAGAAGAAGGTGGAAGAAAATAACTTCGCCATTCGCAAGCGTCTGCTGGAGTACGATAACGTGATGAACCAGCAGCGGGAGGTGATCTACAAGCGCCGCCGCCATGCCCTGCACGGCGAAAGACTACAGCTGGATATCATGAATATGCTCTACGATACCTGCGAAGATATTGTACTGGGTACCAAGGGCGTCAACAACTACGAGAGCTTTAAGCTGACCGTGCTAGGCTCGCTGGGCGTGGACTTCCCCATTGAGCATGCTGATTTTGACAAAATCAGTGAGAATGAGCTTTCTGCCCAACTGTACAAATACGCCTATGAACAGTACTCTCGTAAAAACGACCAGATCAGGCAAAAGTCTCTGCCGGTACTGAAATCCATCAAGGAGACCAGAGGTGCTACGGTAGAGAATATCCTGGTGCCTTTTACTAACGGAAAAATGCAACTGGGCGTAGCTGCCAATCTGCAGAAAGTCATTGATACCGAGGGTAAAGAGTTGATCAAGACCATGGAGAAGAATGTCACCCTGGCTATCATTGATCAGAACTGGAAAGAACACCTGCGTGAGATGGATGACCTGAAACAGTCGGTGCAGAATGCCGTCTATGAGCAGAAAGACCCGCTGCTGATCTATAAGTTTGAAGGCTTTGAACTGTTCAAGCGCTTTATTGCCAAGGTAAATGAGGAAACTACTTCCTTCCTGATGAAGGCGGAGATTCCGGTACAGAACCCTGAGCAGGTGCGTGAAGCCCGCACCCAGAAACAACGCCAGGAGCAGAAGCTAAAAGAATCCAAGGAAGACTCCGGCTCTATCCTGGACAGGGGCGCAGCTCAGCAGCAACAGGCTGCCGCTGCCAACCGTAACCGTCCGCCGGCAGAACCCGTACAGCCTGCCAAATCCCTGAAAGTGGCTGGTCGCAATGATCGTGTGAATGTGCAGTACAGTGATGGCAGTGTCAAGAAAAACGTAAAGTTCAAGACGGTTGAAGATGACCTTAAGAACAACCGTTGTGTAATATTGGATGAGTAATAAACCATCAGTCTCTTTACTTTTGGTATGCCTGAGCCTCTGTTTCGCCTGTACTTATGTGCCACAGGCGGAGCAGTCACTCAACAGCATCAACATACAGGGAGAGCCGGGTAGCTTTCACGGCTTTCGTATGTATTCTTTTGAGTTTCAGGGTCGCCAAAGCCGTATTGTCGTACCCAAAATAGCGGCAGATGGCAATCCCTGGGTATGGCGGGCCCGTTTTTTCGGTCATCGCCCTGAAGTAGATATGGCCTTACTCTCCCGTGGCTATTTCGTTGCTTTTATTGATGTATCGGATCTTTATGGCAGCGCTGAGGCCGTCAGACTATGGAATGAATTCTACGCCTATCTTACCAGTGAGTATGACTTTGCTCCTGAAGTAGCCCTGGAAGGCATGAGCCGGGGCGGGCTGATTGTGTTTAACTGGACCGCTGCAAATCCTGAGAAAGTGGCCTGCATCTACGCAGATGCGCCTGTCTGTGATCTCAGAAGCTGGCCGGGCGGCAAAATGAGCGGCCGTGGCAGCAGCGAAGACTGGCAAAAGAGCCTTTCGGCGTATAAGCTGACTGAAGAAGAAGCCATGCAGTTTGCCGGAAACCCGGTAGATAAAGCTGAGATCTTAGTCAAAGCAAAAATACCACTGCTGGTCGTAAGCGGTGATGCTGATGATATCGTTCCCTACGAAGAAAATGCACAGAAAATCGTGGAGGCATACAAAAAGGCTAAGCTTAAGCCCAGAGTCATACTTAAAGAAGGCGTAGGCCATACCCACGGACTGGACGATCCCCAGCCTATTATTGATTTTATTCTGAAGCATAGCCCCTGAAAATAAGTTTACACAAAACATGGCCAAGAGTTCAACCCGCTACCTACTGCTTGCCATCCTGATTGTGGTGGTTTTTATCCTCTTCCTGGTGTTCCTCAAAGACCGGAATACCCGTCCTGCTATTGAAAAAGCCCCTGCTCCCATTGACCAAAGAGAGTCGGCTCCCCAGTCAGGAGAGCAAGACAGAGAGGCCAGGACAGAGGAAGAAAGTCGCATCATTCCCCGTGACGAATTCAACTACCTGCCGACCTCTACTACCAACCAGATCATCAGGCACTCCAATTTTACCCTTTCTTATGTAGAAACGCATGAGCAGGCTGAATGGGTAGCTTATGAACTGACAGATCAGGAGGTACTCGGCCGGGAAGAGCGCAGCGATGACTTCCGGGAAGATCCCAAAGTAAATAGCGGCTCAGCTTCGCCCAAAGATTATTACCGCTCCGGCTACGATCGCGGCCACCTGGCCCCGGCAGGCGATATGAAGTTCTCGGATGAAGCCATGAGCGAGAGTTTTTATATGTCAAATATGAGTCCGCAGAAGCCGGCCTTTAACCGGGGCATCTGGCGCGAACTGGAGGAGCAGGTACGCGACTGGGCGACAGAAAATGGCAGCCTCTACGTGGTGACCGGCCCCATCTTTGGCAAGAGCCGTAAAAAGCTCGGAGACAACAAGGTGACCGTTCCCGAAGCTTACTACAAAGTACTGCTGGATTATACCGAGCCTGAGGTGAAAGCCATTGCCTTCCTGCTGCCCAATGCAGGCTCTAAAGAAGATTTTATGACCTTTGCTGTCAGCATAGACAGTGTGGAAAAGGTAAGTGGTCTTGATTTCTTTCCGGCCCTGCCCGACCTGCAGGAAACCCAGTTGGAAAGCGACTTTGCCCCAGACTTGTGGCTGGCCGATTTTTAAGAACTACTGATCCTCGTATACCAGTTCTCCCTCCTGCTTCATCCTTCTTATCAGTGAGCCTTTGAACTGGTGGAAAACCGGGCTGAGGTCAAAGCCGGCCTGCTCTAAGGCCCGGGCCGTCCATACGTTTGAATTTTTGGGAAAGTAATAAGAGGTCTCTGCAGCAAAAAAGCGGCTGTTGCGGAAAAGTCCTTCTTTGAGTGGTACAAAATACCCCGCTTCGCTAAGGGTAAATTCTTCCAGAAAATAAGCGCACAAGGCATTCAGTTCTTCCGGACTGATCTTCAGCAAAATAGTTTCCCCGGCGTAATACTGCAGGTTAGTAAGCCGGTGCAGGCCCATCACCTGCATGACGGATGGTGTAGGCCAGAGTAGGGCTTTGGTCCCGTACCAGAGGTTAAAGCCTTCATTCTGGTAAAAATCCTTGTCGCCCCAGCCAAACAGCAGGTGGGGATATTCAGAAAAGTCATGCGCTTCGGGCCAGAGTGTATCGGGCAGGCAATGGTTGGGCACTACCAGCCCGGTATGCCAGCCCTGGCTGACGAGGTAGATTTCTATGGTGTCGGCAGAAGTAGGTGCGGTAGATGTTCCGGTTTGTTGCCCAAGTATTAACAAAAAAATGGAAACGAAAGGCAAACTGATGAAAAAAAGGAGTCTTTTGCTTCGCATTACTATCTTACACGTTGGTTAGATTAAGATTTCCGATATAAAGTATATGTACTTACGATATTTATTGATTTGCAAACTTGCACAAAATATAAATCAGAAATTTTTTGTTATTTTAAGTTTATACTTAATGATTACCTTTACAATCAATAAAAAGGATATATATATTGTGCTATTCGCACAAACAATATAGTCATTATAACTTGATTTATCCATTTTCAGATAGAAGTTATGATTACTTATCTAT
>JBKHDR010000100.1:0-15318 GCA_046541235.1 Cyclobacteriaceae bacterium | reverse complement strand
GATCTTCCTGCTTGAGAAATGATTACAGATTGTAAAATTTAAGATTGTAAAATTTGGTAGTGCTACAGATGTAATGCTAAGCATACGGATTCTGTTGGATAGAATTACAGTTTGTGGCTAAATAGCATTGCTTGTTTAGCACTACCTAAAATTAAATTCCATTAAATCACTGAACCCTGTACCCTGAACCCTGAACTGAACTCAGTACGCAAAGCGCTAAACTTTTTTAACACATTCAATTTTTTTTAAGATGAGAAACTCAATCAAATCAAATCTTTTGTGAGGGCTTTTCTTTTTACTCTTCCTGCCAGCTTGTGAGTCTGTAGGCAGTGAGGGCAGTCTGGGTATGGGTATAGTCGGAGGCGTATTATTAGCACTTGGACTGGGATGGCTTGCGCTGAAGGTACTGGGCATAGCGATAAAAACTGTCATCGTGGGCATTATCCTGTTTGTTTTGCTGGTAATAGGTCTTCTTACCTGGGGGCTTACTTCTATGGGCTGACCTTAATTAATTTCCTCCTTTTTATTATGCTTGAAAGGCTTTTGCCATGGCAAAGATGGTACTTGCCATAGCAACATGCTTGTAACTGAACCTGAATATAAAGTATCATTATGGAAGCAGAAGAAAAACATGAAACCGAGCGACTCAAGCAAGATCCTCGTATCAAAAGGGCTTTGGAGAGCAGTACCAAAAAACGTGACAGAACCGAAGAAGTCATTGAGAAAAAAGACAAACAGGTTATTGGTCTCTACCTGATCGTATTGTTGGCAGTAGGCTTTATATATTTTCTTTTTGAGAGCGAAGCTCTTTACCTGAAAGGACGATATGAATTTCTTATAGGTAAAGCTATCCGTATCCTGTTGGCTGTGGTGATAGTGACGATGATCAATCGGATTATAAAAGCAATACTGTACAAAAAAATAGATAATGCGCCTACCCGATACAACCTGAAACGGATTACCAATCTTGCTACTACGATACTGCTTTCTTTTATTATCCTTACCTTGCTTTTTACAAACTGGTATGCTACGGTAGTTTCCCTGGGTTTAATTTCTTTGATTTTGGGTCTGGCGCTTCAAAACCCGATCACCAGTTTTTTTGCATGGATTTACATTCTTGTTCGCAAACCTTATGAAGTAGGAGACCGCATCAGGATTGGCCATGCCACAGGGGATGTCATTGGCTTGGGTTATCTTGATACTACCCTGTGGGAGTTTGGCGGTGAGTATATTTCGGGAGATCATCCCAGCGGACGGGTAATCCGTTTTGCCAATTCAAAGATTTTCAGTGAGTTTGTGTTCAACTATTCCTGGCCTCTGTTCCCCTATATGTGGAATGAAATCAAACTTTTTGTAGCCTATGAGAGCGACTTATCCTTTGTGCATGAAACGATCAAATCCATTGCGGAAAAAGAACTGGGTGAAGACATGATGCGCCGTGTCAAAATATACCGGAATGTACTTGGTGAAACACCGGTAGATGAATTGGAGGTAAGAGAAAGACCTTCCGTCACTTTCAGGGCACATGATAATACCTGGATTGAAGTAGTAGTGAGGTATCTGGTACAACCTAAAGAAGCTGGCAGGGTAAAAAACAGGCTTTTCAACAGCATTCTAAGTAAGCTCAATGAATACCCTGAAAAAGCCCTGTTCCCTAAAACCAATATGCGCTAAATAGCCTGCTTGAACAGGCAAGAGCAGCGTTTCTGTCTGCTTTATGAATTGAGTAAAAGTTAAAGAATCACCGCTTCTGTTTTAATCTGCCTAAAATGGGAAGTGGTCGCAAGAGAAAGAGGATCATTTTGTCAAAGGTCGTTGTTGATATCTTTTATATAGCCTAAATCTCTAGCCCTTTTTTGCCCTTTTTCCTTAGCCCATTTTCGGAGGTCTTCTATATCATCAAATTCATCCGTAATTTCCAGTCCCAGCAGGGTCTCAATGATATCTTCTATGGTGAGGATACCTGCCGTACCTCCGTATTCATCTACAATCAGGGTAATATGCTCTTTTTCTTCCATCAGTTTGGCAAATACTTTAGGAATAGATACATCCTCTACAAAAGCCTTTATGGGCCGCTTGATTTCGGATAGCATTTTTTCACCCTCGCCTTTGATGATATGATGCATCACCTCATCCTTCAGTACATAGCCTGAAATATGATCTATAGATGAAACGTAGAGCGGAATCCTGGAATAAGGTAGTACTTGGTTGTGATAAAATTCCTGGATAGTCTGCACTTCAGGAGCTGCCAGCATCACAGTTCGTGGTGTCATGATATCAGAAGCTAAAATCTGCTCGAACCGCAGTACGTTCTGAATGACACGTGACTCATTAGAAAGTAAAATACCTTCTTTGGTACCTATTTCAGCCATAGCAGTAAAATCTGCACGACTCAATACACTTTCTTCTTTGTTACGCTTCAGCCTTTTAGTAATCAGTTGAGACACATAGATGATAGGATATAGTAAGAATATCAGGATTTTGAGAGTTTTGACCGTAAAAGGTGACAGCCCCCGCCAGTAGTTGGCTCCCAGTGTTTTGGGAATGATCTCTGTAAAAATTAGTACAATGATGGTGAGTATAATAGACACCAGTGTAAGGTAGGCTTCTCCCCAGATAATTTGCGCCTGTGCCCCCACGCCGGCAGCCCCGATGGTATGTGCAAAGGTGTTGAGCGTAAGAATAGCTGCTAAAGGTTTATCTATGTTGTTTTTGAAACTTTGAAGATCCTTGGCAATAGGAGACTTTTGCTGATTGAGTACGCCGATATAAGAGGGGGTGATGCTAAGCAGCGAGGCTTCCAGTAAAGAGCATAAGAAGGAAAAAAATAAGGCAATGAATAAATAAAGAAGTAGTAGGCCCATAAAAAACAATTAACTTTTAGCGGTTATAATCTCTAGATAGCGTAAAAGTTTGCAGATGACAAATGTGTTATCAAAATTTGTTTCCTTTTCAAATTATAGCTTACTCAAAATGAAACCCATGACAATCAAAATCGGCATCATCAACGTCTCTGACCGCGCCAGCAAAGGTATTTACGAAGATATTCCCGGCAAAGCCATTGTAGAAACCCTGAACGAGTACCTCACTTCTCCCTGGGAAAAAGTCTATGCCGTCATCCCCGACGAGCAG
Source organism: Cyclobacteriaceae bacterium (assembly GCA_046541235.1). Lineage (GTDB taxonomy): Bacteria > Bacteroidota > Bacteroidia > Cytophagales > Cyclobacteriaceae > Catalinimonas. Next base: position 12,186 of record JBKHDR010000100.1, on the reverse strand, counting down.
GACCAGCTGGAGGCCCGGATGAAGCAGATGGCCGACGAAGATGGCTGCTGCCTCATCATCACCTCCGGAGGTACCGGCCCCGCCAAGCGGGATGTAACACCCGAAGCTACGGAAGCCGTTTGCCAGAAAATGATGCCGGGCTTTGGCGAACTGATGCGGCAGGTAAGCCTGCAGTATGTGCCTACGGCTATCCTATCCCGACAGACCGCCGGTATTCGGAATCAAACGCTGATCGTCAACCTGCCTGGTAAGCCCAAAGCCATACGCCAGTGCCTGGATGCGGTCTTTCCGGCTATTCCCTACTGCATAGACCTGCTGGAAGGCCCATACCTGGAATGCAATGAGGATGTGATCAAGCCTTTTCGTCCTAAGTAGTAAAGTATAAAATTGTTGATGAGTTGATTAGTTTATGCGTTTTCCAGATCAAGCTATCGGCAAATATACGTATCAACACATAAACTCCCCAGCACTACCAAAAATTATTGCTTTCTCATTGAGCGAAAAAAGCTGAATAAGCGTTACCATTGCGCTATGGAGAAGATCAGTGTTTTTGATATGTTCAAGATTGGGGTGGGGCCTTCCAGTTCGCATACTTTGGGCCCCTGGCGCGCGGCACAACGCTGGTTGGCTGAACTACAGCAGCAGCTTCCCCTGGAAAAAATTGAGTCGGTTGAAGTGTGGCTGTATGGTTCGCTGGCCCTTACCGGCAGGGGCCACGGCACCGACCTGGCCGTGATGCTGGGCCTGAGCGGACAGGACCCGGTGACCATTCCCCTTCCCCGGGTGCAGGAGATCAAAGAGCAGATTCACCAGGAGCACCGGCTTCTTCTGGACAACCAGTATTCCATTACTTTTAATCCCGACCAGCATATCGTGATGCGGGGCGGCGAAAAATTGCCTGAGCATGCCAACGGCATGAAATTCAAGGCTTTTACAGCCGATAAATCCTTTGAGCATATCTATTATTCGGTAGGAGGTGGCTTTGTCAAAAAGGAAAACGAGCAGCCTGATGAAACTGATACTGTAAAGCTGCCTTACCCCTCTCAGAATGGGGAGGAACTGCTGAATCACTGCCGCCTCCACCACATGAGTATCAGGGAGATGGTCTGGGCCAACGAACAGGCCTGGCGTTCACCTGAAGAGGTCCGTAATGGCCTGCTGAAAATCTGGTGGGTGATGCTGGAAAGCATGTACAAAGGCTGTCATGCGGAAGGTACGCTGGCAGGCGGCCTGAACGTGAAGCGAAGGGCGGCAGGCATCCATCGTAAACTGATGGACGACTCTCAGTTTGAAGATGCCGAAGACTGGCTGGCCGAAATCCGCCGCCGACCTTACAACTTTGCTACTATTCTCAAATGGATCAGCTGCTTTGCAATGGCCGTCAATGAAGAAAATGCCAGCTTTGGCCGCATCGTCACGGCACCTACCAATGGGGCGGCGGGGGTAATCCCGGCAGTACTGATGTACTACATCTGTTTTTCTGAACAGCAGGTGCAGCAGGATGAGATCATCAACTTCCTGATGGTAGCCGGGGAAGTTGGCACTCTTTTTAAGAAAAACGCGACCATTTCTGCGGCGATGGGCGGCTGCCAGGCAGAAATTGGGGTGTCCTCTGCGATGGCGGCGGCAGCCCTGACCGAGGGTTTGGGCGGTACGGTAGAGCAGGCCCTCATGGCGGCAGAGATCGCTATGGAGCATCACCTGGGCCTTACCTGCGACCCGGTAGGCGGCTTGGTGCAGGTACCCTGCATTGAGCGTAATTCTATGGGGGCGATAAAAGCGATTACTGCTTCCCGCCTGGCACTGGAAAGTGATCCGGCGCATGCCAAAGTCTCCCTTGACAGCATCATCAAAACCATGTGGGAAACGGCCAAAGACATGAGCGACAAGTACAAAGAAACCTCTCAGGGTGGGCTGGCTGTCAATATTTCGGTGAAGGTGCCGGAGTGTTAGTAGGATTTAAATGACAAAATACTTTAAAGTCTTCCCACGGGTTCGTCGGATTTGATTTCAATGATAAAGTTACCGTTCTTTTCTTGCTTAGCTTTGGTGGGAAAACCTTTGAGCTGCTACATTATGTTGATAAAAGCATAAATTCTTTCAACAGGAGAAAGCAGCAAAAAGGCTTTCTCCTGTGCTTCATTGCTTTGTGCCTTATCCTGATAAGTGATTTTCATCTTTTATCCTGTTATTTGCTTGCATTGATGATGGGCTCCAATGCTGCCTTAAAAATGGGTAGATGAACAGTGATGATTCTCCAAAGTATATCGCTCTGAATGCCGTAGTATTCGTGAACAAGGATGTGGCGTAATGCTATGATGGGTTCCCACTGAACTGCTTTATAGTTTTCTTTCAGTTCTTTTGTCAGGTGATTGGCAGCTTCTCCTATAATTTCCAACTGCTTAATGGAGGCAAATCTGGTTTTAGAATCCTTTTCAAAAGCTTCAAAATCCATTCCCTGTACGTAATTCTCTACTTCTGATATAGCATCGGCTATATGAAGCAGGCGTGCTTTATCTCCGGGTTTATCTTTCATACACCAACTTCATTTCTTTCTCTATATCTTTTCTGATGTAAGGGGATAAAGATTTCTCGGTAACCAGATCAACTTCTTTACCGGTTAATCTCTTTAAGTCCAGATACATTTGTACATACTCCATACCTATCGGAACTTCAGGATCAAGCTCTATTAAGATATCAATATCACTGGCCTGAGTTTGGCTCAATTTGGCATAGGAGCCAAAAAGGTAAGCTTTAAGTACAGGTTGCGTACTAAAGTAATCGCTCAAAACTTTTCGCAAATCACTTGGTGTCATAAGAGCCGCTTTTTGTAATATCTAAAGGATTTACAATTTTAGAAATCCCACTCATCCTGCATCACCCCTGTAAACAATCACCGGGTAGGCTTCCCCGGCTTTGAACTCACTTTTGTCATCGGGTAGCATCATAAAGGCATCGCAGGCCAGCAGGTTGGCGAAGTCGCCGGAGCCTTGTCCCTCTTCAGGGATCGCCAGCAGGCTGCCGTCTGTTTCGCTCTTCAGTTTTACCTGCATAAAATAGGTGAGCGGCGCAGGGAAATTCACATCCTGCGCCAGCCTGGCGTAGGCGGGAGCCGCATCTTCAGCACCCATACTGCGCATCAGCCAGGGCCTGAAGTAGCGGTTGAAGCACATAAAGGTAGAGACCGGGTTTCCGGGCAGTGCAAATACCACTTTATCGTTCAGGTTTTTGCCAAACCAGAAGGGCTTACCCGGACGCTGCTTTACCTTGTGAAAGAGCTTTTCCATACCCAGGCTTTCCAGCACTTCCGGTACATAGTCTTTCTTTCCTTTAGACACGCCTCCGCTCAGGATCAGTGCATCATGCTTGATCAAGGCTTCTTCCATGCCTGCCTGTATAGTCAGTTTGTCATCGGCCAGGTGGTACATATCAGCCATTATGCCCATTTGCAGCAGGGCGGCCTGCAGGGCGTAGGTGTTAGAGCGGCGAATCTGGTATGGCTCCGGCTGCTGATCTATATCCACCAGTTCATCGCCGGTAGAGATGATGCCGATGCTGGGGCGCAGGCTGACTTTGATGGTATGCTTACCTACTGATGCCGCTACGGCGATTTCTGCCGAGCCTAGCAATCGCCCGGCTTTCAGCAGCTCAGTTCCCTCTTTTTCATCCAGCCCACGTGCGTGTACGCTCTGGCCTTTTTTATCAGGTTTAACCATCAATCGGGCATACTGCCGGCCATTTTCTTCAAAGAATTCCACATCTTCGTAGCGGGTGACGGTATCCGTATTTTCCGGAAGCATAGCACCGGTCATTACTTCCAGGCAGGCGCTGTTAGCATTCAGACGCATCACCGGGCTACCGGCCATTTGCGTACCCTCTACCAGAAAGCGATCCTGCTGAAGGGCTGCTTCGTATTGATAGGCGATGCCATCCATAGACACCCGGTCAAAGGGCGGGAAGTCGCGGTCGGCATAGATGCTTTCCTGTAGTACATGCCCCTGGGACTCGCTGAGGGGTAGTTCAATGATTTTAGGTTGCAGGCTGTGCTGCATCACGATCTGGTAAGCTTCCTGTGCGTTGATCATAGAGGTATTATTTGCATGCGTGTATAGAGCAAGTTTAGCAAAGTATCTACAAAATAAAAAAAGACGCCCTGAGAGCGTCTTTTCAGAGGTTTTCACATCTTTCTAGCGTAGCGGAAAAGCCAGGTAGACTTGTGCCAGCGAATTGCGGGCATTACCCATCAGCACTTCGGCATCTTCGCTTTTGGCTACCTGCACCAGTCCGAGGTTATAACGGGTGCCTATAGAAAAAATCTCAAAATTGAGTCCGAAACCGGCACTGAGTCCGAAGTCAAGAGGCGCGAAATCACTTCTGTCAAACTCCTGTAAGTCTGCGCTTAAGGCTCCATCAGTATCTACGCGATTGTTGAGCAGGATACCCAAATAAGGACCTACATAAATATCCGCTGAATTACCCAGTCTGAAGTCGGCCAGTACGGGTATATCAATATAGTTGAGGCGAAAATCTGCATTACCATTGTCATATTCAGCATTGGTTCCTTTGGTATTAAAAAGCAGTTCGGGCTGTATGGCAAAATTGGCACCTGCTGGTATCTTGGCATAAAAGCCTCCGTGAAAGCCGGTACGGGCCGATTCGTCATCTGCCTCATCTATGAATAGATTGCTGATGTTGATCCCGCCCTTGACACCGTAGTCCATCTGCTGGGCAAACAGGCTTACCGGTATAATGAGTGAACAAAGGAAGAGTACAATGGCTCCTATGATCGTTTTTTTTATCTTCTGATTTATGTTTTTCATATTTTTTTGCATTGGTTCAACATCTATAAGGTAAAATATTATGCCATCTCCTGGTCCAGCTTCGCTTTCAGTTCCTTAATGCAGCTTTTCTGTATGCCAAAGCCTGTTTTATCTAAAATTGAGCTGATACTTTTTTGACAAGCGAATACTGAAGGTGTGTAATTTTTTCCATGATTTGTAGATAAATTTGTGGAGCATTTGATGTTATTCCTTATACATTTCAGGTATTTTTTGTGTTTTTCCTGCCTGAAGTGCTCTAACAGCTGATCAAACTGCGGGTAAGAAAATGGTCTGATTATGGCATCTACTTTGAACGTAGAGATATGTGAAACTAAAATCTAGTAGGAATGCATAACCAAAAAAGATATTTAAACAGACATATATTCAGTATCCTGGCCGCAATAGGCCTGCTAGCCAATCTGAGCCTGCTGCCCGGCTGTAAGACGATGGACAACACACAGAAAGGTGGCGCCATAGGTGCAGGTACAGGCGGCGCTATAGGTGGTGTAATTGGTAACCAGACCGGAAACACGGCAGTAGGTGCCATCATCGGTGCAACCGTAGGAGGTGCTGCCGGTGCCCTGATTGGCCGCCAGATGGATAAGCAGGCTGAAGAACTGGAAGAAGAACTGGAAGGAGCAGAAATTACCCGTGTGGGCGAAGGGATTAAAGTGACCTTTGACTCCGGTCTGCTCTTTGACGTAGACTCTTACGAGTTGCGCCCTACTACCAAGGAAGACCTGCGTGAGATGGCTTCTACGCTCAAAAAGTACGAGGATACCAATATCGTCATTGAAGGACATACCGATGCTACCGGTTCTGAGGAGTATAATCAGGAACTTTCTGAAAAGAGAGCTGCCTCGGTAGCTGATTACCTGGAAAACCTGGGCGTAGAGGACGGTAGGCTGACCGTGACTGGTTATGGTGAAGAACAGGCGATTGCCAGCAACGAAACCGCTGCGGGCCGCCAGGAAAACCGCCGCGTAGAGGTGGCGATATTTGCCAACGAGGAAATGAAAGAAGCCGCTGAAGAAGGTAGGCTGGGCGAATAGTACCTGCCGGACTAGAATTTCGGACAAGGGGAGTTGCAACTCCTTGACATTTAAAAGAAAATAACAAGCCTCCGCAAGCCGGAGGTTTTTTTATGCCCGTTGCAGTCTTATCTTAGCCGAAAAAGCTATGGCAGACCAAAAGAACAAACTGACCCACCTGGATGAGCAGAACAACCCGACGATGGTGGACGTAGGCGATAAGGCAGTAACACAGCGCAGCGCCACGGCCCGCAGTATCGTAGTGCTGGGTAAGGAGATACTGCAGCAACTGCAACTCAGCGGTGATGCTTCGGAAGAGATTTACACCAAAAAAGGACCGGTATTTCAGACCGCTATCATCGCTGGTACGATGGCGGCCAAGCGGACGCATGAACTGATCCCCTTCTGCCATCCGCTGCCGCTGGAGAAGTGTAAACTGGAGATACACCTCAACGCCCGGCAGGAAGTGGTGGTTGACTGTACGGTAGGCGTTACCTCCAAAACCGGCGTAGAGATGGAGGCCCTCACCGGGGCCACGGTAGCTGCCCTCACCATCTACGACATGTGCAAAGCCCTCTCGCACGACATCGTGATCAGGGAGACCCAACTGATGGCTAAGAGTGGAGGGAAGCGAGATTTTAAGCGAGAATGATAAGTTGAAAGTTGAATTTATAGCTTGGAGGTTACAGGTTCATAGCTTGCCTAAAATAGTACTTTAGCTGAAAACAGGCCAGGGCTTGCTTTTAGTGATTATCTAAAGCTTCTCTAAGGTAGAGGGTATGGAAACTTTTTGTACTTTTTGGAGATAGTGGTATTGCGCTATGAGGTTATGAACTTTCTGTAATACGGCAAATGATTTCGTCCTTCATAAATGGAAACATTTATTAGAGGAGGTGCCTTTTTGGTTAAAGGATGAAGCTTCGCTTTAGTAAAGCAACAATGGGTAGTAAACAGATGAATCAAATTTTAAAACAGGCGATTGTTAGGGACCAGGATCAGACAAGGTGTTGCAAGCCTTTATCAATATACCAGAGAAGGCAACTCTTTCAAACTACTACCTCCGAACGCGGGTAGCTGTTGCCGGGCAGGTTGGTTGTCGGTGGCGCAGATGGTTAGCTGGCTGCCCTTTTTCCCATCGTACAGGCTGAAGTCTACCAGGCTCATATCGGGGGCTAACAAATAGTCGGCCAGAGCTACATGCTAAGCGCTTAGTAACTCAGGGCGAGGGAAGTCAAGGTAAAACAAATTCCCTCCCTGTCGGTAGTTAGCAGTATGACAACAGACTGGAAACTTGAAGACGTATCTTCTCAGAAAGGAAAAATAGCCGTAGTGACCGGGGCCAATGTCGGCTTAGGTTACGAAACTGCCAAGGCACTGGCGCAGCTGGATATGGAGGTGGTGATGGCCTGCCGCAACCTGTCAAAGGGTGAGGCGGCCAAAAACAAACTGCTGAAAGCCTATCCTCAGGCCCGCCTGAGGCTGATGTCTCTGGACCTGGGAAGCATGAGCTCGGTCAGGAAGTTTGCCTCCAATTACGCCAGGCGTTACCAGCAACTTGATTTGCTGGTCAATAATGCGGGTGTGATGATGACGCCTTACCGGATTACCGAGGATGGTTTTGAGCAGCAACTGGCCATTAACTACCTGGGGCATTTTCTGCTTACAGGTCTGCTTTTGCCACAGCTGGAAGCAGCAGGGCAGGCCAGGGTGGTGAGCCTGAGCAGCCTTTCTTACAAGGGCAGGGACATCTATTTTGACGACCTGTTTTTCAAAAAAGGCTACAGTGCCCAAAAAGCCTACGGACAAAGTAAAATGGCCTGCCTGATGTATGCCTATGAGTTGCAGCGCAGGCTGCAGGCCGGTGGCCATACTACCCTATCATTGGCGGCGCATCCGGGAATATCTCAGACAAACCTGACCCGCCATCTCCCTGGTATTGTGCATTTTCTGGCCAACCTGACCGGGCCTCTGCTCACCCAAAGCGCAGCCAAAGGGGCTCTGCCTACTTTACGCGCTGCCCTGGATGATAACTTGAAAGGAGGAGAATTTTTAGGTCCTGATGGCCTGGGCGAGTTCTGGGGTAAACCGGTGGTAGTAGATTCTGATGATGTTTCCAAAGACCCGCATAGGGCCGACAGGCTCTGGCAGGTGTCGGAGGAGCTGACGGGCATACATTACCTGGATAAGACCAGAGAAACTGCTAAAAAAAATAACTGAGACAAAGCTGGCCTACCCACTGCATTTCGCATTACAAACCAGGATGATAGATAGTGACAAATCAACTTTGTCTTACTATTTAATTACCCTTGTGACCTGTTCTTAGCTCAATGACCTGGTCCCCGTTTGCAACGGGGATCTTTCTAAAAGGGCGCTTGAAACGCCCTTTTCCTTCGTCCTCCTCTAAGACGAGGACAGTTCACAGAATAAATAATCTTGTCTTACTATTTAATTACCCTTGTGACCTGTTCTTAGACTTTTCAATCTTCCTGCGAATGCTGTGCAAGTGATCTCGCTGCCTATGCCGTTTTGATGAGTGGCAGCCAGGCTTTAGTGTGTGCCGGGTTACCTTATTCCTGCTTTCGTAATTGGGTCATTTCAAATTTATCTTTCTTCAATTTGAGAGTAATCAGGTCTAACACTTCTCTGGCTTCAGGAATGGGCAGCAACATCCAGTCGTGCAGCATATAGGGGTATTCGTGATAGTCCAGGCTAATACCTTCGGCTTCGGTACGTTTCTTCAGCCGACGGCAGTCGGGTAAAAGTACATCCCTGCCGCCGATAAAGAGGGTAAGGGGCGCAAGCTTGTTCAGGGTGCCATTGACAGGGCTGAGCAGGTAGTGGTCTTTTTCCATGTTTCCGGCATAAAGTTTTCCGCACTCCCGCAGCCCTTCCACCGAAAGTATAGGGTCCATGTGCTGCATCTGCTCTGTTCCGGGGGTGCTTAGCGAGATATCCAGCCAGGGCGAAAGGAGTACGAGGGAGGCAGGCTGAGGTATTTTTTCTTCCCTTAGCTGCTGGGCCAGTGCCAGGCTGATGCCACCTCCGGCAGAATCACCCATGATAGCCAGGTTTTCGGCTCCCGCCTTTTTGACAAGCTGCTGGTAAAGGGGGATCAGCATATCGTAGACACTTTTGACCTGATGTTCAGGGGCCAGGGGATAGTCAGGAGCCACAATGGTACAGCCTAAGCGATCAATGAGCTTGGGAAATAGCGCCCAGTGGAGGGTGAGAAAATTCTGTACGTAAGCGCCACCGTGCAGGTAGAGCAAATAATGTCCTGTAGCGTTTTCCTTTGGCCTGATATACCAGACTTTTCGCTGATTGATTTCCTCGTGGGTGACGGCATATTTTTTATAAAATTTGTCGGGAGGACAGGCATTTCCTGGTTTCCGACCGGTTTTCAGCAGCCATTCCAGTGAAAATTTTTTTCTGATGGCCAGGAGCCTGAATAAAAGGTAAAATGCCTGGCTGCCAAAACTTGGTTTGGTCATAAGATGATCATTTAGCTACAATGAATGAATGCCAAAAGTATCTTATAAGATAGTAATTTTACTTTATACCTCTGCCAGGTAGGCTCATGATAGTAGCCTTTGCACAAAAAATACTTGAGTAAAGCAGCTGAAATAAAGGAAAGCTCTTTAAAGTAAAGGCTGTAGATAGGAGGTGAGAGGTATTCAGGCCGATTGCATGATGTCGAGCTGCAGGAAGCTTGCCAGCGGTGCCAGTTTTTGTACAAGTGCATCCCTGTTGTGATGGCTCATCAGGTAGATACGGCTGCCATCGCCCGTCTTGATGTAAGCGTCGTATTCTATTTTTCTGCTGGTAGTGCCGGTGGTAATCATGGTATATACTTTCTGAATTACCTGGCCTGCATGTATGTACAGGCTGCTGATGCTCTCATAAGGTTCGGGCTTTCCTTTTTTGATGAACAGAAAGTGGTTGTAAATACGGATGGTTTTCTCAGCAGTATTGATTTCTATGCCCCTCCTGGCTGTCAGGATCAGGATGGACAGTATGAACAGGAAAGGAGAAAAATAAGGAGCAAAAACAGCCGTAAGCAGGCTCATGAAGAGGAGTACCCATCCGAAAAGCTGGAACTGAAAGGGTAGCCTTTCACCTTTTAGGTCAAAGGTCTTATCATCTGTTGCTGTAGTCATAGGTTCTAAGTTAATGAATAAATCTTACTTAAATTTTCTGGTTAGGTATGAGGGGGTGAGTTATCTTTTAGTGAAAAGAGCTTTCTATCCAGCATTATCTGCCCAGCTTCAGTATCCTGAAAGCACCCCTGGTGACAATGACAAAGACAATAGCTCCGATGATCAGGTCGGGAAGTTTGGATGAGGTAACAAACACTAATACACCCGCCAGGATCACCCCCAGGTTGATGATGATGTCATTGGAAGTGAATATCATGCTGGCCTGCATGTGCGCTTCCTGGCTTTTGGACTTTTGCAGCAGGTACAATGAGGTCGCATTGGCCAGCAGCGCAAAGGCAGACACGATAATCATGGTTTGGAAATCGGGCAGTTCCTCCATACCCACAAACCTGCGAATTATTTCTGCCAGTCCTATCGCAGCCAGGGTGAGTTGCAGGTAACCGCTGATGCGGGCCGTTCTCTTTTTGCGAGCGGCATGCCCAATGGCAAACAGGCTGAGTCCGTACACCAGCGCATCTGCCAGCATATCCAGGGAGTCTGCCACCAGGCCCATAGAGTCTGACAGAAAACCTGTGGTGATTTCAATGACAAAAAAAGCGAAGTTGATAATCAATACTGCCCAAAGCAGTTTTCGCTGTTTCTGCTCGTCTGCTGAGGGTAGCTTTGCCTCATTGTCAGTAGCCTGCTCTGTTTTAACGATTGAGGAATCCAGCTTCAAGGCGCCTATCGCTTTTTCTATCTTATCAAGTTCGCCCTGATGCACTACGACCAGCCGACGTTGGGGAATATCAAAATGCAGGGATTTCACAGCTTTCAGTTCGTCCAGTTGCATACGCAGTAGGTTCTCTTCTGAGGGGCAATCCATTTTAGCGATGCGAAAAGTAGTCTTGTTCATTCCTGATACTGTTTTACCAGAACACATTCATCCATCCATACGCATGTCTGCATGACAAAGATTAATAGAGAGCTTTTTCTTTTTCAAATGAATGGCTTTCTCAGAGCCAGAGGTTCGCCAGGATAACTCGCTTCGCTACAGCAGTATGACAGAAAAACACAATTAAAAAGGCAGCGGCTCACTCAGTTCATCAATCAACTGATTAAATCTTTCTCTCAGCCGGGGTAGCAGGGCTTCAGGATGATGCCTTTCTATCTTCCGGCCATCTATCTCACCCACCGGCGTCAGTTCGCCCATGGTACCGGTGGCAAATACCTCATCGGCATTGTAAAACTCGGTGAGCGAGAGGTTTCTCTCTGTTACTTCTATGCCTAAAGATTGGGCAATCTCCACGGTCAGGCCGCGGGTAATGCCGGGCAGACAGGCATCGGCATGGGGCGTATAGAGCTTACCGGCTTTGGCCATGAAAAGATTGGTATCATTGAGTTCTGACACAAAGCCGTAGGCATCCAGCATCACAGCGGCATCGGCCCCGGCTACATTGGCCTGTATTTTGGCCAGGATGTTATTCAGCAGGTTGTTGTGATGAATCTTGGAGTCCAGGTGCTGCGGACTGTTGCGGGCGATGCTGGAAGTGATCACTCTGATACCTTTCTGGTTATCATAAACCGGGGGTTTCCACTCAGCCAGTACGATGAGGCAACTGCCTGCCTGGTTAAGGCGGGGGTCCATACCGGAAGTGACTTTTTCACCCCGCGTCAGGGTCAGGCGGATGTGGGTTTCATCTCTCATGCTATTGGCTTCCAACGTCTGAAAAATGGCTTTTTTGATAAAATCCAGTTCAGGAATATCGGCAAACATGAGCGCTTTGGCCGACTCCCGCAGGCGCTGCAGGTGGCGGTCCAGACAAAAGATCTTACCACGGTATACTCGTAACCCTTCCCATACCGCATCGCCTCCCTGCACACTGCTGTCAAATACGGATACTTTGGCCTCCTTTCGGTGATAGAGATTATCTTTTACAAATACCTGAATATCGGCGTTTTTGGGGTTAAATTTCTGGAGCATGGGGGGGGTTAGTTTAGGGTTTGACGTTCAGCGTTTATTCATTTAGCGTTTATTCGTTTAGCGGTTTGCGTTTAACGTTCACAGTTCACAGTTCATTGTTCGTTTTTCCTTGCTTAGCGTTCACAGTATTTCAATCTGTAATTTGCAATTTTTAATCTTACAACCCATCAACCCATCAACCCATCAACCCATCAACCCATCAACCTTATACCTTA
>JBKHDR010000099.1:0-15699 GCA_046541235.1 Cyclobacteriaceae bacterium | reverse complement strand
CGGTCGCCGGGACTCCGGTCGCCGGGAAGCCGGTCGCCGGGAAGCCGGTCGCCAGGATTCGGTGTTCTGTGAATGTGAAAGGCGAGTGTAACGCCGTGACGAAGACAGGGCGTTTAAACCTCCCATCTCGTCCATCATCATCGGAGACAAGGATGATGATTTTTTTAAATTTTGTACCAGTGCTAATCAAATTAACTTTAATGTAGTCTAATTCATAGCGTACATTTACCTTTGTTTAAACTGATAATTTAACAAAACAACCTATATCATGATAAAAAGAATGTATCTGTTTTTCTCGCTGACAATCCTGCTGCTGGCCTCGGGCCATGCAATAGCCCAAACTGCTCAGTCTATCAAAGCCCTGGTCATAGACGGGCAGAACAAATACCACAAGCACTGGCCGGAGGTGACGCAAAACATCAGGAACATCCTGGAGCAGACGAACCTGTTTGAGGTGGATGTTATCACCAGTCCGCCTATGGGCGAGGATATGTCCTCTTTTGAGCCGGATTTTTTCGCTTACGATGTGGTGCTGTCGTATTATGATGGTGACCTCTGGTCGGAAAAGACCCAGCAGAATTTTGAGAAATACATGCGCGAAGGGGGAGGCTTTGTGGTTATACATGCCGGTGATAATGCTTTCCCGGAGTGGAAAGAATTTAACCGCATGATCGGTCTGGGCGGCTGGGGCAACCGAAACGAACGGCATGGCCCTTACATTTACCTCAGCGAAAATGGTGAAATCATCCGCGACTACAGCGCAGGCAAGGGCGGGCATCATGGCGAAAAACACGTTTACCAGGTAAAAATCATGGAAGACCACCCCATCACCCGGGGGCTACCCAAAACCTGGATGCATGCCAAAGATGAACTCTACGATATGATGCGCGGTCCTGCCGAAAATATGACGATTCTGGCTTCAGCTTTTTCATCCAAAGAATACGGCGGTACCGGTCGTAGTGAGCCCATGCTCATGACCATTGATTATGACAAGGGAAGGATTTTCCATACCGTGCTGGGGCATGATCTGCACGCACAATCTTGTGTGGGTTTTATCACCACCCTGCAGCGGGGAGCCGAGTGGGCCGCTACCGGCAAGGTGAGCCAGGAGGTGCCCAATGATTTTCCTTCTGCCGAAGAGGTGAAGGTCAGAACGGTTCAGTAAGTGCTCGGACCGTTTGAAGTTGCAAGTTACAAGTTTGCAAAGTGCTGAATCATAGGTATTTACCAGACATAAATTTGGTTTCTGTCTGCCTAAAGGGCCCACGTGCGACAGGGAGATAAGTAGGAGCTAAGGTTGAAAGTGACTTGCAAACCAAATGAAGTAGCTGCTGTTGATCTTGTATGGAGACGACACAGCATACCCTGGATATTGCTCTGGAGAGAGCCGAGGCTCATTTTGGCAGGCAGACCCGCTTTTCGGAGCGGCCTGCTCTGGACCAGCTGATTTCTACCATACTATCGCAGCGGACTACCTATGCCAATGAAAAAAAAGCTTTTGACCGCATGTGGACTGCCCATGGCTCCTGGGAGCAGATCATGGAAGCTTCGCTGGATGAGCTGACCGAACTGATCAGCAGCTCTAATTATCCCGAGGTGAAAGCCCCTCGCATACAGCAGATTCTGCGCCAGATATGGCACGAGCATGGGGCGTTTGATCTTTCATTTCTGGGCGATATTCCGCTGGCTGAGGCGATAGACTGGCTCATGGCTTTGCCGGGTGTAGGGCACAAAACTTCTACCTTTGTCATGCTTTTTACCTTCAGGAAGCCGGTGCTGCCGGTAGATACCCACGTGCACCGGGTCTCGCAGCGGCTGGGCATCATCGGCCCTAAAGTGACGGAGGCCAGGGCACACAAAATCCTGCTGGATATGCTGACTGCTGATGCGCACGAACTGCTCAATTTTCACAAGCTGTTTTTCAAACATGGTCAGCGCATCTGCACCTGGAATCACCCTAAATGCCAGCAGTGCTACCTGACAGATGTGTGTGATTTTTACCAGCAACAGCAAGAAGCAAAATAGGTCCTTCTTTCAGCAAAACTACTACTTCCAGAAAGCCTATTCCGGCAGGTTGTTCAGTGTATAAAACAATCTTTTGTTATCCAGATTAGCCCCCTTTACCGAAACCAGCGTATCTATTTCCAGGTCGTACACATAGCCGGGAGTCATATTATCCAGTTCCAGGGAGACTTTGGTGCCATCTTCCGAAACCTGCACATTGTTAACACCTACTGCCTGTTCATCCATACGGGGTGAGCCATATTTCTGATGATAGTCATAGTAATAACGGTTGAACTGATAGTTCTCGGGCCTGGCTGCCAGTTCTTTGTTGACCGGACGAGTGAATGTCAGGTCAAATCCTTGGGGCGTGACGTTCATTTGCAGTACATCCAGAGGTGTACCACCATTGTATCTGATGCGCTGTATGCCCTTATCGCCTACCCATACATAAGCCGAACTGCCTACCCACAGGCTGCCGTCGGGCGCGAAGACCATGCGGTGGTTGCCGATACTCAGACCGGTAGAATCCAGAAAGCTGACGCAGGCGCCCTGCAGTTCGCCCTTCACCTCTTCCAGCATCACCCGCATGATGCGCGGATAATCCATTTCACCTACCAGCAGCTGACCGGCAAAGGGTCCGAAATCAACATTATCCGGGATAGCCAGGGGTTGAGTAGGGGAGTTTGACATAAGATTGTGAGGGAAAAGGACCGCCGCTTTGGTTCGCATGCTGTCCAGCTTTTCTACCGGCAGCGTATGCGGGTCTACATTATATTTTTCTTCCCAGTCTTCCGTCCACACCAGGCTGGAGACGTGTCCGTAATGCCTGCCCTTTTCTACGTGGTAGAGCTTGCTGGTACCCAGCCAGTCGCCCTGGTTGTCAGTGACAAACAGCCTACCTTGCTGGTCCACGCCTACGCCATCAGGGGAGCGGAAGCCGGATGCCCAGGGTTCCAGTTGCCCTTCCTTATTCAGGCGCATCACCCAGCCGCGGTAGGGCACCGAAGCATACATACGCCCGGGGCGGCCGTTCATATTGACTTCTCCGCGGGTTTCATCCCAGATACCGTCGCCGCTGGAGGCACAGTTGAGAGCAATGAAGTAATTCCCCTGCCCGTCCGGTTCCGGCCCGAAGGCAAACTCATGGTAATTGCCCGACATGCCGAAATCATCGCTGACGTTGGTATACTCGTCAGCCACACCATCTCCATCGGTATCTGAAACGCGTGTCAGCTCAGGCCGCTGCATGATAAGAAATTCACGGTCGTTGAGAGCTCTTACGCCCAGCGGGTCATGCAGACCTTCGGCAAAAAGCGACCATTCTTTGCTTTCTGTATCATAGATCATGACCTCGCCACGGTGGAAAACGGCTACTATGCGTCCGTCAGGTATAAAATCAATGCCACCCACTTCAGTGGTTAATCCTTCGGGCAGAGCGATATCTTCTACACTGTAAAAGTTATCAATTTTGTCTTCGTGAGGATCTCCGCAGGCTCCCAGCAGAGCGAGCAGGCAGAAGATCAGAAGGTAGTTTTTGTGTAGCGATGTACTGACTTTGAAGTTTACTTGTTCCATGACTTATATTTCTCTGCTTTTTTCTGTAACGGTAATGGTAAAGTCCTGTGCCTCTTCAGGCGTTAGCTTATAAAAATTGCCCTCCCGCTTTCCTTTGTTGACGTAAATCTCTACCTCATCATTTTCCTCCAGCACAAACCAGAGGGGATACTGCAAATCTTTGAAAGAAAGAGTCCGCTTCATGCCGGGTTTTTCAAGGGTAGGCGTGATGCGCTCGGTCACCTCCACATCGTCGAGCATATAGCGGAAGGTAGGGTAGCGGTTCTGCATGCTGTAACCCTTAAACTCAGGCTCGGGTGTATGCTCTTTGCTGCCGATTCGAAAAGGGGCCTCGCTGCTCTCCCTGTAAAAGACCACGCCCACAATATCTGCCCGCTGTTTTCCCTTACCGCCCCAGTTACGCTGCATGTCTACAAAACCTCCCTTCCACAGGTAGCGGAAGCGGCAGCTGCCCGCATCCCAGCAGTAGCTCAGGTTGTTGAGCATACCCACTGCCATACTGGCCGGGCCGGTATCAGGCAGGAAGGTGCGGTACATCATGGGAAAAGTACGCGGATAAGGGTGACCCGATGCCTCTTCTGCTTCAGCCCCTTTGGCCCGGCGCTGTTCGGGTATGTGGGTATCATTAGCCAGGGTAGGCAACAGGTTATTGGTCACATACATTGCGCCGTACATTACTGAGCCATGGCCCGGATAGGTACAGACGTAAGGATAAACGCCTTCCTTATCAGGGGCGGTAAAGGTGATGCTGTACTTTTCCTCAGGGTTCAGGATGGGAATAGATGCCAGGATTTTGTCAGATTCAGGGATAAAGTTTTTCTGTTGCCCTTCATTGCCCATTTTCAGGGCCATGTCTACCACGCTGACCCGCTCTCCCGGTTTGGTAATCACCAGGTTATGGGCCATCTCGTCGGTATTGATCAGGGTAATTTTGACTGTTTCGCCGGGTTTAACTTTAAACCGCACAGAATCATACTGCAGGCCCGAGATGGCTTTGATGATGATTTCCCTAGGCTCCTCCTGGGTGTTTGTCGCCTGTTTTTGGGTAGGCTGCTTAAAGGAAAGATATAGTGAGGCTGCTATGAAAATAAAAACAGGAATGAGTTTTTTCATGAATCGTTTTTCTTATCTGTTAAGGCTAACCTACAGGCAGCCGTCAAAACTGTTTATATAATTTAATATGGACTATGTAGTTAGTTACGTTTGCTCAAATAGCTAAAATCAGCAGACTTAGATTAAATAACTACCTCTCTTTTTGCGGTTAGCCATAAAGATTTGCTAATAAAGTGAAGGCCAGTGAGTATATCCTGCTGTACTATGTGAGCGCAAACCGGGCTAATATAAAATTTTAAGGAATGCTTCTTTGTTTTTTGCTATAACATTTTTTTAAGCGCTATATTTTTACTTAGTTTTAGCAGTTTGATAATAATAGTCAAAATTATTAATAAAAGATATTGAAACTCTGCTCCCTTGCTTCCGAAAATACTCACACATCAGTTCAGAATAGATGCAAGAGCGAATATGAGGAGCAGGTACGCTGACCTGTCAATAGTAAAACAAAACAACTAATAAGGACGATAATGAAAAGGTTTTTCGGCATAGTAGCATTGCTGCTTCTGGGTGCAGTAGTTCTTTATTTTACGGTTTTTTCCAGCGAAAAAAGAGAAGCTAAGGTCCTGGTTTTTTCCAAAACGGAAGGCTTCCGCCATGAGTCTATTGAACCGGGTATAGAAGCTATTAAATCATTAGGAGATCAACACGATTTTACCGTTGAAGCTACGGAAGATGCCAGCATTTTTACAGATGATCAGCTCAAAGATTTCAGCACCCTTATTTTTCTGAATACCACAGGCGATATCCTGGACCAAAACCAGCAGGTGGCTATGGAGCGCTACCTACAGGCTGGCGGCGGTTTTGTGGGTGTGCATTCCGCAGCCGATACTGAGTATGCCTGGCCCTGGTACGGCAAACTGGTGGGGGCTTACTTCAACGGGCATCCCAACGACCCAAACGTGCGCGAAGCCACCCTGAGAGTCATCAATCGTAATCATCCCGCCACAGATTCGTTGCCGACTGACTGGACGCGCTACGATGAATGGTATAACTATAAAGCGATTAATCCTAAAAACCAGGTGCTGATCAAAGTGGACGAGTCTACTTATGAAGGCGGTACCAATGGCGAGAATCATCCTATGTCATGGTACAAGGAGTACGACGGTGGCCGTGCCTTTTATACTGGCCTGGGGCACACATCTGAATCATACAGCGATCCGCTTTTTTTGAATCATCTCCTGGGCGGTATCCGCTATGCCATTGGGGCCAATACTCCGCTTGACTATGGTAAAGCTTATTCAGACCTAATGCCGGAAGAAAACCGCTTCAACAAGGTGGTCTTTAAACAAAACCTAAATGAACCCATGGAGCTGGATTTTCTGGACGAAAACCGCATTATCTGGGTGGAGAGAAGAGGAGGTATCCATATCTACAACCTGAAAAACGCGCAGACCAATACTCTGCCTTTTCATGAAGTACACACGGGATACGAGGATGGGCTGCTTGGCGTAGCCGTAGATCCTAATTATGCCAAAAACCACTGGGTGTATCTTTTCTATTCGCCTGCCGGTAAACAGAGCAAACAGCATGTATCTCGTTTCAGCTTAGAAAATGACAGCCTCTACCTGGCTTCGGAAAAAGTACTGCTGGAGATCGCCACCCAACGCGAGGAATGTTGCCACTCGGCAGGTTCACTGGAGTTTGGGCCGGAGGGGAATCTTTATATTTCATTAGGCGACAACACCAATCCTCATGAGTCAGATGGTTTTGGACCGATAGATGAGCGGGAGGGACGTAGCCCCTTTGATGCGCAAAAATCTTCATCCAATACGCAAGACCTGAGGGGTAAGATTCTTCGCATAAGACCCGAAGCCGACGGAACCTACAGCATCCCAGAGGGGAATCTCTTTGCCAGCCGTTCAGAAGGCCGGCCGGAAATTTATATTATGGGAAACCGTAATCCCTTCCGCTTCTCTATTGATGAGAAAGACGGAACGCTCTACTGGGGTGAAGTGGGACCAGATGCGCGGGAGGATTCGGTAGGCAGGGGTCCCAGGGGCTATGATGAGATCAACATGGCTCGCAGTGCCGGTAACTATGGCTGGCCCTATTTTATCGCCGACAACAAGCCTTACCACGATTTTGACTTTGCTGCTTCTAAAAATGGCAAAGCTTTTAATCCGGAAAAGCCAACCAACCAATCCCCTAATAATACTGGGGCAGAAAATCTGCCTCCGGCACGTCCGGCATTGGTATATTATCCCTACGCCGACTCTGATGAGTTTCCGCTGCTGGGCAGCGGTGCCCGTAATGCAATGGCCGGACCGGTTTACTACAGCGATAAATATGCGGACAGTGATCGTAAATTTCCCGATTATTTTGACGGGAAACCATTGTTTTATGACTGGATGCGGCAGTGGATCTTTGCAGCTTCCATTAATGAAGACGGTACACTGGAAAAACTCAGCCCTTTTCTGCCCAATATGGAGTTTAGCAATATTATTGATATGCAGTACGGACCCGACGGAGCGCTTTATCTGCTGGAGTACGGTAACGGCTGGTTCAGCCAGAATCCGGATGCCAAACTTTCTCGCATAGAATTTACTGCCGGCAACCGAGCACCTATTGCGAGGATAGAGGCCGACAAAACCATAGGAGGGGTGCCACTGACGGTACAATTTACTGGTCTTAATTCGGTAGATTATGATGGTGATCCGCTGAGTTTTGCCTGGAGCTTTTCAGGAAAGGAAACTGAGTCAACAGAAGCAAATCCAAAGTTCAAATTTGATACACCCGGGCTTTATCAGGTAAAACTTGAAGTACAGGATAAGGAAGGTCTCAAGTCTAGTGTGGAAACCGAAATCATGGTAGGTAATGAAATGCCCCAATTGAGCTGGAATATCCAGGGCAACCGTAGCTTTTTCTGGCCCGACCGTCCGCTGGAACTGGCCTATGCCATCAATGTGAGTGATGCTGAAGATGGCAGCCTGGCAGAGGGGAGCATCAATCCGGAGCAGGTGATCGTTTCTTTTGATTACCTACCGCAGGGCAACGACCAGGTCATGGCCGCCCAGGGACATGCCGTACTGGCAGGTATGGCTTTGACCCAGGCAGGTAAAACTTTGATAGAAACCTCAGACTGTAAATCCTGCCACAAAGAGGAGGGCAAGTCTATAGGCCCGGCATATAAGCAGATCGCGCAACGTTATCAGGGTGAGGCTGGCGCCAGGAAAATGCTTGCCTCCAAGATCATGAACGGTGGCAGCGGCAACTGGGGCCAGGTGGCTATGGCCGCCCACCCTAACCTGACACAGGCCCAGGCCAGCCAGATGGTAGATTATATTCTATCTCTGGGGAGAGATGCTCAACCTAAAACTTCAGCTTATCCGCCAAAAGGCCGCTACCAGTCCAATGCTCATCTTAGTAAAGATAAAAGCGGTACCTATATCCTTACCGCCAGCTATACTGACCAGGGCGGACAGGGGGTCGGTTCGCTAAGTGTGCAGGAAACCCTGATGCTACGTCATCCTCGTATGGAGGCAGAAACTTACGACGAGGGGCAGGCCCCTAAGTTTCCGGTTAAAGCCGAAGACACTCCCGGCTTAGATGAGGATATTACCATAGTGATCGGGCAAAAAGATAAATTTTTTATGTTCAAAGACATTGACCTAAGCGGCGTTACCTCCATCCTGGGGCAGTTTGGCCTGGTGACTGGCATTACCAAAGGAGGGACGGTAGAATACCGCCTGGGCAGCCCGGATGGGGAAATGATAGGCTCAGTAACATTAGAACAGAGCCTCACCGAAATGGGCTTAAAAGAAATGGAAACTGAACTGAAGCCTATCCAGGGCATGCACGATCTCTACGTGGTTTTCCGCAGCGAGGAGGAGGCTAATGATGTATTAGTGACCGTTGTCAACTGGCTGGAATTTAAAAGCAAAACAGCAATCTGATATGCGTATCAAAAAAATCCTGAAGATTACTGGCATCACTGTTCTTCTGCTGGTAATCGGCTTGCTTGGTTTTGCCGGATTTTTCATCTATAAAGCTAGGTACGGTTTTAATTTTTATGAAAGTGAAGCGCCTGAACTACCTGCCAGCTTAGGCGAAAATGCCGTGCTGATTTTTTCCAAAACCAATGGCTACCGCCATGGAGAGGCCATAGAGGCCTCCCTGCCTGCCTTCCGGAAGATGGCTGCTGCCAGTGGCTGGGACCTTTTTATTACCGATAATGGGGCTACTTTTAACCCAGACTACCTGAGCAAATTTAAGGTGGTGGTCTGGAACAACGTAAGCGGTAAG
Organism: Cyclobacteriaceae bacterium; assembly: GCA_046541235.1. Classification (GTDB taxonomy): domain Bacteria; phylum Bacteroidota; class Bacteroidia; order Cytophagales; family Cyclobacteriaceae; genus Catalinimonas. The sequence continues at coordinate 6,765 of JBKHDR010000099.1, read as the reverse complement.
GTGCTCAACGAGGAGCAGCGGCAGGCTTTTCGTAGCTACCTGGAAAATGGAGGAGGCTTTGTCGGATTACATGCTGCCGGCGATAACTCCCACCAGTGGGAGTGGTACGAGCAGGAGGTGATCGGGGCTGATTTCTCCCATCATCCACTCAAACCTCAGATTCAACCCGCCGACCTTTATCTGGAAGGAGATATTGACGAACTGATGCTGGCCTACGGCCTGCCTCGTAAATGGCAGCGAGCCGATGAGTGGTATATGTTTTTTAATAACCCGAGAGAAAAGGGTTTTCAGGTACTTTATACCCTGGATGAAGCCAATATCGTGACCAGCGGCAACCTTTCATTCCTGATCAGGGGCAAAGACTGGGGCATGGGAGAGGATCATCCCATCGCCTGGTACAAAGAAAAGGGTAAGAGCCGTACTTTCTATTCAGCTATGGGGCATACAGCGGCCTCTTTTCAGGAAGCTGAGCACCTGCAGATGCTGGAAAATGCCATCCGCTGGGCAGGGAGGTTGCCCTGAAGCTCAGGTCCTGACACCTTCCATCAGGGAAGAATCAAGAGGATGCTCCGGATCTTCCTTGATCACCGAGATGGTACCCGATGGCTCCATCACCACTGCCCTTACCTGCTTGTATTGCTTAATGTCATATCCTCTCAGCTTGGAGTTAATTTCCATTTTGGTGATCCTGGCTTTCTTCATGTTCTTGTCTAAAAACTGCCCGTTTTCCATTAGTAATATCGGGCGGTTATCAACAAAATAGGTAATAAACTTCCACTTACGCCGCATATAGGCAATCAACAGTTGCATCACGTAAAGCGTCGCCAGCCCTACGGTGCCCTCCATGATTGATACTTTGTTATCAATCACAGTAGAAGCCAGCAGGGCTCCCATTGCCAGGGTGATCAGGAAATCAAAGCCGGAAGTTTTGGTAAAACTTCTGATCCCGGCCACCTTGCTGGCTGCGATGGTGATCAGGTAAAATAGAGCAGCTGTCAAAAATACTTCCAGTAGTGTTACTGAATCTTCGCTAAACCATTCATGCATGGTACTTTAGTTTATGTAGTGGCATATCAAGTTTGTCTGTTATTTTCGTTTCGGTCATGTCATTCCACTGCCAGCCGTCGCTGAGCAGGTTTGCATACCAGAGTTTCCGCCTGTTACTTAATCGCTGGTAAATTTCTTTCATCTCTTTTTCACTTTTATTGATCAGCCTCAGCCCGGTTTCTTCTTCAATCATCTTCAGTTTGGGAGGCAGAGGCGAGTCTGTTTCTATTTTCAAGTAAGTGGTGATATGGAGGTAAGAGGTTAGTGCGTTTCTGAGGATATACAAACTCTGAAATTCGGGCCTTTTATCCTCTGGAATATGGAACAGGAAAATATTGACTGCTTCATCCAGTGCGGCCATGCGTAGTATGATGTTTTCACGAGGATCATGGTTGTGTATATGGTGCAGAACAGGATAGGTGAGCAGGTTCTGGGTATATGTAAAAATCATGGATGACAAACCGCTTAGCTGACTGCTGATGCCGGTAAAGTCCTTGCCGGTATAGCTGTTGAGCACAATCTGCTCAGGGGTGCCTCCCAGGCTCATCAGAAAACGTCCCAGGACTTGTTTCTGTCCGGCATCAGAGATCACGGGTACCAGGTAGGTAATAGAAAGCGTGATGATAAACAGACCCAAGAAAGCAGTAAAGGCAGTAAGGAGCCGCCAGATATCCCGTCCGGCTACAAAATCACCAACTCCCAGGGTAGAGAGGGTAAAACCGGTGTAGTAAATCTTTTCGTACACATCAGCTGGCATCATGTTCTGGCTATTGACCACTGAGTAGGCATCGCTGCAAAATATGAGTGCCATACCTAGCCAGAGGGAAAATATCCAGTAAGAGAATATCCCCAGTATGATCCACATACCAGCGTAGCGGAGTATGGGCTTACGCCCGTCTTTTCCGGCCAGGTAAAACAGGCCGCTGAATATCTGATGATTTATTATAGCAGTGACCGGTCCTTGTCCGGAAGGTAAAAAAGTAGTTTTGGCAAAATCATACAAGGCCAACGATACGATCAGAGCACCTAAAATGGTCAGGAGTACAGATCCCATAAAGTTTTTCAGTTTAAAAAATACTGGCAATGCTGCTTATCTTCATTCACCAAGAAAACGTGATAAGCTGTTTTGGTAGAAATGACTGATATTTTAGCATTTGTATAACACAGCTACAGAGGCTAGATAGTTAATGTACAGACAGCTTAATTTGTTGGTCAGAGTAGGTAAGAATTCAATAATTTTGAAACAGAAATAGCTGAAGCCCTTGCTGCTAAAAAATCAAATGTAGTCAGGATCCATTTGACAGTTTTGATAAGCCAGAAATGACAGAAAATGTTTAGATTTGGCACAGTTAGACGTACACTGAGGCTTCTTGGAATGATACCGTTGTGCCTATTTGTTTACCGTCAGTTTAAGAATGAAAGCATCAAAAATAATTTCTGAAAAAAAAGGGGAGATCCTAAGCGGCTGGATAGAGTTGGTCATAAAGGATATTCCCGATGCCCGGCACCGTAAACTCCCTGTGCTGAAAAACAACATTCCAAAGCTTTTAGACGCCCTGGTTGAAGCACTCAGTTCAGACGATGCCCGCACCCTGGTGTTCAACAGTGGTACGCATGGTGAAGAAAGAGCCAGAGAAACGGCTTTTACTCTGCAACAGGTCCTCAAAGAGTACCGTCTGCTCAAACAGATCATTTTCAACATCATTGATGAGCAGGGAGATACCATCACGCCCCGGGAGCGTGACGGCATCATGTTCGCCATAGACCAGGCGGTAGAGCAATCGGCTGAGGCTTTTTTTGAAGAACGCCATCGCATAACTGCTGAAGGTTTGATAAAAGCTGAGAAATTAACCCTGAAACTGCAGGAACAGGGCACGTTTCGTGATCGCTTTGTAGCCACTCTTTCCCACGATTTGAGAGGGCCGCTCAACAATACGATCTCTGCTGCCGAACTTCTCAAAGAGCATTTGATGCCCGATGATAATAATTATGTGGGCAAACTGCTCAATATCATCAAGATCAGCACATTAAGGGCGAATACGCTTATCAACAACCTGCTGGATATTAACCTGATACAATCAGGACAGCCCCTGCCTCTCAAGCCAAAGGAAGCGGACTTACTGCTGGTGATGGAAGAACTGCTGCAAGGCTATGAGCCTGCTGTTCAGGAGCGTATAAAACTGCATAGCGATGCTGACGCTATCAAGGGTAACTGGGATGTGAATGCTTTGGTACGAGCAGTGGATAACCTGATCAACAATGCGCTTAAATATGGGGAGGGAAATGGAAAAATTGTTTTGAAATTAGAACAGGATGAGCAAAAAACGCTTATATCAGTACACAACCATGGAAATGTGATCCCGAAAGAAAAAATTGACCACCTTTTTGACCCCTACTATCGCATTGAAAAACCTGGTTCTAAGGGCTGGGGATTGGGGCTGACCCTAGTGAAAGGCATTGCCGGAGCCCATGGCGGCAGCATCAGAGTGATTAGTGACGAAGATAAAGGGACTGTTTTCACCATTGAGATTCCAAATTCACTGGAAATTTGAGTTCATTTATATTCAGCTTTCCTAAGTCAATTATATACGCTGTCCTTATAGTTGACATGTCAGGTGGATCAGCTACTTTGAATATTTGAATGTATTTTGGTCATTTTTTTACTTGAAGCTATTTGATTTTTATGGATGATCCGTATCAAAAGATTGTAGATACCGTCCCGCTATTTTTTTTCATCTGGGATCTGGAGGAGAAGAAGACCACCTTCATCAGTGGGCAGTTTTATGACCACCGCAGCAAAAACAATTATGTGCCAGAAGGTTCCCGCCAGGACCTTCGCCGGTATATTCACCAAAACAGCCAGCAGGCTTATGACGATTTTTTTGAAAAGCTAAATGAGGATAATGACTTTCATGACCACATAGAACTTAAAGCAGCCGGTAATCTGCCAGGCATAGAGTGGATGGAATTAAAAACCTATCCTGTCAAAGAAGAAAACCGGCTCAGGCATCTGGTAGTGCATCTCAATGACATCACCCGTACCAGAACGAATCTTCGGGTACTGCAGGAGCAGGTAGATAGCCTGGATGCGGTCACCTTTATGCTGGCGCATGAGTTGAGCATGCCTGTTTCCAACATCATGGGCCTGGCCGAATACCTTAAGGCCTCTGCGAAGGAGGAAACCCACAGTCAGGAACTGCATCTTTATGACATGATATACAATTTTGGCGGCGAAATACTGACCTTATCCCGCGGGCTTATCAGCCTGATTGAACTGCAACTCAGCCGTCAGGAACTGCGCCGAACGAAGATCGCCTTTAAGCCCCTGCTGAAAAATATTCTGGAGCAGCTCTACCTGAAAGCCCGTGAAAACAAAATTGAAGTAAGGCTGGATGAGATTGACAATGAACTTGAAGTAGCCCTCAACATTGAAAAATTCAGCAAAGCCGTGGAAGAACTACTGGTGATGCTGCTCAAGTACAGTCGTCGTGAAGAAAAGATCTATATAAGCGCCCAGCCTTTTGCCACAGAGCCTACATTACGATTGGATGTGTTGGCTGACAAAGTGAAGCTGCCGGAAGAGAGCATACGAACTGCACTGAATCGGGACGGCCGCCTCAACCTGGAGGATGTAAAAGGCCGGCAAATCAACGGAATCATGGAACTGATCATTGCCAAAGAGATCATACAACTTCATAAAGGCCAACTTAGCTTTATTTTAAATGACGAAAGCCAGGGTTTTCGGATCAGTCTACCACTATAGCAAAATACCAGCCCTCAGAAGTAAATACCCAAATAAGATCGGCTGCTGATTTTACCACTGAAGTATTGCTTTCAACCTTACCTATTGGCTTTAAGCGATAAAATACTAGTTTTGGGCTCAGATAAAAAAAGTGGAGCAGCTTGCTCTGTTTTCAAACAGAACCAATCCTAACCTTGGCGTTTTCATGCAAGAATTTAATGAGTTTCTGAGTACCATCAACGGGCTCATTGGCGGTAGTTCGTGGTTTGTTTATACGTTGCTTGGTACCGGCTTCTTCTTCACAATTTACCTCAAATTTCCCCAGATCCGCTACTTTGGTCATGCCATCCGCTCAGTTCGGGGCAAATACGACCGGGCAGAAGATGAAGGCGATACTTCTCACTTCCAGGCGCTCACTACGGCGCTTTCGGGTACGGTAGGTACGGGAAATATTGCCGGCGTTGCCTATGCTGTGCATTTGGGAGGACCGCCTGCTATTTTCTGGATGATCCTGACGGCCTTCCTGGGTATGACCACCAAGTTTGTGGAAGTGACCCTTTCGCATAAATACCGGGAGAAAGATGATGAGGGAAAGATCGCCGGTGGCCCCATGTACTACATGAAGAACAAGCTGAAGATGCGCTGGCTGGCTGTTATTTTTTCCGTGGCTACCATCCTTTCCTCCTTTGGCACCGGTAATATGCCTCAGATCAACAGTATTTCCAGCTCCATGTACGCCACTTTTGGTGTCAACCAGATGCTGACCGGCGGGGTGCTGGCGATCATACTGGGCTTCGTGATCATCGGGGGCATCACTCGTATTGCCAAGGTAACCGAACGCCTGGTGCCTTTTATGGCCACTGTTTATATACTCGGTGCCCTGGCGGTTATCATATACAACATTGAAACGCTGCCCTCAGCTTTTGCATCCATTTTTACAGATATCTTCTCGGGCACCGCTGCTACCGGTGGGTTTCTGGGGGCCGGCATTGCCTTTGCCTTCAACCAAGGTGTAAACCGCGGACTGTTTTCCAACGAAGCCGGTCAGGGTTCAGCGCCCATCGCCCACGCTTCAGCCCGGGCCCATGAGCCGGTATCTGAAGGGCTGGTGGCTATCCTTGAGCCATTTATTGATACCATCATCATCTGTACCATTACCGGCCTGGTGATTCTTACCTCGGGGGTGTGGCAGGAAAAGATAAACAACCGTTTTGAAAGCGCCGACCTGGTGATACTACAGGGTACTTATTACGAAGCTGACGAGCTTGATCGTGATAAACTCTACCGTATGCTGGTGAACGAAGGTGCACTGGAAACTTTTAACGGCATGCTGGAAATAGAAAACGGTGAAATCGTATCTGACGTTACCCTCGTACATGCCCGCTCGGTAGCCGAAGATGTAAAAATATACCAGGATGGAGAGCTTTTCAGCGGGTCGGTAAATATAAGCAACGGCAAACTGGCTGTGAAAAAGGAAGAAAACCAGGGGCTTGTACTGCAGGGTAGGTCACTGGTACATAGCGCGCCGCTTACCGCGATTGCCTTTACCCGCTCTTACCTGGGAGAATTTGGGCAGTACATCATAGCCATCGGCTTACTACTCTTTGCCTTCTCCACGGCTATTTCCTGGTCGTACTACGGTGACCGGGCGACGACTTATCTCTTCGGATTAAAGTATGTGAAGTTTTACAGGGTTGTCTACATTCTTGGTTTTTTTGTGGCCTCTTTTGCCGATACCACCACCATCTGGACGCTGGCTGGCATTACCATCGCTCTCATGACTTTGCCTAACCTCTTTGGCATCCTGATGCTTAGCAAGGAAATGAAAACTACCGTACACGAATACTGGACAGGCTTTGCTAAAGAATATCCTGATGAGAAGATTCCTGAGAAGGTGAAGTAATGTTGATTTGTTGATTTGTTGATTTACTTTATCAAAACGCAAAACGCAAAACGCAAAACGCAAAACGCAAAAC
>JBKHDR010000098.1:0-15926 GCA_046541235.1 Cyclobacteriaceae bacterium | reverse complement strand
GGTCTTTTGTGAAGAGAATGATTGAGGTAGGCGATTGTATCGCCACCGCGATCAGGACAGGGCGATTAAAACGGCCATCCCGTCCATCCTTGTCGGAGACAAGGATGATGATTTTAATCATATATTAATACTGTACCAAGGCCTGTCAGACTAACCGTAATAAAGTCTAGTGTAAGCAGTGGCAGAAAAAAACTCATCTGATTCGCTTTCAGGCTTGTCTTCTGGCCGGATAAAGGAAAAGGTCCTGAAAGAAAACCACCGGAACAGCATCCTGTGTTCCGATGGTAATTCATGAGGCAAACCTATGGATAGCGGACTGTCAATTCAATGAAGCGACGCCACCATCCTGCTCTTGTTCATGATGATTGTTCTGATGAGAAGAAGCTGCCTTTTTGCCTTCTATTTCATCCACCAGCCAGGCCGGAGGTTCACCTGCATCTACCACCGTGCCATCAAAATCCTTCATATAAGGCGACTTCTCCAGTTCGCTTTCATGAGGCGTACCAGCATCCAGGGTAGAAAGGGCATCAACTTCAGTAGCAGCGCTCATAGATTCCTGCTTTTTGGGATTTTCCACGCTGTCAGAAATATTGATATGTATATTCATGGCTAAAAGTTTAATTTAAAACTGCATAACGTCCTTCTACATTTACATTTTGATTGGTAAGGTTTTTTACCGTTATCCAGTAGGTCAGATAGCGAGAATCACCCCGGGCTGCTTCTACATCCCACTCCACCTGAGGAGCACCGGCATTAGGAGATGAGGGCACCACATGCCAGGTAACATGCCACTCTTGTGGCCACCTGAAGGTAAACCAGCGCACACTGCGATTAGCTTGTACAGTACCTCTGAATTGAACTCCAACTCTCATAGTTTTAAATTTTAAGTTTATAAATGATTTAAATATTTACCAGCCGAGAACGGCAAACCGTCCTTCTATATTGACACTTGCACTACTCAGGTTAGTGACGCAGATCCAATATGTGATATATTGATCTGAGGCTCTCTCCACCTGTATTTTATACTTGATCTGAGGCTGACCACTGTAGGGAGAGGTAGGGATGACTGTCCAGAGTACATGCCAGTGAGCGGGCCATCTGAAGGTAAACCAGCATTGTGTTCTGCGGGCACCCACTGAGCCTCTAAATTGCACGCCCGTCCAGCTTCGGGTTTCAAGTGCACGAGGAATAAGCTGCCTGAGGTTGGGTCGGTTGCCAATGCGCTGTGTCGTGGGTCTACCGGTAGCATCCTGTTGTGGAGAGCCGGTAATTCTGAGCAGTTCACGGACTCTTGCCGGGCTCAACAATATACGTCCTCTGTTTTTTAATATGCCCTGTACACAGGCTACTGCACCTACAACTATGGGAGAAGCACTGGATGTCCCGCTGAACACATCAGTATACCAACGGTCGCGGTTGTTAGGGTCATCATGATCTCTCCAGAGGTCTCCTCTACTGGTAGTAGTAACCTCTCTGCCATAGCCCTGTGCATCGAGCAAGGCACCATAGTTGGAGAAATCAAGACGTGAACGGTCAGGGCCATGATTTCTACCATGGGTGCCCGGAGGAGGCGCGCCTGCACCTACCAGGATAGCACCTGAGTCCAGGGGATTCCTACGGAAGGGATTTCGCCACCATGAAGGAAAGCCGTTTGGCCGATTATCATAAATGGGATCATCCAGATTTTCACCTCCGTTGCCGGCAGCCTCCACTACTATGATTCCCCGGTTGACAGCATCGCGGATGGCAAGGTACACATCAGGCCACCATTCAATAGCAATGTACCCTTTCTGGTCTGCCCTTCCCTGAAAATTATACCTGGGACCAGCGGCATGAATTTCCAGCAGCATGATATCACCCGCATTCAACCTATGGCTTGCGTTCATGATCGCCTGTGCTACTGATTGCCCGGTAAATGAGGAAGCTGCCGCCCAGGCATCAGAAGCTATTCCGGTAATGCCATAACTGTTCAGATCGCCACTGTAAACTCCGAGTACAGCAGTGCCATGATTTTCAAAATTTAACACGCTGGAGTTGCCACCAGCAATGACACCTCCCTGTATGGCCCGCAGATCCATGTGATTAAAACGCCATCCCCACTCGCAGTCAATAATGCGGATACCGGCGCCACGGCCACCGGCCTGTGTCCAGGCGTAATAAGCATCTATGCCCTCAGGAGCTGCATTGAGGTAGGTCTGTCGGCTGGTAAAATTCGGAGGAATAGCCGGAATATCCCTGATTATTTCTGACACTAAGGTATCAGCTTCCTTATCATCTGGTGCAAAGGGAAGCTCAGCAGCAGGTTTGACGTAAGCACCGTCAACTACTTCAAATTCCAGAAGCTGTTCCGCCAGTTCATCCAACTGATCTTCAGGAGCTTCTACCTGATAGCAAAGGTCCAGGTAAAATTGGGATTCATCCATGTCTGGCGCTCTATGGTGAGCCTCACGTAACAGGCTATCTTCACTCTCTCCAAAAATTGGCTTGAAAGTAAGCTGCCGGTCTTTAAGAAGTTTATCCAGGCCAGATACATCTGCATCAGTATTAGAAGCTATGCCATGAGGAGAAGCTCTAAGCTTAGCCTCTTTTTTAGCTATCACTACCAGTTCCCGGTCAGAGACGCGAAGCGGATCCGAATGTTCGGTTTTGGATACTTTCTTTGCCATAGTTGTAAGCTTTAGGTTTATGTATAGAGATAAAAGTTATGCTACCGGAGGTTCTCCCATGGGTGAGAGGTAGGCTGATTTTACACAGGAAACCTTTTGTAGATCATCAATGAGCTGCTGAGTATCAGATGTATCCCTGACAGGCAGGTATAAAAAAGCTGAGGAGGCGATGGGCTGAACCTGCCAGTTTCTGACATTGCTTTCCTGCCTGTTTTTGGTCAAAACATCTTGTATGGCTCTGATATCGGGATGGTCATCTTCTTCTTTAAGCAGGGCTTTCTGGACTGAAGAATCTACTTCCAGAACGAGTTGAGAGGTATGATACATGCTTGTCATTAGGTTGTGAGTTATGGAAAACTTTTAAAACTGTTTTCTGGCAAAGAAGCTATTACGAAAAGCAGATATCAAAAAAACAAATACATCATCAAGTAAATCAGATTATCTGAGAGTTAAAATACCCATATCAGGGTAAAAGAATCTAAATAAGCTGATGCTGAAGCGCATACCTCATGAGCGCATTCATACCTTTGATACCCAGCTTTCGCATAATGGCTTTACGATGCGTGGTCACTGTATTTTTGCTGATATTGAGCCTGTCTGCTACCTGGGCCGACGATTGCCCCTGACAAATCAGCCTTATTACTTCCTTTTCTCTTCTGCTAATGCTTGATGTACCCTCTGTCGGCCCGGCGTACCATCTTTCAATAAGTTTATTATTATAATACAGGTTCAGAGTTGAGGGTGTGGTCTTCTGCCAGTGAGTAATGTCGTAGAAAGTACATAAGCTGAATCTGTTAAAGTCAGAGGAGTCTCTGCCAAGCAGCTTGTTTTCTGCAATGAAGTGCAGGTAATATCCGTCCTTGTGGCATAGCCGATAATCTATAGTCAATGAGTAGGATTTGCGATATTCTTCCGGTTGAAGCATAATCAGGTTCCAGGCTTTCTTAAGCAACTCTACAGCAGAAGGGTGATCAAGGGGATGGATGATTCTATCCAGAAATATAAACCCTTCCCGCTGCAGGATATGTGCTTCATAACCCAGAATATCCTCAATACCAGGGTCTACATAAGTGATAGTAGCTGAATGATGGTCAAATACATAACTGAAACCCGCACCAATGCCCATCTGAGGATTGATGCATTCATCGTATTTTTCTTGCTCAGATGAATGGGTACAGCTACGCCAGCAGCGATTCAATTGAGTGAAGGATGTCATAGCTCGTGGGCTTAGGTTGAGGATGAAAATATGACGTGTTGAAGAATTGCTGCTATTCCATCGCAATCAGGCATCTGACTGTATGATCAAATTAATGGTTCAAATGCATTATTCAAATTATATTTCCCAAAATTTTGCACCAGATCTTTGCCAGACTCTTTTGCCATCATCATTACAGCATCCAAAGCTGGCCTGTACAACTTTTAAGCATTCCTATGGTTAAAGATCTAGCACCTTAATCTTTATCGGATACAATGCCAGTGCATTTTGTAAAGCCTTCCCTTATCTTTACGACCCTATGTCAAAATCAACTGAAGAACTTAAGAAAGTAGCTGACCTGCTCAGCTTAGAGAAAGAAGCAGACCTGGAATACTATCGTCAGAAAGTGCTCAACGCTTCCCTGGAGCAGAGAAAGAAGGATGGCGTCTGCTGGTATCCGGTCAACCTGCTGAGCCAGCGCTACAGCATGGGCGAGAAAATCATCATCAGGGTAAACCGGACAACCGAACTGAAGAAACCACATGTTTTCCAGTCAGGTAAGATCGTGAGTCTTTTTTCCAATCAGGGCCACAACGAACAGCTCAGCACCTCTGGCGTAGTCAACGAGGTAAAAGGCGACAGTATGACGATCACGCTCAATACAGATGAGTTTCCTGACTGGCTTGAGTATGGCAGGCTGGGGGTAGACCTGCTTTTTGATGAAATGGCTTACCGCGAAATGAATAAGGCGCTAAAAAAGGTAATAGAAGCTAAAAATGACCGCCTGCTGCAGCTGCGTGAAGTGCTGCTCGGTAAAGAACCTGCCAGTTTTTTTGAGCGTGATTTTGCTGCCATACCAGGTTTGAACGACAGCCAGAATGCAGCCCTCGCCAATGCCATGAATGCCCAGGACGTAGCCGTAATCCACGGGCCTCCCGGTACTGGCAAAACCACCACCATGGTACAGGCGATTGTTCAGACGGTGAAGCGGGAAGAGAAGGTGCTGGTATGTGCGCCCAGCAATGCAGCAGTTGACCTGCTCACCGAAAAGCTTATTGAGCAGGGCATGGAAGTAGTACGCCTCGGACACCCTGCGCGGGTGACGGAGGTCAACCTGAGCCAAACTATTGACGCCAAGATCGCAAATCACGATTACTTTAAAGACCTGAAAGTACTCAGGCGCAAAGCGGAGGAGTACCGGGCGCTGGGAGGTAAGTACAAAAGAAACTATGGTAAGGCAGAGCGCGACCAGCGCCGCCACCTGCTTAAAGAGGCAAGCCGTATGCGCGATGAGGCTGAAAACCTGGAGCATTACATTGTTGCTGATATTTTTTCCAAAACCGATGTCATTACCTCTACCCTGGTGGGAGCATCAGCCCAGATGATCAGGGGCATGCGCTTTCGTACGGTGTTTATTGATGAGGCTGCCCAGGCACTGGAAGCCGCCAGCTGGATACCCATCTTGAAAGCTGAAAGAGTAGTCTTTGCCGGAGATCATTTCCAGTTGCCTCCTACCATCAAATCTTATGAAGCTATGCAGCAGGGATTGGGAGAGACGCTGCAGGAGAAGGTGGTAAAGCGGCAAAAAGCACTTGGCAAATCAGTAGACAGCATGCTGCTGACCCAGTACCGCATGCATGAGAAAATTATGAATTTCTCGTCTGACTATTTCTATAAAGGTGCCCTCCGGGCAGCCGAACATGTAAAAGAAAGATTACTTCTGCCTGATCTCCCTCCGCTAAATTTCATAGATACGGCCGGCTGCGGCTACCAGGAAAAAGTAGACCCGGAAAGCCTGAGTACCTACAACCAGGAGGAAGCGACTCTGCTGCTCAGGCATCTGGATGAACTGCTGAAAAGACTAGGCGAGGAAAGGGTAAAAGCTGAGAATATCAGTATCGGGGTCATCGCTCCCTATCGGGCGCAGACACGCGAACTTAGCGAGCAGTTTGCTGAATTTGACACATTAGTAAAATTGAAAGAGCATATTACCATAGATACGGTAGATGCTTTTCAGGGTAGAGAGCGGGATATTATCTACATCAGCCTGGTGCGGTCTAATGATGAAGGCGTGATTGGTTTCCTGGCAGATGAACGACGGATGAATGTGGCCATGACCCGTGCCAAAATGCGCCTGGTGATGATAGGTGACAGTGCTACTTTAGGCAGCAATGAATTTTATAACCGTATCCTTGACTATGTGCAGTCTATTGATGCTTACCAGAGTGCTTTTGAATTGATCATCTGATTATGCCTGATTTTGTGCTGTACAAAGCTGTACGGATATCGTACGAAATCGGACATAGATGAAAACAAAATCCCCTTAAACAAGCTGTTTAAGGGGATTTTGTAAGCTGGTACGGTAATTGGTTCAAGTACTGTGAAACAATATTAACCCAAAATTAGAAATCCATACCAACCTTTATCAACATTAACCCAAATTTGCATTTTTAAAAGAGAAAGCGCCTTTCTGCATTATATCTAAAATTGTTCAGGCAATCCATAGGCAGATCTAAGCTCTTTCATTCCACAAAACCTGAAAACTGTCACATCGTATTTCACTGACTGTAAACTCCTTTCAGAATTTTTAGTGGTTATGTGCTGTAAATATAACAATATTATCCAGTTTTCCCAGTTAAATTAAAATTGTCTGTTTAAAATTTAGCGAAGTGAAGAAATAATGAGTCGGGGCACTCCCTGTTCCCTGATAATTTTTTCAAATTCCCTGAGCTCATTATCAAGTATCTGCTGGTAAACCTTTCTTTTCTCTGCCACTTCCTGCTTCAGGTCTTCAAATCGAGTATAACATCCTTCGGTAGGGCGGGCATCCTGCTCATGTACCACCGTGTAGAGGTAACTGAACTGGTTATCCAGCCTGACTGGGTAATTAATCGGGTCCTGTGAGCTTTCGCTGCGGGTCTGTATCAGTTCTTCTTCCAAAGCATCCAGTTTTTCTACCAGTCGCTGACAGGGCTGCCTGAGTTTGTCTGCATAAGCGGCTTTTTGGCTTCTCTCGGTGATATAGGTTGCCTGTTCTTTCAGGCCGCGAATGCTTCTGATCAGCTCATGAACAGCCGTTAAGCTGTCTCTCACCGCCACCGCCAGGTCAAACTGCGCCTCTAGCTCCTCATCAGTATACTGCCAGCGGGGATCTTTTTCAAGCCGGAGTGTCTGCTCCAGCACCTTTTCTCCGCTATGCAGGCGAATGGTGTAGTCTCCGGGAGTTGCTTTGGGTCCTCCTGTATAGCTCAACGACATGATGGCGCCTTCAATCAGATCCGGTTCAGGATATGTCAGGTTCCACACAAAGCGGTGGCTGCCTTTTGAGGATTTCAGCTGGGCCGAATGTTCCACACTGTTGAAATTTCTCACGACCTTGCCTTTATGATCAAGAATTTCAAGGCTGATGCTATCCTGCTCAGCCGGCAGGTAATAATGAATGACAGCGCCCCGGGCCTTATTTTCAGGTGTATTTTTCCCCCTGTACCCGTCTACCTGCGTACGGTAGGCGACATCTGGTTTGAAAAGCAGAGGCTCCGCCAGGGAAGTCTGAGCCGATAGCTGTCGAAGAGGTGCTATTCCGTCCATAATCCAGAACGAGCGCCCCTGGGTAGCTACTACCAGATCCTGCTGATGCAGTTTCAGATCGGTAATGGGAGTACGGGGGAGGTTAAGCTGAAAATCCTGCCAGTTTTTTCCATTATTAAACGAAATGAACATACCAAACTCGGTACCGGCAAAGAGCAGACCTTCCTGCTCAGGGTCTTCACGTACTACCCGCACAAAATGATCTTCCGGGATGCCCTGGGTAATTTTCTTCCAGCTTTTGCCATAATCCTCAGTCTGAAAGATATAAGGGTGAAAATCATTATCCCGGTACTTGTAAACAGCTACCGTAGCTTTGCCTGCCTGATGAGGCGAGGGGTCAATGCTGTTAACAGTTCCTTCCAGCGGCATATCTGGCGGGGTGATGTTGGTCCATTTGGCTCCGCCATCCTGTGAAATATGGATAAGGCCATCGTCGCTTCCCGCCCAGAGTAAGCCTTCCTGCAGGGGCGACTCTTCCAGAGCAAAGATGGTGCAGTAGAGTTCTACCCCTGTATTGTCATTCTGTATCGGGCCGCCGGGTATCTCCGCCAGGTATTTCTGGTTGTTGGTAGTCAGGTCCGGGCTGATCACCTGCCAGTTCTGTCCTTCATTGGTAGATTTATGTACATAATTGGAAGCAAAATAAATAACTTCAGGATTATGCCTGGAAATAAAAATGGGCGCATTCCACTGGAAGCGGTATTTAAGTTTATAGGGTTCAATACCATCATTCAGATCGGGGTAGACCTCCACGCTGCGGATATGGCCCTGGCTGCGGTCCAGGCGTGTCATGACACCAATATAGTTACCGGCGTAGATGATGTTGGGGTTTTCGGGATGTACGGCAATATGGCCGCTCTCTCCTCCACCCACACTCAGCCAGTCCTGCAGGGGATCCAGATTGCCCAGGCCCTGGCTAGGTACTGATATGGTAGTGTTATCCTGTTGAGCGCCGTAAACCCGATAAGGAAACTGGTTGTCTACAGTTACGCGGTAGATTTCAGAGGTCGGCTGGTTGTTCTGGGTAGACCATGATTTACCTCCGTTGAAACTGATGTTGGAGCCTCCATCATTACTCTGTATCATGATGTCAGGATCATGAGGGTTGAGCCATAGGCCGTGATTATCTCCATGAGGTACAGGTATTCTTTCAAAGTTTTTGCCATCATTCAGCGACTTATAAAAGTCAGTATTCAGCAGATAAAGCGTGTGCTCATTCTTAGGATCGGCAAATATGCGGGAATAGTACCAGGCCCGCTGTCGGTATTCATGCTTGCGGTTGATGCGTTGCCAGCTTTTACCTCCATCTTCCGACATATACAGGCCTCCTTTCTCTTCATCCAGGGCTTCCTGTATCACCCACACCCGGCGAGAGTTGAGCGGTGATACGGCAATACCTACCCGGCCTACCACGCCCTCAGGAAGGCCGCCGCTGAGCTTTTCCCAGCTATCACCTCCATCTGTACTTTTGTAGACACCACCTCCTTTGCCGCCATCGATGATCGTCCAGGGTTTACGCTCCACCTGCCAGGCCCCGGCATAGAGAATACGCGGGTTTTTGGGATCCATTACCAGGTCTATGACACCGGTACTGTCATTGACATAGAGTACCTTCTCCCAGTTCTGACCTCCGTCTTCTGAACGAAAGACGCCCCTTTCCGGAGAAGGACCGAATACATTGCCCAAAGCTGCGGCATATACCAGTTCAGGATTTTTTGGGTGTATCTGGATCTTACCTATCTGCCCTGCCTTTGCCAAGCCAGCGGGTTTCCAGCTGAGGCCTCCGTCGGTAGATTTATACATACCTTTGCCAGGAGATACGTTACCCCTGGGTGAAGCTGACCCAGTGCCGACATAAATGATATTGGCATCTGTAGGGGCTATTTCTATAGAGCCAATAGAACCTACCGGGATAAAACCATCAGAGATATTTTGCCATTGAATGCCCCCGTCCTCGGTCTTCCATACACCTCCCCCGGTAGTGCCCATAAAAAAAGTAAGAGGCTCGTCAGGAACACCAGTAACCGCCGTACATCGCCCTCCGCGGAAAGGCCCGATCATGCGATAGTTCAGAGACTCGTAAAGTACCGGAGAAATAGTTTCAGCAGAGGCTGTTTTACTGCCTCTCTGTGCATAGGCCTGGTTTGTAAATGCCAGGTAGAACAGGAAAAAGATAAGTGTGTAGCGTTGTGTCATTAGCTTGATAAAATATGTATAGATGGGCCAATTTACCATTACCCTCTTATAAAACCACATCCTCTGCTACTAATCTATTCATTTTTGGCTATTTTCGCAGCCTGTTAAACAACTGCTTTATGTCTGAAAATAACCACCTTGAAGCTTTTGATTATGATTTGCCCGATGAGCGGATTGCCCGTTTTCCGCTGGAGAAGCGCGACCATGCCAAGCTGCTGTACTTCCAGCAAGGGGAGATCCAGGACAGGATTTTTTACGACTTGCCTGAGCTGTTGCCTACTGGCAGCCGCTTGTTTTTTAACAATACCAAAGTGATTCCAGCGCGCCTATTTTTTCAAAAATCGGCTACAGCACAGGGAAGCGGGGCTAATATCGAAATCTTTTTGCTACATCCAGAACTTCCCAGCAGGATCATCGGAGAGGCCATGCTGGCCCGAAAAACCTGCACCTGGCACTGTATGATTGGCAACCAGAAAAAGTGGAAAGGTGATACCATACTAGAAAGAAAGCTCAGGGTAGGAAATACAGACATATTCCTCAAAGCCCGCTTAGAAGACCGGGAGCAGAAGAGGGTGGTATTTGAATGGGATGAGGAAGATATTAGTTTTGTAGATATTGTAGAAGCTGCCGGTCAGGTGCCTTTGCCGCCTTACCTGAAGAGGGAAGCTACCACAGAAGACAAGCCCCGCTATCAGACGGTGTACTCCAAAAAGGAGGGTGCGGTGGCGGCGCCTACTGCCGGGCTGCATTTTACGCCTGAGTTATTACAAAAATTAGAGGAAAAAGGCTTCCGACAAAACTACCTTACATTACACGTAAGTGCGGGTACTTTTCAGCCTATCAAGGAAAAAGATATACGCCAACACCCCATGCACTCGGAGCAGATCCTGGTGAGCCGCGAAAATGTAAAGAGCCTGATCAGTGGAGAAGGTCCGGTCATTGCCGTAGGTACCACTTCCATGCGTACGCTGGAGAGCCTTTACTGGTATGGGGTGATGCTGCATCAGGATGCAGGTGCCAGCTTCAGAGTGCCCAAGCTGATTGCTTATGAAACAGAGGAAACTAAGCAGTTAAGTATGCAGGAAGCTATGCAGGCCGTGCTTGACCATATGGAAGCCAGGCAGATGTATCAGTTGATGGGAGAAACGGAGATATTCATTTTTCCGGGCTACCGTTTCAGGGTGTGCCAGGGGCTGATCACCAACTTTCATATGCCAAAGTCCACGCTAATACTGCTGATTTCGGCCTTGGTAGGTGATAAGTGGAAAGATATTTACCAGCATGCGTTGGACAATGATTACCGCTTCCTGAGCTACGGAGATTCATCTCTGCTGCTGCCTTAGTAAACACCCAGGCTGAGAGAGCCGTCAGATAGGTTGTGGAGGCGGTTATAAAATGATACCATCAGGAACATATTCTCCTCGCGGTTAAGGTTGCCGAGTTGATTGCGCTCACGGAAAGCGTTCATGGCTTCTTCATGACTGCTCATAAGCGGGTAAAGCTGCCTTTTGAAATTCCTGATACGTTTTACCTTGCCATCTTTATTAATGAAGTACCACTCTTCTATAGTATATTCGTCGGTAGTATCAAAAACATCATATTCAAAAACCCGCCGCAGCAGGGTAATTTTCCCGTCACTTACTACCTGAAAAATCTTCTTTTCCATTCTGTCAAAAAAGCTGTTGGAACGGTAGTCAAAGCATCGGAACTCCCTTTTAAAGTCACACTCATCGGTCGTTTCAATAGATGAAATCATAGAAGCGTGGTAGGTGAGTTGTCTGCCGTCTTCGGTAGTGACCGAGGCTGAGTTGCCAAAAGAATTTATATCAACTACGCCGGCAATGACATCATTGCTCTTCAGATGGACCTTGCCAGGCTGTGGAGCCTGTGCCATCAGCGCAAAAGATGAGAGGGCGAGGGTGCATACCAATACAAATCTTTTCATTATTTTCAAATATGATATATACCTTACATGTGTAATCTACTACAATGATATAACTTTTTAATGAAAAAAATAAAATTTGTAGATAATATTTCTTTGTATATTCCTTCAAATGATGAAAAAGCTAAATTTAGCTTAGCTGTGGAAGTAAGAGATGGGATGCTTTAGCAAAGAATACTACATGCACAAGTCTGTAATGCAACATCTTAAAGTGTTGGTGGGTCGTACGAAACTGCCTTCTTCTCGTACATTCTGTATATATCTCATAATCTGCCAAAGCATATATAAGAGCTAATTAAGATCCCTGATTTGTAAAAAAATGTGTGTCGCTTGCTAATCAGAATAAATCCTTATACATTTATACTTAAGTAATAACATTCATAAAATTCTTTTTTGTCTGACAGTTGGAAAAAAGCAGAGACAGCGATAGCTGATTTTTTTAAAGGGCACTTTTGGGTGCCCTTATCTATTTTATCCTCACCAGTTTTAGAATCAGCTACTTTCTTATAAATTCGCCCGAAACAAAAAAATACAACATGGCCGAAAGCTCTAAGAAAACAGACAGCCGAATCATTGTAGGCCTGATTTTTATACTTATTGGTGCCTACCTGCTGCTCTACAATCTTGACCTGCTTCCCTTTGTTCTGCCTGATTATGTGCTTTCCTGGAAAACCTTGCTCATCGCTATCGGGCTGCTGCTCGTCGGTACAAGGGAAAATAAAGGAGGAGGCGTGACACTCATCATCGTAGGAGGTGTTTTTCTGGTAGCTGATGTACTGGACGTAACCATCGGTGAGCTCATCCGGGAAGTGTGGCTTTTCTGGCCTGCTATTTTTATCATTATCGGCATAGCCTTGCTGATGCGAAGGTCTCAGGAAAAAAAAAGTAACTACGATCCCAGAGCAGCGTCCTCCGTCTCAGAAGATGATTATTTTGAATTAACAGCTGTACTGAGCGGTAATAAAAAAACAGCTTATTCCCGTAATTTTCAGGGGGCTAAAGTTACCGCCTTGCTGGGAGGAGCAGACCTGGATTTTACTGAAGCAAAACTGGCACCCGGTACGTATGAGATTGATGTATTTGCTTTTATGGGCGGTGTTACCTTTATTATTCCAAACAACTGGAATGTGAGAGTAGAAATTACGCCTATCCTAGGCGGCTTTGAAGACAAAAGAAAATTTGCACAGCATTATACCCCCGGTGCAGAATCAACCTTGATTATCAAAGGGTTAGTAGTACTGGGAGGGGGTGAGATCGAAGGAGTCCGCTAAGAACTCTTGCTGTACACGGACTGGCAGGCCGAACTTGCATAAAAGCGGCTGATCTCCTGCTTAAGGGCTTCTACTTCAATCAAAAATCCGTCATGACCGTAGTCTGAATCAATCACTGACAGCTCTGCTCCTTTTACATGCGCTGCCAGCAGTCGCTGTTCGCTAACCGGAAAAAGGATGTCGGTAGATACCCCTATAAAAAGGGCTTTTGCCCTGATACTTTGCAAGGCCACCATGACACCGCCACGATCTCGGCCTACATGATGCGAATCCATTGCTTTGGAGAGTGTCCAGTAAGAAAAAGCATTGAATCTACGGGCTAATTTATCTCCCTGGTACTGCTGGTAGGAGGAGGCCCGGTAATTGTCAAGCCTGCTTTCAGTAATTTCTGCCTGGGTTTTCTGATAAGTGGTATAATGCCGGTAAGAAAGCAGAGCAATGGAGCGGGCTGTCCGCATACCCTGTAGACCTGCCTCAGGATGACTTTCCTGCCAACTCGGATCATTGGCAATAGCCATGCGCTGCGACTCATTAAAAGCAATACCCCAGGGAGAATGCTGCGCATTGGAGCAAAGCTGGATCAGATGGCGTATTCTTTCCGGCTGCATGATCGCCCATTCCAGCGCATGCTGCCCACCCAGTGAGCCGCCAATTAGGGTATGGATCTTCTCAATTTCAAGGTGTTGCCGCAGCAGGTCAAAGGCCCTGACTATATCTCTGTTAGTCAGCAGGGGAAATGTATGGTAAAAAGGCTGGCCAGTTTTTGGGTTAACAGATAAAGGTCCGGTAGACCCGTAGCAGGAGCCCAGCATATTGGCGCACACCACAAAATAATCATCCGGATTATAGAGCCGGTCTTTACCGAACAGGCCTCCCCACCAGTCCAGAAAGTTGGCATTGGCCGTAAGAGCATGGCAAACCCAAATGACATTATCACGCGCTTCGTTGAGTTTGCCGTAGGTGGAAAAGCGAAGCTGAAAGCCGGGCAGAGATGTGCCCGACTCCAGCTCAAAGGTATCTGAATAATAATAATCTTCTGTTTTGTGCATTGATGCTATGCCAGAACGGCTTCTGAAATTTGTTTGAAAGCCTGCTTGAAATCATCTTTGATATCCTCAATATGCTCTATACCCACCGAGACACGAAGCTGGGTAGGGTGCACACCTGAGTTGGCCTGCTCCTGTTCTGAGAGCTGAGAATGGGTAGTAGATGCCGGGTGGATGATCAGTGTTTTGGCATCGCCCACGTTGGCAAGATGGCTCACCAGTTTGAGGCTCTCTACAAATTTTTTGGCTCTTTCCAGGTCGCCTTTGATGCGGAAGGTAAATACACCACCAAAACCGCGCTTGAGGTATTTTTTAGCCAGCTCATGATAAGGGCTGGATGCCAGGCCGGGATAGTTAACGCTCTCTACTTCATCATGTGTTTCCAGCCATTTAGCTAATTCCAGCGCATTATTGACCGTTCTTTCTACTCTGAGTGACAGAGTTTCCAGTCCCTGGATGAGCTGAAATGAATTAAACGGGCTCAGGGCCGGACCAAAGTCGCGCAGGCCTTCTACCCGGGCGCGGATAGCAAAAGCGATATTGGGTAATCCCAGGGGATTGTTGACACCAAACACGTCGGAGAATACCATACCATGATAACCCTCGGCAGGTTCGGAGAACTGAGGAAATTTGCCATTGCCCCAGTTATAATTTCCTGAGTCAATGATCACTCCGCCTATGCTGGTACCATGTCCGCCTATCCACTTAGTGGCAGAAGCGGTAACAACCGCTGCGCCATGTTCTATCGGACGGAAAAGATAACCACCTGCACCAAAAGTATTATCTACCACCAGCGGAATATCATGTTTTTTAGCCAGGGCAGCGATGGCGTCAAAATCAGGGATATTGAAGCCAGGGTTACCGATAGTTTCCAGGTAGATGGCTTTGGTCTTATCGTCAATCAGTTTCTCGTAAGCATCTACCTCATGTCCTTTGACAAACTTTACGTCTATGCCAAGGCGCTTGAAGGCGATTTTGAACTGATTGTAAGTACCACCATAGAGATAATTGGTAGAGACAATGTTATCCCCGGCCTCGCAGATGTTGTTGAGGGCAATGAATTGAGCAGCCTGTCCTGAAGCTACGGCCAGGGCAGCTACTCCGCCTTCCAGGGCGGCGATGCGCTTTTCAAACACATCGGTGGTAGGGTTCATGATGCGGGTGTAGATATTGCCAAACTCCTTGAGGGCAAAGAGGTTGGCACCATGCTCTGCACTCTTGAAATTATAAGAGGTAGTTTGGTAAATAGGAACGGCGCGTGAGCCGGTAGTAGGGTCAGCTTCCTGTCCTGCATGAAGCTGAAGTGTTTCAAATCTCTGGTTTTGTGCCATGGTTTTCTTTTGGTTTAAAGTATAGGTAAGTAATAGATCGGGTAAAAATAATCAAGCACGGCGTGGCCGTGTGCTGCCATGAAAGAGGCTATCAGGGCAGAAAGATCAGCAACAACAACACATACCCGAAGCAAACATGCGGGCTGTGCGGCTGAGCGATACATCAAACAGCCTGAAGCTGTTGGGAAAATAAGTACTGTGTGTGTTCATCTGATAATTAATTTATATTCTTCCGATTATCGGAATCAGGATTTAGCACCTTTCCTAATGGAGGGAGGTTGCTAGCGCTTCGTTGAGCCTGTCTCTCCGCGCTTCTTTATAAATCAATCAACCTTTGATAAGAAATCAGAAGGATGAAATTGACTTGTAGCCCACAATGATATGTATTGTATGGACAAATTCCAAATATCATCCGGAAGAGGGCTGAAAAAAATAATCGGACGAAGGGCGATAAGCTGAGAATTAGGACGACCTGGGCGGGCTGCCATCTGTACAATCTATCTCCGGCTTCAGTCTGCTACGGAGGTTCGTTGATGGCTAAAAATATTATACTGTTAGAACCTATAGAAGGTGCTTTGTGATAAATAAGGTATACAGCCAATGGCTATATCTACTTAACCGAAAACTTTAGCTGCTACGGCCGTAAGCCGTTGGAGATAGAAGTCACCAGCGGGACACTGGCGACTGAGCA
>JBKHDR010000097.1:0-15981 GCA_046541235.1 Cyclobacteriaceae bacterium | reverse complement strand
TCAATAATGCGTGGAATATCTTTTTTTGAAGCAGTCAAATTGCTTTAACTACTTTTTAAGTAAAAACAATCCGGTACTTCAAAGCTTACATTCAGTTATGAGTTCAGCTTTAAGTTCTTCCAAGGTTATCGTATCATCATCTTTGTTCTATTATATCCAGCATTTCCTCGACAAGCTCACCGTATTTTTCCAAATCTATTTGTACAGCTATTTTTCTATTTGAGGCAGCTACCAGATAATTCATTCCTTCCATAGTAATTCTGTTTTTGTTAAAGATGACATCTTTCTCATGATATAGATTGCGTATTGCCGGCCGATACACAGGTTTTCAGGCAAAATCAAACATCAGCGGCCGTAGTCCTCCTGATACGTTTTCCGGAGCGACTGCTGCATCCTTTCTACCACATCCAGGTACTCAGCTTTCTCAGCCACATTCATATTTTCCAGCGAATCGGCCTTGTGGTCGTAGAGCATGCGGGCGTAGACTTTTCCTTCCTGGTTTCTCCATTCGGTATAACGAAACTGCTCATCTTTGACAGAGTAGCCATCATAATACTTGCTAAACACCTGCTGCTTCCAGGGCTGTTGCGGATTGCTGAGCAGAGGCACAAAACTGGTGCCCTCAATATGGTGGGGCACGGGCAGTCCGGCCAGTTCACAGAGTGAAGGATAAATATCTACAAACTCGGTCAGGGCAGCAGTGGTGGCACCTTTGTTAATTTCCGGTACTCTGACCATCAAGGGTGCACGCAGGGAGCTTTCAAAGTTGCTGTGCTTACACCACAGGCCATGTTCACGCAGGTTCCAGCCATGATCGCCCCATAGCACTACAATCGTATTTTTGTCTAAATCCAGGTCTTCCAGCGCATCCAGTACCTTCCCGATTTGGGCATCAGTGTAGCTGATGCAGGCATAATACCCCTGCATCATACGCCGGGCCTGGGTTTCACTAAGCTTGCCCTCGGCGGGTATGTCGGTGTAATTACGCAGTTCTCCCCAGTTGTGCATGGCCTCATCTGGAGCCAGCCTGGGCTGGTAGTTGTTTTTGGCAGGGTGAAGATCAGCTTCATTATACAAATCCCAGTATTTTTTGGGTGCATTAAAAGGCAGGTGAGGCTTCAGAAACCCTACAGCCAGGAAGAAGGGCTTATCCTGCGCAGCCAGTCGCTTCAGGTCGGCAATGGTTTTTTCAGCCGTCTTGCCGTCAAAATAAGCCGTGTCATGTACATTGGCTATTTCATAAGAGGGGCCATTGCCCCTTTGGCTGCGGGAAGCTAAGGCAACATTTTCTTCCAGTACATAATCGCGCCAGTTGGTGCCGTCCTGGTTCGGGTGCCAGGGTTTCTCGCTCCAGCTTTCATCCATGTCATTTAGGTGATGGAAAACCTTACCGTTGGAGATGGTGTGGTAGCTGTGATCTTTAAAATGCTGGGGCAAGGTAAGAACTTCAGGCGCATCCTCGCTTACGCGGGTATCATAACCCAGGAAGCGGTCATGGGCAGGGCGCAGGCCAGTAAGTAGGCTGGCCCGGGAAGCACCACAAACCGGTACCTGGCAGTAGGCCCGGGTAAAAACCAGGCTTTGGCTGGCCAGTTGGTCTATATTTGGCGATATGACCTGAGATTTACCATAAAAATTCAGCTCAGGCCGCAGATCGTCTACAGCAATAAACAGAACATTGGGCTTTTGATCCTCCATTAGCAGTTCGTTACGGCTGGCTTCCGTACGGCAGGCAACTATGGATGTAAGTAAAAGCAAATATTGCAGGAGGGAATAAGGATTTGAATTACGCATCGTGCTCATTTTTGGTAAATCTAAAGCTGTCTAAGGCACATCTCTGCCGGAATACTTTTAACTTTACGGATTCGGACAACAAAAATATAAAAAATGGCAAATGCTTTTTATCAGAATTTTAGATTAGGTGTGCTGGGAGGCGGGCAGTTGGGACGTATGCTGATACAGTCGGCCATAGACTTCAACCTGGATGTGTGGGTACTGGATCCTGATGAAAATGCCCCCTGCCGACATATTGCCACCCATTTCAGCCAGGGGAAGCTGACTGATTTTGACACGGTATACCAGTTTGGTCGGCAATGCGACATACTGACGATAGAAATAGAAAATGTGAATACCGAAGCGCTGGAGAAACTACAATCTGAAGGAATCAAGGTGTTTCCTGAGCCACATATCATCCGCCTGATACAGGATAAAAGACAGCAGAAGCAGTTTTACCAGCAAAATGATATTCCTACGGCCGATTTCGTGCTTACTGAAAGTCGTGAGGATGTGCGCCGCTACTTTAGCATGCTGCCTGCGGTGCATAAGCTCGGGCGGGAGGGTTACGATGGCCGAGGAGTACAGAAGCTCAGTTCTCCCGAAGACCTGCCTAAAGCATTTGATGCGCCGGGTCTGCTGGAAAAGCTGATTGACTTCGAGAAGGAACTGGCGGTTATTGTCGCCCGCAACGAAAAGGGTGAAATGAAAACTTTTCCACCTACCGAAATGGTCTTTCATCCGGAGCACAACCTGGTGGAATATCTTTTTGCCCCTGCTGACATATCTGCTGAAGTGGCTACCCAGGCGGATCAATTAGCTAAGAAGGTCATTGAAAAGCTGGGTATGACCGGCCTGCTGGCAGTAGAAATGTTTCTAACTAAAGATGGTAAGCTACTGGTCAATGAGATTGCGCCCCGCACCCATAACAGTGGCCACCACAGCATTGAAGCCAATGTGACTTCACAGTTTGAGCAGCATCTGCGGGCGATACTCAATATGCCTCTGGGGGCTACCGACACCAAACTGCCCGCTGCCATGGTTAACCTGCTGGGAGAAGATGGATTTACGGGTCTGGCCCGCCTGGAAGGACTGGAAGAAACGCTGGCCATAGAGGGAGCCAAAGTGCATCTGTATGGTAAAAAAATGACTAAGCCTTTCCGCAAAATGGGACACGTGACCATCGTTGACCAGGACAAGCAGAAACTGAAAGAGAAAGTACAGCAAGTAAAACAAAGCTTAAAGATAAAAGCATGAGCAAAGCAGAAATAGGTATTATCATGGGCAGCAAATCTGACCTGCCGGTAATGATAGAAGCCGCCAATATTTTGGAAGAACTGGAAATTCCTTTTGAAGTCACTATTGTCTCAGCTCATCGTACCCCTCAGCGTATGATGAAATATGCAGAAGAAGCCCGGGGCAGAGGGCTGAGGGTCATCATCGCCGGGGCAGGGGGAGCGGCTCACCTACCGGGTATGGTAGCATCAATGACTACACTACCAGTAATTGGTGTACCGGTAAAGTCTAGTAATTCTATAGATGGCTGGGACTCAGTCCTGTCAATTTTGCAGATGCCAGGAGGGGTTCCTGTAGCTACGGTAGCTTTGAATGGAGCTAAAAATGCCGGTTTACTGGCAGCTCAGATTTTAGGAGCGACTGATCAAATGGTAGCTGACAAACTCCAGGCTTATAAAGATGAACTGAAAGAAAAGGTAGAAGAGGCAGCAAAATACATGGAAGAAAATGGTTATAAAGGAAACAGAATTGGTTTTGCTAAATAATTGAACGTTTGTTTATATTTCTTATCCAGCTTTGAAGTATATTTTAGGCATTGATGCCGCCTGGACAGCCCAGGGTAGCAGCGGCATAGCATTAATGCATTGGGGTGAATCAACTAAGCCTGAATTAATTAAAGTAGCTAGATCCTATGAAGAGTATTTCACGGGACATATTAACTGGCAGAAAAAAACAACAGGTAGTTTGCCACAAATGGGTCTGATCCTTAAAGATGTGGCTCATTTACCTGCTGTAGTAGCATTAGACATTCCTTTATCACCATTACCTATAAGAGGTTATAGGGAAGCAGACCGACAGATTACCAGCCGCTACGGACGAAAAGGAGCAGCGGTACACAGCCCTACGCCTGAAAGACCGGGGATAATAGCAGAGCTCATCTTCCGGCAGCTTACTGAAGCAGGAATGAAATGGGGTAGTAGAGAGGCTCAACCAGCGGACGGTTCCTACTTTCTTGAAGTCTATCCCCATGTTACTATTATAGAAATGATGCGGCTGGATTACCGACTGCCTTATAAATCGCAGAAAAGACGAAAATACTGGAAAGACAAATCCTCCGAAGAGCAATACCAGCTGGCAGTAAGGCAATTACAGTTTTTGGCAGAGGGCATACAGGAGCAGATAAACAATAATATTTATGACTACCTACCAAAGCTAGACACAAAAGAAAGTTACAAAATGCATTTTTTAAAAGCCTATGAAGACGTACTGGATGCTATCATCTGTGCGCTCAGTGGCTGTTTTTTTCTGCAGGGCAAAGCAGTAGGATTAGGCGACAAAAGTAGTGCTATTTGGGTGCCGGTTTTGTAGTTTAAAAGCTAAAAATATGGAAGTACTGGATGAAATTCGGCTAAATTTTAACCAGGAGAGCCTGCTGCTGATGAATATCTGCATGGGATTGGTCATGTTTGGGGTAGCCCTGGAGCTTAGCCTGCACGACTTCAGAAATATGCTGCGCCAGCCCCGCAGCTTTATAGCAGGTTTGTCAGCACAGTTAATTCTACTGCCAGTGCTTACTTATCTGCTGGTGATACTGATCCAGCCTTCTGCCGGGGTGGCTCTGGGCATGATCCTGCTGGCATGCTGTGCCGGAGGTACTATTTCCAATATGCTTACGGTTATGGCGGGTGGCAATGCGGCTTTGTCAGTCAGCCTGACGGCTAGTGCCACACTGCTGGCCTCGGTAGCCACGCCGGCCAATTTTGCATTTTGGGGAAATCTGTACCTGCAAAACAGCCATAAGCTACCCCTGATCAGCATCAGCTTTACAGATATGCTGGAAACCGTGCTGCTGGTAGTAGGCATACCCCTCTTACTGGGTATGTTGTTCAATCATTATTTTACAAAGATATCCATCCGGCTTCGGAAGCCTTTTAGGATCATAGCGGTCGTTATTTTTGGTGTTTTCATTGCCGCTGCTTTCGCGGCTAACTTCCGTATTTTTCTGGATTATATTCATTATGTGGCGCTTATTGTGCTGCTGCATAATGCCCTGGCTTACGGCAGCGGCTACGCCCTGGGGCAGGTTTTTGGGCTGGGTCTGCCGGAGAAGAAAACCATTGCCATAGAGACTGGCATACAGAACGGAGGTATGGCACTTATCCTGATTTTTAATTTTTTTGATGGCCTGGGGAGCATGGCCATGATTGCCGGCTGGTGGGGCATCTGGGATATATTTTCCGGTCTGGCCCTGGCCTGGGGACTTTCCAAAATACGTACTAAGAAGACCAGTGAAATTCGCTCGGCATAAAAGTTTTTCAAATAACAAAAAGAGCCGTTTCCGGTTAAGCTCTTTACTCACCCGAAACCATAATCCTATGAAAAAAGATTACCTCTACACCCTGCTGGCCGCTGTAGGCTACATTTGCCTGGTTGGCTATGTTACATTTGACGTAGCCCATAAGCTGGGAGAAGATGTTGTACAGCAAAGATACCTGGTACCCCTTTCCCTGGGATTCGTAGTCTTTACCCTTATGGTTTTTTACCTGCTTAAAGAAAACAGGAAGGAGAAGACCGATAAAGGCTGGTAAGATTGATCCCGTCAAATCCTGCAGACAAAAACTGGCTTCGGGCGTGGATGCTGCTTACCTTGCGACTCTAATCTTTAAGCTATGAGTAAAAACAGGAGAGAAGAAGCACTACGCTCCTTTGACCGCCTGCTCACCATTATGGATGAGTTACGCGAGCAATGTCCCTGGGACAAAAAGCAGACACTGGAAAGCCTGAGGCATCTGAGCATAGAAGAAGTTTATGAGCTTTCGGATGCCATCCTGGAAGGAGACATGCAGGAAATCAGCAAAGAACTGGGTGACCTGGCGCTGCACCTGGTCTTTTACGCTCGTATTGCCCGGGAAAAGGAGGCTTTCGATATGGCCGATGTGCTGGACGGCATCTGCGAAAAGCTGATCGTGCGCCATCCGCATATTTATGGAGATGTAAGCGCAGAAGATGCCGAGACGGTAGAGCGCAACTGGGAGCAGATCAAGCTCAGGGAGAAAGGCAGCCGGAAAAAAACCGTGCTCGGAGGCGTACCTAAATCGCTGCCGGCGCTGATCAAGGCCATGCGTATACAGGATAAGGCCCGGGGCGTAGGTTTTGACTGGGAAAAAAAGCAGCAGGTATGGGAAAAGGTAGAAGAGGAAATGCAGGAATTCCGCGAGCAGGAAGAAGCCGGGGATAAGGAGAAAAGCATGGATGAGTTTGGTGATCTCCTGTTTTCACTGGTCAATTATGCCCGCTTTGCCGGTATAAACCCGGAAGAGGCGCTGGAGCGCACCAACAAAAAATTTATTAAGCGATTCAATTACCTGGAAGAGAAAGCCCGGCAGGATGGCAAAGACCTGAGCAGCATGAGCCTGGAAGAGATGGATACCTACTGGAACGAAGCCAAAAAGCTCTAAAGACCATTTACCTGGCTTTTAAATGATGGCCAAGATATAAAGTAAATGGCTTGTAATTACAATAACTGCTGATGAATGCTTAAATTGAGCCATACCTTCAGTGTTTATGGCTCGAAGTTTAAAAATGATCAGCAGGTCAACACTGCTTCATCTTCGTATTCCTTTTTCCTTTTTTCTGCTGCCGGTTTACCTGTTTGCGCTGAGCCTGCAAAGACCTGAAGATCCATTTTATGCTCTGCTGACCTTTTTCATCATCCATTTTTTACTCTATCCTGCCAGCAATGCCTACAACAGCTACTTTGACAAAGATGAAGGCAGCATAGGCGGCCTGGAAAAACCCCCGGCGGTAAGCGCCGAACTCTATTGGACGGCCCTCTTATTTGACCTGATGGCAATCCTGCTGGGGCTGCTGATCAGCTGGCAGTTTGCACTCATGTTACTCATCTACGGGCTGGTGAGTAAAGCTTACAGTCATCCTGCTATCAGACTCAAGAAGTACCCCTACGGTAGCTGGCTGATTGCCGGTTTTTTCCAGGGATTTTTCACGGTGCTGATGAGCTACATAGGCATTCACAAAGTTGGTTGGCCAACCCTGGGACAGCCAGCGGTATTGCTAACCGCCGTACTGAGTTCGCTTATGCTCTGGGGCTCATATCCTATGACGCAGATTTACCAGCATGAGGAAGATAGCAGGAGAGGAGATATCACCCTGAGCTATAAGCTGGGTGTCAGAGGTACTTTTTACTTTACAGCCGCCGTATTTTCCCTCTCAGCCATCAGCTTTTTCCTGTATTATCATTTGTATGTAAGTACGACACATGCTTTTATTTACCTTCTTTTTCTATTTCCGGTGCTGCTGTATTTTTTCAGCTGGTACTGGCGCGTATATAAAGATCTGAAGCAGGCAGACTTTCGTTCTACCATGCTTCTCAACCTCATTTCAGGCCTGTGCCTGAATCTCTTTTTCCTGTTGACTATTTTCTGGAGGGCTTAAGCAGGTTCAATCAAGGCAGCTCCACCTTCTCCTTCCTTCCTTTTTTGTCTACGTAGTACCAGTCGCCGCTGCGCTCGCCATCGGTGTACTCGCCCAGGTACTCCAGCCGGCCTTTTTTGTCGTAAAATTTCCAGGGGCCATGTTCTTTACCCTCTTTGAATGAGCCTTCCTGCAACAGTTCGCCATTTTCCTGGTAAAAAATCCATGCCCCTTCCGGTAAACCACCTTCGTAGTAAGCTATACGCTTGGGTTTACCACCTTCATAAAAAAATAACCACTCACCTTCGTAGAGTCCATCTCTGAAAACGCCCTTCTTTTCCAACTGGCCATTAGAATAGTAGTAAAATGAACTGTCCTGCTGCAGGCCCTGCTGCCACTGTTCACGTGCCTCCAAACGGCCATCAAAATCGTAGTAGCGGATCTCGCCATGCAGTTCGCCCTGCTGGTAGTGCTCCACGGCATTCAGCTTTCCATCAGGATGGTAATAGGTCCATTTGCCTACTT
Organism: Cyclobacteriaceae bacterium; assembly: GCA_046541235.1. Lineage (GTDB taxonomy): Bacteria > Bacteroidota > Bacteroidia > Cytophagales > Cyclobacteriaceae > Catalinimonas. Next base: position 8,016 of record JBKHDR010000097.1, on the reverse strand, counting down.
TCTGCCCATTTTGCTGTAGGCCTTCCGACTTGAGCTGCCCATTGTCATAAAAAGCCTTTGTCTGCTCCTGGGCCATCAAAGGAGTGGATAAAAAAATTACAATTATCAGGTTTTTTGTTATCGCGTAGAACTTCATTATTTTAATGCCATTTACAACACTACCTCTACCTACAGGCATGTTTGATCAGCGTACCGAACCCTTCGGCTCCCTGGAGCAAATTACTTTTTTTAACGACAGCAGCGGTGATTTAATTTCATTTCTACCCAGCTACGGCGCCTGCATTACCCGCCTGGTTTTTAAGGGAACAAACATCATTGATGGCTTCTCAGATTATGAAATGCTGCAGACTGACGAACGGTTTCGTTCCGCCTGGCTCTTTCCCTGGGTCAATCGCATCAAAGACGGAAAATACAGTTTTGAAGGCAGAGAATACCAGCTGCCCGTCAATGAAAAACAAAGAAATACCGCCCTGCATGGTTTTGCTTTCGGGCAAAAATTTATCTTGGAAGATGTAGGTCTTTCAGAAAATATAGCTACGGCCCGCTTTACCTACCGCTACGATGGACATTTTCCTGGCTATCCTTTTCCTTTTGACCTGGAGCTGGATTATGTTTTTTCAGGAAAAGAAGGCTTTACGGCCAATTACCAGGTGACTAATCAAGGAAAATTCAATATGCCTTTTGGTGCTGGTTTTCATCCCTACTTCTGCTTTGATGACCGGGACGTAAGTGGCTGGCACCTGCAGCTGCCTGCCATCAAACATCATTTTCTGACCGATGAACGCCTGATTCCTACTGGCGAAACCGTCTCTTTTGACCATTTTACGCAACCAAAGCCGCTGGGAGATATAGAACTGGACCACTGCTTTGCATTAGCAGCCGAAGATGAAAAAGTAGAGACTATACTATATGATGCAGAAAAAAAGCAGCAGATCAGGGTATGGCAGGAATGCGGAGAAGATCAATTTAATTTTTTGCAGGTGTTCATTCCACCTACCAGGGATGTGATTGCGCTGGAGACTATCAGCAGTGGCATAGATGCTTTCAATAATGGGCAGGGATTGATCATTATAGAACCCGGGCAGAGCAGGGAAGCAAGCATGGGGATACAAATGACGCATTCAGGATGAGACAAATGGCAGGTGGCTTTTCGAGAAATACCTCCTTACATCCGCCTTACCTTATTTTAGCTTAAACTAAAATGATTATACTTGTAAGATTGAGAAAAAAACTAAAACTATTCTTTTAAATCATTAACAATGGGATTTTCCGGATTAGATTACGGAGTTTTTATCGGCTACTGCCTCTTCGTTATAGGAATAGGCCTATGGGTATCACGCGATAAGGAAGGCCACAAAAAGAACTCTCAGGATTACTTCCTGGCCAGCCGTTCACTTCCCTGGTGGGCCATAGGCGCTTCGCTGATCGCTTCCAACATTTCTGCTGAGCAGTTTATCGGTATGTCAGGCTCCGGCTATGCTCTCGGTCTGGCCATCTCCACTTATGAATGGATGGCTGCCGCTACACTTTTGGTAGTTGGTAAATTCTTCCTTCCGGTTTATATCAAAAAGCAGATCTACACCATGCCGCAGTTCCTGGCGGATCGCTACAATGATACAGTGCGTACACTGATGGCGATCTTCTGGCTGCTCGTATATGTGTTTGTTAACCTTACCTCGGTCATCTACCTGGGAGCGCTCAGTATAGAGACGGTGATTGGCTTCCCCTTCCAGTATGCCATTTACGCCCTGGCGGGTTTCGCGCTGCTGTATTCAATTTATGGAGGACTGACAGCTGTTGCCTGGACGGACGTGATCCAGGTCATATTCCTGATCCTGGGCGGCCTGGCGACTACTTACCTGGCATTGGAGATAGTAGGTGACGGTGATGTGCTGGGCGGCCTGGCTCGCCTGCGGGATGAAGCACCCGGCCATTTTCACATGATCCTCAACGAAGGGCAGATGATGATCCCCGACGGACAGGGCGGCACCCGTGATGCTTACCAGGACCTTCCTGGCCTCAGCGTGCTGATAGGCGGGATGTGGATTGTGAACCTGAGCTACTGGGGCTTTAACCAGTACATTACCCAGCGGGCTTTGGCTGCCAAAGACCTGGATAATGCTCAGCGAGGCGTGCTCTTTGCCGCTTTTCTCAAGCTGCTCATTCCTCTCATCGTGGTAATTCCCGGTATTGCTGCTTATGTGATTGTGCAGAACGAAGAACTCTCCGGGACTTTTACCCAGATCATGACCGATCCAGACTCTGGCTACATCAAACCCGACCGCGCTTACCCTTCCCTGCTCAATCTGCTGCCTAGCGGCCTGAAGGGAGTAGCCTTTGCCGCCCTTACCGCAGCCATTGTATCCTCCCTGGCTTCTATGGCTAATAGTACTTCTACCATCTTTACGATGGATATTTATCGCAACTACATTAATAAAAGCGCCAGTGAGCAGGCCCTGGTACGTACCGGCCGACTGGTGGTTGTAATCGCCTTTATCATCGCCTGCCTGGTAGCACCTGCTTTGAGCGTACTGGGTCAGGCCTTTCAGTTTATTCAGGAATACACCGGTTTTGTATCCCCCGGGGTGTTTGCCATCTTCGTATTTGGGGTATTCTGGAGAAAAACTACGTCCAATGCTGCCCTGGCTGCCGCTATCCTGACCATTCCTTTGTCAACTATACTTAAATTTGCCGCACCCGATCTTCCGTTCATCAATCGTATGGGCATCGTATTTTTGATTCTGGCGGCTATCATCATCATTATCAGCCTGATAGAATCCAAAGGAAAAGATCAGCCCAGTGCGGTAGATTTAGAGAAAAGTCTTTTTAAAACCAGCCCTAAATTCAACATTGGTGCTATACTGGTGCTGGGCATATTAGCAGCCTTATATATTATTTACTGGTAAACTATTTTTTATGGACCATTTATCCATCAAAGACAAATTTTTAGAACTCTATCAAAGTGAGCCGGTGATCGTTCGCTCACCAGGCCGCGTCAATCTCATAGGAGAGCATACTGACTACAATGGCGGTTTTGTGCTGCCAGCGGCCATCAACAAAGAAATTGTTTTTGCCATTGCTCCCAATCAGGGCAAAAGCTGTAGTGTGTATGCTCGCAATGTGCAGGAAACAGAAGAATTTGAGCTGGACAAGATCCGCCGCTCAGATAATGCCTGGGCCAACTACGTACTGGGCGTGGTGGATCAGCTACAAAAGGAAGGACATGAGCTGGGAGGCTTCAACTGCGTATTCGGCGGAGATATACCTCAGGGGGCGGGTATGTCTTCATCAGCAGCATTAGAATGTGGCCTGGCTTTGGGGCTGAACGAGGTTTTCAGCCTGGGGCTTGACCGTAAGCAGATAGCTCAGATTTGTCAGAAGGCAGAAAATGATTTTGTTGGCGTAAAGTGCGGCATCATGGATCAGTTTGCCAACCTTTTCAGCAAAGAAAGTCACGTGATCAAGCTGGATTGTGATTCGCTGGCTTATGAATACTATCCCTTCCAGACAGACGGTTATAAGCTGGTGCTGCTGGATACACAGCTGAACCATGAGCTGTCCTCTTCCAGGTACAATGAAAGAAGAAAGGAATGTAATACTGGCCTGAAGCAGCTTCAGGAGCAGAATGGCAACCTGAAATCGCTGCGGGAAGTCAGCCTGAAAATGATCAAGGAATACCAGAAAACCATGGACGAGGTTCCCTACCGCCGCTGCCGCTACGTGATAGAAGAGAACCAGCGGGTGGAAGATGCCTGCCGCTTTCTGAAGGAAGGTAATCTGGAAGCTTTTGGGCAAAAGATGTACGAATCGCACCAGGGGCTCAGCCGTGACTTTGAAGTGAGCTGCGAAGAGCTGGATTTCCTGGTAGAGCAAACGCTGGATAATGAAGATGTATTAGGTGCCCGTATGATGGGAGGAGGCTTTGGCGGCTGTACCATCAACCTGGTGAAAGAAAATGCCCTGGTAGAAATGACCATAGACATTGAACAGGCTTACCAGCAGCGGTTTCGTTCTGAGCTGAAGGTGTACATCGCCAACATCGTTGACGGTGCTGAAATCATCAGAATGCACAGTGAACAGTGAACAGTTTTGGTCATGAGCTTCAACCTCAAAGAACATCCTCACAGAAGATACAACCCCCTGAACGGGTCGCATGTGCTGGTATCTCCCCACCGTATGAAACGACCCTGGCAGGGACAGGTAGAAAAGCATGAGGAAGAAAAGAGGCCGACCTATGAGCCTCATTGTTACCTGTGTCCGGGCAATGAAAGAGCAGGTGGGGTGCTCAATCCAGCTTATGAAGATACTTTTGTATTTACCAACGACTTTGCAGCACTGAATGAAGAGGCGCCATTTAGTAAATATGAAAAAGGCCGACTGCTGAGAGCAGAGAGCGAACAGGGCATCTGCCGCGTCATCTGCTTCTCGCCCCGCCATGACCTGACACTGCCCCAGATGTCGGCTGAGCAGATCGTCAAGGTTATAGAACTCTGGCAGCGGGAGTACCAGGACCTGGGAAACAGACCGGAGATCAACTATGTACAGATTTTTGAAAATAAGGGTCAGATGATGGGCTGTAGTAATCCCCACCCGCACGGGCAGATCTGGGCGCAAAGTGCCGTGCCTCAGGAGCCTGCCCTGGAAGGTAAACATCAGGGCGACTACCTGCAACGCTACGGCAGCAGCCTCCTGGCCGACTACCTGGCGCTGGAACTGGAAGAAAGGGAGCGTATTGTAATAGAAAATGCGCATTTTGTGGCTCTGGTACCCTTTTGGGCTACCTGGCCTTTTGAGACCATGATCATCAGCCGCAGGCATTTACAACGTATCCTACAGTTCAGTGAAGAAGAAAAACTGGCTTACGCCGACATACTAAAGCAGCTGACCACCCTCTACGACAATCTTTTTGAGACTTCCTTTCCTTACTCAGCCGGTATCCACCAGGCGCCGACCGACGGGTTGGAGCATAGCGAGTGGCATTTTCATCACCACTTTTATCCGCCACTTCTGCGCTCGGCCACCGTCAAAAAATTTATGGTAGGCTACGAAATGCTGGGCGATCCCCAGCGGGACATCACGCCTGAAGCCGCCGCCGAAAGGCTCAGAAGCCTGCCTCAGATGCATTACAAGGCAAAATAATGGAGGAAGCAGATAAGTTTTATTCCTTAAAAGAAGTCAGCAGCGTATACGAATTCACTCTTCCTTTTTTATCATAAGACTCAGTTTTGACTACACCCACATTTCTGGCTACCCATTCTGCACTGCTGAAGCCATCTTTTCTGCCCATGCCCATTACTTTGGTTTCAAGCTCAGTATCGTAGGTGATTTTATAGCATTTAAAAGTACCAGCCGGGGTGGTGATATCTTCCAGGGCAGCTACTTTACGGTTTTTGAGCAAAACGTTCATTTTGGAAGCCATGCCGCTGCCTCCTACTGTCACGGTCATGGTCGTGCGGGTATCAGGCAGGCTCTGGCCTACCTCCAGCTCAGAGGGAAGCTCCATAAAGTCACCTTCTACTTCAGTCTCCACACCCTCCACCGCAGACATCTGGTTCATAGAGGCAAGCATACGCTGCATGTCAATTTTAAGTTTACCATCCTGGCAGATGACCACAAAATCTCCTTCGCTGAGCAGTTTGTCTTTCTTATCATAGATGCTGCTAAAGAGGGTCGCTTCAAAGGCACCATCTTTTTCACTGACAGAGCGGATAAGGTTGACAGTACGGCCTTCTTCTTTGTCTTTGGTGTTGTAGCTGGTCATGGTAAATTCAGTTCCTTCCTTAAGCCGGTAAAAAGTATTTTCGCATTGTGCGGCCAGGTCAGTAACCAAAAAAAGGAGTGTCAGGATGACAAGTAATTTTTTCATATTGAGGTAGGTTGAGGGTAAAAGGTTGTGTCAGTCAATCTACAAAAATCTGCAGATTTTTTTTTGCATATCTTTCGTTAAATCCGCTGATTCCCTGTAAGCCTCCGCTGTGTACAGCCAGAATGCGGCTGCCGCTTTTGAAAAAACCCTGTTTTGCCATATCCAGCAGGCCATACATCATCTTGCCGGTATAGATGGGGTCCAGGAGAATTTTATGCTCCTTCTTAAAATCATTGATAAAACCTACCAGCACAGGGGTTGCTTTGGCGTAGCCGCCAAAATGATAGTCTGTTACAATTTTGTAGTTGTCGTAGATACTGCCGCTAAAGGCAGAGGTGAGCCGGTTGACTTCTTCGTACAGAAAATCTCCGCCCTTGAGCGCAGCAAATCCTAGTACTTTTGTACGTTTCTGTGTCTTTTCAAGGATGCCGGCCAGGGTACCTCCGGTACCCACACAGCAGGCGATGTAGTCATAATCATCAGGGCGTGCAATGATTTCGCAGCATCCTTTCACTGCCAAAGTATTGGAGCCGCCCTCTGGTATGAGGTAGCAGGGCCCCAACCGCTGCAGCAATTCTTGCAGAAAAAGATAATCAGCTTTATGCCGATAAGCTTCTCGGCTGATGAAGTGCAGCTGCATGCCCTGGGCTTCGGCAAAAGAGAGGGTAGCATTGAGCGGTTCAGCCTTTTCTCCCCTGATCACGCCTATGGTTTGAAAGCCGTAAGCTTTACCGGCTGCGGCCAGCGCATAAATATGGTTGGAAAAAGCACCCCCAAAGCTGAGCAGTCTTTGGTGCCCTTCTGCCCGGGCCTGCAGCAGGTTGTACTTCAGCTTGTACCACTTATTACCCGAAATCAGTGGATGTACTTCATCTACCCGCAATATTTCCAGCTTGGTACCCAGCTCTGCAAGAAAAGGAATATCAATATGCTGGCTTCTTAGCTGGGGAATGGCCGCTAATTCTATACTCACAGTTGATAAAATATGAATAAATACCGATGCAACTTACGGTAAATAAACAATTCTTTACAAAAAATGGCGCAGGCGGTCAAGTGCTTACTTTGGAATTAAGCAACAAAGGTGTTAGTATTCATTGGAAAAAAGGCCCCTTACTGACTAAAGGTATTCAAAAATTACTCTAAGCAAATAACGAGCTTATAAACATAATCGCTATGGAAAAACCTAACCGCAGACAGGCCCTGGGAAGCATGGGCATGCTAGCCGCTTCCGCGCTTCTAAGCAATTGTACGACAGTTGCAAACGATAAAGATAAATCAACCAGTGCTGCAGAAGTACCACCAGCCAGTCAAACCCTTTTTACCTATTGTCTGAATACCAGTACCATACGCGAACAAAAGCTGGGGCTGATAGGAGAGATAGAAACAGCCGCCAAAGCAGGCTACGATGGTATTGAGGTCTGGATTCCAACGCTGCAAACCTTCCTGGAAGGTGGCGGTAGCCTGGCGGAAGTGAAGAAAAGGGCCGATGACCTGGGCTTGCAGATAGAAAATGCTATTGGCTTCGCTCCCTGGATCGTGGATGATGCAGCCGTGAGAGCAAAAGCCTTTGAACAGGCCAAAAGAGAGATGGATATGCTGGCACAGATTGGCTGCACACGCATAGCGGCGCCTCCTGCCGGAGCTACTCAGGAGCCTGGCCTTGACCTGCTGGCCGCCGCTGAGCGCTATGCCCAGCTGCTGGAACTGGGAGAGGAAATGGGTGTCATCCCGCAGCTGGAGGTGTGGGGCTTCTCTGCCAACCTGCACCGCCTGGGGCAGACCACTTTTGTGGCTATGGAAAGCGGGCATCCCAAAGCCAGAATACTGCCGGATGTGTACCACCTCTACAAAGGCGGCTCAGACTTTACCGCCCTGCAGATGCTCAGTGGACAGAGCATAGAAATATTTCATATGAACGATTATCCTGCCAGCCCGCCTCGGGATACCATTGCAGACAAAGACCGGGTATTTCCGGGAGATGGCATTGCCCCGCTGGACCAGATTCTGCAAACTTTAGCAGCCAGTAATACGCCCAAGGTACTTTCGCTGGAACTATTTAACCCGGAATACTGGAAAATGGAAGCACTGGCTGCCGCCACTACCGGACTGGAGAAGATGAAAGCCGCTGTACAGAAGGCTATGCAGAGCTA
>JBKHDR010000096.1:0-16074 GCA_046541235.1 Cyclobacteriaceae bacterium | reverse complement strand
GGAAAAAGAAGTACAATTTACCACCAATGAAAAAGGAGAGCGTGTGGTAGTCATCCGTGAAAAAACTTACCATCAGCTACAAAAAAAGCTTGAAAAACTATCACATATTGAAAAAACTATGCAGGCTTTCCGGGAAATTAAAGATATGAAAGAAGGGAAAGCTAAGGAAAAAGATGCTTTTGATCTTTTGGATGAGCTTTAAGTATGGTCATTATTTAAGTACATGTCTTTGATAGCCTGGTATTCTTTAGAAGACAAATCTTCCTTATCTGACTTTTCGTAGATACGCGCGAGATATATTTTTGCTTCATCCTGCTTTTCTGCTAATACGGCTGTAATCACTCTTGCTCCTCCTGATTTTCCTTTTCTCAGGCTTTCAATCTTCAGCCTGATTTTAAAGAGTCCGTTTCCAATACTATACTTTTTGGGTTGAGGATTTTGCGAAAGATATTCCAGTAACTTTTTATAATCCTCTTTCATAGAAGGGTATTTTTTTGCCAGTTTCTTTAATTCCTTTTCAAATGTGGGTGTTGGGATGATTTTTAGAGACATTCAGCAATATTTTATAAGAACTCAGTAACCTAATGTACGAAGTCTTGCAATGTCATCCTTTAATTCTTGCAGGTCCTGAAAATGGCTGAGACAAGCTCTAAAAATAAACTTACCGAAATCTGTAAGCTTATAATAGTTGGACTGTGCATCTCTTCTTGAGATACTACAACCTCTGACTGTTAAATCTGATAAAAATCTAGAGGTTTTACTTTGTCCTATGTTAAGACACTCCGAAATATCTCCTACCGTAATCTCATCTACCATTAGCAAGAGATTAGCAACTCTTATGCGATCCTCATTATTAACGAGCTTATAGAGTTCTTTAAGCTCAAGAAGATTTTCAACTTTTTTCACAAACTTGAATATTAAAAATATAACATTATTAATTGAGTAAAAGCAGCTGTTAACTTGCTCAACATAAATTCAACATTTTAATATCTGAATTTTCAAATATTATGAAATCAAAATACAGGCTTTATGTTTGTTTTTAACTACGCTTACCTGCCTCCTCCATCGGCACATTATTGTCAATCTGCACCTTTCTCCTTTTCTACAATTGCCTGAATCTGCTGATCAAAGTCGGGGATTATTTTTTCTACTACCCCCCCATACGGCCCAGAGATCAACGCCTATGTAGTCGTGAATCAGTTTATCTCTCATACCTGCGATTTTTTTCCAGGCGACATGCGGGTGCTTTGACCGTAAATTCTGGTCAAGATGTTTAGTTGCTTCGCCAATAATTTCCAGGTTGCGCATGACGGCATCCTGAACAAGCGGGTTCTTTAGAAACTCATTCTCATCCATTCCTGAAGTGTATCGCCTGATCTTTGTAATACACTCTTTAATGTGAGTAAGATATATTTTAGGATCTTTACTCACTTTTTCAGGGAAATTAGCTCTTTTTCAATTTTCTCCTTCAGATGAGGATGCAAAGACCGGTAAGTTACCAGGTCCACTTTGATACCCAGCTTTTCAGATAGCTCCTGCTCCAGGCCAATGAGTTCCAGCAGGTCTAAGGGCTGCTCATAATCAACCAGGATATCCAGGTCACTCTGAGGATTGTTTTCTCCGCGCACATAAGAACCAAAAATCCCTACTGACCTGATGCTGTATGGCTCAATTGCATTTAGTATAATTCGCTCTTGTTCGGAAGAAACCATGTTTCAAGATAAGCAATTTATCACCTAATCTGCCAGAGAATCAGCACTCCTACCCCTCCATCGGTACGTAGCTGTCAATCTGCTCTTTGACCAGGCGGCAGGTGAGCCACTCTTGGGGGATAGCTGCGCCCAGCGATTTGTAAAATCTGATGGCCGGTTCGTTCCAGTCCAGCACCTGCCATACGACACGGTAGCAGTTAGTTTCCTTGGCTTTGACAATGATACGGTCCAGCAGTCGGCGGCCGATGCCTTTGCCCCGCTCCGACTGTGTCACGATCAGGTCTTCCAGGTAAATGCACTTGCCCTTCCAGGTAGAATAGCTGTAGAAGTAGAGTGCCAGGCCCACAATTTTTTCTTTTTCCTGGTCTTCAGCTACAAAAAACTCAAAGACCGGCTGCTCGCCGAAGCCGTCTTCTTCCAGTTGGGCTACCGAGGTTTCTACCTCATGCGGCTCCCGCTCGTATTCAGCCAGTTCCTGTATCAGTGCCATGACCTGCGGCAGGTCTTCTTTCTTTCCGTCTCGAATGATGATGCTCATGGGTGGGGAGTTAGATAGATCAAAGTTAAAGGTTGTCATTTGTGTCTGCCTAAAATTAGGTTGCCTTCAGTTTAGACATTAGACTTGAAGTTAAAATGGTATAATATATTAATTTTCATTTTTGAAGTTGTTTAGATTTTCAGTCCATATGCGCATTTGAGTGCGATCTTGTTGGCTGAGTTGAGTAATGTAGTGTTCATAGTCAGCAGGAGTCATCTTGTCTAGCGCAGCATGAGGCCTTTTGCAGTTGCAGGTATCCACTGCTCTTTTGGGCTTCTTCTCCATTTGCATAAAGCTGGTGATGTTCCAATGCATGAGATACTGGTTCTTAATAGTGCCATTGACTCTTTCCACATGCGCGTTTTCGTAAACTGATTGGCACATACTGATGCGGATATTAGCATCATTAAGGGCATCTGTATACAGATCACTTACATACTGGCTTCCATTCCATGGTGGCCCCCGTCCGAATGGTGGATGAGTTGGTGCTTGTAGTCAAAGATCTGTCTGTTTTTCATTGCCATCTTCAGGGCTTTGAGATTATTTTCTGCTCATATGCTCATTGACAGAGTAGCCTACGATCAAGCGTGAATATACATCCAGGATGAAGACAATGTAGGCAAAGGCTTCTCCTATCCTAAAATAGGTAATGTCAGAAGTCCATACTTGGTTGATATGATCTACTACCACGTCTTTGAGCAGGTTAGCATAACGGCTGTAGGGACTGGCAAAGGTGGTTCTGGTCTCATTGCAGAAAGCTTTCACCCTAAGCCCATAGTGCAGGCCAATGCTGATGAAAGCATCCCTGCCGATTCTTTCAGGTTGATAAAACTCATACATCGTCCTTAAACGCATAGCAGGATGTATTTCTCTAATCTGTAACATAAGTCTGAGCAGTAAGGCCTCTTTTTCCTGCCAGGCCAGTTGACGGGCCAGCATCTGGTAATGCCCCTGCTTGCTGATCTGACAATGTGCATAGAGTGCTTTCATCGGATAACAGTGTTGGTTAGGGTGCTGACGAAAATATTCTAACGTTTGGCATTGATATTTTTTTATGTCCATACCCAGCTCTTTAGAGGCTTCCTCTATGAGCTTTTCCTGATAATCTATGATCATCTGCTTCTGGCCCAGAGCCTGCTCCAGAGCTGCTATATGTTTTTGCAACGCAGCTACTTTGCTCGCTTCGCTCTCTTTTTGAACTACCATAAGAGCACCTTTTTTGTGTTGGTCTGAATATCTGTAGATCCATTTGTAAATACTAGTTGTTGATACCTGCCATAGCCTTCTAAGAGCCTGTATGCTGACCTGACCAGAGACAATCTCTGCGACCTTTTCCCCGCTTAAAAGCTTTACTGAAAACACGCCGCTTTTTTATCTCTAGCTTTGCACTTTTCTGATTTCTTGCTTTTTTCTTGCCCATATTAAAGTTAATTTTCAGGGTAACCCATTTTAGGCAGTGATATATTTTACTTCTAACCTTCAACTTTTAACTAAGTATGCAATTCATAGACCCACACATACACGTCACATCACGCACTACCGACGATTATGAGGCCATGCAGGCCGCCGGAATCGTCGCTATCATAGAGCCGGCCTTCTGGCTGGGGCAGCCCCGCACTAAAGTAGGCAGCTTCCAGGATTACTTCAACAGCCTGGTAGGGTTTGAGCGCTTTCGCGCCAGTCAGTTTGGCATCAGGCATTACTGTACCATTGGCCTCAACTCTAGAGAAGCTAACAATGAGCCCCTGGCCGAACAGGTGATGGAACTGCTGCCGCTCTACATAGGTAAAGAAGGCGTAGTGGCAGTAGGAGAAATCGGTTATGATGACCAGACACCGGCCGAGGATAAATATTTTCGTCAGCAACTGGATCTCGCCAGGGAGGTGAACATGCCCGTCATGATCCATACCCCGCATCGCGATAAGAAACGGGGCACATCACGTAGCATGGATGTGAGCCTGGAGCATGGGCTGGCGCCCGGGATGGTGGTAGTTGACCATAACAATGAGGAAACGGTAAAAGAAACCCTAGACCGTGGCTTCTGGGCGGCTTTTTCTATCTACCCTCATACCAAAATGGGTAGCGAGCGTATGGTGGAAATTGTAAAGCAGTACGGTTCGGACCGTATTATTGTCAACAGTGCGGCCGACTGGGGGGTGAGCGACCCGCTGGCCGTACCCAAAACGGCGAAGCTGATGCTGGAAAGAGGCATCTCAGAAGCAGATGTGAAGAAAGTCTGCTATCAGAATGCTTTGGAGGCTTACGGACAAAGTGGGCAGATGAAGGAAAGCGACTGGCAGGATATGGCCATTGACCAGCGGCAGAAGTATTCGGGCAATAGTGTGCTCCGGGGAGGGCAGACGCCCAAAGTCAGCGGGGCATCAGATATTGTAGAAAACTGATGCGGCGCTTCCATGAGGTACTATAGCCTTATGCATTGCTATTGAAAGTAAACAAAAAAAGCACCCGGAAGGGTGCTTTCGTTTTTATAATCAGCTTAAAGCTTATTCTCTGCTTCCCAGGAAGAGAGAAACATAGTAAAGCAAACCTACAATAGAACCCAGGGCAGCTACCGCATAGGTCATGGCAGCCCACTTCAGAGCATCCTGTGCCATGTCATACTCGGCAGGGGAGGCTATATTTCTGCTCTTGATCCAGGCCAGTGCTCGTTTGCTGGCATCAAATTCTACCGGTAGCGTTATCAGCGAAAAGAGGGTAATCACAGCGTAACAGGCAATGATGATCAGCAGGGCTGTCTGTATGGAGAAAAAGCCACCGCCACCGGTACCGGCCAGGATGAAACCACCAAAGAACAGGAACATCACCACCATGTTCAGGATCTTGGCACTCACGTTTTGTACGGGTACCATAGCAGAACGAAACTCAAGGAAACTGTAAGCAGTGGCATGTTGCACGGCATGGCCGCACTCGTGGGCAGCAATAGCTGCGGCAGCGGCTGAGCGTCCGTGGTACACATCGTCACTCAGGTTCACAGTTTTGTCTGCCGGGTTGTAATGGTCAGACAGACGGCCGGGTACAGATACCACCCTGACATCATAGATACGGTTATCGCGCAGCATCTGCTCGGCTACCTCACGACCGGTCAGGTCAGCGTTCCAGCGAATCTGAGAATACTTCTTGAATTTGTTTTTCAGCCTTCGGCTCACGACAAAACTCAGAATAAAAACACCAATAAATAAGAGGATATACATAGTAGTTGATTTCTAAATGTTATTTGACTAATAAACGTTTTTTTGGCTTAAAAGACTCATTTCTGAAAAACATTTTACGCAGAGGCCTGTCAGCGGGTTATAGCTGTCAAAAAGAATTTTCAGGACTTCATGCTTTCCTGCACTGCATTCTGAGGTGCCCGGGTTGAAATAACCGAAGCAAGGAAAAAGCTGATCCCACCGAAGAGGATGAAGCAGACGGTCTGCATAGTATGGATGAGCGTGGCAAAAAGTACCCCTTCCTGTTCGGCTATACCATAAAGCAGCAGCACACCACTGACCAGCGCATGAAAAGTGCCAAAGCCCCCCTGTACAGGGGCTGCCATACCGAGGCTGCCCATCACCAGTACGGCCAGACCGGCACGCCAGCCAAGCCCTGCCGTTTCGGGCAGAGAGAAGAAAACCACATAAGACATTAGAAAGTAGCTCAGCCAGATAAGAAAGGTAGCCAGCCAGAAACCTGCCTTGTTTTCAATACGGCTGATGCTGGTGAGCCCCCTGAGCATTTCGCGGACAAAAGTTCTGATTTTGGCATAAAGGGTATTATGCTTCAGTTTTTTCTTGATGGTGCGGCCCAGCAGGAAAAACACCAGCAGGGCAACAAAAGCCAGGGCTGTCAATAGGTAAAGCGCAAATACATTCTGCCCTACCTGATCCAGCTTATCCTGGAAGAAAGACAGCATAAAACCGTTGACTCTATCAAATTCAATCACAAAAAGCGCTATCACGGCGGTCAGCAGGCAGGCCAGGTCAACCACACGTTCGGCCACCACAGTGCCCAGCGAGGTTGTGATAGGAACAATGTCGGTTTTCTTTAGCACACCGCAGCGGCTCACTTCACCCATGCGTGGCACAATAAGGTTGGCAAAATAGCCGATCATGACGGCCAGCAGGGTACGGAAGGTGGTAAGCTGCCGAAAACCCAGCGGTTTTAGCATGGTATTCCAGCGGTAGGCCCTTAGGGTATGGCTGACCAGGAAAATGACGACTGCCAGGCCAACCCATCGGTAATCTACTTCCTTCAGCTTGCTGAGGATGTTCTCCAACTCAAAATCACGGAAGACATACCACAGCAGTAAGCCTGCGATAGCCAGTGAGATGATGTACTTCAGATAGCTTTTAAATTGACTCAAATCTTAGCTGATAAGACGATTATTTTCGTCAGGAAAAATAATGGTAGGTTTATGTTTTTTGGCCTCTTCAAAATCCATTCCTGCATACGAAATGATAATAATGACATCGCCCACCTGTACGCGGCGGGCTGCCGGGCCATTCATGCAGATCATACCGCTGCCTCTTTCCCCTTTAATCACGTAAGTCTCCAGGCGTTCACCGTTATTTACATTGACAATCTGCACCTTTTCATTTTCAATAATATGGGCAGCGTCCATCAGGTCTTCATCAACCGTTATGCTTCCCACATAATGTAATTCCGCCTGCGTAATCCTGACCCGGTGGATCTTGGACTTCAATACCTGTATATTCATTGATGGTTAATGTGTAAAATTCTTATATAGAATACTGTTTCCTCAGACTAAAGCTAAGTTATACTCATAAAATTCCCATAGCTCAAACTTATATGGCTATGATGAATCAAAGAGATGTAGCTAGAAGTACAAAACCTATGCCTTTAGCCGGTAACCATTATATTATCTATCAGCCTTACCTCTTCCACATAAGCAGCTACACAAACAGCGGTTGCCTGCTCAGGCATGAACTGCTCAACCGGTTCAAAATCTTTCAGCCTGATTACCTCCAGGTACTCCGGTTGCAGGCCTTCTACTGCTTCAAGCATTTCCAGGCCTCTTTGTTTAACCGGTCCGGGAGCCTCCCCTTCATGAAGCCCTTTTTTTATCTCCTTCAGCACCCGGTACAACTGAGAAGCAGTGAGCTTACCTTTTGGGCTGAGCCTTTCGTTACGTGACGACATAGCCAGGCCGCTGCTTTCTCTTACGGTAGGCACCATTACAAACTGGGTATCAAAAAAGAGATCGCCGATCAGCTTTTTCACCACGCTGCACTGTTGCAGGTCTTTTTGCCCAAAATATACGCGCTCAGGCTGTACACAATGGAAAAGCTTGGAGAGTACCAAGCCTACGCCACTGAAATGGCCGGGACGAAATCGCCCTTCTAGCACCTGCTCTAGTCTGCCAAATTGTATATGCAGGCCGTTCTCTTTACCCTCAGGATACATGACTACATCGCTGGGGCAGAAGAGCGCCTGGCAACCGGTTTCTTCCAGCAGGGCGATGTCCTGTTCCAGCTTGCGGGGGTACTTGTCAAGGTCCTGCTGCTGGGTAAATTGTGTGGGGTTCACATATACGCTACAGACAGTTATGTCGTTGTCTTTCAGAGACTTATCTATCAAAGCCCGGTGTCCATTGTGCAGTGCACCCATGGTGGGCACAAAGCCACATGATTTGCCTTTCCGGCGTTCTGCGGCAAGAAAGGCCTTCAGGGCGGGAATGGTTTCAAATAATTGCATTATAGCAGGTTTTGGTGCTAACTAATTCAATAATAACCGCTTGTAATGGAAAAAAAGTGGAAATACGATAAATTTTTCGTAATTTTGCCCATGCATTTCCAATCATTCAATCAAATCCACAAAGATATGTCAAAACTCCGAATTCTTTATGTAGCCAGCGAGATCAATCCTTTTCTGCAAACTTCAGAGGTCGCTGATTTCGTGAGGCAACTGCCTCAGGGTATGCAGGAGAGAGGAATGGAAATTCGCATCCTCGTTCCCCGTTTCGGCCTGATCAACGAGCGGAAGAACCGGCTACATGAAGTGGTAAGACTGTCAGGAATCAACATTTCAGTAGGTGAGGAAGAAAAGCCGCTCACTATCAAGGTGGCCTCCATTCCTAATGCCAAACTGCAGGTTTATTTCATCGATAATGAAGATTACTTCCATCGCAAATCCGTATTCTTCGACAAAGAAAACAATTTCTACGAGGATAATGATGAGAGAGCTATCTTCTTCTGCAAAGGTGCTATTGAGACCGTAAAAAAACTGGGCTGGGCTCCTGATATCGTGCATTGCAACGACTGGATGACAAGCCTCATCCCCATGTATCTGAAGACCACCTACAAAAATGATCCGCTCTTTAAAAATACAAAGACCGTATTTACCGTTTACAATAACCCGTTCAAACATAAGTTTAACGGTGACCTGCTCGATAAGGTAAAGATGATGGACATTGACGACAGCATGCTGGTCAACCTGCAATCGGCTGATTATGAAGGCTTTGTCAAAATAGGCGTGGAATATGCCGATGCCATTATCAAAGCTGAAGAAGTGGCAGGTGATAATATGAACCATTTACTTGACGAGCTAGAAAGTGAGAAGAAGATTGATACCATTGAGAAGGATGATAACCTCCTCGATTCCTACTACAACCTCTATAATGAATTGGTTAACTAAGGGAAAATGTGGGCTGATGATGGCATCAGCCCTCTTTCTGCTTTTTTCCTGCGAAATTGATGAAGCCCTTGACCTGGATTTTGAACCCGAAGATGCTAATATCAACCTTTCCTTTACCGAAATAGCCCTTCCCTTTGAGGTAGTAAAGCTCGATTCCATCAATACTACTAACGTAAGCAATTTACTGGCCGGCAACTATCGTAACCCTGACTTTGGGCTTACGCAGGCCACGGCTTATCTTAATATGGGGATTGCCAGCAAAAGCCCGGCAACTGCTGACGACAGGCTGGATTCGCTGGTACTGACCCTGGTTAACAGCTACTATTACGGACAGGCAGATGCAGGGCCACAGGAGCTGAACGTTTACCGGCTGGCAGAGCGCGTGGTTGATACCCTGACCTACTATAGTAGCGATAAGCTGACACTGGAGCCTTCTCTGCTGGGAAATATCCTTTTCAGTACGAGCCCCGATGTAAATGGTAGCACCGACACCCTCAGCCTCAGGCTGGATGAAACCCTGGGCAACGAGCTGCTGGATAAGCTCAAGCAGGGCAGTGCAGACCTTGACAGCTCTGCGCTCTTCAGGCAATACTTTCGTGGACTGGCAATTACAGGAGCCTCTGAGGTACCATTCGTCACAGGTTTTGACCCCGCTGGTATCAGTATGAGGATGTATTTTAGTGCGCCTGGAGATACGGCTTCTAAAGTGTTTATTTTCAGGCCTTCTGGCCGAATTTTCAATGGCCTTGAATACGACCGAAGTGGTACTCCACTGGAAGGTTTGACAGATACAGAAGCCATTGTGCCTGCCGACGGACGCTTCTACCTCCAATCAGGTTCGGGTATTTTACCACGCCTGAATTTTCAGCCTCTGATAGATTTTGTGGAGAATAATGAGGATAAGGTGTTGCTCAATAGGGTGGTTATGCAAATAGATGTGGATGAAGCAGAAGAAGGCATGCCGTACCCATCCCAACTCAGAGCCTTTGTAGTAGAGGAGAGTAATGTTGACCTTATTCAAGTGGGCGTAGACGGCAGAGACGCTCCTGTATATTCAGGCGTGTATGCAGATGAGGCTTATTCTTTTGATAGAGAAACTCAGCGGCCCTTAAAAAGAGATGCTTCAGTCATTGCTTATGATACCACTGCCACCGCATTCAATTTGAAAGTGAGCAGCTTCCTCCAGACTATCGTTGATGGCTATGAAGAAAATCAGGCAGCTTTGCTTTATCCTCAGGATCTTAGATCAGGTTTCAGCCAGATTGTAACGGAGGGCGATAGGGTGCGTCTCAGAGTATACTATACTATCCTGGAGGATTAAGGAAGAAGGTCAGCGGGTAGCGGATGGTCCAGGTACTTGATTACCTCATCAGTATTTAGCAGGCAGATCTTTTCCATAAAACAAGGTGACGGAGTATAATGTACCTCCACAAAAAAGCTTTCAAAAGAATAAAGGTGGACAGTGTAAAGAGTAAAGTCGCGGCTGCTGAGATGTACCCCCTGTTTCCAGAGGAAGTAGGATTTTTGGCTGAGTGATAGGTTATTGAATTCTACGGAAGTCATGAGCTTGATATAGATTAGGCATTAAGCATAAATGTTGGTAAAGATCAGAGGGGTAAACAGCTTCAGATATGTATATAGGTAATTTACACCACTTTGATGGAGAATCCTATCATTTTTAGCCTTTCATGAAAAGCAAATCTGAAATAATTAGTGATACTTATGGGAAACGCTTGAGAGTACGTGTGTGCGGATTGTGCTTTGAAGGAGATAAGCTGCTTCTGGTCAGGCATACATCGCTGACAGAGGGCTTATTTTATGCACCTCCCGGTGGGGGAATGGAGTTCGGAGAAAATGCCGAGTGCTGTCTCATCAGAGAGTTTGAGGAAGAAACAGGACTGCAGATAGAAGTAGGAGAGTTTCTCTTTGTCCATGAGTTTAATGCACCACCTCTGCATGCGATAGAGCTGTTTTTTTCAGTACATGCCATAGGAGGCAAATTGATTACTGGTTCAGACCCGGAAATGGCAGCCGAACATCAAATCATAGAAAGTGTGGCGTTTATGTCACCCCAGGAAATACAGAACTGTTCAGATGCCAGTCTGCATCATGTGCTTCGGCTCTGCAGGCAGCCCGCTGACTTGCTTGAAATGCAAGGCTATTTTAAATATGAACATAAAACATTAAAATAGCTGATATTTTTGGTTATGTTTTACTTATTAAAATAACTATAATTGTAAAAAACTTACTACACAATGAATCTTACTAAAGTACTAACCTTTGTCTTTCTATTGTTAGCCGTCGGAATTGGTTACTATATGGTGAATGGTATCGTTAGCACCGTAGAGGAGGAAGAGCGTGTCGCGCGTATTGAGCGTAGGGTGATCGAGAAACTGCAGTTCATTAGAGATGCCCAAGTTGCTTATAAAGATGCCTTTGGGCAATATACCAGCGATTGGGATAAGCTCATCAACTTTATTGATACCGGAAAAATCTACATCACGCAGAGAAGGGAAGAAATCAAGGTGCTGGATTATGGTGCTGAAGAAACCACTGTCTTCGTTGATACGGTGGGTATCGTGTCCGTACGTGACTCTATTTATAATAACCCGGTGTATCAGAAGTTCAAGCTCAGCGATTTGAGATATGTACCTGTTACCCGTAAGGAATTTGAAATGTTTGCTGATAAGATCAACCGGAGCGGAGTAGAAGTTGATGTGTTTGAAGTCAAAGACCCTGCTCCCGTCAATCCTTCCCGTCGTGGAGACAACAGCATCAGGGGGCCGCTCAGAGTGGGATCCCGCACTGAAGTAACTACCGCAGGAAACTGGGAGTAAAGCGGGTTTTTGCTTACCGAAAAGATTAACTAAAAAGTTTTGGAGCAAAAAACAGGAGAATTTCGCTTAACTAATCGCATTAAGGATACTACCTTTAGTATTGATGATCTGACGCACTACAATCTGTCGCTGCTGGTCGGTCGGCACGATTTCCAGTTCTGTGTCATAGATACAAGAGAAAACAAATGCCTTCTGCTCGAAGATTACGAGTTGGAAGGCATTTCTTCTACCAATATACTCATCAATACACTGTACAAGCTCTTTGAAGGGCATCATCTGCTGATGGCTGGCTACTGGAAATCCGTCAAACTGGCTGTTAAAAACCAGAAATTCTCTTTCATTCCGGCCAAACTTTTCTCCAGCGAACATCTTAGTGATTACCTGAAGATGAGCGTTGAGACAGACAGACAGATAGACGACTTCTACTACTACAAGCATATTCAGTCAGAAGCTGTCAGTGTATTTGCCGCCGAGCGAAAAATCGTAGAAAAGGTTCGCTCCATCTATCCTACACTCACCGTACAGGTGCTGCATCAGGGAAGCGCCTTCGTAGAGGGTGTGCAGAGCCACCGTGATCACACTTACTATAAAGATCTCTTTATCAATATAGGTAAGAAAAACTTTAGTCTGGCTGTCACAGAAGATAACAAGCTGCTCTTTTACAACCGCTTTGCCTACCAAAACGAACAGGATATTATTAAGTATACCATGTTATGTATGCAGGAGCTTAACATGAGTCAGCATGATACCAAAGCGCTGGTATGGGGTAATATAGCTTCCAATTCTGCTTATTTTAAGTCACTTTACCGCTATATCAGGAATATCTCCTTTGGCAGCAAACCTTCCTATCTTAAATTTGCTTTTGTCTTCGATGAGGTTCCCGATCACCAATATTTTGACCTGTTTAGCATTTACGTCTGCGAATAATGAGAATAGCCCTATTTCCCGGTTCTTTTGATCCATTTACCAAAGGGCACGAAGATATAGTGCGCAGGGGGTTACAGCTATTTGACAAAATTGTCATAGGTATAGGCTATAACAGCGGTAAAAAAAGATATTTTCCCGTGGAAGATATGATGGAAAAGATCAGGAATGTCTTTGCACACGACGAGGTAAAAGTGATTACTTATAATGAACTTACGGCCGAACTGGCACGCAAAGAAAAAGCGCAATACCTGCTGCGAGGCCTCAGAAATACTACTGATTTTGAATACGAAAACAGTATTGCCCAGGTAAACAGGCACCTTAATTCCGAACTGGAAACTGTCTTCCTGATCACATCGCCTCAATATGCTCACATCAACTCCACCATCATACGTGAGGTACATCGGTTTGGCGGAGATGTAGCCGAGTTTTTACCTTACTCGATCTAACGGTCAAATTTTTTGTAGTATTCTCTGAATACGTAGCGGATAGAGAAGTAAGAGTTATATAGCAATTGTTTGATCTCTTCATGGCTCAGCCATTTTACTTCTTCAATGTCTTCTTCTTTCTGCGCCTTCATTTTAGTATCATCCAAGCAGTCCATGGCGTACCAGTATGTCTTCTTAAGGTACTTCTTTTTATTGCGGGTATAGGTATGCCAGGTATGACAAATCTCGTCAAGAGGGTGGGCCTGTACCCGGCATTCTTCTTCCACTTCGCGTACTGCACCGGCAACGGGGGTCTCTGATTTCTCAATCTTCCCTTTAGGCAGGTCCCAGCGTTTGAGGCGGTAAATCATCAGGATCTTGTCATCTTTACGTACAATACCACCGGCTGCTTCAATCACATGGTACTGCTGTTTGACAAATGCTTTGGTATGAGTAATGTCGGCTACAATGAAGGTAATGCTATCAAGTTTTCTTACCTTTTGCTTGTTGAAGTAATCTAAGCAATCTTTTATATAAGATTCACTGGCGTTTTTGACCAGTACATCATCTTTGAGCTTGATATGATGGAAAGCATGCAACTGGGCATCATAAGTAAACTCGTACTTACGGTAATCCAGATCTTTGTCAGGTCCTACAATTTCTACGGGGGTATCGTTCACAAAAAGCTTCATAAATTGCTATTTAAGAAAAAAGTCCTTAAGTAGTAGCAAAAGCGAACAAAATGCACTTTCAAATGCAAAAAAGCCAACCGGCTGTAAAGATGAAGCGCACAGAAAAGGAAAGAGCAATTTTTTTGCAGCTAAAACGACATACAAGACGTATACACCTTTACTATATATCAACCAAACCTTAGAAAAAGATGGTCATGCATTTTGACAAAGTAAAGCGCTATTTGTTTGAACTGGGCTTTGACATACAATCTGAAAACACGGAAGAAGGCCTGGTCGTCATTTCAGATGAAGAAAAGGGGATCAGCAATTTAATCATAGACTGTGAAGAGGACCTGCTGGTATTTGCCCAGATTATCTTCAAACTCAAAGACCCCAATGATGCCCAGGTACTGCGAAAACTACTTCAGATTAATAGCGGACTGGTGCATGGTGCCCTGGTACTGGATGAAGAAGACAGGGTAGTGTACCGCGATACCTTGCAGCTTGAGAATCTTGACCTTAACGAAATTGCCGCTACCATCAATTCTATAGATCTGATGATGGCCGAGCATTATAATGATTTTATCAAATTTGCTAAGTAAAACATAAACCCAATCATATCCATGAGCCTATTCAGAAGATTATTTAAAATAGGAGAAGCAGAGGCTAACTCTGCCATCAATCGTATAGAAGACCCTGTAAAAATGAGTGAGCAGGCCATACGCGACTTAAAAAATGACCTTAACAAAGCGATGGAAAGCCTGGCTGAGGTGAAAGCCATTGCCATACGTACCCGCCGTGATATCAAGAACGCCGAGCAGCAGTCTACCGACTATGAGAAAAAGGCTATGCTGCTCATCCAAAGAGCCGAGCAGGGGCAGCTAGATGCCGGTGAGGCGGACAGGCTTGCCACAGAGGCACTCAACAAAAAAGACCATGCCGACCAGGAAATAGCCAGGTTGACTACTGAGGTTGAAAAATATGATAATATGACCGGTAACCTGGAATCTAGAGTGAACGATCTCAGGAGCCAGATCTCCAAATGGGAAAATGAACTACGTACGCTGAAAGCCCGCGCCAAAGTGAGCTCAGCTACCAAAAAGCTAAACAAGCAGATGGCAGGCATAGATTCTTCCAGCACCGTGGCTATGTTGGAGAGAATGAAAACCAGGGTAGAAGAGGATGAATCGCTGGCTGAATCTTATGGGGCAATAGCTGCCGCCCCTAAATCAATTGATGATGAAATTAACAAAGTCCTGGGTTCATCCAGCACCCCTGCTGCTAACGACAGGCTGGCAGCTCTCAAGGCAAAAATGAGTGCCAGCAAAAACCAGTAGAAATTGGTAGCTGCCTGTAGCCGGCAGGCAGCTTGCTTTTTATCCGCCAGTATATGTGGTCAATTATCTTTTTTATCATCGTCATAACCATCATAGCAGTGTTTTTCTGGAACCGTAATAAAAAAAAGAAGGAAGAGCAGGCCTGGGCCAATGAGCCTAAGGAGCTGGCGCTCGAGAATGTGGGGCCGGGTGGCGTCATCCACCTTATGAACGTAGGCCCCGATATGGAAGAGTATGATGTAACCATTCTTTCTAAAAGCATTTACCGTGAAGGGGAAAATACCGAATGGTATGAACTGGAAGGAGACAACGGCCGGCAGCAAGTATGGATAAGCATAGAAGAGGATGATGGGCTGGATGTGACGCTGGCACTGCGAAAGCTCAAGCTGCGCGAACTAGGCATAAACCGGGAAGACCTGGACCGAATGGATAAATCCGCTGAGGGTGAATTTACTTTTGAAGGAGAAACCTACTACTTTGACTACAGCAATGAGGCATCCTTTTTCAGTGAAGGAAATACCTCAGCAGATAATGAGGACTTTTTCTACTACTGGGAATTTGAAAACGAGGACGAAGATAAATACATTACTATAGAGGAGTGGGAAAACGGAAAGTTTGAAGCCACTCTTTCTATTCCGCTCAAGACGTCGCAGGTAAAAGTTTACAGTTTGGGCGGATCTTTCTGAGAAGAGGCGCTTATCAGCATTACAGCACCCGAAGGTCTTTGTAGCTTCGGGTGCTTTTTTTTACAGCAAATAAATTCACTGCAAAAACAAAGTAATACGACAGATTAAAATGAATAAAAATACGCCCCCGTTTGCAACGGGGATTTTTCTAAATGGGCTTTACAAACGCCCTTGTCTTCCGTCCTCGGCTAAGACGAGGATGATTTATTTACAATAAAATTTTGTCGCATTAATTATTTCTTTTTCCTCATTTCCTCCAGTTGGTCCCACATAGGCTGAGGTACCAT
>JBKHDR010000095.1:0-16399 GCA_046541235.1 Cyclobacteriaceae bacterium | reverse complement strand
ATGGAAGATAATATTTAAAGGCTATCACACCTGGTTTTGAAAGCTGAGGATCATCTTCTTCGGAGACAAGGTGGATTTTCAATTTTATATCAATTCTGTAACAGGGCTTGTTAAACCAACCGTAATGAAGTTTTATGAAATGTAATATTTTGTGCAAAGCCAAGCTGTTGTTTAAAATTTACAATACATCAGGATTTTGCATTTTTAAGTAAAAAAAAACTCCACCCGTTTCCAGGTGGAGTTAATAATTTAAAGAAACACTTAGCTTAAGCCTTACCTTCTTCCAGTTTTTTGATCAGGTTCAGGGCAGAGCCTGACTTGAACCATTCAATCTGGTTTTCATTGTAGGTGTGGTTGGCCTTGATCAGGTCTTCTGACCCATCCGCATGGATAAACTTCAGGGTCACCTGCCTGTCGGGGGCAAACTGATCCAGGTCCACAGTCTCAATGGTATCATCCTCTTTCACCTTGTCGTAATCGGCAGGATTGGCAAAAGTAAGCGCCAGCATACCCTGCTTTTTGAGGTTGGTTTCATGGATACGGGCAAAAGATTTTACCAGCACAATACGCACGCCCAGGTGACGAGGCTCCATGGCGGCATGCTCACGGGAAGATCCTTCACCGTAGTTTTCATCACCCACCACGATGGTAGAGATACCTTTGGCCTTGTAGGCACGAGCGGTATCCGGCACTGCACCATATTCGCCGCTCAGCTGATTTTTAACCTTATTGGCTTCTTTATTGAAAGCGTTGATGGCACCGATAAAGCAGTTGTTGGAAATGTTATCCAGGTGACCGCGGTAACGCAGCCAGGGACCGGCCATAGAGATGTGGTCAGTCGTACATTTTCCGTAGGCCTTCAGCAGCAGCTTCAGTCCTTTGATATTTCCGCCATCCCAGCCATCAAAAGGAGTCAGCAGTTGCAGGCGGTCAGAGTCAGGTTTAACCACTACCTGTACACCGCTGCCGTCTTTGGCAGGCTCCTGGTAGCCAGCGTCTTCTACGGCAAAACCCTGTGTAGGCAGTTCTATACCTACCGGCTCATCCAGCATGACTTCCTCACCGTCTTCATTTATCAGCTTGTCTTTCAGCGGGTTAAAAGAAAGACTGCCAGCAATGGCCAGGGCCGTAGTCAGCTCAGGAGAAGTGACAAAAGAATGGGTGTTGGGATTACCATCGTTACGTTTGGCAAAGTTCCGGTTAAAAGAAGTGACGATGGTGTTTTTCTTATCCGGGTCATCAGAATGACGAGCCCACTGACCGATGCAGGGTCCGCAGGCATTTGCCAGTACCACGCCGCCCATTTCCTTAAATTTGCCCAGTAATCCATCACGTTCGGCAGTAAAACGTACCTGCTCTGAGCCGGGAGTAATGGTATATTCTGATTTTACCTTGATTTTCTTCTTGGTCGCCTGTTCAGCCACAGAGGCGGCACGGGTCAGGTCTTCGTAAGAAGAGTTGGTGCATGAGCCGATCAAGCCGACTTCTACCTCATCAGGCCAGCCGTGCTTCTTCACTGCTTCAGCCAACTTAGAGATAGGCCAGGCCAGGTCAGGCGTAAATGGTCCGTTGACATGAGGCTCCAGTTCGTCCAGGTTGATTTCAATCACCTGGTCATAGTATTTCTCCGGCGCATCAAAGACTTCAGGGTCGGCACGCAGGTGCTCGGCTACCTTTTCTACCTCGGCGGCAATGTCGGCGCGGTCGGTAGATTCCAGGTAATCCTTCATTTTGCTGCTGTAGTGGAAAAGGGAAGTAGTCGCTCCGATCTCAGCGCCCATGTTACAGATGGTACCTTTACCGGTACAGGAGAGGGCATCGGCACCGTCGCCAAAATATTCTACAATGGCACCGGTTCCTCCTTTAACAGTCAGGATACCCGCTACCTTCAGGATCACGTCTTTGGCAGAAGTCCAGCCGCTCATGCGTCCGGTCAGCTTCACGCCGATCAGCTTGGGGAATTTCAGTTCCCAGGCCATGCCTGCCATTACGTCAACGGCGTCAGCACCACCTACCCCGATGGCGATCATACCCAGCCCACCGGCATTAGGCGTATGAGAGTCGGTACCGATCATCATACCTCCGGGGAAGGCGTAATTTTCCAGCACCACCTGGTGGATGATACCGGCACCGGGCTTCCAGAAGCCGATTCCGTACTTGTTGGAAACAGATGAAAGAAAATCGTAAACTTCCTTGTTGGTGTTGATGGCTGTATCCAAATCTTCTTTTGCACCTACTTTGGCCTGGATCAGGTGATCACAGTGAACGGTAGAAGGTACAGCGGCCTTTTCTTTACCAGCCTGCATGAACTGTAGCAGCGCCATCTGGGCGGTGGCATCCTGCATGGCCACGCGGTCAGGCTGGAAGTCAACGTAATCTTTGCCACGAGTGTAAGCCTGGGTAGGATCACCCTGGTAGAGGTGCGCATACAATATTTTTTCGGCGAAAGTCAGTGGGTGGCCCACAATTTTTCGAGCTTTCTCAATACGGTCACCCATTCGGGCGTACACGTCTTTGATCATGTCAATGTCAAAAGCCATGCTTCTTGAGGTTTTAAGTGGTTTTGGGAAAAGAAAAAATTGGTTATTCTGCCTTCTGCGGGGAGAAAAAAACCGGCAAATTTCCAGCAGAACTGCCAAATTTCATATAATGCGGTAAGTTAGTCGCTAAACGCCAAATAGTAAAATTTTTACCCTTATTTAGGATGAATTTCAATAAATACGGGCTCTTGTTAATATCTTCTTTATGCATCTGTTTGTTACCATGGGTATCACAGGCACAGGATACCAGCAGTTACCAGCTTGAGACAAGGGTCTACAAAAAAACTCCTCAGGCGGAGCTAAAAATGGATATTTACTACCCCCTTGACTACCAGCCTGATAAAGAATACCCAGTAGTGGTTTTCTTCTTCGGTGGTGGTTGGGTAAGTGGTAACCGGCAGCATTTTGCGCCTCAAAGCAAGTACCTGGCCTCACGGGGTATGATCGCCATCACACCCGACTACAGGATCAGAAACGAACACGGAACCACGCCGCAGGAAGCTGTCATGGACGCCCGCTCAGCCCTGCGCTTTGTGAAGCAACATGCTGAGGAATTAGGTGTAGATACCAGCCGGTTGGCTGCCGGGGGCGGATCGGCAGGGGGGCATCTGGCGCTGGCTACTGCCTGTCTGTCAGGATTTGACGATGCGCAGGATGATATCAAAGTCAGCCCCATGCCGGATGCTTTGCTGCTGTTTAATCCGGTGGTAAATACCACTGCTGAAGGCTTTGGAGTTGAGATAGTTGGTAAAGATACTTTTAACCTTTCTCCCTATCACCGCCTGCTGGCAGATACGCCTCCTGTGCTGATTTTTCATGGAGAAGCTGATACTACGGTACCTCTTGAAAATATTATGAGCCTGGAGGCCAAAATGAATGCCCTGCTGGTTCCTCATGTAGTACATACCTACGCAGGTCAGGGACATGGATTCTTCAACTTGCACCGGGAAGGAGGTGAATATTTTTGGCAGACGCTTTACGAAACCGACTTGTTTCTACAGCTATGGGGGTTTTTGAACGGCGAAGCAGGCTTTAAGCCATGAAGCTTTACGCTGATTATTCATCAAGGAATTTTAGCAGAGGCTCAATGAAGCGATCGTAAGCTTCAATGTGCGGTAGGTGGCCAACATCATTTAGTTCTACAAGTTCGGCTTCGGGAATCTTTTCTGCGGTTGCTTTGCCAAGTTCGGGGTAATTTCCCAGCGTTTGCCTCACCTCTTCGCTCACCCAGTTTTTGCCCAATGCGGTACGATCACGCTGACCGATGATGAGCAGGGTGGGAGCCCGTACATGTTCAAATTCATATTTAACCTGGTATATATGACAAAAAAATCCCGTACGAAAGCATGTTGCTTTCGTACGGGATTTGCTATGAAGGCTTTGACCTGTTTTATGGTTTATCTGAACTTATTTTTGAGCATGGCCAGCTTCGCCTGTAGGTCACCTTCTTCCTCTTTTGGCTGTTTTTTCCTGCCGCTTCCGCCCCCGCCACTTTTCTTGGGTGGCGCAAAGGGGTCACTTTTCATGGACAGGCCGATGCGCTTGCGGGCTACATCCACCTCCATCACGGTGACCTCTACCTTCTGATGTACTTTGACCACCTCGGCGGGGTTATCCACAAACTTATCAGAGAGGTGGCTGATATGCACCAGCCCATCCTGGTGCACGCCGATGTCTACAAAGGCACCAAAGTTGGTCACGTTGGTAATGACCCCGGGCAGTTTCATGCCTGTTTTCAGATCACTGATCTCATGCACGCCTTCCATAAACTGGAAAGATTCAAACTGAGCCCGGGGGTCACGGCCTGGTTTGGAAAGCTCAGCCATAATATCCTGCAGGGTAGGCAAACCTACTGCATCGTTAACATATTTTTTCAGGTCAATCCGCTTGCGCAGATTTTCGTCCCTGATCAGGTCTTCTATGGTACAGCCCAGGTCAGCTGCCATCTGGTTGACGGTCTCGTAGCGTTCCGGGTGCACGGCAGAGCGGTCGAGCGGGTTCTCGGCATCTCGGATACGCAGAAAGCCGGCAGCCTGCTCAAAGGCTTTGTTACCCAGGCGCGGCACCTGCATCAACTGGCTTCTTGACCTGAAGGGGCCGTTTTCGTCCCTGAATTTGACGATACTCTGGGCCAGGGAAGGCCCTAAACCCGATACATAAGTGAGTAGCTGCTTGCTGGCGGTATTTACCTCCACGCCTACGTTGTTCACACAACTTACAACAGTATCATCCAGGCTTTGCCGCAGGGCTGTCTGGTCTACATCGTGCTGATACTGGCCTACGCCTATAGATTTGGGGTCAATTTTAACAAGTTCGGCCAGGGGGTCCATCAGGCGGCGGCCGATAGATACGGCTCCTCTCACAGTTACATCCTGGTCAGGAAATTCTTCCCGCGCTACATCTGAAGCCGAATAGATGGAAGCACCGCTTTCATTCACCATTACTACCTGTATGCTTTTGGGCAGGTGGGCGATGCCCCTGATAAAGGTCTCCGTTTCGCGGCTGGCGGTACCATTCCCAATGGCGATGGCTTCTATGTCATGTTTCTGTGCCAGTGCCAGTACGATGGCTTCGGCCTCCGCTTTTCTTTTCTGGGGTTCATTCGGGAAAATAGCTGTGTACTCCAGCAGGCGGCCCTGTCGGTTGAGGCAAACCAGTTTACAGCCGGTACGGAAGCCGGGGTCTACCGCCATCACGTTTTTTTCACCCAGAGGAGATGACATCAGCAGCTCTCGTAGGTTTTCCACAAACACTGTGATGGCTTCTTCATCGGCTTTCTTCTTGGTAGCAAGACGTATATCCGTCTCAATGGAGGGTTTCAAAAGGCGTTTGAAGCTATCTTTGATAGCGATATCCACCTGCTCGGAAGTAGCGTGGTTGCTTTTGACAAATTTCTTTTGCAACAGGCTGATAGCCTCTTCTTCAGGCGGAGTAATATTGAGCATCAGGATCATTTCCTTTTCGCCCCGGCGCATAGCAAGTACACGGTGAGAGGGCGCAGTTTTTACCGGCTCATCCCATTCAAAATAATCCTTGTATTTCTGTCCTTCTTCTTCCTTACCACCGATTACGCGACTCTGAAAAATGGCCTTTTCCATAAAAAGTTCACGCATGGCCGCCCGGGCCTCCTGGTCTTCATTGATCCATTCGGCAATGATATCGCGGGCACCCTGCAGGGCTTCTTCTTCATTATTTACTTCTTTCTCAGGATCAACGAACTTCCCGGCCTCGGCATGCAGGTCAATTTTTTCCTGCTCAAAGATCAGCTGCGCCAGGGGTTCCAGTCCCTTTTCTTTGGCAATGGTAGCTTTGGTACGGCGCTTGGGTTTGTATGGGAGGTAAAGGTCTTCCAGCTTAGCCATGGTTTCAGCACCATTGATCTTGGCAGCCAGTTCATCGGTCAGCTTACCCTGTTCTTCAATAGATTTGAGGATGCTTTCACGTCTTTTGTCCAGTTCCCGCAGCTGATGGGTGCGGTCTCGGATCTGAGTAATGGCTACTTCATCCAGGCTGCCGGTCATTTCCTTGCGATAACGCGAAATGAAAGGAACTGTACCTCCCTCATCCAGAAGCCTGACGGTGGCTTCTACCTGAGATGCTTTGAGCTTCAACTCTTCGGCAATGATATCAATATGCTGCATTTGCAATCAATTATGTAAAAAGTTTGGTCAGCTTAGCCAGCTTGTAAGTTTATTAAATGGGGCAGCAAAATTAACAATACAACATGCTTTTCAAATCTTGCTATTCATAAAAAAATATAGCATGGAGAGGTAAAATTTTTTTCAAAGCTACCAGAGGAGATGTTTTTTGAGAGAAGGATGAGGAGGGGAAAAATCTTTTAACAGCTGCTGTCGTAATTTTAATAGCTAAGTCGTAAATTGATAAAAAGAAGCTCACATGCCAGATCAACATAAAAATACCGCTGATGAAGATGAAAACGTGGATCAACGGTTGAATACTGCCTGGAAACAGGCTGCCCGGCTGCGCCGCAGGGCAGAGATGCTGAAAAAGTTTGCGATCAAATACCGCGATTCTTCTCAACAAAGCCTGTATGGCATCAGGGAAAAGCCAAATGAGATGAAAGAGGAAACTAATCCTCCAGGGGCTGCTCCTGATTGAATTTTAATAAAGCTTCTGCTCTTTCATATTCCTCTCTTTCAATAGTATGGAACCCGGCTTCGTACATCTGTAGAATATCCAGGTAGCTAAGTTCATGGGTCTCCACTTTCCAGTCGCCAGCCTGAGAGAAAATCTCTGTTCCTTCGTATGAAAAGTCATTTTCGGTAAAGACAATAGGCTTGAGTCTGACAAAAACCTTGAGCTGTCCGGCTTCATTCTTCACGTAGAAATCTTCTAAGTTACGCATCTTTATATCGTTGAATGTCCTTTACTAATTTTTCAAAATGCTGACTTTCAGATAAATCAGTATCATCAATATTGATTGTGATAACAGCTGAATGATCGTACTGACCTATCCAGCGTTCGTAGCACCGATTCAGGTCCTGCAGATAAGAGGCAGGAATTTTACTTTCGTAAGCTCTGTCCCCCTGATCGCTGCGCTGATTAATCCTGTGCAATAGCTGTTCCACACTTCCTCTGAGATAAACCAATACATCAGGTGCTTTGATATGCGTCTGCATGGTTTCATACAGCAGGTGGTAGTTGTGGTAATCACGTTCACTCATCAGGCCGGTAGTTCTCAGGTTATAAGCAAAAACGTGGGCATCTTCATAAATGGTACGATCCAAGACGATACCACCCTTATTTTCGCTGATCTTAAGACCCTGCCTGAAGCGATGACCAAGAAAATATACCTGTAAGGGAAAAGCCCATCGTTTCATATCCTGATAAAAGTCCTCCAGATAAGGGTTGTCAGCTACGGCTTCAAATTCAGCCTGATAAGACAGCTTTTCTGACAGTTTTTTTACCAGGGTAGTTTTCCCTGTTCCAATATTTCCGGATACCGCTATGAACATATACCATGCTTCATCTCCAAATCTAGCATTTATGATATAACTTCAAAATCCGGCGCAGTTTTAGATTTTAAGTTTTGTAAGAAATAGATATTTTTAATTTTTACCCCCTGCATTTTTCAACTTTTAAAATAAACCATGCTTTCTTTGGAAGATTCTTTTGTTTAAGGAGAATATATTGATAATTCAATCAATACAAAAAAAGTTATATGGCTTAAGGTAAAAAGCTAACAGGAAAGTATTGCGCGGAAAGCTTTCTACGCAATGCGGGCATATTCTTACATAGGTAATAATTCGGCTTCAAGTCAACAGGCTACTTGTTTCAACTATTTTTTTGTACTGTAGATCTGATGAAGCAAAAATACTCAGCTAAAATTCACAGGATAAATGACGGTAACACAATCAGAATTTATAGAGATAAATAGGTTTAGCCTCATCGGAAATAGGGGGCAGCTTCCTGTTTGAGCCTGCTGGTTTGCCTGATGCAAATAATGCCTGCTAATACCAGGGGCAGGCAAAAGAATCCTTTCCACCACTGGCTGCCATGGTCTACAAAAAAATAGGTTGAGATGAGAGGAGAAAGAATAAGCAGCAGTCCTACACACCAGCCAGCCAAAACGACAGCTTTGACCAGATAAAAGGCAGGTTTGTAATACCAGCTCTTTTTAAAGGCGGCATTGTTTTGCCTGAAGTTTTCATATTGTTTACGTGCCTGATCCCTGGCTGCTTTACGGGCTTCTCTTCGCCTTCTGAGTTGCTCCTCTTCCCACATGTGCCGGTACGACCGTGCTCTGAAATTGTAGGCAGCCTTGCGCTCTCTGAAAGAAGTATGCCTACGCATACTCTGAACAGGCCTGGGTAAAGGCCTTTCACCTATCAGAATCTCATAGGCTTCAGTAATTCTGATAAACATCTGTGCTGCATCCTGTGAGGAGTTGCGGTCAGGATGATATTTTTTGGCCAGTTGTCGGTAGGCCTGTTTGATCTCAGCCTTGCCTGCACTGACATGTATGCCCAGTATGTGATAATATTTTTCCAAAAAGTCTCCTTTCCTTTATTTCTAAGCCTCATCCAGCCGGAGCAGGAGGGAGGGATCTACGCAGTATTGCCGGTAAAACTGTTCACGGCTCGGTTCAGCCACTCCCGGAAAATCACCTTCAAATCCAAGCATATCCGTCATCACCTGCCAGTGCAAATGGGGAGGCCAGTGACCGTTTTCCGGAAAATTACCGATCCGCGCCAGCTGCGTTCCGGCAGACAGGCTATCACCTGCCTGCCAGATGTCAAGTACATCACCCATGAGGTGGCCGTACAGACTGTAAAACTTACCCTTAGGAGACTGATGCTCCAGGATAAGGGTAGGCCCATAATTGCCAAACCCCTGGTTATCGGCCAGGCTATGTACCACCCCGTCTAAGGGAGCAAACAGCGGTGTGCCTGCTTCTGTCCAGATATCCAGCCCGAGGTGCAGACTACGCGCTTCAGTGCCATCAAAGTGAGCGCTGCGCCGGTAAATACTTCTGTTTTCAAAAAATCCACCTATGCCCGTCTTACCATTCAGCACCTGTCCAAAGATAAATGTGTGAAATGCCTGTGTGTCTGTTAAATCAATCTGCTTCAGGGCAGCATTGTTTTCGCTCAGGTCAAGGTTCATCAGCTGGCCTGGACTAAGTCCGGGCAGCAGGGGGTACAAATATTTTTGCTGGCTCAGCAGCCAGTTTTGCAGGGCTTCTACTGTGTTATTCATGTAATGACTCTTCAACTAAACACGAAGATAAACCATATCTTCTGATCTTCAGCCTGAAGGAAGACTTAAACCTTATAAAAGGATAGAGGTTACATCAGAAAAAGCTATGGAACTTACTATGTTCATTCCTTTTGCCGTCATCATTTTGCTTATCGTCTCCAGTATCCTGTTTTACCTGCACCGCAAAAGGAGAAAAAAATACCATTTAGATGAGAAGGAAGAAGCAATCCGCCATCAGGAAAGCCAGGACAGTATACCCAACAAAAATAAAAAGAGGTGAAATATGCCTGGGATAGGAGTATAGATATTAAAATGTATCTATGGCTTCTGCCTATATTGGCCATTCAAGGTCAGTGTCCACACCGACCCAAAATAGCTTGTTGTTTCAGTTTTTCTAAATATGAAATGATCAAGGCTTACCGATCTTTCTTTCTTACAACATGAAAGAAAATACCTGATTTTGCGTAACCCTATTTCTACAGGTTACCTTTTAAAAATCAGTCTGCCTAAACCATTTTTTTCAACAGCTTACTGTCAATATAGAAAGTGGCAACTGGAATGACGGATGCCAGCAGGGCTGCCAAAGTATAGCGGAAGGGCCAGCGGTATTTAAAAGCGACATAAGCCACCAGGCCAATGTACCAGATAAAGAGTAGTCCGTGGGCGTAGCCTACCATCATATTAGGTCCGGGCAGGTCCGCAAGGTATTTAAGCGGCATGGTTACCAGCAGAAGCAGCAGGTAAGAAATTCCCTCCATGATGGCCACCACCCGGAGCTGACGTATACTTTTGGCAGTTGATATAGCTTTCATAATTGACAGAAAAAAGAGTCTAAGGTTCAGGATTATTACCTTATTTAGCCATTTCAAGTTCCAAAAAGGAAACCTTTTATTCATTCTTAAGTTGAAAAAAGGTATAAGCCTGGTTTTCTATTTATGATGCAGGCAGGTTCATTTTAATCTTCATTTTTAACTTAACTTTTTAACTATGAGACTTTTGACTGTATTGGTGGTAGGTGCAATAGCGGGAATTTTAGCCATCAATCTGAATGCACCCGAAAAGAGAGCCAAAACCCGCATCAGGTTTAATAAGGAAAGCGGTAAGTTCCGCTCCGACATGGAGAAGACCGTAAACGAGGCTATTTATTCACTACTCAACAACCTGGGAGATGTCATTGATGAATATGCCAAAAGAAGTCAGAAATCCATCAAGCAGGCCAAGAAGAAAAAATCCTACGTACATTTCTAAAAGGTTTGTTGCTTTTGAAGCAAACCTTAATCAGGTAATTTGGAAAGCGAGAAGCTTTCCTTTTTTTTACCCTAAGCTTATTTCAAAAGTTCGGAGAAGGTATGAATACCGCTTTTTTGGGCCTGGCTCAGCAGTACAAGCAGCAGTTCTGCGGTAATCAGTGCATCTCCGGCAGCCGTATGACGGTCGTCTTTAGCTATTCCGTATCGTTCGCAGAGCTTATCAAGGCTGTAATCTTCTGCTTTTACAAATTCATTTAGAGCTACCCCATGCTCCAGCCTTTTGGCCAGGTAGGCAGTATCAAGTACAGGATTTTTGATTTTGAAATGATAATGCTTTTTGATGGTGGCATTCAGTATAGCCAGGTCAAAGGCCGCATGGTGCGCCACCAGCACAGATCGGTCAATAAAAGAGATCAGCTTTTTTACCAGTTGATCGCTGGCAAGCCCCTGCTGAACATCTTTG
This sequence comes from Cyclobacteriaceae bacterium, assembly GCA_046541235.1. Classification (GTDB taxonomy): domain Bacteria; phylum Bacteroidota; class Bacteroidia; order Cytophagales; family Cyclobacteriaceae; genus Catalinimonas. The sequence goes on along the minus strand of JBKHDR010000095.1, from coordinate 5,426 downwards.
CGCATAAGTCCATGCACAGCTACATCTTCACTAAGCAGAGCTTCAGGCGCAAGGGCTGTCATTTCAAGGCTGTCAGCCACACGAATGCCTGAAGCTTGCACCCCTATGCCGCCAAAGCTCAGCAGCTCGGCCTTTTTTGGGTCCAGTCCATTGGTTTCAGTATCTATCACCACAAAGCGAATCTTACTGATAGGCATATGAGGCTCAAAAGCCTTCTCCAACCCCTGCAGGTATTGCTTTACAAATTCAGGTTGTTCGGCTTGTTTAGTGAATAGTTTTTGCCAGAATGTCATAGACGGGAAGTTAACAAATGCCCCTGGATTCGCCAGTTAGAATCTGACATAAAAAAAAGCCTGCACAAGACAGGCTTAGTATGCTGATACTTTTTCGGTTTAGTAGTTAACTGTATCCCTCTGCTGATGTACTACATCTGTTTTGGGCGTACCTACTTTACCTCCGGCCACAGCGGTAATGGCTCCTAGCAGCAATGCTACAAAGCTCCAGATAGCGGCGCTTGAGGTGGCCTCAGCTGTCTTTTGCGCAGTTTGCTCAGCCTGCTGTTTTGCCTGCGCCTGCAACTGCTGTAGCTGTTGCTGCGCCTGTTGCAGGTTCCTGAATACGGCATCAGTGACATTAGATGCCTCTTGCTGCGAGAGATCTGTACGGGCGGCCACTACATTTGCCACATCATCCCGGTTTATTTCCTGCGTCAGGTTCTGTGACTTATTCAGAAGTTGCTGCACCATGGATTGTATTTCCTGGTCACTGATCTGTTCGTCCCGCAGCTCCTGCCTGGCATTTTGTATACTTTGCTGTGCCGTTTCTTTTATTGAGTCAGGCTGTAGCGCGGGATCATCTGTCTGCCTGAGGATTTGCTGTACTTCGCTGCTTACCTGGCTCAGGCTCAGCGTGCTAGGCTGCTGTTGCTGGTTCTGCGACTGAGCCGTCTGGTTTTGCTGACCCTGGTTGCTGATTACGTTTTCAATGCCGGAGCCTACGGTTGAAAGAGTCTGTGATATCACACTGCCTACGCCGCTGATGATACTCCCTACAGTGGTAGTAAGCAGCCAAAAAGTGACCAGCGTAAAGGCACACCATGAAAGCACACCGTGTATCATACCCAGCGAACCTATCGGGATGCCCGCAAGCTTGGCTGCAATAAATGCCCCGGCAAAAATAGCAATCAGGTTGCTGATCACCCACCAGATGATGGCGCCGGTACCCAGGCCCGACATAGGGTTCTGTTCGGTTGCCGGGTCAATAGCGGCGAGCCCTATACCTACGCCCAGCAGGTTGAGAACCAAAAGGGTGACCAGAGAAATAACGAGCCCAGCGATGATCGCACCCCAGGAAATTTTGTTGAGCCAGGTAGTTCCTACTCTGCTGTAAACATCACCAGTATTGCGCGTGCCGGTAGGACGGTCAAAATCATTAGAAGGATGAGCCATAATAAAAGGATTAGATGAAAAAATAATTGGTTGTAAAACAATTTCTCAACATTTTATAATGTGAAATGTTACGATTAGCCGGATAAATACGTTTTATGAAGCTAAATTTACTCAATAAATAATAGTAATTTGATGATAAATTAACTAACAATTGGACCTGAACAATTTATCAGCCAACCCGAAGGCTGTTATCTCCTGAGGTAGTCAAGCTGAAAGTGATGCCTCAGTATTTCCTGTACCTCGGTGATGGTTTCAAAAATGGTACGCAGACTCTGTCGCTGGATTTTGTTAAGTTCCCGGGGCTGAATATAGCGACCTGAACTGGCATGGCTGAGGCCTGATGATGTCCTGATCTGTAGTAAAAATTCGTATGCGGCTGAAGCATCATTAAAGATGCGGCTTCTTTGCCGATCCGATTGGGCCAGTGCTTCATAGCGCTCGCTGGTGTTGACCTTATTTTTGATACCCCGCTCATAACAAAGCACACGGGCGGCATCTGCCAGGGGCATCATAGCCCTGCGTTTAATATCAAATTCATCTTTGTGCTCTCCGCTTTTTTCTACCACAAAATTCCTGAAAAAGCTTAGCGGCGGGGGGTTAAGTAAGGCATTGTTGGCAAAATATCTCATAAACAAGTCCTGTTCCCTGATCTGCCGGCTTATATAATGCCACAGCTCATCAGCCAGCGATTCATCTCCATAGGCGGGCCTGAAGTCAAAAAATATGGCAGCATGGAGTATCGCCTGCATATCTGGTTCATTGATCCAGCGCGAAAAGTGTTTCTGCCAGCCACTTATCGGCTGGCACCACTTTGGATTTTGAGCCATGATATCAGCCGGGCATTTTTCAAAACCGCATTCTATCAGCATCTCGTTTACCAGCCGGGCCAGTCTCAAAAAGTACTGATGGGTCTGATCAGGATGATGGCTATCATCCTGGTAGATCAGCGCATTATCCTGGTCGGTACGAAGGAGTTGTTCTTTTCTTCCCTCGCTGCCCAGAGAAAGCCAGCAGTAGCTCACCTCAGGTTTTTCTTCGCCTGAGGCAGCCATTGCTTCTTCTGCCATTTGAATAGCTTTTTTGATAATGGCATCATTCACAGCCGTGATGATCTCACTCAGCAGCCTGATATCTACCTCCTGTTTCATGTATTGGCGGAGCATGCTTTCTGCCTTGTCTCGGATGTACCTGAGTTGAGAGGCCTTGTCTGCCTTGCTAATCTGCTTGATAAGTACGCTGGCATTGTTAGCCTGGATCAGTAGCAGGTCATGGTCGGTAAGAATGCCTCTGGCCGGAAGGTTGGCCGTACCATCTTCTGTCAGGCAGATATGGTGTACTTTTTTCTGCAGCATCAGTATCTGAATCTCGGCCACCGAGGTCTGCGGCCGGGCGGTCACCACCGGGCTGCTCATGATACTACTGATTTGCTGATCCACCCCCACTTCTCCGGTAGCTACCTTTTCCCTGAAGTCTGTATCAGTAACGATGCCTACGGGCCGCTGCCCGGCATCTACCACCAGGATAGAGCCTACCCGGGCGGTGCTCATTCTGAGGGCAGCTTCCCTGATGCTGATATCGGCTGTACAGGAAACCAGGGGTTTGGAGAATTTATTCTCCAGCACCTCATCTACCGGAAAAAGGTGAAAAGTATTCTCCTCTTTCTGAAAAGATAAAGCCTGTTTTCTAAGCTGCCGGTTTTCCTCGTGTCCGGCAGAAGTATCCCTGAGCACCGACTGCCCTGAAGCCAGTCCGGCTGCAAAGAAAAGGGTAAGTCGCGGGTTGTTATTGAGTTCGGGCTCAAAGTAACTAACAGGAATGGCATACAGCAGGCTTTCTTCCCGGGTAAGAGCCGTCAGTACATAAGGCAGGCCGGAAAGCATGGAGCGTACGCCAAAGAGGTCGCCTTCATCACAGATATCTACCAGGCTGCCAGATTTGCTTAAAGCTACAGATCCCTTTCTGACCAGGTAGATGTACTTACCGGCAGCTTCACCTTCAACGAATACTTGCTGATTTTCCTCAAAATACCTGATCACTACCTGTTCGGAGAGCAGCAGAAGACGCTCAGTCTTTATCAGGTTAAAAGGCGGGTATTGAGACATAAATTCATATACCCTACGGCTGATGGTGTTGGAGGCCATAGACTTTATTCTCTTTAGGCAGGTAGTGAAGGTACGACTTACTACAGGCTGTTGGTAGATTTTAATTTAACCGACAAGCGGTATATTCCCAAAAATTTACAAAACCATCAAGTAAAATCTACCTGGCCGAACCGAAAGGAATGGTAATACCCAGCCAGGGAAAAAAGATAAAGGTCTCCAACTCTCCCAGAGGTACCCCTAGTCCGTAGTCAAGCGATATCGTATCCCAGACGGTACGGCCGCCAATTGAAAAGGAGCCCACGCTGGTGCCATCTGCTACCACGAAAAAGTTTTCGCTCATCAGATAAAATTTTTCGCCCAGGCGGTACATACCCGCAATAGTAAAAAGGGGGGTCTCAGCAAGCTCACCATCTACCAGGCCATAACCAAGACCAATACTTAGGTTCTTACTCCGGCTGCCCAGGGTAAGCGTACCATAGGCAAGGCCGGCGGTACCGCTGCCCTCATCACCGATGATGGTGCCTACCAGGCCGCCGACACCCAGGTTGACCGAATTTTCTTTGATAGGAATAGAAAACTTGGGAGTAATCCAGAAAGGACTGGCAGTTCCCGCAAACAGGAAAAGCGGTACGGTACCAATGCCCAAAGAAAAATAATCAGTGAAGCCATAGCTCGCCTGGCTGAAAAATATGAGGATATTCTGGTAATGGCCCTCTCCTTTTTTGAGGTTGTAGCCGTTTGTTAATAGGAAAAAGCGAGGCGGATTTCGGTGGTAGCTAAATACTTCCGCTTTATCCTGGCTTTCTTCCATAGAAAGGAGGTCAGCTACCTTGATGGTAATTATTCCCAGGTTCTCTGTTTGTAGCCTGAGCTCTTCCTGGTTTTGTGATTCTATACGGCCGAAGTAAACATTCCCATCTCTGGTTTCTACCCGCCAGAGGGCTTTGGGAGGATTTACCTGGGCTATGAGAGGATGATTGAGGAGCATTTGGGCAAAAAATAGGACGCCTAGGAACAGCTTAATTTTTTTCATACACAAAAATAAAAGGTGATTTTTTACAACACTAAAATTAGTGATGTTTCTCGTATTACAAATACTAATCTCACATGCCGGGCCAGAAATTCTCACAAAATTTTGATGTCTGAGTATGGATGAAAATGTCTATTTTTGCCGGCCTTAGAAATCCTATTTCCTGCAAAAAACAAAAAGACGTTTGCAAGCCCGCTTAATCTTATCCCTTTTTATGAGCTTATTCATTTTAACCCTGCTTATCTTCTCTGCTACTTCTGCTTACTCGCAGCACACTATTCAGTTCAGGATAGTGGATGCTGACAGCGATGAGCCTCTGCCCGGAGCCACAGCTACACTGGAAGGCACTGATAAAGGCGGAGTGGCAGACACCTCAGGGCTGCTCACCATAACGAACATTCCCGCTGGGGAACAGAATTTTGTGATTTCTTATGTGGGCTACCAAAGCCAGGAAAGAACCTTTGAAGTACCTGTTCAGGCAGATGAACCTATACAGGTAGCCCTGGAAGAAGGCGAAGAACTGGAAGAAGTAGTAGTTACGGCTACGCGCTCAAGCCGCACCATTGACGACATTCCTACCCGTATTGAAGTGCTCACTGCAGAAGAACTCGGCGAAAAAGCTGTCATGAATTCCACCAACATTGCCATGCTGCTGCGCGAAAGTACCGGCATACTGATGCAGCAGACTTCAGCCAGTTCGGCCAATCAGAGCATCCGCATTCAGGGACTGGACGGCAGGTATACCCAACTGCTCAGGGATGGATTTCCACTCTATGCTGGTTTTGCCGGAGGCCTGAGCATCATGCAGATTCCTCCCATAGATCTCAAACAGGTGGAAGTGATCAA
>JBKHDR010000094.1:0-16444 GCA_046541235.1 Cyclobacteriaceae bacterium | reverse complement strand
TCTCCCAAAACCGGCTACCTCGAACTCAGCAGGTAAAAGGGTTGTACCTCACTGATAATTAAAAGGCGCTTCTTCCCGGGGGAAGAAGCGCTTTTTTTTTAGCATGAAGTTTTGAGTGGTCAATCTTTAAAAATCCGGGCGGCATCAAATTTAGCAGTCATCCTGCATAAGATTAGTAGCCGATGATGGGTCAGACCATCACCTTCTTTCTTCTGAATTGTTTAAGCAGCATACCCAGCACTACAATAAGCAGAACAATAGCAGCTCCCAGCACATACTGCAAAATGGTGTTGTTGTAATAGTTTTTGACAGCGATAGCCACATACGCCCACACAAAAACCAGGGCGAAAACAAGATTACGGGTGCTACTGCTGATAATCACTGCCAGCACAAATCCTACGGTGGCCATCACCTGCAGCCAGATAATTTCGCTCCAGCCCAGCAGGTACCAGTCAGAATATTTAACCCAGACAGATATATTGACAATAGTAGCCACAGAAATCCAGCCCAGGTAAAGCCCAAAAGGCACCCTCAGCCAGGCCTTCGTTCTCTTTTCCAGGCTTCGGTTTTCAGTAAGCATGATACTCACCTGTACAAGAGAACCCAGAATGATCAGCATAATCAAGACGCTGAGCGCAATCATCTCGTACTGAAAGGCGGGTAGCCAGGCTGAGGTAGCCCCTAAGGCAACCATCAGCCAGGGTGCAATTTCATCATAAAGCTTTTCCTGGGGTGAGGCTCTGAAAGCCTGGTAATAGGCATACACTCCCAGGGCAAGGAAGATCAGGCCCCAGATAGAAAAGGCATAGTCTGCCGGGGTAATCAACGTAGGATACATGTCAGACACTTCACCATTGGTCTGTCCGTTGAAGGGAATAATCTGAGAAATGATGTTCATCAGGATGGTCAGTACGTAAAGCACAATGACACCCCACCTTCGGCCGCTAATATTTTTGTTACTGTTCATGATCTTACTCTTTATCTTAATAGACACTCAGCCGCATAAAGTTGTTTTTTTTTGAACCAATTTGTCTGCTACTTATCGCTCCCGTATCCTACTTAATGTCAATATCATTTCGTAACTTATAAAGCACTCCTGCTAAAGAGACTTTTAGCTACGTTTTTTTCATTTCTCATCCTAAACCCACCTTGCTATGGAAGTCTACGACAACCAACACATCAAAAATGTAGTGCTGCTGGGCAGTCCTAAGTCCGGTAAGACCACGCTGGCCGAAACCATGCTCTTCGAAGCCGGACTCATCAACCGCAGAGGAACCGTGGAGAACCACAACACGGTATCTGATTTTCACGAGATTGAACACGAAAGAGAAAACTCCATTTATGCCACCCCTCTGCATACCGAATGGAGAGGCTACAAAATCAATATCATAGACACGCCTGGCCTGGATGATTTTATTGGCGAGATTGTGTCTTCTGTACGTGTGGCTGATACCTGCGTCATGAATATCAACGCACAATATGGCGTAGAAGTGGGCACCGAGCAAATATGGAATTATGTAGACCAGTTTCGCAAACCTACCATCATTGCCATTAACCAGCTGGACCACAATAAGGCCGATTTTGACATGAGCCTGGATTCGCTCACCGATAGTTTTGGCGAGGCCGTGGCACTGATGCAGTACCCGCTCAATCCAGGTGATGGCTTTAATGCCATCATTGACCTGCTCAAAATGACCATGTACCGCTTTCCTGCCGAAGGTGGTAAGCCCGAAAAAATGCCTATTCCTGAGCAGGAAAAGGAAAGAGCGGAGCGGCTTCACAACGAACTGGTAGAAAAAGCAGCCGTAAACGATGAGCAGCTGATGGAGTTGTATTTTGAAAAAGGAAACCTTAATGAGGATGAACTGAGAAAAGGCCTGCGGATAGGCATGCTTAAGCATGAAATTTTTCCCGTCTTCTGCCTTTCGGCACAGCAGAACATGGGCAGCGGCCGCCTGATGGGATTCATTGACAATGTAGCACCGGGGGCCTCTGATATGCTACCCGAACAAACTGCCGAAGGCGGCCAGTTAAAATGCCAGGCTGATCAACCGCTCAGCCTGTTTGTGTTCAAAACCATGATTGAGCCTTATCTGGGCAAAATCACTTATTTCAAGGTATGTTCTGGCGAACTGCAAACCGGCATTGACCTGGTAAACGCCCAGACAGGCACGACCGAACGCATCAACCAGTTGTTTATCATGGATGGCAAGGAAAGGCATCCAATAAACAAACTGACTACTGGAGACATCGGGGCTACCGTGAAGCTCAAAGACACCAGCACCAACCACACCCTGCATGCCCCTGGCCATGAGGTTAAACTGGCACCTATGGAATTTCCTGAGCCTAAAATACGGATGGCGATCATCGCCGGAAGCAAGAATGATGAAGAAAAACTCAGCGAGGTCATCCGTGAGCTGCATGAGGAAGACCCCACCCTGCATATTCATTATTCCAAGGAACTCAAACAGCTGATACTTTCGGCTCAGGGCGAACTGCATTTGTCTGTCACCCAATGGCGTTTGGAGCATATCTACAAACTCCAGGTTCGTTTTGAAGAACCCCGCATTTCGTACCGTGAGACTATACAGGCCCAGGCATCCTCCTCTTACCGGCACAAAAAGCAGTCGGGTGGAGCCGGTCAGTTTGCCGAAGTGAGCATGACCATCATGCCCTATGTGGAAGGCATGGCCGACCCTGAAGGTTTTAACATCCGTCAGAAGCAGGAGATTGACCTGGAATGGGGCGGCAAGCTGGTATTCTATAACTGCATTGTTGGCGGTGTAATAGATGCGCGCTTCATACCATCCATCCTGAAGGGCGTGATGGAAAAAATGGAAGATGGCCCCATTACCGGCTCATACGTCAGGGATGTCTGCGTACTGGTACACGATGGCAAAATGCACCCGGTAGACTCCAACGACATCTCCTTCAAAATCGCCGGGTTACAGGCATTCAAGGCTGCCTTCCTGATTGCCCAGCCGCGCCTGATGGAGCCTTTGAATCAGCTGGAAATCATGGTGCCTGAAGAGATGATGGGTGAAGTGATGACCGACCTGCAGACCCGCCGGGCCATGATCACGGGCGTGGACAACCGCAAGCAGTACCAGGTCATCAGGGCTAAAGTACCCCTCTCGGAGATGGGCAGGTATAGCAGCGCACTCAAGTCCATTACCCAGGGAAGGGCTTCTTTCAGCACCAGCTTTGCTGAATTTGCGCCCCTGCCCTTTGAACTGCAAAAGGCCTTGACTGACCGCCAGGAGCTGGTAGAAGCCTGAAGACCTGTCAGCTAATAAAAAAAGGCTGCCATCGCCGGCAGCCTTTCTTATAAGTCCAAAAGCTTTGCTTAGTTTTTCCTGACATCTACTTTGTATGACTCAGCCAGTTTCACCGCTTCGTAAGCATTCACGATGCCGCCGGTACGACTCAGGTCAGCAAACTCAACCAGCTTTCCGGCCTGACCGGGCGCCGCTACTTCCAGCTTCCCGAACTTAACAGTAGACTCCAGGATGATCTTTCTGAGCTGTTCAGAGCTAAGATCAGGATAGTAAGATAGGATAAGGGCTGCTATTCCTGTCGTCACGGGAGCTGCCATAGAGGTACCGCTGTTGGCTTTGTAACCCTGCTCGGGTACAGTGGAGTATAGGTCAACGCCGGGAGCAAATACGTCTACATTCTTTTTGCCGTAGTTGCTGAATTCAGCTACAAACTCCTCTTCGCCTTTCCATGAAGAAGCGCCTACCTCTATCCAGTTGGCGGCTTCTTTTTTAGAGTTCATAAACCTGCGGGTAGGGAAGCTTTCCTTCTCGTCAATATTTTTGGCATCATTACCGGCCGCATGTACCAGCAGCACACCTTTGGATTCAGCGTATTTTACGGCTTTGTCTACTGCCTCTTTGTAGGGTGAGTAAGATTTACCAAAGCTCATATTGATCACCTTGGCTCCATTGTCAACGGCATAATAAATGGCATTGGCGATGTCTTTGTCGCGCTCGTCACCATCAGGAACGGCACGTATAGGCATGATCACCACATTGTCGGCAATGCCTTCCATACCCAGGTCGTTGGAGCGGTTAGCCGCGATAATACCTGCTACGTGGGTACCGTGGCTGGCATCAGGACCTTTCACATCATTATTGCCATAACCGCGCTCGTTAACATCTTCATAATTATCTCCTACAATATGGCGGGGATCAAACTCAGGATTATAGCCGTAGTTTAGGGCATTATCATAATATTCGCTGTACTCTTCCAGCATTTCTCTGGAGAAATCCAGTGAGAGGGCATACTCCATGATTGACTTGGAGGCGAGTACCACCTGGTCTTCCGTTTCAATTTCAGAAAGCATGTCGGCTGTTACTTCCTCCACATCCAGGTAAGCCTCCAGCAACTTGGCAGAACGCAGGTAGTTTTCGGCAAAAAAGCTGAAGTCGTTGTACTGCTGTTCCATTTCAGCCCTTCTCTTCTCCAGTTCGTTCATGATTTCCTCGTAATAAGCTCTTTCTTTCTTGGGAATATCTTCCAGGCTCACATCCTGGTACTTGTCTTTTAACCTCGCATATTCGCGGGTGATCTCATAAGTATCTTTATCTACATGGCTGCCATCGGCGCCTCCGATGAAGTTCCAGCCGTTCACGTCGTCTACGTAGCCGTTATTATCATCATCTTTCCCATTGCCGGGAATCTCATCTTCATTAATCCATATCTTTCCCTGCAGGTCTTCATGCTCTATATCCACACCTGAATCAATGACGGCAACAATGACCTTTTCAGATTTTTTGCCTTTGAGCAGTTCATAGGCCTGGTCTGTGCTTACTCCCTGCACAAAATACTTCTCAGGACTCAGGTTAAACCAGTTTTCAGGAGCTTTTTTGGTGGTATCTGAAGGCGGGTCAGTAGCGAAGGCTGCTCCTGCCGACCAGCAGAAGAACATGACTAAAATTAAACTTTTGATTTTCATCCGATAAACAATTAGTGAATTTTTAAAAATAGCAAAAATATTCATCTTTGACTGCCAGTCCGAAATTATTAAAGGTTCATCACAGTTTTTCAACGTAGAACTTAGCTTATTATTCAGACCTAATCAATGATTGCATGCACAACAAGAATTCACTAAAAATCCTCTTCATTACCCTGCTATTTTTTGGGTTTCCTCTAAAAAAAGTACTATACGCCCAGGAAAATACCTATACTGATTTGCGGGAAGCGCTCTTTTCGGCCAGCAAACTGATAGGTGATACCGGGCCGCAGAGCATCAACTGGCTGGAGGGTGGGGAGGCCTTTTCATTTATTGAATCAGGTGAAGACGGGGCACAACTGATCAAAACCTACGATCCAGATACCCAGCAAGAGACGGTTGTATTTAACGGAAGCAACATGACCTTTCCCGGTACAACCCAGCCTTTCCGCTACCGTTCCTTCCAGTTTTCTAAAGATGGCCAATACCTGCTTTTTCAGACCAATTTTGAGCCTATCTGGCGGCATTCCGGTAACGCGGATTATTATTACTATTCTATAGTCGACAAAACCCTTGAACTGGTGGCCGAAGATGCCTTTACTGCCGAAATATCTCCCGACGGCAGCAAAGTGGGTTATGGCAAAGAAGGCAACCTCTTTGTGTACGATTTTAATACCGGTGAAGCTACCCAGCTCACTGATGATGCCCGCGAGCAGGTGTACAACGGGCGCTTTGGCTGGGCTTACGAGGAAGAATTCGGCCTGGTGCAGGCCTGGAAGTGGTCGCCCGACAGCCGCTACATCGCCTACTGGCAGTCGGACGAAACAGATGTGCCCATCTACCAGATTTCCGATTACCAGTCGCAGCACCCTGAATACCAGAAAATCCCCTACCCTAAAGTAGGCGATACCAACCCCGACGTCAAGGTGGGCATCATTGACCTGGAAGCTAATAGCAAAGAGTGGGTAGACGTACCCCTGGAAGGTGGCTACATCCCCCGCATTTACTGGACTTCTGAGGAAGGACAACTGGCGGTGGTGCACCTCAACCGGGCTCAGACGCATCTCAAACTGTACTTCACCCAGGCCGACGGCAGCAGCCAAATGATCATGGAAGAACAGGCCGATGCCTGGATAGATACCTTTGACTTTTTCGCCGGCATCATGGACCTCTTCTTTTTTCCGGAAGAAAACGACGAATTTTTCTGGATTTCTGACCGCGATGGCTACAGCCACATTTACCGCTACAACTATGAGGGCAAGCTGCTCAACCAGGTCACTGATGGCGACTGGGAAGTGGTGATCGTGCATGCCGTAGATGCCGATGACAAGACGATCTACTATTCTTCTACCGAAGACTCACCCCTGGAAAGACAACTCTATTCGGTGCGTTACGACGGAAAGAAAAAACGTAAGATCACCCAGGCAGAGGGGCGGCACTACATCAATATGTCGCCTGATGGTGACTATTACATTGACCGCTACTCCAATGTGAACACACCCGTACAGATAGCCCTGTACAACGACCAGGGAAAAATGCTGGAAAGCTTTGTGACCAATGAGTCTGTAAAAGAATACATCAGCCAGCACTTCTACAGCCCGCGCGAGCTTTTTGAATTCACTACGCCCGAAGGAGTAGAACTGGATGGCTACCTGGTCAAGCCTAAAGATTTTGATGAGAGCAAGCAATACCCTCTGGTGCTCAATATTTACGGCGGACCTGGTGCTCAGTCGGTTTACAACGAATTTGGCGTCAACGGCTGGGAGCAGTATCTGGCGCAGCAGGGCTATGTGGTGGCCAGCGTCAATAACCGGGGTAGCGGAGGCTACGGACGAGACTTTGAGAAAGTAGTGTATAAGCAGCTAGGCAAAGTGGAGAGTGCTGATTTTGTGGCTACTGCCAACTACCTGGGCGAAAAACCCTGGATAGATGCCGCCAACATGGCTATACGCGGCCACAGCTACGGAGGCTACATGGCCAGCTTTACCTCGGTGTATCGTCCCGGCATCTTTAAGGCGGCCATCATCGGGGCTCCCGTCACCGACTGGCGCCTGTACGACAGCATCTACGCCGAGCGCTACATGGGCCTGCTGGAAGATAATGAAGAAGGCTATGTTGAATCTGCCGCCACTACGCATGCTGCCGATGCGCAGGCAAAGCTTTTCATTGCCCACTCCATGATGGACGAGAATGTGCATGCACAGAACACATTTCAGTTTGTCAAAGCGCTCATTGATGCCGGTAAAGACCATGAATTGCGTATATATCCTCCTGGAGCGCATGGGGTGGCTTACAATGGGCAGAGCTATGTGTTACTGTACCAGCAGTACACCGACTTCCTGGACAAACATCTGAAGGCTGAGCCTGAGAGTTAAAGTTGGGTTTTGGGGGGTGGTTTTTTAAGGTTTTAGAATGAAAATCTTATCAGCCGCTCTGCCCCAGAAGGGGGGTAGCTATCCCGCGGACCTCTGGCCTGCACTGCCAAGCCAGCTATGATCTCCGGATTTTTTCCGGAGATTTTTTTTGTTCACCCTGGTACTGAATAATCAGGTTTCCTACGATCATACCAATGATACTGGCCATGAACCCCGGCAGGAGGCTGGGAATATCTGTTTCGCTCATTTCAAAGAAGATCCACACCATCATGCCTGATACGATGGAAAGAATAGCCCCCAGTTCGGTGGCCTTTTTCCAGTAGAGCCCAGCCATCAGAGGCACAAAAAGTGACACCAGGCTCAGCGCGGAAGACTGGGCTACCAGATCATAAATATTGCTCTGTATGTTGGCCATAATCACTGCTGCTACGGCGATCAGCACCACCGAAAAGCGCAGGTAACGCAGCAGGTTACGGTCACTCTGGTCTTTGAGGTAAGGCCTGATCAGGTTCTCGGCCAGGATAGAGGCCGGTGCCAGGATAGCCCCGCTGGTGGTACTCATGATGGCCGAAAGCAAGGCGCCGAAGAACAGCACCTGTACGCCCAGGCTGGCATGTTCCAGTACCACCGTGGGCAGCATCAGCTGGGTATCGGTAAGGCTGCCCAACACCTCAGGATACACCTGAGAGGCTGCCAGTCCAATAAGCAGAGGAATAAAACCCACCGTCAGGTAGAGAAAACCTGCCAGGTAGGATGACCTGACTGCTACCCTGGAAGAGCGGGCCGCCATCACCCGCTGGAAAATATCCTGCTGGGCGATAGATCCTAGCCCAATGGTGATCCAGGCAGCAAAGTATTCAACGGAGGCATCCAGTTCAGGCTCAGGAAGAAAGCGAAAAAAATCCTCTGGTGTCCGGCTGATGACCTGTTCCAAACCACCGGCTGCGCTGAAAAGATCGCTGGCCAGGTAGATCAGGCCGGCTATGATAATGATTGACTGCAGGAAATCGGTGACGGAAATGGCCCACATACCGCCAATGTAGGTGTAGATCATCACCGCCAATGCCCCAATGATGATACCCGCAGAAATAGAAATACCCGCTACTGAGTTGAAAATGATTCCCAAAGCCACCAGCTGGGCAGCAATCCAGCCGAAGTAGGAAGGTACCATGCACAGGCTGGTCAGGATTTCGGTACGCTTGCCGTAGCGGTCGCGGTAAAAATCGCAGAAAGTCAGAATCTTTAGCTTGTACAAAGGCCGGGCCACCAGCAGGCCGACCAGAAAAAGGCAGAGGGCTGCACCAAAAGGGTCCTCTATCACACCGATTAGGCCATGTGCCACAAACTCGGAGGAAGCACCCAGGATAGTTTCGGAGCCAAACCAGGTGGCAAAGAGAGCCGAGGTGGCCAGCACCAGGGGCAGCTTTCGGCCGGCCAGCACATAATCATCCGAAGTGGAAATAAAGCGGGAAGTGAAGCCCCCGATCAAAAGGGTAATGAAAAGGTAAATAATGATAAAGGTTAACAGCAATTGATTTGGCGTTTGATCAGCTTCGCAGTAAAAAAACCTAATTCAAGGCGGCAAATAAAAAAATTTCGTCAGGTATAAACAAAAGGAGAGCAGCCGCCCTGTACACCATTGCACAGCGAATGTCCGTATTCGTACAGCCGGGAGCAGCAAAAAATGGCTTTAGGCTATTTACAGGCACTTTTTAGGTTTTGGCACAGCGCTTGGCTATATACCGGCATAAAAGAACATTGATATTGATAACCCAAAAATTTAAATAGCCATGACAACATTCATCCCATATACCCACGACTTATTTACTGACAAAGAAGGCGCAGTCATCCATCTGGTTCCTGAAAGCTTGCAGCTCAACGAAGTTAAAGTTGAACGCTGTTCTGAACCTATCTCTGCTTTGAAAGACCGGAAATTCAGACGCCTCTTCAACCGCCATCAGTATACCACACGTTAAGCCCAAACCCGGTTTACCACCGGGTTTGTCTTTTTACAAAGTAGAAGCAAGCTCAACTGCTAAGGTTATGCCGGTCAGCTGAAAAGTTTTTCAAGATTAGACAGAACTCAAATAAGACCAAGCCATTTTATATTTAGCTGTACCTACATTCATGATTATCTCTTATATTGTGGTTTGAACCTAACCTAAAGATCATCATGGAAAAACTTTTAGCTGTTATTTTTATCCTTACCCCTGTGATACTGATGGCACAGGACCGGCTCACCGGCCTGCCCTTTGCTACCCGTTCGGAAGTCATCGCACGGAACGGCATGGCAGCTACCAGCCAGCCGCTGGCTACACAGGTAGCCCTGGATATCCTCAAAGCCGGAGGCAATGCCATAGACGCAGCTATTGCAGCCAATGCCACCATCGGGCTGATGGAGCCCACCGGCAACGGCGTAGGCGGCGACCTCTTCGCTATCGTCTGGGACAATGAAACCAAAAAACTTTACGGCCTCAACGGCAGCGGCCGCTCTCCCATGAGCCTCACACTGGACTATTTCAAGGAGCAGGGCATGACAAAAATACCTTCTCACGGTCCGCTACCCGTATCAGTACCCGGTTGCGTAGATGGCTGGTTTATGCTGCATGAGCGTTTTGGCTCCAAACCTATGGACGAACTGCTGGCTCCCGCTATCAGCTACGCTCGGGAGGGGTTTCCATTATCTGAACTGATTGCCTACTACTGGGCAGGAGGCGCCCGCTACCTGTCACAATTCCCCAACGTGGCCGAGGTGTATATGCCGGGAGGCGAGCCGCCTGCCAAAGGTGAGATTTTCAAAAATCCTTACCTGGCCAATACCCTGGAAAAGATCGCCCAAGGAGGCCGGGATGCTTTTTACAAAGGGGACATTGCCCGCACCATCGCCGATTTTATGAAAGAACAGGGTGGCTTTCTGTCTTACGAGGACCTGGCCAATCATAAGGGCGAGTGGGTAGAGCCTGTCAGTACTAATTATCGGGGTTATGATGTGTGGGAACTGCCGCCTAACGGTCAGGGCATTGCTGCTTTGCAGATGCTCAACATCCTGGAAGGCTATGACCTAAGTAAGATGAGCTACAACAGTCCTGAATATGTCCATCTTTTTGTAGAGGCCAAAAAGCTGGCTTTTGAAGACCGGGCCAAATTTTATGCAGACCCTGATTTTGCTGACATTCCGGTAGAAACGCTCATTTCCAAGGCTTATGCAGAAGAAAGACGCCAGCTGATTGATCAGGACCAGGCAGCCCGCCATTATGAACCCGGTAACCTCAAAGACGGAGACACCATTTACCTGACCGTAGCCGATAAAGATGGCAATATGGTTTCACTCATTCAGAGCAATTACCGCGGCATGGGTTCCGGCATGTGCCCTCCCGGACTGGGTTTCATCCTGCAGGACAGAGGTGAGCTTTTTTCCCTGGAAGAAGGCCATTACAACGTCTATGAACCCGGTAAACGACCTTTCAATACCATCATTCCTGCTTTTGTTACCAAGGATGGCGAGCCCTACATCAGCTTTGGCCTGATGGGTGGCGATATGCAGCCCCAGGGACATACCCAGATCATCGTCAATATGGTTGATTTTGGTATGAACCTGCAGGAAGCCGGAGATGCGCCCCGCATTCGCCACGAAGGCTCATCCAGCCCCACCGGAGAGGATATGGCCGCCGATGGAGGTACAGTATATCTGGAAACCGGTTTCCCGGCAGAAACTGTATTGGAACTGGTACGCAACAAAAGGCACAATGTACAGACCGGCGGCACCTACGGCGGTTACCAGGCAATTATGTACGATGCCAAAAACAAGGTATACTACGGTGCCTCGGAGTCCAGGAAAGATGGGCAGGCAGCGGGGTATTAAAAATATTCTTTGGAATATAATTATTTGGCAGTAAAAAATGATTATTAAAATAAGCTAAAATTAAATTTTGGCTTATTGTACATTTCTGAAAATAGTTTAGAAAAATAGCTTATTTTAAATAGCTAATCATCCATTTACTACCAAATGATCTAAACTATGGTTAATGTTTACGATGTAAAAAGAGTACTGTATTTATTAAGTGCTCTGCTTTTTGTATGTGTCATCTCTTTCGCCCAAGAAATAGAGAAGGCACCGGGCGTTGTGAGTCAGCTCACACTGGGTGAAGATGGCAGGATTCACTGCACCTTACATGCCCATGACGATGTAGCTAAAGAACATCATCTTTCCTCCGAAAATGCGCGTTTTGAGAATGCTAAATGGAGCACAAAGAAAGATGGAAATAGTAATGCTACTATCAACATCACCGTCTTTGACTTCACCCTGGAAGGTTACCCACAAGCTGAGGAAGCTTCTGCTGCCTTTGCTTCTGCAGTAGATATTTGGGAGTCCAGTATTCAGTCTGATGTGCCAATAAACGTAGCACTGGTTTTTCAGGAACTAGGCCCCAATACACTGGGATCAGCTGGAACCACCTTAATTTATCGCGACTTTGTAGGTGCCGAACGAGAGACGTGGTACGGTAATGCTCTGGCCGACAAGCTGTCAGGATCTGACCTTTCACCAGGGCAGTTTGATATTATTGCCCGTTTTAACACACTTTTTCCTAACTGGTATTTTGGAACCGATGCCAACACACCTGTCGGAGACTTTGATTTTCGTACGGTCGTATTGCATGAACTCTGTCATGGATTAGGCTACTTTGGTTCTATGGGGGTGGATAATGAAACTAATATTGGAAACTGGGGATTTGGAATCCCTGATGAAAACGGGGTTTTTTATCCTTCTATTTATGACCGCCTGATGCTTGATCGCAATGGTAAGCAACTGATTAAAGAAAATAAATTTGAAAACTTCTCCACAGAGCTGGGCGAAGCGCTTCTGACTGGTCCTATTCTGGCCCGCGGTCCCCGAATTAATGGCGCAACCAAGGGTAAAGGACTGAAAACGTTCACTACCTTAGATTCTGAAATTTTTGGTGACATTCCCGGCCTTACCGACACTTGGTTGCCGGGTTCCAGTTACTCTCATCAGGACTTTGTCACCTATACCAGAACACCTGAGGGATTAATGGTTCCTTTCCTATCTAGTGGCTTCGCTGTCACTGATCCCGGACCCCTGGTACTGGCTTTATTTGATGATTTGGGCTGGAACGGTAAGGTAAACAGGCAAGTTGAAGACCCTAGCGCTCGGATGGCACTTTCTGGTAATGATGAATATGCATCCTCGCCTGTTATTTTTCCAAATGAAGTCCAAAAGAACTTTTTGCTTGATTTAGGAGAAAAAAGCGGCGAAATTAGAACGGCCAGGATGGTTGATATTTTAGGCCGCACTTATAAGATAAGCTACAAGGAAAGGAGCCCAAGATATATAGATTTTGATCTTAGCGATTCCAGAGCAAGTTCTGGTATATATTTTTTACAGCTAGAATTTAAAAACCGAAAATCTGAGGTTATCAGAGTATCTAAAATTCAATAAACTTCTCATCTCATAAGAAAAACCTAACTCACAATTAGGTTTTTCTTTTACACTAAGTCTCATATTCACATTGTAATCTATTCTCCGGCAGATACCTCTTCTCTTTCTTTATGATATTTATACGCTGCCGTATGCTGGGCGTGCTGAGAAACCCGGATATCTGCACCCTTATAACGAGCATAAACCTTGGTAAATTCAGCACCAAACAGGAAGATCAGACCTGAGTAATTTACCCACAACAGGATAAGGATCAGTGAGCCTGCGGCACCGAAAGTGGAAGCAGGGTCGGCTTTGCCAAAATAAAATCCCAGGAGAAATTTTCCTATGGTAAACAGCACAGCCGTCACAAAAGCCCCTATCCATACCATCTTCCAGGGAATCCTGACATCCGGCAGTACCTTGTAAATAATCGCAAATAACACAGTAATCAGTCCGAGAGAAAGCAGTTCGCTGACGATGAAGAAGAGGGAAACAAAATAGCTGGGAAACTGCTGCTCAATCCAGTTGCTGAGGGTGGAGATGATGGTGGTAAGTATCAGCGAAATAAGCAACAAAAAACCCAACGCCAGCACAATACCCAATGAAGAAGCTCGGTCAAGTATTACTTTTTTAACCCCTGCTTCCGGCCTGGGTTCCACATCCCATACCTTGTTGAGTGACTGCTGCAGCTGGTAAAACAGACCGGTGGCACCAAAAATGAGAGTGCCCACACCGATAATAATGGCAATGGTAGAATTGCCTTGCTGGCTGGCATTCGCCACCATGGTCTGCACTTGCTCTGCCGACTCCTTCCCAATCATTTCGCCGATCTGCTGACTGATCTGCCCCTGCACAGCATCCTGCCCAAAGAAAAATCCGGCCACATGCACTACGATGATGATCAGGGCAGGAAGCGAAAATATGCTGTAATAGGCAATGACGGCACTTTGACGAAAGGCCTCATCATCCTGCCAGGCCTGATATGACTCTTTGATCAGAGAAAAAGTATTGTTTTTGGCCATAGCTAAAAAAGATGGATCTATTTCCTCAACCGATCAGATACCGAATGGTTCTGTAACCATCCGACAAAAAAGCCAGGCTACTTTTGCCTCGCTCTGAGTTCATCTATCTGCTTAGCCACTTCTTCGGCCTCGGCCATCTTCATATCGCCAGCCTTACGGTCGCGTTGTGATAGGCTGTGCGACTCGGCCAGCAACTTTTTATATTTTTCCTGCAGTTTTTCTAATTCTGTTTTTTTCTTAAATAATCCGAACATGTTTACCTGGGTTTAACTAACGTTCCTGATAAATTAACTACGCCTGAATTTGTTTCCCACAAAGTCAAAAAACTCTTTCAGGTTTTGCCGGGAGGTAAATACTGAGCCCATCACCTGCAGATAATTTTTTATACTGTTTTTACTGCTGCTCTCAGGGGCGATCCTTCCCTCCTCATTGAGAGGACGAATATTTTCCTGCTTTGATGTAGGATTCAAAGGAGGCAGGTTCAGCTCATCGGCACGATTAAAACTATACTTAGCTTTCTCCGCATAGCCCAGTTTTTCTTCTACCAGGCCGCGGTTGTTGTAGGCAATGGCATCTTCAGGGTCCAGTTCTATAGCCTTGGTGTAGTCGTCTACCGCACCCTGGAAGTCCTTTGCCCGGTCTTTGACGTAAGCCCGGCTCGAGTAGCGGTAAGGATTTTCAGGCTCCAGTTCTACCGCTTTGTCAAAATCTTTTAAAGCCAGTTCATTATCTCCAGCCAGGTGCAGGGCAACGCCCCTTTCACTGTGGTAAGTGGCATTATTGGGAACCAGGTTGATAAGCTTATCAAAATCGTGGATAGACTGCTGAAACTGCTGCAGTTTGAAGTAAGACAAAGCTCTGCCGTACAGGCTCAGCGGGTGATGAGGGTTGTCTTTGAGGGCTTTATGAAAAAAGGATAGCGCCTCATCATATTTTTCCTGGTCAAATAAAGTTTTTCCTTGGCTGTAAAATTTTTCTGCCGACATTGGAGTTGATTTGTTTTAAACAGAACCAGAAAATCCCTCCAGGGTTTATCAATACATGACGAAACTTAAAATTGGCGATTTCAACGAACTGGAAATACTCAGAACTTCCCTGCATGGTATGTTCCTCTCTTCTTCGGAGGGTGATATCCTGCTGCCCAAAAGATATGTGACCGAAAGCATGCAGCCCGGCCAGATGGTAGAGGTATTTGTCTACACCGACTCCCAGGACCGCCTGGTGGCTGTAACCGACCAGCCTAAGGCCAGGGTAGGTGATTTTGCCAGCCTGCTGGTCAAAGACGTTACTACCGTGGGCGCTTTCCTGGACTGGGGCCTGGAAAAAGACCTGATGCTCCCTTACCGAGAACAATTGAAGCCGGTGCAAACCGGAGAAAAGGTCGTTGTTAAAGTTATACTTGACCCCCGTACCAAAAGGGTCATCGCCATCTCAAAAATCAATGCCTTCATCAGCAAAACGGCCCAGGACCTGGAAGAAGGCCAGCCTGTCAGCCTGCTGATTTTTGACCAGACACCTCTGGGCTATAAAGCCCTTATCGACCAGCAATACCAGGGACTGATCTACAAAAATGAAGTGTTTGAGCCTCTCTCCATAGGAGACGAAAAGAAGGGTTTTGTCAAAAAAGTACGTGAAGACGGCCACATTGACCTGAGCCTGCAGCAACAGGGCGTAGCCGGTATGAAAGACGCCCGCGAAGTTGTACTCCAAAGCCTGCAGCAGGCAGGAGGTTTTCTGCCCCTGCACGATAAGAGCTCACCGGAAGACATTCAGAGGCATTTGCAGCTCAGTAAAAAAGCTTTCAAGAAAGCCGTAGGCATACTTTACAAGGAAAGAAAAATACAGCTTGACGATAAAGGTATCAGCCTGCTTTAAATGATTATTGAAAACAGCAGAAAGGCTCAGCACACCTGAGCAGGAATTCGGAAAAATTTGAGATGAAAGTCAGAGAGCAAGCCACTTACGAAAAGATCCTTCTCAGGGAGCAGCAATTGTACCTGCTGCCCGAAAAAACCATTTACTGGAAAGAAAAAAATTTCCTCATCCTGACTGACCTGCACCTGGGCAAGGCGGGGCATTTTCGCAAAGCAGGCATTCCTATCCCTACCCAGGTGCATACTGCCGACCTGGATTGCCTGCGGCAGCTTATCTTTAATTTTAGTCCTGTAAAGGTACTGATGCTGGGAGATCTCTTCCACAGTGACATCAATACAGAATGGAACGATTTCAGGGCTTTGCTCATGCAGTTTCCTGAAGTGGAGTTTGTGCTGGTAAAAGGCAACCACGATATTTTACCGGAAGAGGCCTATGCCGAGAGTAATTTGAAAGTCATTCCTGAATTTATGGAATGTGCGCCCTTTTACTTCAGTCATCATCCCGATGAAAGTACCCATCCTGCAGGCCTGTACAAACTTGCCGGACACGTACATCCCGGATACAAGGTCAATTTCGGAAACGGGCAGAGCATCAAACTGCCTTGTTACTTTTTCGGAAAAACAGGAGGGCTACTCCCGGCCTTTGGTAAATTCACCGGCTGTGTTCATGTACCAGCCCGACACCACGATCAGGTGTTTGCTGTCCTCCATGCTGGCCATGAAAATGCCCGGGTGATGCGGGTGCATTGATGGGTTGATGGGTTGATGGGTTGATGGGT